>JBBDID010000030.1:0-27655 GCA_040880585.1 Crocinitomicaceae bacterium | reverse complement strand
TTGCAGAAATACAGTTAGTTATAAAAATGAGAGAAAGTCAGTGCGGAAGTCAGGAAAAAGTAGTTGACCGTTGTCTTGAACTGGGATTAATCAGTTTTTGGTTTTTGTCTTCCCCCAATAGTTTCAGGCTCTCCCCTCCTCTATGTATCACAAAAGAAGAAATTCAACAAGCCGCAGCGATTATCATCCGTGCCATTGAAGAAAGTCGTTGAGCGATCAACCGACTAAATTTCTGTTTTTTATTACCTGGATCTTTGCTTAAAAACATCAAACTTAGAGGGGATAGATTTTCTTGGCCAGTAATTGTCTTCTAATTCGGTGTCAGCAGTTTCAAGAAAGGGATCCAACTCTATCCCCACTGCTTGTTTTTGAAAGATGAATACTTTAGAGATCTGTTGATCATCAAATCGCCAAATTTCAGCAGGTATACGAATCACTTCGGTAGTGTTATCCGCAAAGGTAAATCGCAATATCAAAGGCATAACTAATCCACCTTTATTGGTAAAATCTAATTGATAAAAATGGTAGCCTTTATCTAACAACTCCTTATCCTCTTCAGATAAAGATGCCAGAAACTCTTTATATTTTTCCCGATCTTCATCTGTTACAGAATAAGGATCAGCTGTATTGTATTTATCATCCAGGAGGGGATTTTCTTCATTGGTCGTCTTCTCTATCTCTGCCTTATTTCGAAGCTCAGAAATGTTTTTATTTTCCATTTGATCCACCTGTTTTTCAAATTCTTTTTCAATTTCAGGGTTTTTTGTGTTTAACTGATACCATTGAACAGACTCTAAAGCAATATCTACATGATCATTGGTATAAAACCAACCTCTCCAAAACCAATCCAAATCAACCGCTGAGGCATCTTCCATAGTTCTAAAGAAATCTGCAGGTGTAGGATGTTTAAACATCCATCTGGTGGCGTAAGTTTTAAAAGCATAATCAAACAATTCTCTTCCCAAAATCGTTTCTCTCAATATATTGAGAGCAGTGGCCGGTTTTCCGTAAGCATTATCCCCAAATTGCCAAATGGATTCTGAATTGGTCATGATGGGTGAAATGTAATTCTTATCGCCTTTCATATAATCGACAATCAGATGCGCAGGCCCTCTTCTGGAAGGATAGTCTCTTTGCCATTCTTGTTCTGTTAGATACTGCAAAAAAGTATTTAAGCCTTCATCCATCCAGGTCCATTGACGCTCATCTGAATTCACGATCATGGGGAAATAATTGTGCCCCACTTCATGAATAATCACTGAGTGCATGCCGTATTTTGTCCGTTCAGAATACGTTCCGTCAGCATTGGGGCGTCCTCCGTTAAAACAAATCATAGGGTATTCCATACCGATATAATTGGCGTGTACAGATATGGCCACCGGGTACGGATAATCAAAGGTATGCTTACTATAGGTTTTAAGCGTTTGCGCCACTACCCGCGTGGAATATTTCTCCCAAAGCGGATTTCCCTCTTTCGGATAATAAGACATGGCCATCACCGTCTTGGTTTCTTGTTTCACCCTTTGTGCATCCCAAATAAATTTTCTGGAAGAAGCAAATGCAAAATCCCGTACATTTTCAGCTTCAAATTCCCATGTTTTTGTTCCTTCTGCTTTTAATTTTTCAGCATTTTTTGCTTCTTCTTCTGTGACAATAAATACCGGTTCATCTGATCCTTTTGCTTTTTCCCAACGCGATCGTTGCTCAGATGACAAGACCTTAGAAGCGTTTTGAAGTTCTCCTGTTGCTGCCACAATATGATCTGAAGGCACTGTAATGGACACTTCGTAATCACCAAAGGGTAAGGTAAACTCACCACGACCCAAAAACTGCTTATTTTGCCAGCCTTCTACATCATTATACACACACATTCTAGGGAAAAACTGAGCAATGGTATAGAGATAATTATCCTCTTCTTTAAAATATTCATAGCCGGATCGTCCTCCAATTTTCATACGGTCATTGATATTGTACCACCAGTCTACATTAAAAGAAAATTTATCTCCGGTTGTTAAAGTTTTAGACAGATTGATTCGCATCATAGTTCCCACAACTGTATAGTCTAAGGGGCTCCCGGAAGCATCTGTTACTTTGGTCAGGTTAAATCCCCCTTCAAATTCCAGTACATTAAACTGCCGTTTCAGCGCATAAGGAGAGGATAAGTCTTCAATTGTATTTGTTCTTGTCAACTGGGCATCAGAACCCGGTTTTCTAATGTTTTGATCTAACTGCAACCAAATATAATCCAATGGATCCGGTGAATTATTGGTGTAGGTAATGGTTTCAGAACCGCTAATGGTTTGCTTTTCATCATCCAGGACAATGTTCATTTTATAATCCGCTTTCTGCTGATAATAATGAGGCCCCGGAGCTCCTGCGGCATTGCGATACACGTTTGGCGTGGCCCACTCATCTTTCAACTGCCTGAATTTATTGTTGTTTGTTCTGGACTGAGAAAAAGTAGAGGTGACAGCAAATAAAAGGGTAAATACAAATAGCTGGTTAATGATCTTCATGGTTATTTTTCAAATAGTAGTTCGTCTTCGCTTTGAGAAGATATCAAAGTTACACTTTTCGTTACATTTTTATAACGATAATGCACGATATTTTGTTGTTGGTCTGATAAGCTGAAGAGCAGCTTATTTACAATTTTAATGGCAGAAGGATCTTTAACGGGAGCAAATGAAAAGTAAAAATACAGCTCATCTCTTAGTGTTAGTTCGTGACCTACGAAGATCATAGGACACTGTTCGCCTCCTGAAAACAATTTGAAATTTTGCTTTAAATAAAGTTTAGAATAATCCATCACTGCTGAAGTGTCGCTGTATTCTTCCAAATGGATCTTTTTTCCGTACTTCAGTTCCAGAATATATTCAAAATCATGTGCGGTCATCTTCAGCGATACATTGATTTTTTTATCCGCTTCATCATATTCCATATCTGCAATGGAAACGTAAAATTTATGCCCAAAGAGAGGACTCAAAAAAAGGAACAAAATGGCGGTAAACAGATATTTCATTGTGTAAGGTATTTTTTAGGAATTACTTTCAAATATTGCCAATCTCTATACTTGATGATCGGCACCGATCCATCATAAGGCGGCCCTTGTTTCAAAAATCGTTCTTCAACAAATAGAATTCGATTGGGATCAACCAGGCGTTTTTTCATACAATCCCTAATCCGTTTTTGGCTTTCTAAAGCACGTTCATAGGCAAGATAAATATTTGCTTTATTCCGCTCTATCGGAATCTCTGAAATGGAAGATTCTATAATTAAACTGACATAGCCAAACTGATGAACCTCCTCTGCCAGATAATTTGCAAACTTGTTAAACACCCATGAAGCGGTATCAATACCGTTAAAAAAGTAATCAAAATTCACCCGATAAGGATGGGGAGAATGCTTGTTTTCTTGTTCTTGTTGATGCACCAAAGGAATAATATTCAAATACTCGTACTGTGCATAATCAGTATATTTTTTATTGTATTGATTATATGCCGGACCATGGACATAGGCTTCAACTGTCACCTCTAATTCCTTTCCTGTTTCTTCCAAAAATTTTTTCTCTAGAAACGCCCTGGCCTTATTTCCGTCTTTTTGGGCAAATAATAAGGTGTTTTCTTCCCCATTTCTTGGGATGTGTGATTTTGAAGATTCAATCAACAAGTGAATTGGATGACCAGCTCGGTGATTGAGTAGAATGTTTTTCCAGAAATAGGCAAATTCTTTTGAAGATTCATCTATTGTTGTTGAAAGTAGGGTGGATTGTTTGTAGGTGGGTAATTTGGGAGGAGTAATATGATCCGCCTGTACTTCATAGGTAAATTTTTGCTGTGCTTCTACATCTGATTTATCCCATAACAAAAACTTGAATTTATCTTTTGGATGATGGATCAATGAATCAAAATCTACCTGCACCACTTCTTTTGAAACTCCGGATGTTTTTTTTAGCTGTTTAATGATCTGCTTGCTCAACTTTTTTACATATTTCTGCTGTTCTTTATGTGACATGCGTGCGGGAGCAAACATCACTCCCTGCAAATCGAGCCTTTGATTGACAAACAACTTCCCCTCCAGTGCTTCAAAATTGATCTCTGCCAGTACTTCATCCGGATCTGGTCGTGAAAAACGCTCATAGTTCAACATGAGGTTATCATTTTTCACCATTTCTTTATCCTCCATTTGAATGAGAGATTCCTCAATTAAATCACTTCCAAAATTTACAGAGTATACTTTAACAGCAGCCTTTGCCCATAAGGGAAGTTGTTGTTTTTTAAAGACCGGATCGTCAAAAAAAACAGTGTTGGGATCATACCCTCTTGTGCGGAACTCACGCATTATTTTTCTTTTTGTATAGGCAAGCAAGGTTTCAAATTGCTCAATTTCTTTGTAATCTTCCACTCCCACTTCAAATCCGATTGTAGTGAACTGATAAAAATCGATTTCATAAGAGAGGTCGTTCACCAGGGAAATAAAGAAATTAAAATCCAGATAGGAGGTGTCGTAAGGAGTTACCGTATAAAAATTAGCAGGGGCTACCAGGTACTGTTTTAACTCCGCATCTACCTCACGTACAATGGCATTTTCTGCCACAACATTTCCCGATATTTTTAAGAACAGTCGATTTTGATCGTATACACCAATTCTTGAAATGACTTCTATACTTTTTGTGAACAATCCCGCTCTTCCCTTGGGATCATAACTGAATTTTAACTGCGTGGAGCTTTGGGGATAAATAAGGGTGTCGTCTGATAAAATAGCCGTACAACCGCAAGAAGTTTTTATATCATAAATACGGATAGTATCTTCTTTATAGGGATTTTTTAAGGTGAAAACAGAAGTTACTTTTCCTTTATTCTCATAGATATCACCCAAGTCTTTTGAGGGATCGTCCACCAGGATTTGAGCAAATGACCCCACATTTACCAGCAAAAAGAATATCGTACATACAGTTAGTTTCATTATAAGGTCAATGACTGCATCAATAAAGTACACAGAATGGCGGCAAAAGTACCGACTGCGTATCCCAAAACCGCCAATAATACCCCCACCGGTGCCAAAGAGGGGCTAAAAGCACTGGCGACAATAGGGGCAGATGCTGCGCCTCCTACATTTGCCTGACTACCGACGGCCACATAAAAGAAAGGCGCTTTGATCAATTTAGCCACCACAAATAAAAACAAGGCATGCACAGCAATCCATATCAATCCAATTGAAATAAGGAATTTAAAAATCCCCCAATTGGCAATCAGTTCACCAATGTCCATTTTCATCCCGATTGTAGCCACTAAAATATACAGGAACAAACTCCCCATTTTTGAAGCGCCCGCACCTTCAAGGCTCTTAAATCTGGTAAAGGATAAGAGAATACCAAAAATGGTGGCAAAAACAACCAACCAGAAAAATTGACTTCCAAAAGAGGCCATGAGGTTAGCTGCATTGGGAGATGTCTCTTTCAACAACTGTAAGTAATCGTAAATAGCAGGCCCCAGATAATCGGCAATGAGATGCGACATCCCCACACTAAAGAAAGCAACTCCCATCATAAAAACAATATCATTGAAAGTGGCAACTTTAGAAATGCTTGCCTGAAAATCTTCCATTTTCTTTTTCAAACCTTCAATTGCACTGTCATCTGCTTTTAAAAACTTATTGATTTTTTTATCGAAACCGGTTCCAAACAATAAGATTGACATGAAAATATTTGCCACAAAGACATCTACCACAATCATGGCTGAGAAAAGTTGATCACTGGCGCCGTATATTTCTTTCATGGCTGTTTGATTGGCGCCTCCTCCTATCCATGATCCCGCAACTGTAGACAAACCCCTCCAAATTTCGTCATTGAGTACTTCAGGAGCAAATAATGACACTAGCCACAGGGCTAAAGGACCTCCCACCACAATTCCAATGGTGGCTGCAAAAAACATGGTAATCGCTTTTGATCCCAACTTCATAATGCCTTTCAAATCTATACTCAAACACAACAACACTAAACTTGCAGGCAGTAAATAACGGGATGCCATGTAATACAAATCAGATTCTGCACTGGAGATAATCCCCAGTGAATTAAGCCCCGCCGGAATAAAATAGCACAACAAAAGTGCAGGAACAATGCGATAAAACTTCCTGAACGACTTCATTCTTGCTGTTCTGAAGATCAAAAACAAGACAAACATTAAAATCCCAAAAACGGTAGCATCATTGGTAATGAGTGGTGGACGATTCTTTATTTTGAACGTTTTTGAATGCACATCTGTCTGATCTCCCGTTTCTTTAAAAATCGTTAGGGTATGATCGCCTCTTTTCAGGTCAGAAAGTACAACAGCAGCATCTGTATACAGTTGCGTGGTATCATTGTCCAGTACAATTCTGTATCCCTGGTAATCCTTTCCGAATTTAATTTTAATTTCAGGAGATGCTGATTTATAAAACAATTGTGACAGCTGGGTAAAGTCAACCACAGTATAGGTAGAGTCAGCTCTTGAGGTGTCCGCAACAGAAATATCCATTGCGTTTGCATTTAAAGTCAAAAAAAGCGTGATGAACAAGCCTATTTTCTTCATACATTCATTTAATAAGGTCCGACAATACATGCCAGAAAAGCATTGGAAAGTATATTTTCTCCTTCTATCGTAATAATGCAATCTGAGCTAAAATTAGAATCCCCCATATATATTTTATTCTCCTCGATCGTCAGTACACAGTCTGTTGAAAAAGTGGTATTTCCCCGGTACACTTTTCCATTTTCTATGGTATAAATAATGTCAGATGAAAAAGTAGAACTTCCGCGGTATACTTTATTTCCATCAATGGTGTAGAGGCAATCAAAAGTCATGGTAGAATTTCCCTGGTACACCTTATTGTTTTCCAGACGGTAGACTACAGTGGTGCTAAATCGCCCATCTCCGGAATATACCCGATTATCTTTTATGGTATAGGCTATTTCTGTGTTTGTAGTAGATGCTCCCATGTACAAACGAATTTGACCGAATGATACCGTAGAAATAAATAAAAAGATAAATACGCTCAGAAATTTCATGTCTTCAAAAGTAGCAAAAATCAAACCATCTTCAGCAGCTATTTTTCCTTTGCCTTTATCTCTAACCTTCAGGGGGAAAATATATAGCTCCGTAAAACAATTATATTTGCATTTCTAAACGCAAGAAGATGGCAAAAATCATATCAGGTATACAACAAATGGGAATTGGTGTTCCGGACGTACAGGAGATTTGGAAATGGTATCGTGAAATGTTTGGTATTGATGTGCGCATCTTTGAAGAAGCAGCAGAAGCTCCCCTAATGACCAGATATACCGGTGGTGACGTCCACAGCAGGACAGCAACGTTGGCTTTGAGTATGGAAAGCGGCGGCGGCATGGAAATTTGGCAATTTACGTCAAGACCTACAGAGAAAGCTGAATTTGATATTCAATTGGGAGATTTGGGCTTTTACGCTTGCCGAATCAAGTCAAAGGATGTTAAGGCTTCGTTTGATTATCACAAGAACAAGGGTGTAAAAATTTTAGGCGATCTGCAACAAGCTCCTAACGGTGATCTCAATTATTTTGTAGAAGATCCCAACGGCAATATTTTTAATATCGTTCCGGGTGACGGTTGGTTTGTGAACACCAAACATCCGGCAAAAACAGGAGGAGTAGCCGGCGTAATGATAGGCGTTAGCGACATTGACAAATCGCTCAAATTATACAGAGATATTCTGGAATACGAAACCGTTGAATACGACGAAACCGGGGCATTTGACTGCTTCAAAGGTTTACCCTCAGGAGAGCAAAAGTTTAGGCGTGTACTCCTATCCCACAAAGAAGAAAGAAACGGGCCTTTTGCCCAGTTGTTGGGACCAACTAAAATTGAACTGGTACAACCACTTGAAAGAGCAGGTCGAAAAATATTCGAAAACCGTTATTGGGGTGATTGGGGATATATTCACTTGTGTTTTGATGTACAGGGGATGGATGAATTAAAAAAAGAATGTGAAGCGGCAGGATTTCCATTTACCATTGATAGCGGAGAAACTTTTGATATGGGAGAAGCCGGTGGACGATTCTCTTACATTGAAGATCCGGATGGAGCCTGGGTTGAATTTGTGGAAACGCATAAAGTTCCGGTGATGAAGAAAATGGGCTGGTATATCAACCTGAAAAAACGAGATCCGAAAAAGCGTTTGCCTAGTTGGATGTTGAAGGCCATGGGAATGAATCGGGTGAGGGATTAACGCAATATTTTTCTTACAAAAGCTGCCGTAAAGTAAGACATCATAAACACCCCTACCCAACCTTCAGAGCCGGAAACAAACCTGTTCAAGCCGGTCGGATAATAATCCCCGTAGCCAATAGTAAAAAATGTGATGGCGCTGTGGTATAATGATTTATCAATAACTCCGAGATGATCCGGCGCACCTACAGAGTTGACCAGTTCTCCCAGCTGCAGCATATCAAAAAACATATAAATCCCACCAAAACCGATAATAGTAAACACCATACTGATAAACACACGATTTGGACTGGTAGCATATAATCCCATTTTATCAAAAACCAGTAACTTTAAAAAGTAAAATAGATGAACAATGGGCTTAAAGTTCCTGTATTTGATCAGTCCGCTTTCACGGTTGCTTTTTAACTCATAGCGTTTAAAGTAAACATAGGCCCAATCCTCATCAGTATATTGCCCGTTTTTAGCAAAATTGTCCTTAATGATGTTGAATTGTTCGGCGATTAAGGCGTTTTTTTCGTCTTTTTGATTGAGTATCAACTCGCGTACCCGGTGCTTTTTCCATTCAATGATGATTTTTCCAAGGTTGCGGGTTCCTTTTATAATCAACTGATTCAGCGAATCCGGTTTTTGAAAGCTCATATCCGTTATCGAATGCAGATAGGTATCCGACAGGTCAATTACATTGGCGCGCTTGACCCTCAAATCAAGTGTTGCATGAATATCCGAATTTGCAATACTTATGACATCAGCAGTACAAGATTCAAACGAGATCTTTCTACCTCCAAATGAAATATGATCAAAATTGGCTTCATCTTTTCCGAAATCCATTCTCCGAAAGGTCAGATCACCCCCTTTAAAAGTGGCTAATCTAAAAGTCAGCTTACCACTTGTCATTTCAGACTCTTGGAAAGTGACGTGCGTATCTCCAAACAATGATCTTCTGAAATCGATCTTACCCGAATTAAAAATTACACGGTGAAAATCTAATACAGAACCATAAAATTTGATCTTCTCAAATATTTTATTTCCCTTCCCAAACTCAGTGAAGTGAAATTTCACCTTTCCGCTATAAAAATTAACTCTCTTGAATGTTACCGTTTTGCATTTCAAAACAGCGTTAATAAAAGAAATCAACTCCCCGTCAAAATTGGAGGCCTCAAACTTCAGTGTCTCACCATAAAACTCCGCATACTGAAAAAGCGTTTGGTGAGAGTGAAAATTACAGGAAGAAAAGTCAATCGTTTCTGTTTCAAAAATCGAATGAATAAAACTCAGCGAACCATGAGAAAATATGGCATGGTCAAAATCGGCCTTATCCTTGAACTTAACGTAAGAAAAATCTGTAAAAGAGTCGCAGTCAAAAAAAGCGTTCTCTGCAGATACCCCATGAATTATTACCAACTCCTGCTCTCCTAACTTTCTTTGCTTACGATACTCATTGATATTAAAATTCTTAACATAGCAGTTGTCAATGTTAATGGGCTTTCCTGCTTCTATATCGTCGTAAATTTTTTCAGGATAGATCAATCCCAGGTAACGTTCTTCAACTTTTTTTTGGGCGTAGTAGGATACGATTTTCACCGATTTTTCATGACGCCTACCATCAAATTCAATAGGTTCATCCAAAATCTCAATATCGTAGGATAACTGATTCATAACACCATATAATCACCTAAATATAATCAAAATGAAATAAGGGGGGTGCTAAAAACGAACAGCTTGTAACCTCAAATAGTGATCCAATAAAACAATAGCTGCCATAGCCTCTACAATGGGTACGGCTCTGGGAACCACACAGGGGTCGTGACGTCCCTCGTTTTTCAGCTCGGTTGCTTCTCCGCTTTAATCAACGGTTTTTTACTGTTGGCTGTTCAGCTTACATCTTCACAAACTCTCTAAAGTTTTTTCTAGTAATTACTGTACATTTGGCTTTGTATGTTTCCGTAAAGGTTTTGGGAAATTTAGCCTTTTTATTTTTCCATTTGAATTCGAATGCTGCAATTTGACCATTTATTTCTTCTACAAAATCAATTTCTTGTTGTTGCTTTGTTCTCCAAAAATACGTTTTTGCAAAGGTGTCGTTATAAATGTTCTGCTTTCTTCTTTCCGACACTAAAAAGTTTTCCCATAAGGCTCCTTTGTCCACACGCAAATCTAATTGGTTAAAGTTGCCAATAATCATATTACGAATGCCGTTGTCATAAAAATAGATTTTTCGGTTTTGCTTTATTTCATTTCTTATGTTTCGGCTAAAACTATGCAATCTAAAAACAATGTATCCTTTTTCAAGAATTTCAATATATTTTTGAATGGTAACTTTATTGATACCTATTAATCCAGCTAATTCATTGTAATTTACTTCACTTCCCATTTGCAAGGCAAGTGCCTGCAACAATTTTTCCAGCACCTCAGGTTTTCTAATCTCTGAAAATGCTAAAATATCGCGATAAAGGTAGCTGTTTACCAGATTTTTTAAGGTTTCTCTTTCATTACCTTGATTGTTAATCACTTCAGGAT
Source organism: Crocinitomicaceae bacterium (assembly GCA_040880585.1). Lineage (GTDB taxonomy): Bacteria > Bacteroidota > Bacteroidia > Flavobacteriales_D > Crocinitomicaceae > Paracrocinitomix. Next base: position 16,904 of record JBBDID010000030.1, on the reverse strand, counting down.
AAAACCCATATAACAACCTGTTTTCTAATTGCTGCTCAGATTTTACAAATCCAATTTTATTTTCGTATTCCTCCCACGAAATGGGAAATAGCTCGTACTCCCATTTCCTACCGGTTAACGGCTCATTTAGTTGGTTTCCTAAATCAAAAGAGGAAGAACCACTAACAAACAGTTGAACATTTTTAAATTGGTCGGTAATTATTTTTAATGTTAAGCCGATTCCTGGTACTCTTTGAGCCTCATCAATAAAAATATATTTATACTTGCCAATAATTGTTCTAATTTGCTCTGTGGTGGGGCTTTGTAAGAGATTTCTTGTGGCGGGGTCATCAGCATCTAAAAATAAAAAATCCTTATCTTTAAGAAGGTTATTCAACAAGGTTGTTTTTCCAACTTGCCTTGCACCAACAATTACAATGGCTTTTCCACCACCAATCTTTTCTTTGATGGTATTTTCTATTGTTCTGTTGAACATTTTTTATTTCAAATGTACAAATTAATATTATAATGACCAATAGTTATGCTTATAAGATATTATAATAATTTGATTTTAGTTTAATCCTTCGCAATATTTACACTCATAACCCAATCAAACTCACATCATCAATACAGATACTTCCTACGGTCGGTCTGCATTACGACATCTCAGCATTCTAGTGTGGTGATTGCTAAAAACGAACAGCTTGTAACCTCAAATAGTGATCCAACAAAACAATAGCCGCCATAGCCTCTACAATGGGCACGGCTCTGGGAACTACACAGGGGTCGTGACGTCCCTCATTTTTCAGTTCAGTTGCTTCTCCGCTTTGATCAACGGTTTTTTGGGGCTTAAAAATGGTTGCAACGGGTTTAAAAGCAAGGTTGAAATAGATTTCTTCGCCGTTAGAAATCCCACCCTGAATTCCTCCTGAATGGTTGGTAGAAGTTCTTACTTCTTCACCCTTAACGACAAATTCATCATTGTGTTCAGAGCCCTTCATCTCAACCCCTCCAAATCCGGATCCTATTTCAAAACCCTTAACGGCATTGATGCTGAGCATGGCTTTCCCTAAATCCGCATGTAACTTATCGAAAACAGGCTCTCCTAAACCGATTACAGGATTTTTAATGCGGCATTGGATCGTGCCTCCTACTGAATCACCCTCTTTTCTGATTTTATCAATAAAACCAACCATTTCAGCCGCTAACTCTGCACTTGGACACCTGACCAAATTGTCGTCAATCTTATTATAATCAATATCCTGATAATCATCTGTGAGTTTAAGATGTCCAACCTGACTAACAAAAGCTGTGATTTCAATGCCTTTTTTCTGTAAAACCTGCTGTGCTAAAGCTCCTGCAACTACACGACAGGCCGTTTCTCGCGCACTACTCCTGCCTCCGCCACGATAATCTCTGATGCCATATTTTTCCTGGTACACAAAGTCTGCATGAGAAGGTCTGTACACTTTTTTGATGGAGGAATAGTCTTTTGATTGCTGATCTTTATTGGGGATAATGAATCCAATCGGTGTTCCCAGTGTTTTTCCTTCGAATATCCCGGACAAAAACTGAACTTCATCTTCCTCTTTTCGCTGTGTTGTTATTCTTGATTGCCCGGGTTTTCTTCTGTCCAACTGCTGTTGAACGGCGTCAATATCAACTTTTATTCCGGCAGGACAACCATCTATTATCCCTCCGATCGCTTTTCCGTGTGATTCTCCAAAAGTTGTGAGTCTAAAGATATGTCCAATGGTGTTGCCGGCCATCAAGCACCAATTGTTAATTTACAAGCTTGTAAAATAGTTCTGACCTCATCTAAAGTCGGTGCTTCCGCATAAGTTCGCAGTACCGGTTCTGTTCCTGAAGGGCGAATCATCAACCAACGATCTTCATCAAAATGATATTTAAAGCCATCCAATGTCTCTACAGCTTTCACTTTATATTTTCCGAACATGTGAAACGTGTCTGACTTACACTGCTCAATAATAGCCGTTTTCTTTTCTTCAGAAATATGCAGATCATTGCGTTCAAAAGCAAATGGCCCCACAATTTCGTAAATCTCTGCAATTAATTCTTCCAGTGATTTCCCGGTTTTTGCCATATACTCCCATATCGTGAGCCCCATCCAGATTCCATCCCGTTCAGGGATAAATGTTTTGATGGCTATACCTCCTGATTCCTCTCCTCCCAACAACACATCTTCTGAAGGATCGGCCATTTTACCGGCAATGTATTTAAACCCGATTTTTACTTCTTCATGTTCTAAACCGTAATGTTTACACAATTTTTTAATTCTCGGTGTTGAACTAAACCCTGTAATCACCTTTCCTCCTAAATTCTTGTATTTGACCAGATAATGGATTGTCAATAAAATAATGTGGTGTGAATCAACAAAAATTCCGCTTGAATTATACAAACCGATACGATCTGCATCTCCATCTGTCGCCAAACCGCAATGCAAATCAGCATTCATACGCATCAAATCAGAGAATTCCCGTAAATTTTTATCGATTGGTTCAGGTGCTTGTCCCATAAATGAGGGATTGTAATCACAGTGCAACAATTCTATATTGGGCAATAACTTTTTCATTACTTCTTGTCCGGAACCGTACATGGCATCATACGCCCATCCAAATTTTGCATTCGCAATCAAATCCAGATCAAAAGATTCCTGTACTTTTTTGAGGTACATCTCTTCAATGTCCACATAATTGACCAACTTTTTCTTTACTCCATTTTCAATAGATATATTATCCAGGTCAATCGTATTTTCATCCGGAATGAGTTGTTCAACGGCATCCACCTCTTCAGGTAAAAGAGGTCCGCCAAAATTGCCCTTTAATTTATACCCATTATAAGAAGGCGGATTGTGGCTGGCCGTAATGACAATCCCTAAAGAAGCATTCAATTCTCTTGTGGCGTAAGAAATAGCCGGAGTGGAAACAAATCCCTCTTTTTTCATTTGAACCGAAATCCCTTTTTCTATCAATACTTTTACTGCAGTTTCTACAAAGAGGGCTCCACCAAAACGGCAATCGTGACCGATTACAACCGAAGGTTTTTCAAAATTCTTTTTTAGCCATTCAGCAACTGCAAGGCTTACTCTTGCGACATTATCAACCGTGTATTCTTTTGCGATAATCGCTCTCCAACCGTCTGTTCCAAACTTAATTTTTGTCATTTTTATCTTGTCATTTTGAGCACACGAATGTACATAAAATTGAAGGATCCCAAGAGGGATTTTCGCTTAAAATTGTGTTGACTTTCGTTTATCTAACCGATTTTCTTTACAACTTCGACAAGAATTCCAGGGTGTTTATCCCATCTGCATAATCTTCCAGACCGGGTTGTTGTGCTTTACCAAAAGGCAGGTGATTTCTTCCCACAATCAGCTGAATTTGATCAGCATTTTTTCTTGTAAATTCTTCAAATTCTTTTTCATCCTTGTATCGCTGATAATGCAACATAGCCAATGGTGAATGGAGGGATTGATCCTCTTTGAGTAATAAAAAACCGTTGTCCAACAATTGCTCTTTGTTCATCAAATAAACGGCCTTATTATAATCGTAATTGTTGGCGTATTTATTATGATGAATGATGGAGTTGTAATCGTAAATGGCTTCAAAAAAACGATTCAGGTCAAAGGATTCAGGAATCCAGATTTGCGATACATTTCTGCATCCCAGCCCGTAAAAATCAAAAATATCTTTTCCCAGTAAATTTAGTTCTGTTGCATCTTCTTCACCGGTAATCAAGGCTACTGAATTTCTATTTTTTCGGATAATGTGCGGATATTTCCCAAAATAAGATTCAAAATACCGGGCAGAATTATCAGAACCGGTGGCAATGACGGCATCAAAATTTTTCATGCGCTCTTCTACCAGTTCTACCTCATCCAGGACGCTTTGATCAAAGAGTGCCATGGTATTCAAAAGTGCCGGAAAAAGGTGGCGATCATCTGAAGCCATTTTTACTACGGCTTTATGGCCCGATAGAAAAACCGAGATAAAATCGTGAAAACCCACCAAAGGAATATTTCCCGCCATAATAATGGCTACTTTTTGAGGAGTTTTATCCGTTTTCACATAAGGCTGTACCCAATTTTCTAATTTTTCAGCAGATAACCAGCCGGCTATTCCTTTGAAGGCTTTACGTACTTCAGCGGATTTAAACCAGCCATTGTAGATGTGCACCTGCTCTACCCACTCATTTAATTTCTCATATTCAGATTGATTGATGCCCATTTCATATCCCGGCCAGGGAGTTTCTTCAGCCAAATGTTGAAGAATTACACCTAATCGGGATAATATGTTGCTCTTTTCTCTTGTATTCATTCGTAGACCACTTATATTTGCAAAAGTAAAACGAAAATCAGAGTAAATGGCAATTATTATTACAGATGAGTGCATTAATTGCGGGGCTTGTGAACCCGAATGCCCCAATAATGCTATTTATGAGGGGGGAGCTGAGTGGAGATATTCTGATGGAACCGGATTAACCGGTATGGTAAAATTACCCAACAGAGATGCTACGGTAGATACTGATAAAGATCAGGAGCCTGTAGATATGGATGTTTATTTTATTGTCCCTGATAAATGTACAGAGTGTAAAGGATTTCATGATGAACCCCAATGTGCGGCAGTTTGTCCGGTAGACTGTTGTGTGGATGACGAAGATGTTCGGGAATCGGATGAAGAATTGTTGGCGAAGAAAGATTTTATGCACCTGGATTAACTCCTTGTTTTAAGTCAAATCTTACTCTTTTATAATTTTTTCAAATAAAATGTGAATGAGCTTGTCAAAAGTTGGCGGGGAAATTTCGAGCGTGAAGGCTTGTGTTTGCTGGCAAGGCTCCATTTTTCTTGCATCCCCTCAGGCGGACGGAAGAAAAATTAGTCGAAGTCCAGTGGACACAATGCTTTGCGCGTAGTTTTTCTTGTCGACTTTTGACAAGTTCAATAGATTATTTCTACCTCCTGCACGTCTATAGGTAGTTTTTTTTTACTTTCGGGGCATGGAAAACCTGGATTCGAGAAAAAAAATAGAAGTGTGCTTCTCTCCTTTTTTATTCTCTCTGTACAAAAACGAATTTGATATCATTGTTGTAATTGATGTATTGAGAGCCACATCTGCTATCTGTACAGCCTTTCATCATGGCGTTAAAGAAGTGATCCCTGTTTCTACCGTGAAAGAAGCAAAAGAATATAAGGATAAGGGATACATTGTTGGAGCAGAGCGTCAGGGTCAAATTGTTGAGGGCTTTGAGTACGGAAACTCACCCTTTTCTTATATGGGCGAAGAAATTAAAGGAAAAACAATTGTGTTAAGTACCACCAATGGTACCAAATCTATCAATATTGCAAAAGAAGCCGGTCAGGTAGTCATAGGGGCCCTATCTAATTTGGATGCTTTAAAAAACTGGTTGGTCGATCAAAATAAAAATGTATTGTGTTTGTGTTCTGGTTGGCAAAATAAATTTAATCTGGAAGATACGATTTGTGCCGGAGCCATTCAGGATCATTTGTTATCTACCGGTAATTTTCAAAGTGAAGAAGATGCCTCTATTGCAGCAAAATACCTGTATTTAAGTGCAAAAGATAATATTTTTGGATACCTGAAAGCATCTTCTCACAGAAGAAGATTGCGGAACCTCAACCTCAATGAGGACATTAAATATTGTCTCACGCCAAACACAGCTCCCGTCATTCCTATTTTAAAAGACGACCGCCTGATTGCGATCAAATCAGCTGTATCTATTTAAGTTATGAAAGTATTCACGCTAATTGCAACAATAGGACTTTTCTTCTTGTTAACAGCTTGCCCTGAAGGTCAAAAAAAAGGGCCTCCAAAATCCCCGGGTGAATTGGTGATCCAATGGAATGATGGAGGAGGAATGTTACCCGTTTCCGAAGCCATTTATATTTCTAATGATAGCTGTAGTTGGAAATACTGGAGATATCAGGCTGAGACAGTCATCTCCTGGAAAGCCAAAAAAAAAGAACTGGATGATTTGTATGCGGTTATGGTGAAAAATAAATTTGACCAGGTTACATCTACTAATGAAGGTCAGGTTTATGACCGTGGTGGAGTTAGTATTCACATTGAGGTAGATGATCAGAAATATAAAATTGACAATTCAGGGAGTTCTTTTATCGCCGATCAATGGCAGGGAAATTTTTCAGCTATCTCTCACGCCATACAGACTTATGCAAAGGAAAAAGTAAATCTACAACTATTGGAATTACCCTTGAACGTTGCAGAAGAAATTGATCATTTACCCTTTGACATCACACTTCGCATTAATAATCAAGTTATATACGATCCCAAAAACAATCTTCCGTTTGAATCTAAAAAAGTGAGTGTATATCCGGGTGATAATCGGTTTGAAATTTCTCTTTTTTATGCTGATTCAAGCAATAAATATGGTGGAAAAGTACTGCATGAACAACTCAATTCAGTAGAAAAGATAGACCATCTCTCAAAGGGTTTGCATTTAAAAATATACAAGGAAAACAATCTTCCCGAGATTATCGTTCTACATTAAAATTCCCGTTCAGAAACACATTTGATCTCAATAATTTCTCCCATTCCACAAATACTTGCGCCAGAAGCTTCTTTGTGTTTTAACCAAATCAATTGTCCGTCCTCATAATTGATGTTTGGAAATTCAGAACGATTGATCGGTTCTAGTTTTGTACCATCTTCTAACTGAAATAAAATACCGCAGGTATCCGAGTCGGTATAGTCTCGCACAAATGCTTTTTCAGAATTATTGGGGCAACCATTATTTTTATTACAGGATGATACACTTATCATTACTGCTCCCACAACACCTGCAAAGAGTAATTTTTTCATGTTTGTTCACTTTTTGTTTCAATAAAGATACGTAAAATTGTGATTTATGTTCCTGAGTAAGTCTCAATACCGTCTTCCGTAATTAAATAGGTTTTATGAACACCCGATTTTCGGGAAAAAATCACATCAAACTCTATCTCTTCTTCTTTCACGATCATCTTTACCCTACCGTAATTACTAAACTCTTTAGAATTTAAACTAGCATCACAAGCTGTGCATAAAAAATCCAATACTTCTCCTTCATCAAACTGAATATCCGGTTCGTGCCGATATTCATAATCTCCAACAGTGGCAGATAAGTAAATCAATCCCTCCTCCCCGTTCTTCCTTTTTGTTTTTAAAACAACACTTTCTTTTTTGTTCAAGACCGCATTACAAAACGGACAGCAAAAATCATAATTTTTAAACATCAGCTTGATTTAATAAGAGATACACATTGAGAACGAAAAAGATAATACTTTTTTTTAGATAATACAATCAGAAATAGAATTAAATCACAATTTCACTTTCCCGGACATCACTTTGGTATTTCCCCCCGGGGTAAGCGTCATTATAATCATAATTCAACCATATAAAACCTTTGCTATCCTGAAAATAAAAAATGGGCTGATCTTGAGACTCTTCTTCAAAAAAGATGTTCTTGATTAAATAGACGATCTTCTCCAAATCCTCTGTATTGCCAAATTTCACCTCCGGATACATGTGCCCGACCTCTGTTCCGTCTCTGCGCTTTACAGTCGTTCGAACAAGACGCACTTCACCGCCAATGGCTTTGATACAGGCGGCCATCATAATTGAATAATCATCACAATCCCCTTTAAAATAATCGTCATAACTCAACTGACGCAAGGTAGAAGTTGCAGATGAATAATAATCTTCATTTACCGGATCATAAACATATTTCCAATTGTTATATATCTCTTTAAACACAGAAAAAAACTGTACCCATTTCTTGTTCTCTGCCAAATGTTCCTTATCATCAAAATGTTTTATGGCTATGCTCGCTGCATAATTTCTCAAGTCGGGATCATTATAATTGATCGCTTCACGCAGTACCGTTTCTTTTTTAAACTTCTTATCCATAAAGGTGAAATCCTTTTCAAAAGAATCTCCTGAAAGGTCAAACAAAAACGTATAATAATCGTTTTTTAAATCTTTAAAAGTGTATAAATCAGCAAAGTTAGTAATTGTCATCAGTAGCAAACCAGCAAGCACTACAGCTACCACAAACACCCTGAATTTTCGCAATAAATAATAGGTCAAAAAGAAAATCCCCAGAAAGAGAAGAATGTAATCTAACTTCACCAGATTGTCTCCAATGTAAAATTCTATCTCCGGGAAATATTTATATAAAAAGATAAAAAGTGGCATGGTTAAGATCGCAGAAACGGCACCCAACACCAAAATTCCATATCCGTAATTACGATCTTTTTTTTCTCTCTGTTCTTCCACTTTACGAAAATAAGTATACCGCTGAATAATCCTCTACTCTTTGTCATTATTTATGCACATAAAGGATGTCCATAAAAAAAAGGAGTTCGCCCCCCAGCGAACTCCCATTCTTCATTTCAAAAGTTGATCTTTAACTTATGCTTTCAAGAGAGATAACGCAGACAGGGAAAAAAGGGTTGGGTTCAGCTAAAATAATTATCTTTATTGCTCAAAAATCAAAGAAAATCGGTAGCATGAAAAACATTACAGTTATAGGAGCAGGAACAATGGGGAATGGGATTGCACACACCTTTGCACAATTTGGGTATAAAGTCAATTTGGTAGACCTCTCTCAAGAGAATTTGGATCAGGCCCTGGCAAAAATCTCCAAAAACCTTGATCGCATGGTGAGTAAAGAAAAGATCACAGAGAAAGAGAAAACAGCAACAATTGGAAATATCATTGCGGTAACCGATTTAAAAAAAGGTGTTGCAACAGCTGATTTGGTAGTGGAAGCCGCCACTGAAAATGTCGACTTGAAACTCCGTATTTTTAAAGAAATGGATAAGAATGCGCCGCAACATTGTATACTTGCCACCAATACCTCTTCTATTTCAATTACTCAAATTGCAGCAGCTACAAATCGGCCTGAAAAAGTAATCGGTATGCATTTCATGAATCCGGTTCCTATCATGAAATTAGTAGAAATTATCCGTGGTTACAGTACTTCTGATGAAGTAACCAGCAAAATCATGGAAATTTCCAAATCTCTCAATAAAGTTCCGGTTGAAGTGAATGATTATCCGGGTTTTGTTGCCAATCGCATTTTAATGCCAATGATCAATGAAGCCATTATAACCTTGAATGAAGGGGTTGCCGGCGTTGAAGAAATTGATACCGTAATGAAGTTAGGCATGGCACATCCAATGGGACCACTTCAATTGGCAGATTTTATAGGTTTAGATGTTTGTTTAGCCATTATGAAAGTGTTGCATGAAGGACTCGGAAATGATAAATACGCCCCTTCTCCACTACTTATTAACATGGTAGCTGCCGGTAAATTAGGTGTAAAATCCGGAGAAGGTTTTTATAACTGGACTCACGGCACAAAAGAACTGATTGTAGCAGCTAACTTCAGAAATAAAAGTAAAGAACTCGCTTAACGACCTCAATAGTAAAAGAAATGTCTCTTTTTTTCGGGAAGACTTTTTTATGTGATTGAAGTGCCACTGAAATTTGTATTTTTAGGATGGAGAAATAAGTTTTTACTATGAAATTCACGCAAGAAATTACCATTGATCTGCCCAGAGAAAAAGTCATTGAGCTTTTTGATAATCCGGACAATATGCAGCACTGGCAAAAGGGATTGATCTCTTTTGAACACATAAATGGCACGCCCGGAGCAATCGGCTCACAGTATAAGCTTCGGTACAAAATGGGGAAACGTGAAATTGAAATGATAGAAACGATTATCAAACGCGACTTGCCGGATGAATTTTCAGCCGTTTATGAAGCAAAAGGCGTATGGAATGAAGTAAAAAATCACTTCACCGTTTTGGACGATCAGCAGACATTGTGGAAAACAGAAAACACCTTTCACTTTAAAGGTGGGATGAAGGTGATGGCGTTTTTAATGCCCCGGGCTTTTAAGAAACAGTCGCTAAAGTTCATGCAAGATTTCAAGCGCTTCGCAGAAAAAATTGATGGATCAGAAGAAGAATAAAGCTTACTCTCCCTGATGATCTTTTAGAGAAAATCCTTCATTCCCCAAAACAATAGGGCCATCATTTCCAAAACGACCTTCTTCGGGTCCGTTTTCTAATTTGAGAACACCTCTTGGGCAAACAGCTGAGCAAACACCACATCCCACACAAGAGGCTCGGATGATGTTCTGCCCCCTTTGTGCATAGGCTTTTACATCAATTCCCTGTTCACAATAGGTTGAACAATTCCCACAACTAATACATTGCCCGCCATTTGTAGTAATTCTAAACCTTGATTTAAATCTTTGTACAATCCCCAAATAAGCCGCCAAAGGACAACCAAACCTACACCAAACGCGATTCCCGAAAATGGGATAAAATCCGGTGCCCACTACCCCAGCGAAGATAGCTCCAATCGCAAATCCATACCAACTTCTGATATCATAGGCAGAAATACCCAATAAAATATCCTTTTGATCCATCTGAGGATTATTCAACACATTGTAAGTGTGGTAGCCTGCAAAAATCGTCATGATAATCGCAAAAACTAAAACTCCGTGCACCAACCATCTTTCTAGCTTCCAAGCCCACATTTTTTTGTTAGAGAGCTGCCTGTAAGGATCTCCCAGTGTTTCTGCTAATCCTCCACAGCCGCAAACCCATGAGCAATACCATCTTTTTCCGTAGATGTAAGCAAAAAGTGGAATCAGTACAAGCGACAGGGCAATCCCCCAAAAGAACATAAATCTACCTATGGTTCCGGCTGCGAAATGTGCCTGAACATTCCAATCAAACAAAAAGTCATAATCCAGTGGCCAGGCATTCTTTAAATCCATTGCCGGTAAATTAAAAATGGGTAGAATTTCAACCAGCATAAAGGCAAAAACCACCTGAAAGAATATTACAGAACAGGTTCTGAAAATTTGGTATTTGTTGTGTCGATATTTAATGATCATTCTGATTCCCATCACCGTCATTGCCACGGTATACAGCAATCCATACAAAAACCATTGCGACGCACCTGCTCCTTCAATAAAAAGCCCTTTCAGAGGATCCACCACATTGGTCATGCTGACAATCCAATGCGGATAGAAGTACAACATGATATAGAGGCTAATAAACCAAGATGCCATTAAAAAACCTAACCACCCCCTACTCTGCATTGAAGAATGATAAATTCCATCATTTTTGATTCCGGGATGGCCCATTAATTTGATATTGGGAAAAATGTACATCAACGATCCAATAATCCCCAGGCCGAATGTCAGGAAAACAATTAACCAGCCGTTATTAGCTATAAAGCCATTTGAAGATGCTTTAGCTATCTTAAACGCAAAATCCTTAGGTGGAGTATGCAGCAACTTGTCCCACTGCTCATTGGACCGAAACTCCTCATTTTTTACTTTATAGGGCTTCATCAGATCCTGACTGATTCCGAAAGACGTCTCATAGGTTTTCCCTACAATATCTTTTCGGTAAGCATCTCCCAGAACTTCAAGTTCATACTCCGATAAATTCTCCTGCATTATTTTATCGGTCAAAGTATAAGACCCTATAAAAGGTGTTGCGGTCAGTAAGCCGAATCCTATCAGGAATATAAAAAGGCCAATATATTTTAGTGTTTTCATCTTAACTTTTCAACAATTTAAGCCACCACTTTTTGGGTTTAATTTTAACGTTTCTTTGCTTCTCACCATTGAACTTTTCAATTATCTCCTCTTCATAGTGGTCATAAAACTCCGGATCAAAATTTGCTGTCTTTAATTCACTCAGGATTTCTTCAATTTTAGCGCCTTCTCGTAACCATTTATCAAACAACTCATGTCGCAGGCGGATACCAAAGACATTTAAACCGGTAAATACGTCTGAATCTTTATCCCAGCGTAAATGCAAGCAAATTTTTCCATTTTTGTGTTCCCAGTAAAACTCATCTTCATTGTCTTTTGGTTTGTTCAGCACCATTCCATACGTCTGATATTCAATATCCATGAATTTGGCAGAATTAAACCAGGGACCGGGTTGATAAGTCATTTTATTTCCGCAGATGGTTTGCGCAACAGTTTCTCCGTGCATCCTGCCCGTGTACCAAACTTGCTCTAAGTTTCTTCTTCCCTCCACAGGGTTTTTGAATTCAGCGCAATCGCCAATAGAATAGACATCCGGAATATTGGTTTCGAAATAGTGATTAACCAAAACACCTCTGTTTACTTCAATGTTAGATGATTTTAAAAAATCGATATTGGGTGATACGCCGGGCGTTAATCCTACAATTTGACAATCAATAATTTCACCAGACTTTGTTTTAACGCCTTTTACCCTACCATTTCCATCATCTAAAATTTCATCCAATTCTGTTTCTAAACGGAGATCTACATGATGGTCATCCCGCAAATGCCTTGTCACCAACATTCCTTCTTCTTTTGGCAGCACGTTACCCCAAAATTCTGACTCTCTAACCAATACGGTTACTTTCACATCTCTGGTATGCAGCATTTCTGCCAGCTCTACACCAATCAACCCTCCGCCCACAATCACCGCTCTTTTTGCCTCCTTAACATTCTCTTCAAGAAGTTCCAGATCCTGCCATGAGTAAAGCCCCTGTACTCCATCCAGTTCTTGCCCCGGCCAACCAAATTTATTGGATTTTGAGCCCACAGCCACTATCAAGGTATCATAGGAAACTTGTTGACCACTGGCCATATCCAGTTGCTTGTTATCAGTATCAATATGTTCTACGTAATCAAACATCAGCTCAATGCGGTTTTTTGACCAAAACCAATCTTCGTAAGGTTTAATATCCTGATAACGCATGTGTCCCATAAACACATACATCAATGCCGTTCGTGAATAAAAATGTTCTGTTTCAGCCGAGATGATGAGTAGCTCTTTTTCACTGTTTTTTCGGATGTGGCGGGTGGCTGTAACCCCTGAAATACCATTGCCAATAATTACGACTTTCTCCATCCGATAAATTAGGTTTGACTTTTGATCGATTAAAATAACAAAAACTTACATTTCCTATACAAGAAAAGCTTACTTATTCGTTTGTTCGTTAAAATCTCCGTTTCAATTAAAAAATTATCCATTGAATAATCCCTATCTTTGCAAAAGATATAAGCAATTATGGCGAGTGGCTTAACAAGAAAAACATCTTCTGAAGATTTACTGACATTTTTGAGTGACCTCAGTCGTGATTTGAGTGCAGAAGTTGAAGATAAATTTGGTGCTCTTTCACAAGAACAACTTCATTGGAGTCCGGATCCCTCTAGTTGGAGCATTGCTCAGTGTTTGGCGCATCTGAATGCCTTTCACCGCTTTTATGTTCCGGTATTTGTTGAGCGGGTAAAGAATACACGATTTCAAAATCCGGCTCCTTATTTTCAAAGCTCTCCCCTGGGGCAAAGCACTTTTATGAAAGTGAAATTAGGGAAACTTAAAAATGTCAAGCGAAAATTAAAATCCCCAAAAGATTATAATCCCCTGGTAAATAAAAACCTAAAAATTAAAAATGTGATTGAGGATTTTTTAAAGTATCAACACAAATTGATTAAAGTTTTAGAAGATGCCCAAACTATTAATATTCGAAAAACCAAAACCTCTTTTTCTGTTCGTCCGATTGTTAAATTAAGATTGGGGGATGCTTTTCAATATATTGTTTATCATGCTGAACGCCATATTGAACAAGCAAATCGGGTGATGAGTCATCCGAATTTCCCGGTTGCTTAACCCGCATTCCAAGACTTTGGAAATGTGTAAAATCAAGTAGCTAACTTTGCTCAGTCAGCAGCAAAGAATTGCAATGATGAAACAGTCGCCTATCACAATGTCTGAGTTATCAGTGATTTAAAAAAGAGTTAGGTGGAAGAATCGTAGCTCACATAGCTTTTTAAGACAATTTCTATATGTTCTATCTGCCTATGTGGTTCAAGTTTTTGTTTTTACCTCCCCGCCACATCCGAAAAACGGGACAGGCAATAACGAAAACCCATGAATAATTCCGGCTTAAGTTTTTTTTCTGAATTTTTCTTCAAACCTTTTTTGGTGATTTGCTTTCAACTCTTCTAAGTTTTCAGGCACCTCTTTTTTCCATCTTTTGTGTGACCATAACCAATATTGCGGTTTTTGACGAATGGTCTCTTCCAGCTGATTGATATAAGTTTGGGTAATAAAACCATAGCTTTCATTTTGAGGGGCTGTTGTGATCAATTGCAGATCAATTTCATAAAATCCTCTTTTTACTTTGTGAATGATTGCATTCACCACCGCTGTATCCATTTGATTGGCGAGTATTTCTGCTCCAAAATAAAAGGCCGTCTCTTGCCCTAGAAATTGTGTCCAGTAACAATTTTCATTTTTCCCGGGGGATTGATCATTTAAAATGAGTGTCGCCGTGTTTTTATCAGAAAAATTGCTCAATACTTCTTTGTAGTTGTTGGCATTGACGACTGCCATACCAAATCTTTCTCTGCGATCGTTGAGTTTTTTATCCCAAAATTTATTGGATAATGGCATTCCGATACCCACTGCTTTAAAATCGAACAAGAGGGGCTGTCCATTGATTAAAAATTCCCAATTGTTGTAATGAGAGGATAATAAAATCACGTTCTTTTTTTGATCGTACAATTTGCTCATCACCTCAGGATTACGCACCTTCAACCTTTTTCTTAATTTTCTCTCCGATATCGTGAGGTTTTTAACCGATTCAGCAAAAAGATCAGCAAAATAGCGGTAAAATTGGCGAACAATTTTTCCTTGTTCTTTTTCTGACATCTCCGGAAAAGAGTTTTTAATGTTTTTGTAAATCACTTTCTTGCGGTAGGGAATGATGAAGCGAATGATCACATGAAAGAGATCAAAAAGCAAATAGATCATCCACAACGGCATATAGGATAAAGGGAGCGCTATACAATAATATAAAAAGCGGTCAAGCAAGGTTGATTTTTATTACTAATCTACGATTTATTCTTGCAAGGGAACAAAAAAAACACCTCAGTATTTACGGTGTCAATTATTGGCGAAATTTAACTCGCCTTTTTTCATTTTTTTGTAATAAATCGCCAGATAACCCAGTAACTGGGAGATGGAGTCAAATGCTTCTTCAGTAGCTGCTGTAAATTTTTGCCCTTTCAACCCTAATATCATCTTACTGTATAAGGCGTTAAATCCCACTTCAATAATATTTACATCTGTGGTTCTGCTTTTTTGCTGAAAATCTTTTAAGGCAGGCAGGGCTTTCTCAAAACGTGTTTTGTACGCTTTATCATTGAGGATGTTGATCAGTGTGTTGTGTAACATTAACAATTCCATGAGAATTTCATGTAGATCGGATAAATGACCTTTTTTCTCAATTCCCTCTCGTTTCATTTGTTTGATGAGCCCTTCATACCATTTTGTATAACGGCTCAACAGTTCCTGATCTTGTATTTGCGGCTCAATGATGGTGTTGATAATGGTGTCCAAATCCAATTGATTGGCCCGAATCAAATCTTCAATTTGAAACATGTAAATCACATGCTCTGCAATATTATTTTCTTTGGTTCTTTCAGCAATCAACATACATTACTCTTCTCCCTCTTCTGCTTCAGTGTTTTCCTTATCCCCTTCAAAAGTGCCGTTAAACTCTTTATTTGCATGGTTAATAAATTGCTTTGTAACGTCCAGTTTAGGATTGCAATAAGTAATGTTTTGTCCCAATTGATAAGAGATTAAAATATCGATTTCGTTTTTCTCAGAAAATGTTTGTGCGTAGTTTCTGATTCGCTGGTACATAGTCATCATCAATTGCTCTTGCTCTTGTGCTACTTCCATTTGTAGACTTTGTTCAAATATGGCAATTTCTTGTTGTTTTTGAGCCGCTTCTTCCTGATACTGCTGCATTTCTCTTGGTAATAAATTTCCACCTTTTGATTCCCACTTTTTTTGCCAGGCCTGAATTTCACGCTCTTTATTCTTCATTTTATTCTCCGCCTTTTGGTTGGATGTTTGAATTTCTTTTTGTAGCTCTTTTACAAAATCTGATTGTGTGCTGAGAGAATCACTGCTATAATATGCGATATTCAAACGTTGATTTTTGTCAATGTCAACAGTTGTACTCAAAGAATCTGACTCTGCGTCCGCACCAGTACTAGCAGCCGAAGGCATTTTTACAAAGAGAATAATCACAGCAATCACCAGGATTACGTTGATTCCTATAGATATTTTAGCGAGGGTATTTTTATTTTCCATTCTTGTCTTTTTTTAGCTGAGGCAAAAGTATAAACAATATCGAGATATTACTTATAGATAGTGGGCTTTAATAAGTTCCTTTTGAAAATCTTAAACTTTATTAACAAAAAAAACCGGTAAATCCACATAAAAGCGGATCACCGGAAAAAAAAAATAATTGTAATTAAAATTTAAGAAGCCTGTACTAAATTTGTCTCAGAAAGAGAATAGCCAACAAATTCGAAAGGAAATTTCACCATAAAGGCATAATCCTGACCTACTTCAAACATGTCTTCATCTGATTCATTATAGTACCAAATCACCTTGACTTTTTTATCTGTATTTGCCAACTCATTGAGTTTGTAAAATAAGAAAAGTAAACGTTTAGATGATGAGATATTAAAGTATTCCAGTTCAATTTTTAGAACGGTTTCATCAATAGGTTTTGCCACATAATCGTCAAACCATTCCAGAATCTCGGCATAAAATTCTTCCGCATTATCCGGAATAGACTTGCCTTTAATTTCAAAAACTTTGTTTGTGGGATCAAAAAGAACTTCTGGTGTTTTTATTGTAGCTTGAATACGCAATGCTTCCATAGTGTATGAATCAATTTCTGTTTACAATATCCGAATAAAATTGGATACTAAAATGTTAAATTCTACAAAGCCCAAAAATAAATAGACCAAGTTCCGTTTGTAATAGATTACTTAGTCGATCCTTAAAAAC
>JBBDID010000029.1:0-123756 GCA_040880585.1 Crocinitomicaceae bacterium | reverse complement strand
ATCTTTAATCTTGGAGAGAAATAAAAAACTTGTTTTTTAAGGAACGACTATTTAATTGATCACCAGACGTGCCGGAATTCGAGTTTCTTCTGAAACTATCTCTACAATGTAGATTCCTCGGGCTACTGATGTAAGATCGATTTCCATTACATCCTTCGTAATGTTTCTGGTTAAAATCGTCTTCCCATCTGATGTAATCACATTCAAAGTACCATCAACAGGCATCTTTTCAAATTTGATTGTTACCATACCACGAGATGGATTCGGAAATAATGTAAAATTCATCTTTGTTCCTTCTTCCAAACCAGATGAATTTAAATTGACGGTATCGCTTAACGTATTGAAACATCCATTAGCATCAGTAACAATTACGGTATAGATTCCTTGACTTAAGCCTGAGAGGTCTTCTGTATCATCATTATCACCTGTTCCATCATTATCCCAATCAAAGGTATATGAAGGTGTACCTCCGGTTACTGTTAAATCAATCGATCCATCACTAACCCCTGTTTCACCTGTAGCTACCGAAGTTAAAACAATATCAGATGGCTCAATAAGGGTGACAGACAACTGCGATTGACAAGCTGCGCCATCTGTAACTATTACTTGATAAATACCGCCACCTAATGCTGAAATATCTTCCGTATCGTCATTATCTCCCGTTCCGTCATTATCCCAATCAAAAGTATATGTCGGTGTTCCTCCGGTTACTGTTAGATCAATAGATCCATCCATATCTCCAAAACAGCTTGGGTTTACATGCGTCTCAGATAAAGTTGGAGCAGCTGCATTGATTAAGGTAATTGCTAAAGTATCCTCACAACCATCCGAATCCTGTGCTATTATTGTATAGGTGCCAATCGGTAAGCCTGACAAATCTTGTGTGTCATCAAAATCTCCTGTGCCATCATTATCCCAATCATAGGTGTATACCGGGGTTCCTCCGGTTACAGTAATATCAATAGCACCATCCGATCCTCCACACGAAGGATCTGTTTGAGAAGTCAAACTCACATTTACAGCAGTAGCTGGCTCTGTAATACTTGCTGTTATATTGGTCGTACAACCATTAGCGTCCTGAATTACTACATTGTAAGTACCGTCAGAAATATTAGTCAAATCTTCTAAATCATCAAAATCACCAGTACCATCATTGTCCCAATCAAAAGTATATGGAGTAGTTCCTCCTGTAACAGTTAGATCTATCGATCCGTCTGTGCCCCCAAAACAACTCACATTTGTAGATGTATGGGTAGCTACTAAATCATTCGTTACTGTAACATCAAAAGTACAAGCAGAAGTGTTTCCGTTTCCATCATCCGCTGTAACTGTAACTGTAGTAGTGCCTAAGGGGAAATCAGTTCCGGAAGCATGTGAATAGGTATAAGTAATTACTGTGCTACAGTTGTCTGTTCCAGTTGGATCCACCCAACTTACGGTTGCTTCACAAGCTGTTGTGTTTGGTGGTGTATTGATATCGGCTAAGCAGTTAAATACTGGTGCAATTGTATCCAGTACGGTCACGTTTGAAACACATGAAGATGAATTTCCTGAAGCATCTGTTACAGTAGTTGTAACGCTAACCGTACTTCCAATATTTGCACAAGTGAATGAAGCCGGGGAAGTAGAGAAGGTTAAATCTACACAGTTATCTGAAGATCCATTATCCGTGACATAAGGTCCGGCTGAAGAAACAACCCTTACCCCTCTTAAGCCACTTAAAGTAGTAATTGTTGTTGGTGTACCTGAACCGTCAGCTTTTGCTCTTCTTAAATCACCATTTGTTAACGACCAAAAGAGATTGTCCCCAGCAGAGTCGTAATCAATTTGGTAACAGTTATTTTCACCTGAATAAATCACCGTTAAAGTAGCTAACCCGTCCATACTACCGAGCATGATTTCATCATTGTTCTGATTGGTAATCCACAACCTGTTATTAGCCGGGTCGATTGCAAGATTTCTTACACCACTTACCCCATCTGCTGCATCATACAATAGTGTGTTGTTATTTCCATCAGCATCCATTACTCGGATTTCATTCGCCTGATCTGTATAATATACCTTATCAGTGGCAGGATTATATTCAACACCAGTAATCGCATTATTTGCAGTGGCCAACTGTGTTGCGGTTCCACTTCCATCTATATTTGCAACATAAATCCCATTATAAGAGACAGTAAAGAAATACCTATTGTTTGCTTCATCAAGTCGCAGGTCATGCAATGCTGATCCGAATGCAACTGAATTATTCAAAGTTGTTGCATCTCCTCCATTTATAGCAGAAATATAAGAGGCAGAAGAGCTTGATGCTTCCGCAAAGTATAGATCGTCGCTAGAGCTTCTGTAATCCATTCCAACAATTTCACTTGAAGGATTAGCAACTAAAACTGCTCCTGTACCATCTGTTGCTGCAGAGAAAATACCATTTCCGAAAACAGATGAATAATAAACTAATGTCTGTTGTGTAGAAGCGTTTCCATTGCCATCCAGATAAACAGTGGCATTTTGACATAAAGCTGATGGAGAAATTGTATCTAATACCGTTATTGTGGTTTGACAAGTATCTGTATTTCCAGACATATCTATTGCAACTAAGTCTAAAATATTTGTGCCTATATCATCACAATCATAAGTCCAGCTCAGTTCAGGGGTAGTACTACCAGCGATCGCCACATCTCGAAAACTACCATACGCCCCACTAATAATAGTGTTTGCGGTACCAGTTCCATCATCAGCACCAACATGAACTTCATCATTTGCGCCAAAAGTTACCCAAAACAATTGACCTGATATTGGGTCATGCGTAATTCCATAAAGCCCTAATTGTCCAGTAAACAATGTAGTTGCTGCGGAAACCCCGTCTAAACTTCCTGTCATAATCTCATCCGTATCTCTGTTAGCCCACCAAATTTTATTCTGTGCGGGATCAATAGCAATTTGCCTTGCTCCACTCAAACCATCAGTTGCGTCATAAAGTGTCACTGCCCCTGTACCATCTGGATTGATAGAAATAATCTCATTGGCACTCATGTCTACATATATCACCTTATTATTTACCTCGTCGTATTCTACACCCGTGATGTTACCGTTTGCAGCTGCTATTTGGATACCAATTCCAGATCCATCCATATTTCCGGTCCATAGACCTCCACCACTTGTAGTCCAAAAAATCCGGTTATTGGCTGCGTCAACTTCAACATCATGATGCTCACAACATCCGCCGCTAGCATTTGCAAGCGTTCCGCTCATCCCTCCTCCAAATGCGTCTGCTGTATAAATATCCTAGGTATTTCCTCCAGGAATATATATCTGATTATTAGTAGGTTCATACTCAATCCCAACAGGGCCTTGACCTCCTGTACCTATGTTTTCATATAGCAATTGAATATTCGATCCATCTAAGTTAGCTGTGTAAATATCATCCCCGTCTGTGGCGGTTATAACCAATTGAATGGGTCGGGCAAAATATACTCCTGCTAAAGCGCAGTTATCTGATGAACCGTTATCAACATCAGTTGCATTAACTGTTACACTTCCGCTTCCGTCTAAATAAACAGTCAAATCCTGACACGAAGACGTTGGTGGAGTTACATCCGGTGAACATTGAGAATAGGAGTAAAATGCCAAAGCAAATACACCAATTGATAGTAATAGTGTTTTCATAATTATTTTTTAGTTAATGCAAACATAAACTAATTTTTATTCAAGTTAATTAAAACGAATATTAATATTTATATGATAAAAATCATAAAAATTAAACGAGTGAGAGATCAGTGGTCTTCCAAAAGTTTGATTTGTTTACCATTGTCTATGACCATATTTGGCGTGCCGTTGTACTCACCAATTTCTCCGGTGAAACAAACTTCTTTATCCTTAAGGTAAATCTCAGGTTTGTAGTCAAAATTCGTAATATTGGATTCAAATATTGAAACAGAGAATACTTGATTTGGGAATTTCTTATCAAGATCAATGAATACGTGTCCTTTATCGTGTTTTTTTGTGCTTACAACTGTTCCACAAACCACATGTTTTTTTCCATCATTTACAAAGACATGAATACCGTAGGTGCTTAATGCTTTTTTGGGAAGTCTTTTCTGTTCTATGGCCAAAATATCACCTTTTTCGCCTCCTGGCAACCAATGTTTGTAGTCAAAAGAAGATTCAATTTTTTCCTCCTTCTCATCATCCAGTCCTGAAAAAAAATCGAAGCCCAAAACAGACTCCACACTATCAATTGATACGGCAAACGACTCAAGAGGTAATTCGATTTTTTCGTGCCGTAGGATAAAGCCAATACCTCTATTATTTTTGACGTCAATGGCTGCTTTTACAAAGTGTTCCGGAATAGAAACACCGTTCACACTTCTCTCAATTTTAGGCAAATTCTTATTCAATATCGGGGCAGTAACAATCACAAGGTGCGTATTGTTTACAATCACATAGTCACGCATCCAACTCTCTAATTCTGCCCATTTCAACCTGTTGAAATCTGAAATTTGAGGGGACATGTTCGAGTAATAATAACTTTCAGAAAGTGCCTTTTGGCTCCACCTGAAATCTGCAGAAGGTGCAAGATGTCCACGGTCAAATCCGAAGCCGTCATACGTATACGTTTCGCCATCTGATTTTAGTTTTTTCAAAAAGTAATCTTTCTCTTCAGTAGACCCTGACTTTATCAAACTATCTACTCGAAAATCATTTGTCCTGGAGATATTTCCATAAATTATATCAGGTAAAATAACATGCATGACCCAGTCAGCTTGTTCATGTTCTTCATTATAACTTAAAGAATAGGCTGAGTGATTTACTATTTCAAAGGCCTCATTACTTTTTGGGACTCCTACCTTTTTGATTTCACCTTGAATCCATTCCAATTTCAGTCCTTCTAAATTGACCAAAATCTCCTGCTTCAACTTCTCAATTGAATCTAACCGCTGATTAAGTACTTCAATTTTCAGATTTTGTACTTGACCGTTACACAAGAAAGAGATGATGATGAAAAAAATAAAAAGAATTCTCATTTAATACTTTTTACAAAATTAGCTATTACGCTCATATTCCTTATGAAAATATTAAATTTCTAGGTGTAAAAGTTCACTTCACAAACTTAAGAACAAAGTTCAACTCATGCGCTTTCAATATATAGATGCCGTTTTCAAGTGAATTCACCGAAATTCGATTATCATCAGATAACAGTCCTTGTTGAACCACCTTCCCACTCAAATCATAAACCATTACTTGCCTACTCCAATTGATCGCTAGTTCAAATGAGAATTGAACACTTTTGTTTTTCGGATTGTAAAAAGCACTCACGCCATTCGCCGCATCTTCAACACCATTATAAGTTTTCTGCACTTCTATCTCCAAATACACCGGTAAATGGTCTGACATATCATAAAGTGCCTGAATCACTGTCCACGATAAGGAGGTGTTTGTTGGAGCATCTGTTAAACTGTCGTTGAAATGATTTCCGTCTTGTCCGTAAGCCCAGTAAGTTCCATCAACATACTTTGCCTGATGTCCCCAGTTCTGCAAATCCGGCGATATAAAAATAAAGTCAAAACGGTCATCCAGTCCCCCGCTGGCACCATTATCAACAGAAACCGTTCGGGTAGATTGTGTATGCACATCTGCATATCCCCAGTCATCATGCCATTCTCCGGACGTACTGATGGGATCAAGCATGGTGATTCCCTCTCCATTCAACAGGGTATTCCAGCTCGGCTCTGAAGATCCATATAAATTAAAATCCCCCCCAATCAACACATTTTCCAAAGGACCCCGGTTAGCCATGTATTGTTTCAGACTTGTAGCGATCTCATCTCTCCATGTTATATCAGATGCTGTTGAACCGGCCTTTAAATGGCAAACGTAGACATAAAAAAAAGTCGTATCCGTCGTCGTGGCGATATCATCACTTTTATAATACAACACATACTCATTGATGTCTCTTAAACTGGTGCTGATCTCATGCTGCTCTTTTAAACCAAATTTATTGCTGTTGTAATACAGCATGTTTTCGGTATCCGTTCCAGGTACATACACTGACTTTTCATAATAAGTAATCCCATCCTGATTTAAAGCGTCTGATAAAACGGCGTTTGCACCGGAAGCGGAGGTGAGCTCACACACCATTAAAATATCCGGTAAAGCTTCTTGCAATACAATTTTTAAATCTGAGACTCTTCCCGAATTTTCTTGTGGAAATTTCAAGAGATTATAAGCCATTACGCTAAAGGTTTCAGTAGTTTGTGATTTTGCAGAAACAAAGGAAAAACAAGCAATAATTAAGATCAGATTTTTCATAGAAAGTAATAGTGTACGCAAAGTTACAACTTTTTAGTCGCATCTCATAAAAGCGCAATTCTGACATTCAATCTCAGGTTTTAATGAGATTCTGCGCCCGATTTAATGAAAATGAAATACCTTTGACAAAATTAATGACGTATGCTTAAAATTGGACTTTTCGGTCTTGGCCACTTGGGAAAAATACATGCAAAACTTATCCTTGAGCTTAGCAAAAGCTATGAATTTGTGGGGTTTTATGATCCGCATGACGAGCATGCCAATTTTGCTGAAAAGGAATTTAACATCCGGCGATTTACGGATATGTTGGATTTGATTGATGCCGTGGATTGTGTGGATATAGTAACCCCTACCCTCTCTCATTATGAAATTGCAGAGAAAGCAATAACAAAAGGAAAGCACGTTTTTATTGAGAAACCGGTTACTGAAACTATAGAAGAGGCGAAATTATTAAAAGAACTCGCCGAAAAACACCGGGTAAAAGTTCAGGTGGGACATGTTGAGCGTTTCAATCCGGCCTTTAAGTATGCACGTCCTTTTTTGAATTATCCTTTATTTATTGAATCGCACCGCCTGGCGCATTATAACCCCAGAGGAACAGATGTGCCGGTAATTTTGGACTTAATGATCCATGATCTGGACGTTATTCTCAGTTGCGTCAACTCAAAGGTAAAACGCATATCAGCCTCTGGCGTTGCGGTAGTCAGCGAATCACCTGATATCGCCAATGCGAGAATTGAATTTGAAAATGGATGTGTGGCCAACTTAACGGCTTCAAGAATATCGCTCAAAAACATGCGTAAAACTCGCTTTTTCCAAAAAGACGCCTACATTTCAGTCGACTTTCTGGAGAAATCTGCAGAGATCGTAAAAATGACTCCGGTAACAGGAGAACCCGATCCTTTTGATATTGTTTTTGATTTAGGAGAAGGCAAGCCCAAGAAAAAAATTGAAATTTTTAAACCTGAAGTAAAAGCCTCTAATGCTATTCTTGAAGAGCTGGAAAGTTTTGCTCAAAGTATTGAAAATGATACCGATCCCATTGTCACTATTGCTGATGGATTACTGGCATTAGAAGTAGCTCACCGAATTATGGAAGAATTAAAATTGAACGGCAGCTTGATAAAAGAAAATATTTAGCTTTTTTTTGCGTTCCATTTATTGATTCAATATTCCAGGATGAAAAAAATTTACTGGCTCAACTTTTTTTTATTATTGCTCCATGTCAGCTGTAAGAAGGATGACACCACTCCATCATGGTTAGTTATTGAGGATATTGAACTGAGCACAAATGAAGTGACTGAAGGAGAAAACTCAGACAACATAACAGATGCTTGGGTGTATATGGATAATCAGGCGTTGGGAGTTTTTGAATTACCCGCCAGAATTCCGGTTTTAGCCGAGGGCACGCATGATTTTACGATCTACGCAGGAATAAAAGTAAACGGCATTTCAGCTACTCGTACCCGCTATCCTTTTTATGAACGCTATGATGCTTCTATTCATTTGGTGAAGAATGAAGAGGTATCTATTTCACCGGTGATTTCTTATAAGTCTAATATTCAATTTGAATTATTAGAAGATTTTGAAGATGTAGGGATTGATTTTAACAAAACCTATGAGTCTGACACGGCTATGGTAACCATTGATAAAAGTATGTATCCCGATATTGTAAAATATGGAAATCATTGTGGTGCGGTCTATTTAAATCAATTGGATAGTCTTTTCAAAGCCGTCACCTCTGCCAATTTAAAGCTTCCTAAATCAGAAGATGTATATGTTGAAATTGATTATATGAACAATAATTCAATTGCTCTGGGGGTGGTCGCTCAAAATTCGGGAGGAAGCGCTGAACATACTCCCCTGGTTATCATGAACTCTCAGCCTACTGAAGAGATGAAATGGAAAAAAATCCATATCAACCTGAAAGATGATGTGAGTTCTGAAATCAACGCAACAAGTTTTGAAATCTACCTCATCAGTATACTGGATGCAGAAAATAGTGAGGCTGTCATTTATCTGGATAACATAAAGGTAATACGATACGAATGACGTTGAAATCCAGAGCTATATTATATGCCTTCATTGATCTGCTTACCGCCGCTCTGGTTTGGTTTTTATTTTACCTGTATCGATTAGAAACTCTTGAAAATAAAGAACTGGTTTTTAAAGGTAATTTTTATCGGGGATTGCTTATTCTTCCCTTTTTTTGGTTGCTGCTGTATACCATTCAAGGTACCTACCACAATATTAAGCGAAACTACCGCCTGAAAACCATTAAACAAACCTTGTTTGGCACATTGATCGGAGGGATTTTTATCTTTTTTGCTTTCTTACTCAACGATTATGTCAATAATTATACTCAATTCTATACCTTGTTTCTTGTTTTTTTAGGATTGCATTTTTTCATTACCCTTATTCCCCGAATCATTTTCACCACCATTCACGTCAAAAAAATCCATCAGGGGAAAATAGGATTTAATACGATTATGATTGGCGGAAGTGATAAAGCCATAGAGGTGTACGAAGATATTAAAAGCCTGAAACAAAATCCCGGATACCGGTTCATTGGATTTGTCAACATCAATGGAAATGACCACAAGCTGGCAAAACAGATGGAGTATTTAGGACATATTGACGATATCCATGAGATCATGCGGAATTACGAGGTGGAAGAGGTAATTATTGCTTTAGAAAGCTCAGATCACGAGCGGTTAAAAGGAATCTTATCCAGTTTATCGGCTTATGACGTAAAGATCAGTACCATTCCGGATGCCTATGATATTTTAGTAGGGCAAGTGCAGATGAGCAGCGTATTTGGAGCGCTATTGCTAAACATTACCCCCAGTGTTATGCCGGATTGGCAATTTTCTACCAAACGCATTATTGACCTAGCTGTTTCTGCAATCGCATTGATTGCCTTGATCCCCCTCTATATTGTTCTCGCTATTTTAGTAAAAACCACTTCTAAAGGACCGGTCTTTTTTAAACAGGAACGGGTAGGGAAAAAGGGTAAAAAATTTAAAATTATTAAGTTCAGAACTATGGTTTTACATGCTGAGAAAGATGGTCCGCAATTATCCAGTTCCAATGATGAAAGAATCACCAAAATCGGAAAATTTCTTCGCAAAAGCCGTTTGGATGAATTTCCCCAGTTTTGGAATGTTTTAGTGGGCGATATGTCTTTGGTAGGCCCTCGCCCGGAACGGCAATATTACATTGATTTGATCAGTGAACAAGATCCCCAGTATCTTTTCTTACACAAAGTTCGTCCGGGAATTACTTCCTGGGGGCAGGTAAAGTTTGGTTATGCCGAGAATGTAGAACAGATGATACAACGCATGAAATACGATCTCTTGTACATTCGTAACATGTCTCTGGCTTTGGATTTCAAGATCATGTTCTATACCATTGCTACCGTTTTTAAAGGTAGCGGTAAATAAATCTGATTAATTGAGTAATTGGTGATCCCAGGTTGCTATCAAACGATCACTTTCTTTGATGAACTCGTTGTAGGTATGAAAACTTTCAGGGTCTTGTCCCTTTTTTGAAACTACCCAATCATATACGCTCTGAATCAATTTGAGAATATCTGAATTGATCAGGTGTACAGATGCTGAAGGATTTGCTTCAAAATTTTCATAGATGTTTTTGATCCCCCGCATTTTTTCCTTTTCTGAAGAAGAGAGTTTTCTCTTATTGATCAGGTCAATATAAAGGGGTAACAACACGCGACTCATTCGTACAAATCGCTGCATGATATAAACTGCTGTTATTCTTTCTTTAATATTCATGATTCATCCTCCTTTCATAGTATAAGACGACAAAAAATATGCCGAGGTTGGCTATGCACGCATAATAAATTGACTATAAAGGAGATGGAGCAAATGGGGTGTTTTGAGTCAAGTCCAAAATTATGGGGAGTGGTTTTCGTGTGGCAACTTACTTCCTTACCTGTTCAGCGTTTTTTTTTGAATATCGAATGTCGAACGCCGAATGTTGAATGTTGAATTTTTTTCTTCGTAATTCAGAGTTCGACATTCCTTGTTCGTTATTCATTTATTTATTTTTTGAATATCGAATAAAAAAGTGGGGGTATCCCCTTACTCAGCGTCTAACTCAGCCCTGATGCGTTGTGAAAGTTGTCGATTATAGGTTTCTTTGAGCCAGTTCAGGTAATTATCTGTGGCTTTTGTGATGCATTTGGTGTAATGCTTTAATCTCCTTTCGATATCATCCTGTAAATCTTCCAATAGCAGCAATCCATCAAACATATCTTCTGAATTTTCTGCCACTACCGCAAAGTGATTTTCCAACGAAATATCAACTGCTTCTTTTCCTTTTTTGCCTTCTCCTATGCATTGATCATACACCTCTTTCATAGAAAATGTTTCCAGTTTAGAAGGGTCTTTTATTCTATCTTTTAGCGATTTTGACAGCTCATAATCCGCTTCAAATAAAACATCATCTTCTTCGCTTAAACGCGCTTCCAAAAATCGATCCGGATAATTAAAGGCATCTTGCCAATCAATATATTCCTGCCAATAACCAAAACGGCGAACATTATTTCCAAGATCTATTACCTGAAAAGTACTTTTATTTTTCAGTTTTCGAGATCCCCTCCCGATCATCTGATGATACAAGGTTAGTGAACGCGTTGCCCTGTTGAGAATAATCGATTCTACAGTAGGTTCATCAAATCCGGTGGTAAGAATCCCTACAGAAGTTAATACCGCTCCTTTTGTCTCTTTGAACCACTTCAAAATATCTTTACGATCCGTGTCGCTGAAAGTACTGTCCAGGTGTCTGACTTTATAATTGTGTTTCTTGAATAGTTCGTATACAGAACGGCTTGACTCAATACCGGAATTAAAAATCAACGTTTTCTTTCCTACAGCTACCTCTTCATAGGCAAACAAGAGTTTCTCCTGCATAAAATAATTGCTGTACACTTTGTCTGAAGAGCTGACTGTAAAATCTCCGTTTACTCCTATTTTCAAGCCATGTAAATTAACATCATAGGTGTAAGTCTCAGCATTAGACAGGTAACTGTTTTCAATCAGCGATTTGATGCTATTACCAACAATTAATTTATCATAATTATCCTTTAGCGGCAATGCTTTATTTGAACTAAGCGGCGTAGCCGTCACTCCCAGGATGTTTACATTTTCAAAGTATTGGAAAATTTTTCTGAAGGAATTGTTATGCGCTTCATCTACGATTACCAGACCTACATTTTTGATGAATTCACTGTCGTCCTGCAAGCGGTTGTTCAAGGTTTCTACCATTGCCGTGAAAGACTCATACTTATCCTGATCTTCCAATTCTTTCACCAGGCTGTTGATTACTTTATTCTCAACATTCAGCGCCGTCAATTGTTTTGAAGTTTGCACACACAATTCAATACGGTGGGTCAAAATCAATACCTTTTTTTTCGTCTTTTTGATATATTCTTTGGCAATATTCGAAAAGATAACGGTTTTTCCACCACCTGTAGGAAGTTGGAAAAGCAAGTTGTAATTAGGTCCTTCCTGAGAGAGGTCCGTTATAATCTGTTCTACAACTTTTTTCTGAAATGGATATAATTCTTTTTTCTTAAAAAGACTCTTGTCTATCATAATGGAAGGGAGGTCTAAATCGGCGCAAAAATACAGCCTTTATATTGAAAATAAAAATTCTAAGGCATCAATCTTAAAATCTTATTCAATATGGGTATAGATTTAAACCATCACGAAATAGATTTAATTCATGACTTTCATCATAAAAGTGTTGAAGAAACCCACTATATTTGTCCATCCAAAAAAAATGAAAAACACCAAACTTTAAGCATGAGTGAAGAAATCGAAAAAGTAAAATGTTTGATTATCGGTTCAGGACCGGCAGGGTATACTGCTGCTATTTACGCAGCAAGAGCAAATATGCATCCGGTATTATATCAGGGACTACAACCGGGAGGACAATTGACCACTACCAATGACGTAGAGAATTTCCCGGGGTATCCGGATGGAATTACAGGGCCTGAGATGATGATTAAGTTTCAAAAACAGGCAGAACGTTTTGGAACAGATGTACGTTCAGGATGGATTACCAAAGTTGATTTTAGCGGACCGGTTCATAAGGTTTGGGTAGAAGATGTAAAAGAAATTCACGCCGATACAGTAATTATTTCAACAGGAGCTTCTGCTAAATATTTAGGCTTGGAATCAGAACAAAAATACCTGGCACTGGGCGGAGGTGTTTCTGCTTGTGCAGTTTGTGACGGTTTCTTTTATAAAGGTCAGGATGTAGTGATTGTGGGAGCGGGAGATTCTGCTTGTGAAGAGGCCGGATACCTGGCCAACATTTGCAGAAAAGTAACTATGCTGGTACGCCGGGATGAGTTTCGCGCGTCTGTGATTATGGAGAAACGTGTAAAAGCTATGGAGAACATAGAAATCATGTACAATACTGAATTGGATGAAGTGATCGGTGATGGTCAGGTAGTCACCTCGGTTAGGGTAAAAAATAACAAAACCGGTGAAACGCAAGGGATTCAGTGTACAGGAGTGTTTTTGGCTATCGGTCATAAGCCCAACACTGATATTTTTAAAGAGTGGTTAGATTTGGATCAAACGGGCTATATCATTAATCAGCCGGAAACCACCAAGACGAATGTAGAGGGCGTTTTTGTATCGGGAGATGCTGCTGATCACGTTTATCGACAAGCGGTTACTGCGGCCGGAACCGGCTGTATGGCAGCGCTGGATGCGGAAAGGTATTTGGCTGCAAAGGGCCTTCATTAATACTGAAGTAAATGATTAGATCTTGAAGCTTCGGAGTAATTCGGAGCTTTTTTATTTCCTCACTCTTCTATCAGGATTGAGTTCTATATCCGGCTTTTTTTCTTTAGGTCTTTTCTCAAGCTCTCCCTTCTTCAAACGATAAACGTAAACCCGAACACCCAAACTAAAACCAATTTCTGAGCTATTGTTTATCTGATAGGTATCAAATGTAATAGGCCCATTATTCGGATGTGATACTGATTCTACATCAAAAACATCCCGTTCTCCGAAAAACTGAAGGTTTAATCTGGCAAATAAACTGAATTGATGACTTGGGTTGGATGAGATTTCGACTCCCGTTTTAAATCCCTGCGAAAATTTTCTGTAGTAATTTTCAATATTTGACCCACTATCGCCATTGTCTGCTTCCAGGTCTTCAGATTTTATCGATTGAAAATCATGCAGGTAATAGATTCCCGAATAATTCACCCACCTAACAGCATAACTGAATGGAAAATTGATTCTAAACTTCCTGTGTGCCTGAAAACCGACCGTACTTCCAATCCAAAAACAACCCCTGAAATAGTCTACCCTCAACCCTCCTGTATATCCGCCTTCAAACGAAACATTATCAATCAGGTTGTGGTAATTTTTTCCACCGTAATTCCCCCCAATGTGAAATCTCATATCAACCTTCGGAGAAATAGGGAAAGAAAAAATATTGGCTTGTATACCGACTCCCCAATGGCGTTCAATAGGTGAATTGATATACTCTTTGGTCAAGGGGAAAACACGCAGATAATCAACTTCTAAGGAATTAATGTATCTGAAAGGTTTTTCTTTGGTAGAATCTATTTGACTCATCCCAAAAGTAGGAGTCATCAAAAAGGCGATAAAAATGGCATCTATAAATTTCATACCTGTCTTTCATTTCGGCTTAAGATACAAAACTCGAGCCAAAGTGGTATATTCAGACATACCTGACAAAAGCCAGATGCTTGCTGACAACACTATTTAATCAAAGGTGATCTAATGAGTGGCTGCCTACAAATTTGGCAGACCTTCATACGTGACACAAGGATTATCATACTTCAATGAATTGATCTAAATGAACTTCAGCATCCAAATGAGCCTGCGCATATTTATTTTGACTTATACCATAAGTGCTAATAAGCGTGGTAAATACTTGTTTTTTAGTTTGTGTATGTTCAATAAAATCCTGTTTTCTCTGGGCCAGGCGCATAGCGTAACTTTTGTTGATTTTAAATTTTGCATCATAAAATTTCATTTCACACAAGTTGATTGTGTTATCTGCACGGTCAATGATTAAATCAATCTGAAAACCTTTACTGCTTTCATCTCCGGCTATTCTCAATATTGAAATTTCAGTATATACTGCTCCTATCCCAAGTGCATCTTTAATTTGTTGGATATGTTTATAGCAAAATGATTCAAAAGCAAAACCCTGCCATATTTTATAGGTCTGTTTTGCAGCCAGTTGATTCCACATTCCCTTGGTGTATTTTCGATTATTTTTCATGAATCGGTGATAGAAGATGGAAAATTCATCTACCAACTTGTAAATAGCTTCCTTCTTTTTGTGACCAAATGGTATACGTTCTTCAATAAATCCTGACAACATCAAATCTTCTTTTGTACGATTATAAGTCCCTCCGTCAGGAATGTCAGTATTTTCGATAATCTGGTGATGCGTTAAACCTTCTGCTGCGTTGGCCAAGGCTTCAATCATAGTTTCATGATGCTCCGGATTTTTAAATAGTGCTTTAAACAGGTGATTATATTCATCTCTCAGGATTCCGGTTGGTGAAAAGCATAAGCGTTCAATAGCTGTTGTTGAGTTTTCTCCCTTTCTCAGCTGTTCAAGATAAAAAGGGATTCCACCCAATATCATGTAAGTTTTTGTAAGTTCCTGGGCAGTTAAATGAATCCCATTACACTTTAACAGTTCTCCGGCTTCCTGTATATTGAACACCGGTAAATTTATAGATTCTGTTATGCGATTGTGTAAACCGCCCGTATCATTCATAACATGATCTACAATCCAGGATGTTGAAGATCCGCATACTACTAAAATGAAATGCTTTTCTTTGGATAAATAATCATTCCATAAGTGAGCCAGCAACTGTAAAAAACCGGATCGGGCTGTGGCTACCCATGGTAATTCGTCAATAAAAATAACGCGTTTTTTGTCTTTTTTCAGCGTCTTTAAATAGCTTTTTA
Source organism: Crocinitomicaceae bacterium (assembly GCA_040880585.1). GTDB lineage: Bacteria > Bacteroidota > Bacteroidia > Flavobacteriales_D > Crocinitomicaceae > Paracrocinitomix. The sequence continues at coordinate 108,448 of JBBDID010000029.1, read as the reverse complement.
ATATTAAAAAAGCCTCTTGCCAGTTTGAAGGGGTAGTAAATATATTGAGCTCTGAGTATTCTGTGATTTTTTGTTGAAAATTAAAAAGTTGTTGATCGATTGTCGCATCCTGAATTCCTGTCATCCGAAAACATAAATGTTCTTTATACACTTCATCAATCAAGTACGTTTTACCAACTCTTCTTCTACCGGTAACAGCTAAAAACTCTGATTTTCTTGAATTTAGCAATTCACGCATTTTTTTTATGGGTTCCTTCCTACCTATTAGCATTACTTAAATTGGAATTTTTACTATGATTTTTAATTATTATTCCAAATTTAATATTTTAAAATGGAAAAATATAATTAAAATAGTATTATTATTCCAAATTTAATTTTTTATAATTGGAATAATGTGTATTTTTATCGATATTATTCCAAATTTAAAAGAAGAAAAGGGGGGTGATCTTATTTTCTAACCAAGTTCAGGTCAAATGGCATTCGATTAACAATGGATCTTCCCAGGGTTAATTCATCTGTATATTGCAGTTCTGTACCCACTGCTACACCTCTTGACAAGGTAGTGATGTTAATTTCAAAATTTGCCAATTTACGATAGAGAAAAAAGTTAGTGGTATCGCCTTCCATAGATGAGTTTAATGCTAAAATCACTTCTGCCACATCACCCTGTTCGGCTCTTTCAATGAGTGCATCAATATTCAGATCATTGGGTCCTACCCCTTCCATTGGAGAAATGACCCCCCCCAGCACATGGTATACTCCAAAGTATTGTTGTGTAGATTCTATGGCCAGAATATCGCGAATATCTTCTACCACACATACCATCTCTTTTTTTCGATTGGGTTGAATGCAAATACCGCAAAGATCAGTATCGGAAATATTGCCACAAATAGAACAGGAAGATACTTTAGATTTGAGTTCACCCATTGAATCGGCAAAGGCCGTTAGCTCTTCCTTATCCCTTTTGAGTAAATTCAAGACCAGTCGTAAAGCCGTTTTACGACCTATTCCGGGCAAAGAGGCGAAGTGGTCAACCAGCTCTTCCAAATGTTTTGAAGGAATATTCATCCTGACAAAAATACAACAATCCAATGGCTACTTCTTGTCTTTAACAAATTTCTATTAACAGTGTGTTCCTAATAATTTGAATAAATTCGCAATATGCTAAAAGCCTCATCTGAAAAAATCACCCTTGAATTTAAGCAGCCAGCCGGAACATCAAGGGGTGTTCTCCGTGAAAAAGACTCATGGATCATACGTATTTGGGATGAAAAATCGCCGCAAGCTGTTGGAAAAGGTGAAGCTTCTATTATCAAAAGTCTGAATCCGGAATGGTCAGATGAGTACGAATCATTTTTAAAAAAAACTGTTAGTCGGATCAATGATTATGTTGAAGATTTGCATCAAAAATTACGGGATTATCCTTCTATAAGATTTGCCGTAGAATCTGCGCTTTTAGATCTGAAAAACAATGGAAACCAACTTTATTTTGAGACTACATTTACCCGTGGCAGCAGGGGCATTCCCATCAATGGGCTAATTTGGATGGGCGATAAAGATTTTATGCTGGAACAAGTGCGTGAAAAGTTAGGTCAGGGCTTTACTTGTATAAAAATGAAGATCGGAGCGATAGATTTTGATGAAGAACTGCGGATACTGGATTTCATCCGATCTCACCACAGTAAAAATGAAATTGAGTTGCGGGTAGATGCTAATGGTGCATTTCATCCGGACAAGGCACTGGAAAAATTAAAACAACTCGCCAAATTTGATTTGCACTCTATCGAACAACCCATACAGCAAGGACAGTGGAATGAAATGCGTCAATTATGTATGAATACTCCATTACCCATTGCCCTTGATGAAGAACTAATCGGAATTACTGCAATCAATGAAAAACGTAATTTACTTGACAAAATACAGCCACAGTATATCATCCTAAAACCTTCACTAGTGGGTGGTTTAAGAGCATCTGATGAATGGATTGAACTAGCAGAAGAACGAAAAATTGGTTGGTGGATCACCAGCGCATTGGAAAGCAATGTGGGATTAAATGTGATTGCCCAATATACCGCTACAAAAAACAACCCCATGCCTCAAGGATTGGGCACGGGGTCATTATTTAGTAATAATCTGCCGTCTGCTTTATCTATAAAAGGTGATCACCTCTTCTATCACAAATAAAAATTTTCTCGTCAGCAGCGGAGTTTCGTCTACAAAAATTCAACTTTCCCGCTTTCCACACTATACATAGCACCCACTATCTCAATTTCTCCATTCTCATCCATTTCTTTCAAAATAGGGCTTTTCTTTTTGAGATCTGCTATCGCAACTCTAACATTCTCTTCCGCTACTTTGTCCATCTCATCTGCATTTAGATCCTTGTTATTAGGATTTACTTTTTTAACCGCCGGTTGTATTTTATCTAACAAGGTGGTTAAATTCCCCATTTCTACATGTCCACAAGCACCACCAACGGCGCCGCATTTTGTATGCCCCATCACCACAACGATTTTTGAGCCCGCCACTTTACAGCCAAACTCCATAGATCCTAATATATCCTCATTGATCACATTTCCTGCTACCCGCACACTGAAAACATCTCCAATTCCCTGGTCAAAAACCAATTCTGCCGGCACTCTGGAATCTATACAGCTCAAGATCACCGCAAAAGGGAACTGACCGGCACTGGTGGCAATCACCTGTGATTGCAAATCTCTTTCCAGTTGTTTATTTTCTACAAACCTTTTGTTTCCCTCTACCAAAATTCTATGTGCGTCTTGAGGTGTTAAATTCTTTTGTGTTTCTTTAGTTTGAGTTCTCATACTTTTTCAATTATCATTATTTATTATCATTATTTTTCGTCTATATTAACTTCATTTTGAAATTATCAGACGTTTAATTTTCTATGTAAAATCTAATTTATTTTACTCCCTTTCTTCTTCGAATTCCTGCTTTTCAATAGTCCCATCCCTATTAATGATCGTAACCGAAATCTCGCGATCTTTAGCCGATTGCTGAAACTCCTCAATAACCTGTCGAACGTCATAATCTACATCCAGGGTGTGGGAGAAATCTATAATTACTTCCTTGCCATCTTCAATTTCATCCAATGTTTTCAGAATACTTGCCTTATTCAGGAAAGTAGCATGTTGCGAGAGAGTCAATTTTATAGGTTGATTTTCATCACCATTCTCTCCTTTAACAAAGTATGACATTCTGTAATTTCTGTATAAAATGATCAGGAATGCCACAACTAAACCGGCACCGACCCCTTTCAGGAGGTCACTAAACAACATGGCAAAAATCACCACAAAAAACGGCACAGCCTGCTCCCATCCCACATTGATCATTTTTTTAATGGTAGCAGGGCTAGCCAGTTTATAACCAATTAAAATTAAAACTGCTGCCAGGGTTGATCTGGGAATCATATTTAACAATCCGGGAACGAGCAGTATAAATGAAAGCAAAAAGATCCCATGAAGTACTGCTGACGTTTTAGATTTTGCTCCTGAATCAATGTTTGCTGAACTTCTCACAATCACCTGAGTAATGGGTAAACCTCCCAACAATCCTGAAACCAGATTTCCAACTCCTTGTGCTTTCAATTCCCGATTCATTGGGGTTCTTCCTTTATAAGGATCCATTTTATCGGTTGCCTCAACACACAAAAGCGTTTCAATACTGGCTACTGCGGCAATAGTTAAGGCAACTACATAAACGTGATAATCCTTTAATGCGCTAAAATCCGGTGTGTAAAATTGTGACTTAAATTCTTCCATACTTGAAGGAGTTGGCACTTGCACCAAATGTTCTGCTGAAATCATCATGCCCGGAACACTGGAAAATAATACAGCCACAATTATGGAAATAATGATTGCAATCAGCGGACCCGGTATCATACTTAAAATCTTACTCTTTTTGACAAATTTAAATCCCCAGACAATTAAAATGGCCAGAGAGATTAGCCCCACAATAGTAGCGCCAATATGCACGTTGTCTGTCATATAATACAGCTCTGTAAAAGTATTATGCCCATCCACCTGCTCAAAGTTCATATCTCCTTCAACATCTTTATCATATCCAAAAAAGTGAGGGATTTCTTTCATAATGATCGTCACTCCAATACCGGCCAACATCCCTTTAATTACAGAAAAAGGAATGTAATACGCTAAAAAACCGGCCTGAATAAAGCCCAGTATTAACTGAAAAACGCCGGCAATGGCAACAGCTAGAATAAATTTCTCAAAACCACCGTTTTGAAATCCACCAAATTCCATAATCGCTACAGAAACAATGGTAATTAATCCAGCAGCGGGTCCACTTACTCCAAAGCGCGATCCACTTAAACTACCCACGACAATACCACCAACGATTCCCGCTATCAAGCCGGGAAAAACAACTCCTTTAAACGCTTCCAAGGTTTCTGTCTCCGCGTAGGCTGTAGATGCCAAAGATATCCCCAAACACAAGGGAAGAGCCACAAAAAACACCACCAAACCGGAGGCTAAATCAAATTTTAAATTGCTTAATAAACTTTTTTTCTCTTTCATTTTTTATAATTGAAAAATATGATTAGATGTTAATAGCTACTCACAACCTTGTGTGATGCTATCCTACTATTTTATACAAAGGAAAATTAAAATCGGGGCAATCTAAGACTGCCTGGGAGGGGGGACCTGAACCTTAAGCATAGGTTCTAAGGCGGCATTTAAAAGACTGGAAAAAAGAGCATTCAACCGCTGTTCCTCTCTTAAGTCAATAAAAGGGTGAGGTGGTGCAGCGCGATCTACTTTTACTTCTTCTTCATTATCCTCCTCTTCCTGAATATTAAAGCAACTTGTATTGTAATCCAAATCGTCCAAACGGTTTTGGGTGTAAACAACTGAAGCCACAATAAGCGGTAACATCAGAATAACTGAAAACAAAGTAGAATATATTGCTCTTTTTTTCACGGTTACAAAAATATCACTCTCATTGAATTAAAACTAATCTTAAGTTATTTTTTTTTTACTAAATACACATTCTCCTATTTTTACAAAAAATAACGGCTGTATTTTCTCAGATTAGCAATACCTTATTGAGCTTGTCAACAACTTAAAAAGGGGGGGGATATTTTTTAATCTCATCCATTTGCTCTTTCTATTTCAATTAAAAAATAAATCTTTTAAACTTTTGCCTATATTTATATCCAAACCAGAAAAGAATGACGCTGCATATAGAAGGTGAGAGAAGATCATTAAAAGTTGAGATCAACGAAAATACGGGGGTTTTGCTTTTTGCAGGAGTATCCCTGCCTGAAAATGCCAATTATTTTTTTGCGCCTGTGATTGAAGAATTAGAAGATTATCTTCAAAATCCACCCAAAAATACTACGATCAACTTTTATATTGAATACCTCAACACCAGCTCAGCTCTATTTTTACGTAAAATAATAATGCTCTGTGAAAAGAAGTTGAAACCTGAAGGCCTTAAGATCATTTGGCATTATGAAAAAGATGATGATGATATCAAAGAATTTGGATCGGATTTCAAATCTGTCTTTGAGAAGTTAGACATGGAGCTAAAGCCGATTGATAGAAACCCGTTTAATTACTGACAACCTTCTGTCTGATTTCAGGATTTTAGTTTAATCGCTTTCAAGGTATTCATCAATAAAGAGGCAATGGTCATAGGTCCAACTCCACCCGGAACAGGAGTAATGTAAGCAGCTTTTTTACTCACCTCATCAAATTTCACATCTCCCAACAACCTAAATCCGGATTTTTTAGAATCATCTTTTACACGAGTAATCCCTACATCTACCACCACCACTCCATCTTTCACCATATCTGCAGTTAAAAATTCAGCCTTTCCCAGAGCTACCACAACGATATCAGCCCTTTTAGTAATCGCTTTCAGGTCTTTTGTTCGGGAATGCGTCAAGGTCACCGTACAATTTCCGACCTTAGCATTTCTCGACATCAAGACACTCATAGGTGATCCAACGATATGACTTCTTCCGATCACCACACAGTCTTTTCCTGAAGTTTGTACCTCATATCGATCCAATAATTCAATAATTCCAGCCGGGGTTGCCGGTAAAAATCCGGGTAATCCCAACATCATTCGCCCCAAATTCTCAGGGTGAAAACCGTCCACATCTTTTTTAGGATCAATGGCCAGGGTTACTTTTTGTTCGTCAATATGATCCGGTAAAGGCAGTTGAACAATAAATCCGTCAATTTCTATGTTGTTGTTTAATTCGTCAATTTGACTGAGAATATCTATTTCAGAAACTGTTTCAGGCAATTGGATAAGGGTGGATTTAAATCCCACTTTTTCACAGGCCTTCACTTTGGCATTCACATACGTCAGGCTGGCTCCATTTTCACCTACAATAACTGCAGCTAAGTGAGGTGCTTTTTTTCCTACCGCTTTAAGTTGCGCCACTTTCGCAGCTAACTCTTCTTTAATTTGATTGGCTGTTTTTTTTCCGTCTAAAAGTTCCATACGTAAAAATACTACGGGAAATGTAAAAAACAAATTCGTTACGGTTTATTCTTTGATCTTCTCTAAATCACTTTCAGTAATTTCTCCCCCATCATTACCCCATGCGTTGAGAATATAGTTTACCACCGCTACAGCCTCCTCTTCACTAACATCCTGTGGTGGCATAATTCCGTGGTATTCTACCCCATTTACCGTCATTTGTTCATCAGAACCGTAAAGCACTTGTTTCAATGCTCTCTGAGGATCTTTTAACAAGTAATCACTTGCCGCTAATGGAGGAAAAGTTCCTTCCAGGCCTTTACCGTCTTTCATGTGACAGGCAATACAAGAACGATCATAAACTTCTTTTCCTTCAGCATATTTGGTATTTACAGCTTCTTCATCTTTAGTTAAAGAAGTTGAATCACCACTATTGCAAGAGAAAGTAAATAAAGCGATAGCAAAGCCTAATTTTTTCATCAATTGTAAAATTAGCTATTTTCTGTGCGATCTGCTCTGATCAAATTAAATTAACATTCCACCAACTAATTTCTGTCAGATAGTCCTTATCTTCGACCATATTTTTTCTTATTGAAATCAATCAAAATTCTCAGATTTAAAACGTGACAAAAAAGCTCATACCTGCCTATTTATTAACCTTTGTCAATGTATTGGGATTCAGTATCCTCATGCCGGTTTTACCTTTTATCGTGTCTTCTTATGGTGCGGACGAGTGGGTGTATGGATTGTTATTGACTTTTTATTCTGCCTTTCAGTTTTTGGGCTCTCCTTATCTCGGCGCTTTATCTGATCAAAGAGGGAGAAAACCCATTCTCATTATCAGTCAGGCAGGCACCTTGCTCAGTTGGTTTGTGTTTATTTTAGCGCTCTCTTTACCCGAAAAAAATATACTGGGATTTGCATTGCCACTTTGGGTCATTGCTTTTTCAAGAATTCTGGACGGGGTAACCGGCGGAAATGCTTCGGTAACCAATGCATACGTGGCAGATGTGACCACCCGAAAACAGAAATCGTATATATTTGGTTATTTAGGCGGAATCGCAGGTTTAGGGTTGATTATTGGTCCGGGTTTGGGTGGATTGGCAGCCTCCACTTCACTGGGATATACGGGAACATTGTTGGTGGCTGTAGTGATCTCAACTTTAACCCTCCTCACCATCTTTTTTTGGTTAAAAGAATCACATCCGGTTGAAAAACGAGGGGAAAAGACAAAACAAAGTTTACTCAAGAGCATTTTTATCCTTCGCCGTATTAGAGCGGTAAAACCCGCTCCCATTATTCGGGTTATTTTTTGGATGAAATTGTTATTTCACACCATGATGGCTTTTTACATTGCCACCATTGCCCTGTTTTTAATCGACCTATTTAAATTTGAAGAAAGGGAACTGGGATTTTTCATGTTGGTGGTGGGTGTTTTCCTTTCTTTTAATCAGGCTTTTGTTTCCAAGCGATTTATCAGTTGGTTTGGGGCAGTAAAAACACTCATCATTGGGTTGAGCTTATCGGCGATCGGACTGTTTTGTATTACCCTTACTGACGATCTTTGGTTATACATTGCCTTTTATTACGTGATGAATTTAGGATTATCGATTTGCTTTCCCACTTTCAATTCTCTTATTTCTATCCATGCTGATCCTCAAAAACAAGGAGAAATTATGGGAATCAGTGAATCGATCAACTCTTTTGCTATGGCTTCATTTCCGGTACTCGCTGCAGGATTATATGGAATGATGCAGTACAAGGTTTATTATTTAATCAGTGCATTGCCGATCATTGCGTTAATCATTGCATTGATCAATCTCAAGATTTTGATTCCCGAAAAATCAACAGCAAAAAATTTGTGATTTTATCTTTAGGTGCTAACGGTTTTACGCATAACATAAGTGGCGACTTGCATGGCGGCACGAGCGATATGCTTGCGACGGCGGGAATTTAACAATATAAATGTTTTAAAATCAAACATATTATTGTTTTATATCGAAACATTTCTTATCTTTGTGGCGCAAACGAAAGGAAAAATAGGTATGAAAACAAAATTATCACAAAAGCAAATTGGTCAGAGGATAACCCAACTCCGTAAGATTAAAGGATTATCCCAGGAGGATTTAGCGAAGATTGTTAATATTTCTCGTCCTTCCTTGGCTCAAATTGAATTAGGCAATAGGAGCGTTAATATACTTGAATTGCAACAGTTGTCAATGGTATTAGAATTTTCACTAGATGATTTTATGTCTGAAAATTTTGAGATTCATCAAGAAATTAATGAGGAGAATAAAAAAAATACTACTGTTGTTGAAGAACGTATTGCTGTGCCTAATTTAAAAGTTGATAAGTTTAAAAATGTGCTATTATACATTTTAGAAAAATGTGCAGGAAAACCAAATGTTGGAGAAACGGTTCTTTATAAACTACTGTATTTTTCTGATTTTAATTATTATGAGTTATATGAAGAACATTTAACTGGTGCAAAATATAAAAAATTACCATTTGGTCCTGTACCTCAAAAATTAAATACAATTATCAATCAAATGATTGAGGGAGGAGCATTGAAACGGGTCAAAACTAAATATTATGGTCATCCGCAGACTCGTTATTTACCTTTAGAAAAAGCAAATTTAGAGGAATTGAAAGCAAGTGAAACTGAAATTCTAGATAGGGTTATTGAACAAATGAGTGATTGGTCTGCGGCTGCAATAAGTAATTATTCTCATAAAGATTTACCTTGGGAAGTTACTGATGAGGGAAAGGACATTAGTTATGAATTGGCTTTTTATAGAGAAGCCCCATATTCTGTGAGGAATTATGGTGATGAAATTGAACAAGCATGACTTTTGAAGAATTAGTAGAATTTAAAAAGGATTTAAAGAAACTCTTGAAAAAATACAGGACTTTAAATGATGATTTGTTTGAAGTAAAAGCTATTCTAAAAAAGAAACCCGAAGTCAGACCTCCGTTCAGTTTTCAAATTGACAATTTAGGTTTGGAAACTTGTGTAATAAAAGTAAAAAAAATAGCTTGTAGAGCATTGAAAGGGAGAGGGGTAAATTCGGGATTGCGTTTGATTTATGCTCATTTTGAAAAAGAAGATAAAATAATCTTTATTGAAATCTACCATAAGAACGATAAAGAAAATGAAGATAGACAAAGAATTATAGACAATTTTAAGTAGTTAGTCGTTCCTTAAAAAACAAGTTTTTTATTTCTCTCCAAGATTAAAGATATTAGACAAAAGACTTTGTCTCTATCTTTAATTGAAGCATCATCTTTTTAAGATTCCACCCTGTTGCGGCTAAAAAAGCGTTAATTTGAGGTGAATCAATGCCGTGGAGATAGTTTTGTCCCATTCGATAATCTGTTTTTAGATGACCAATAAGCGGTTCAATAGCAGCTCTTCTCCGGAATTTCTTACGTTTTTTCTTTTTTTGATATTCACTATCTCTCTTTAATGGTCTTCCGTCTGGTGTTGAAATAATTGTTTCTCCAAATTGTTTTTGTCCTTTTCCTGAAAAGCGTTATATCGATTGGAACTTCGTTTCCTCCGATAAAAAGAAAATTGAAGCCGCTATTCAATTGTGGAAAGAAAAAAAAATCCCCAAAGTTCCAGGTGATGAAACTTATATTCCATATCCCAGCAGCCTGAAGAAATAAAAGCCTCGTTCATTTTTAAATTGAAGCTCCTCAAGCAGATAAAGATGAGCGAATATATCTGTTGAGAAACCCACTCATTCTCTAAATTTTCTCATTACTTTTAACACCAAAATAGGGCATCTTATGCGATACTCATTTCTCTTTCTTTTATTTGGAATTTGCATTTCAGGACATTCACAACGAATAGAAGTTGGTGCAGAGATTGGAATGAACCTCATTCATATGGATGAATTAACAATCGGCAACAACTACGAACCGGGATGGTATGGAGGTGGTGCCTTTCGGTATCGATTTACAGACTATTTTTCACTGCGCAGTGGTTTTAACTATTCTCAAAAAAGACAGACCTATTCCTCAGCAGACACGACTACCTTTGATTTTTTTGGGTTTGTTGATTCCAGCATGATTCCTCAAGGAATGGACCTAAATACTTATTACAATACTTCGGGAAGAACAGCGCAGCATTATTTGGAAATTCCTATTATGGCGAGTTATGACTATAAAGGATTCTCAGTTTTTTACGGAGGATATGTGGGTTTTATGGTAGCTGCAAGACAGAAGGAACTTACCACGGCCTATACTCCTTTTACTGCTGCCTTTGATATTGGCGAGTTGACCGGCGGGAATGAATTCATTGAACAATTATTTCCTAAAGGATACGAAGAAAGTTATACAGAATCTTCTACTACCTCTGGCTTGAGGGTACTGGACTATGGTTTTAAAACGGGAATCGGTTATCAGGCAAATGGTGTTGGGATAAATGCTTCCTATCAATTTGGGTTCCCGGATTATCGAAATCCAGCCGGAGAAGAAACAAAAGCCCACCGTTTCTTTCAGTTTTCTGTTCGTTATATGTTTGAAATCGGGAAAAAGAATACCGGAGTCAGCCGTTTGTAACTTCACATCAAAACATCAATCGGCAATCAGGCAAAGCTTTTTTAATTTTTTCCTGTTCTTTTTCTTCAATCGGATTTTCAGTTAATCCCAAACCGTTCAGATTTTCCAGGTCTCCTATCGATTTTGGCAGGGATTTCAGTTGATTATAGGATAAATCCAATGTAATCAATTCACGAAGTTGAGAAATAGACTCAGGTACTTTTTTCAATTGATTTCCTGACAAATATAATTCTTCTAAATCTTCCATGCCTCCAATAGAACCGGGCAATTCAACCAGTTGATTGTTGACCAGGGTCAAGCTGGTTAATTTGGTAAGTTGAGAGATGGATTCCGGTAATTTCGTCAATTGGTTATCCGTTAATTCAAGAACTCTCAAGCGTTCTGCCCCACCTATGGATTCAGGAAGTTTTTTCAATTGATTTCGCCCTACATACAATTCATTCAATAAGCGAAGTTGACCCATATTCTCGGGCAAACGAAGCAACTGATTACCTTCCAGGTACAATTTCTTCAAACTCAACAATTCTGTAATGGAATCCGGTAAAGTTTCAAGTCCGTTGTAGGATACATACAACTCTTCCATATCTACCATTCCTCCCACTGATTCAGGCAATGTTTTCAGTTGATTTCCCGACAGACCCAGCCAGGTTAAATCCATTAAATTTCTCACTGATTCCGGAATTTGGGTCAATTCATTGTTCGATAATTCCAGTTTGGTCAACTCTCTCAACTCCCCGATAGATTCACTTACTTCTTTCAAACCTGTACCATCCACATACAATTCAGTGAGGTGTTTTAACTTGAAAACCGGATCAGGTATGCTCGCCAATTGATTGGAAGATAAGTAAAGTATCGACATATCTTCCATTTCAGTAATTTCTTCCGGTATATCAGAAAGTTGGGTGTAGGCTAGACTCAAAGTTGTTAACTTCTTCAATTCAAGTACCGATTCAGGAATTCTTCCCATTTCATTTCCATCCAGGTAAAGTTCTTTGAGCTGTTCCAATTCAACAATGGATGCAGGAATGTTCTTCAACTGATTATAGGAAAGAAAAAGCACTTCCAGATTTTCCAACTGAACCACCGAAGCCGGAAGTTGTGAAAATTGATTGTTGGAAATATCCAGCACAATTAATTGATCCAACTCTGAAAACTTCTTGGGCAAAGAAGCCAGTTGATTTCCATTTAGGTATAGTTCTTTCAGCTGATGCAGTTGGCTAATGGAATCAGTCAATTGGGTGATTTGATTCTCTGCCAGATACAGCTTTTCTAATCCGTTCATTCTTAAAAGGGGAGAAGGGATTTCTTTCAGTTGATTATTGTCCAAATAAAGTGTAGTCAAATTGGTGAGTTCTACTATTGATTCAGGAAGATCGGTAAGTTTATTGTTAGAAAGATCGAGCTCGCTCACCGTTTTCAACTGAAGAACTGACTCAGGTACTTCTGCAAACTGATTATAATCGATATACAATTCAGCTAGATAATCAAGTTGAGAAAGTGATGCGGGTAGTGAATCCAACTCATTTTGCGACACACTCAGAATCGTTAAATTACGGAGATCACCCATAGCATCCGGTAAACTTCTCAAAAGGTTGTTGGATAAATAAAGTTTACTCAAACCGGTGAGCTCTACAAATTTATCAGGAAGTGATGAGATTTCATTATAAGAAAGATCCAGCGCCGTTAAGGTTTTTACCTTTAGAATATTTTCAGGAACGGCAGTAAATCCATTTCCTGACACATCCAGTTCTTCCAGTTGAGGTAGCCATGAAATACCTATCGGAACTGTTTTTAGTTCATTGGATGAGAGATATAATTTGGTCAGATTTTTCAGTGAAAAAATAGGATCCGGAATCGTTTTCAACCGGTTTCTTGAGAGGTAAAGCTCACTGAGTTTTGAGAGTTTGGTTAAATCTTTCGGTAAGGTCTTCAACTTGTTGCCGGTTAGATAGAGTTTTTCCAAATCGCTTTGCTGAAAGACAAATTCCGGGATCTCCTTCAATTCACAATAAGACATTCCCAAAACATTTAAACGGTACAACTTATCTAATGATTTAGGTAATTTACGAAATTCGTTGTTGGATAAATCAAGTTCCTGCAAATTTTCCAATTCACCAAAGGATTCGGGCAGTTCTGTGAACTGGTTTCTGGATACAAACAGAGAAATTAAATTATTTAAGTTACTAATGGATTCCGGAATTTCTCGTAGTTTATTACTAGAAAGGTAAATTGTAGTCAAAGAGGTAATGTGTGTAATATTCGGAAATTCTGTCAAGCGATTGTAAGAGGCGTAAATTTCCTCCAAATTCGTCAGCTTAGAAATAGATTTAGGCAATACCCTTATCTTATTTTCACTCATATAAAGTTGCTTTAAATTTATCAGTGCTCCGATTGATTCGGGTATTTCTTTCAATTGATTAGAAGAAAAACCAAGTCCTGTCAAATTGGTAAGTTTCCCCAGGGTTTCAGGTAGCTTTGTTAATCGATTTTGTGATAAGGCAAGTACTTCAAGACTTTGCAGTTGGTGAATGGAGTCAGGAATAGAGGTCAATTCATTTTCTGCCGCGTACAAGCCTGTCAAGTAGGGTAGTTCAAGAATAGACTCAGGCAAGGATGTAAGTCGATTGGTAGAGATAGACAATGTTTGTAAACTTGTCATTTTACCTATATCTTCAGGAAGTTTTCTTAGGTCGTTACGTACAGCAAATACGGCCCGCAGCAACTTCAGTTTAACGATAGAAGCCGGTAATTCTGTCAGTTGATTATCGTTCAAAGAAAGAACACGTAAATTGCTTAATTTACCAATTGACTCAGGTAAACTACGCAACTTATTATCTGAAAGGTAAAGCCTTGATAAGTTGGTGAATTCCCCTATGGATTCAGGACAAGTGGTCAATCCCTGCTCTCTTAAATCAAGTATATAGACTTTCTCAGGAGTTAGCAAAGCCTCATCCAGCGAAGTATACACTTTGTCCACCTGAGCATTCAAAATCAGACAATTTACCATAAAAATTAAACCGAGTAATTGCTTCATATTTTCATTGGATTAATCCCCTCACCTCTCCCAATAACCGTATTATTTTTTCTAAAAGTAACACTATTTTTTTTCTGCTTAAGATGAACTTGACAAAACTCAACTGAAAGACTATCTAATCACTAACTTCGCTTCCAGGCAGAAGAATAATAGTCAAAATGATCACAGCCCATCAACAGCTGATAATGCTCCGGATACCGCCCGGCAAATACATCCCACTCTTGTTCCCGACTCATTTTTGCATGTTTGTTTTTGATGCTATCATTGTACCACATCTCATCAAAAACACATTTGAGTTGTAAACGATAACAGAAAGCAGCAAATTCAGTATTGACTGCCAAACTTTCGGCCATTTCATAATATTTAAAGGCACGTTCTGCCGTGTAATAATAGGACTGATCCCGGGCATAGTCATCATTTTCATAACCGCTCCACCCATACTCTGTATAGTAATAGGAATTTCCGTGATAACTCATATTATAGTAGGCATTCCCCAACAACATGGCGTAATAATCTTTATTTTTAGTATCGCCTTCCAACAAACCTTTTAAACGAATGATCTCTGCTACAAACTCTGGCTTAGTATACGTATTCCCACTTTCATTTCCACGACCTCTTCCATAAATATTGGTTTCAAAAGGGTCATTGTCCAATTCTTGCTTGTAATAATAATGCAATTCCCAGTTATCTACCTGCCAAACGCTATCCGGAATTGTCCTGTAAATCGCTAAGGCTTTGTCCAGTTTATCTTCTCTAAAATACTGTGTGGCCCAAAGATCTGTCAATCGCCATTTGTATTTTTTGATGTCCTCCATTAACCATTCTTCAAGAGGTGTTTTATCTTTTTTATTCCAAAAGGCGAAGAATTCATCCATATCTTCTGAAGTGGCATTTTCATTCAGCAAATCAAAAGATTGATACCCTGGTTCATATCCCCAACCGTACTCACTTAATACTCTCGCTTTAACTTTTGACTGAAACAATGAAGCCAGCAGAAAATTATCCATCTCAAGATATTTATTGGTAATCGCCAACATGATTTGTGATTTGAATCGATCATAATCATAGATATCTTTTTTGAATTTCTCCAATCCATAGAACATTCTCATCAAATCGGCCTGAAAACCTTCATCCCATTTATCCTCATATTTAACGGTGTGTAATATTTCTGTGATCAAAATCTGTCCTTTAATCTCAGCAGTTTCTGCATGTTTTTTAGCGTGATGTAAGTAAGATTCCGTCGCTTCTTTTTCATCCAACATATAAGACATATAGGCCAAAGATGTAAACCACAAACTGCGATTCTCCACTTTTTTACGCTCCAGGATATCCGAAACCATATCCCTGAAATCCCGCAGGTATTTTTTATCGGACTGAAAGTTTTTCGCCTTGATAAAATCAAATTTTTCGCGATCACTGAAGTAATTAGAAGTTATGCCGGTTTCATAAGTGGTGTGTTTTTCTGTCAGGTACCAATCTTCCATTTTATTGATCTCCCGAATCAAAAGAATGTCCAGCAATTCCGAATTTGGTGTTAGATCTGCAATTTCCATGATCTGATCTTTTGCTCTACCGGGATTTTTGAATGCCAACAGACTTAAAACGGCGGCTTTATCCTCATTACCTTTACAAAAATCGAGTACACCCGCCGCTTTTAAACGATCTGAAGGGAATTTTTTATAAATGTAAGTGGCTTTTGATTTTGAATGATCAAATACTTGCGCTAAAAGATAATTTTGCTTGTTTTCATCTTCTTTTGTCAGGGCATAAAAAAACATGGACCACCACTTGATCACACTCTTTTCAGGAGATTTAAGAATATAATTTTTATAATATCCCTGCACATCATCATATTTACCTAAGTAATAACTCATCACAATCAGTTGGTACGCATATCGTAACTGTAAATAGGCATCCTGAAGTTTTAAGATTTTATTTTGTGCAATTCCGATAGAGCGGTGAAGGCCTTCAATATCCATCTTCTTTTTGTCCCAATGATCTTCACGCAACTGTTCTTCTACTTTTTTAGCAAACATGATATACTCGGCAGCATTTACGTGATTCCCCACCACAAATGAGACTATCAAAGGGTTCTTTGCAACTTCATTTTTTTTGGTGTCATGATCAAAATGATACAACAACTCATCTATAGCTTCCGTTTTGTATTTTCCATGGAAGTAATCGTACCATTCGTTCAAATTCTCAGTTGGTCCACGATATTCATCCACTTTATAATCATTAAAAAAATGGCAGCTGTAAAATAACGGACTGGCATCATTGTGTCCTGCCAGGTGCGACCCAAAAAGTGAAAATCTCACCTCTTCTCCATAGGGATACCAGGCACAGGCCAGTGAAACAAAAGAACTACTCAAAAACGCGATAGACAGCATCCAGTTTTTCATAATCGTTGATGGTTTTTTCTTGTAAATGATAAATTAAAATTCTGGCATTTTGATGAGCGATTTTTTCTTCGATCATCTCTGCCGCTTTCAGCAATTCTTGTTCCGAGCAACTTTCGTATCTCAACTCATCTCCAAAACGAAAATAAGTTTCATACATCACGGTATCTTTCGTAAAAATATAATGATCAGCTTGATCTGACACAAAAAGAGGACTATTTTTTAATTCATTTTCAGAAAACTGCGGACAAATCTGTTGAAATTCTCCCTGTCGAAACAAAAGCGCCCAGCTAAAATTGGGTAAAGCGATATCCAAGGGTAAGGGGTATTCTTTTTCAACAAGATATTGCTCGCCCAATTTGTTATTCAGTATGGAATTCGGTTCATGGTAGTCAGTTAAACTTCCCATGTTGTAATACATCAACAAACCACGGTCAACCGGGGGAACGCCTGCAATATCCGGGTATTTATATTGGTACAAACGCACAGTTGCAGACAGCTTGGTCTTATCAGGCATAATTGATTTGAATTGCTCCAAAAAATAGAAGTATTTATCTTGAACGGATGGGGTCCAGTCACAGTCCATCTGTATTTCACTCAATGCCCTGGAACCGTGAATATCGGTGATTTTTTGATACACTTTTTGTGCAAAGTCGGGAATTTCAGTACTGTCTAAAGCAGAGAAAACAGCTGTAGTAATATACACCACCGGCACAATGGACAAATTAGTTTCGGTATCCATTTTCACCTCTGCGATTGGCAGTGGTTCTTGCTCTCCCATTATGACATCAAAATAATGGACGTACAAGACTTCAGCATTTATCTCTTCTAAAAAGTTAAGTTGTGAATCGGTGAGTGAAAATCGGGAATTCCAATGATAAAAACCACGTTCTATACCTGGCTCCTGCTCACAGGAATTCAACAACAAAAAAACGATCAAAACGGATAAAGAAAAACGCATATTCACTTCAATACTATCCAAAATTAATGGAGATTTGAAATAAATCACCTTTTCATTGCGACTGAATTATTATCTGCCGACTTTCGTTAATTATTCAGTTCAAGGAATGTAATAATCCCCCCGGCTATTCACTGCTACTTTGGGACGAATTTTGGTACTGTCAAACTGAGATTCAATATCGTACAAATTTTTCCAGAAATCCAGATGTTGCGGGTATTTTTTTCCGGCTATCTCCATCTTATCGGCTGAATATTCAAAAGGAAAAATATCAATCGGAATTCTGGATTGTCCGTTGTTTTTGGCCAAAACACTTAAAATGTATACCTCTTTTATCGGTTCATCTTCTATAGGGATACAACCAATGGTGACGCAATTGCCATGCATATAGATTGCCCCTCCTTTTTTTTTGGCTGAACTTTTAATCTTGTCTGCTTTATTGGGATAAGACACCCCCAAAGACAGGTGAAAATTAGAATAGGGGTTGAAATGGTTGATGTAATAATAGCCTTCGGGGATCTGGTAATCACCCTCAGCCCTTTTTGGCCCTAAATCCCCGCTAAATTGACAAAATGGAAAGTTTTCATAAATCCGCCATTCTTTTTCTCCGGAAGATTGCACGTATATTTTTACCATTTGTTCATACTTATATGCCTTGATCATCACCTTAACATTTTTTAACGCAATGTCCATATTGGCTAATTTCTCAAGGATAAGCGGTTTCTTTTCGCTGTAAGCTGCCCTGACGCGTGAATACTTCAATTGATCATCTAAAAAAGAGGCATAATTATTGAAACTAATGAAGAAAAAAAGAGAAATTAACCCTAATTTTATGGGAATCTTTTGAAATGGTATCATGACAAGCTTTTTAATGATCACTGTTTTAATAATTCATTAAGCATCAAAAGTAACACCAATGAGATATTTTTTAATTGTTCTTCTGGCACTGACTACAAATTTTGTACAAGCCCAACATACTGAAGAAGAAACTACACTGAAATTTACGGAATTATTCGGTTATCTGGATTCATATTATGTAGATGAATTTGATGGCGCAGCGATTACAGACGCAGCTATCGTGGCTATGTTGAAAGAACTGGATCCACACACTTACCTCATTCCAAAAGAAGAGGTGCAACGCTCTAATGATCAAATAAACGGAAGCTTTGTCGGGGTAGGAATTCGTTTTAGAATTATGGATGACACCCTCACGGTAATCAACACCATTGAAGGGGGACCCTGTGCAAAAGTAGGAGTTCAGGCAGGGGATAAAATTGTAGAAATAGATGGCGAAAATGTAGCCGGAACCGGTTTGCAAAATGCAGGTGTTCGAAAACGTCTTTTAGGAGAGAAGGGAACAGAAGTTAAGTTGGGTATTCAGCGCAGAAAAGAGAAAAAAATTCTCAAATTCAATATAATCCGGGATGAAATCCCCTTATTTAGTGTAGCAGCTTCATATATGGCCACAGAAGAAACCGGTTATATCAAAGTCACGAGTTTTGCCCGCTCCACCCCTAAAGAGCTAATGGATGCCATAGATATGTTGAAAGAAAAGGGCATGAAAAACCTCATTTTAGATCTGCAAAGTAATGGTGGTGGATTATTACATGTTGCGAAGTTTATGGCTGATGAGTTCTTAGACAAAGACAAGCTGATTGTCTACTCTGAAGGCCGTGCACAACCACGAAGAGATTTGATAGCAGATGATCAAAACAGCTATGGTAAATATTATCATTCTGAAAAAGAAGGCTCTTTTGAAAAAGGCAAGTTAATTGTGCTGGTCAACGAAAACTCTGCTTCAGCTTCAGAAATTGTTGCCGGTGCCCTTCAGGATTGGGACAGGGCATTAATCGTTGGGCGCAGGACATTTGGTAAAGGCCTGGTTCAACGTCCGTACAATTTGTCAGACGGATCCATTGCACGCATCACCATAGCCCGTTACTTTACTCCTTCAGGACGATTCATCCAAAAACCTTATGATGAAGGGGTGGATGCCTATAAAGAAGATCAGTTGAATCGCTATCTGCACGGAGAAATGATGCATGCCGACAGTATTGATTTTCCGGATTCACTGAAATTTAAAACCCTGAAATTAGAACGTACCGTTTACGGTGGCGGTGGAATCATGCCTGATTATTTTGTTCCCTTAGACACTTCTGAAATGTCTGATATGTATAAAGAGATCAGCAGAAGCGGAATTTTCAATAACTTTCCTTTTGATTATGTAGATACACACCGGGAAGAACTCAAGAAAAAATATCCGACTTTTGAAGATTTCAGGGATAATTTTGAAGTGGATGAAGAAGTAATGAAAGAGTTTTGGTTAGTTGTTTTGGATGAGGAAATCACCCATTCCAAAGAAGATTATGAAACTTCTAAAAAACTGATGCATACTTTACTAAAAGCAAGAATCGCCTCCAATTTATGGGATTTTTCAACTTTTTATGAGATTTATAATGGGCAAGAAGATGAAATCTACATCAAAGCTCTGGAGTTGATTGAGGATAAAACCATGAAAAAAATCGGATTAGATTATTAATTTTGGAGTAAAATTTAGACTATGAAAAAAGGAATGGTATGTTTTATGGCTGTCGCACTTTTGGCTGGATGCAATGGTGATGAAGAATCAGAAGTAACCGTAAACAGTGATGGAACAAGCTCTGTGGTTGAAACCGTGAATCCGGACAACAGTGAAGCCTTAGATAATAACAACACCTCATCTAATGCTTCTAATAAAGAGATCACTTCCATTGAATACTTTGAAACAAAACACAATTTTGGAAATGTCTTTTATCCCAGCGATAACAAATACACCTTTAAGTTTAAGAATACCGGTACTACTCCATTGGTGATTGAAAGTGCAAAGGCTTCATGCGGTTGTACCGTGCCTAACAAACCTGAAAAACCGATCATGCCCGGAGATATTGGTGAATTAGACGTTATTTTCAGACCAAAAAATGGTCAGGTGGGGCAGGAAGTGACGAAAAAAGTTACTGTTACGGCCAACACCAATCCAAGAGAAACTTACCTGGAGATTACAGCTAATGTGATGGAGGCCTTGTAAAAAGTGCTGTTTTTTTTATGATTTGGTGGTAATGGTTCAGGCTAAATTTTCTTTTAGGCGAAGCAAAGCTTTCTTGACACTTTCAGGATTGCCATAATCTAAGAAGTCGTCCACAAAGAGAACGCTTCCCTTCGGGTAGGTCTTTAGTGCTTCTGCAATCTTACTTTCTACTTGTGGCCTTTTCATTGATTTTATTTCGTCCCAAATTTAGCAAATATTTGGGACAAAATTATCAAATAGCACGAAATAGTTCTCCATCACTTTCTGTTGTATTGGGGTCAATAGGTGACATATCCGTTAAGTCTGATTCATATTTGATCTCAAACTTTTTTGTATCTCCTGCTTTAGATCGGTCTAATTGTGCAAAGCTTGGCGTGATTATCAGAATTAATATCGATATGGTTATAGCAGTTCTCATTTTAGCTTTGTTTACAATATAGCTTTGGCAATGTACTTGCTTTCAGCCAAAGCACTCAAATATTCTTTGAGTTCCTTTAATACCTTTCCCTGATAATGCTTTAGTCTCATAGTTTTTTTCTTTGTGTTCTTTGCGACTTCTTAGCGTACTCTTTGCGGTTAAATTAACCTTTTGTTATATCGGTTTCTTCAAGGTCTAAAACCATTGAATGTATTTCAAATTCAACCAGCAGTTCTTTACTAAACAATATCCATCTTCTTCAGCAAAAAAGAGGCGTTCATATTTTTACAGATGCCTTCTTTTAGTTTGTAGTCAAATGAAAGTTCGTCCTTGATGATCTCTGCTTCAAAATCAATTCGTCAATTTTTTCCAAATTGGTAATTTAAGTATATTCCAATTGAAGAAGAACGTGATCTACTATTTGCAATCGCTGAATAACTGTCACTTGATATGTAAATAAAGTTTTCATAAACAAGTCGTTTCAATTTTGCACTGATTCCAAACTCTATTCTGTTTTTGGATAACGGAACACTCAAACCGGATTTTAAAAAAGGAGCTAAATAAACTAGATTTTTTGTGTAGCCTATAGCATATTCATACTCCGTAGTACTCATTTCGCCGCTCCAGTGATCATCCTCATTAGTATAAGTTGAAGTAAAAGTTCCGGTAACATCCAAATTTGAATTATTACCAAAATGACCGGTGTTTGAAATGCCCAGTTCAACATGAAACATATTATCAACATCATTAAGCCGAAAATCTCTTCCTACTGAAAAACCTACCATCCAATGAGGAACCTGATGAGTTACTGTATGATCGATAATTTGATCGATTGGGTTGCTAAAGACAAATTCTTGCTTTTGAATTGATAAGCTAATGACTCCTTCCAGTTGTATAAACCACTTTTTATAATTCAACTTGTTTGACATCCCAATCATGGGTGCACTTCCTGCAAAATAGGTTGAACTAAAATATTCAATCTCACTTTTGTAGCTTCTTGGCTGTAGCATATCGTAGCCAATTACTATGCCGGGTTGATATCTGAAATTACTTTGTGCGGAGCAGTAAAAAGACATAAGCAGCAGTTGTACTACAGCAATTCGTATTATCATTTATGGAAAATTTTTTATGCAGCGGACAGAATAATAAAAAACTTCTTTATACGAAATTGAATTAGGATATGTTTGCTTCCCAACATAATTAGTATTTCCTATCTCATAGTAAATTATTTCTTCAAAACCATCAGATGTAGCCCAAAAAGTTGCAATTGTATCTCTAAGCATGAATTGATCGTAAAATATAATTCCAGACGGAACAGCGTTAAAACCGCTTGAATTATCCCCCCTTAACCTATTTGATTTATCAAGTTCTACCCATAGACCATTACCATTTTTAAGAGTTCCAACAGATTTCATTTTCTGCATAGCTTCTACAAACCCCCCAAGATAGTTAATCAGTTTAGCATATTCCAGTTCTGTTGGCACGCTCCAACCACAGGGGCACAAGCCTGCTGTATCTTCAACTGCTAGATAATTATAGTGTAAACCGTAAGTATTAACCTTTGAAAGATTATTTTCATATATTTTAACATACTCATTCCCATTCAAAAAAGGAATACTGTCACCGTTACAGTATAACATTGAGGCAAGATTCTCCGCCATCCATTCCTGATCACCTATCACGACGGTTTCATAAAAATTTCCTTCAACATCATACACCCCACCCCCTTTGATATAAAGAGGATGGGATGAATCTTTTTCACATGAGATCAAACAGAACACAGAAAAAAGTAATATGATCTGATATTTCTTAGTCACAATCATCTCCCAATTTAATTTCTTCATTAAATAACGCATATCCACCCAGTTTAGTACAATTATACTGAACAGATGCCGGCATGATTATTCATCCAACATCTATTTTATGAATGTTATAGATGGTTTGATTACCTTATTCAAACTTATAATCTATAAAAAACTAAACAATATCCATCTTCTTCAGCAAAAAGGAGGCGTTCATGTTTTTACAGATGCCTTCTTTTAGTTTGTAGTCAAATGAAAGTTCGTCGTTGATGATCTCTGCTTCAAAAAAGTAGTTTTTTACTTCCTCTAGGTCGTTTTCTAAACTACACAGGCTAAGGTCGTGGGTAGCGATTAAGCCAGTTGATTTAGATGCCACCAATCGCTGTACAAATTTCTTTGATCCTTCTGCCTTATCTTTACTGTTAGTACCTTTTAAGATCTCATCCAGAATAATAAAATAACGGTCTTTTTGAATTTCTTCCACGATAAATTTGAGTCGTTTCAGTTCAGAAAAAAAGTAAGATTCGTCATCTTTCAAAGAGTCTGAAGTTCGCATACTGGAGATCAATTTAATGGGCTTGTAGGTAAAAGATTGTGCACAAACCGGAAGTCCGCAATTGGCCATCACCAAGTTTAATGCAATGGTTCTTAAAAAAGTACTCTTTCCGGCCATATTGGCTCCTGTGATAATAAAAAAGTCACCATTCGTAATACTGACATGATTGTCCACCCGTTTTTCGGGATATAAATTCGGATGTCCCAGTTGAGTAGCTGAAAGCACTTCGTTATCACTGTTTGAGATCAATGGGAAAACATAAGCAGGGCGAATAAAGGCGTAATTTCCAAAGCTATTCATACTGTCAAAAAAGGTAATCGTCTCAAACCATTTTTCAACCGAAGCATCATAGGTTTTCATCCATTTTTCAATGCGATAACTGTAGCGTAAATCCCACAGTAAAAAACCGTTGGCTATCAAACCAAAAAAGATGTTATTTCTCTGATCCAGATTACCAATTTCACGCACCAACTTACTGAGAATTGTTGATGCTTTCATGCCTTCTGTTTGTAAGTTTTTTTGAGCAAGCTGTAAGTGTTCTGATTCAAACACTTCCTCTTCTACTGCCCAAATTAACTTTGCATATTGAGAAAGTGTGGCTTTAAGCTGAGTAGTTTGATTATAAAGTGAAGTGATTTTTTTGAGGTATAAACCCGTAATACCCAACCCCAGAAAGAACCAAATCCCCAGTACAACTCCTGTGATTATACCCCATCCGTACAATATGATTATCGCCAGGGAAGCCAGAGAAAATAAGCCGGGCAAAATGCGAAATACTTTTGACAGCTTTGGTTTGTACTCTTGAAGCCAACGAACAATTTTTTGAGCCGTCACTTCTTCCTCTACCATAGAAGCAGTTACCTGATAATGCTGTCGCCAATCTATTTTTTTACTCAATTCGGCAATGGCTTCCTGTTTTTCTTTCACCTGAAGAATCTCATTTGAGTTAAGCATTTTTGCCAGTCTGTCTCTTCCTGCCTTTGTGCCGGTTCGATTGATCATCTGAAAAATGGACCCTTCGCCAAAAAGATCAATATCCTGATTGTAATGGTGCTCTGCTTCCAGGTACTCACTTCCCCCGCTCAAATGCGACACATCTCCCTCTAACACCTTTATTTCCTCTTTATTTATTTTTTTTAGACCAGCATGAAAATCACGTGCTTGCCGCACATCTGTGTATTTGGATACCAAGAATAAAAATAGTCCGAACCCCACCACAAAAGTAAGTGCAATCACCCAACTATTTCCCCAAAAAAAATACATCAAGGCCACAGCGATAAGAAAAACAATCAAGCGCAACATGGATAGTAAAAGGGCGCGTCTTTTCAACTGATTCAAACGCATTTGATTCGCTGAAATGATTGTTTCAAAATATGATCTAGGATCCATTAAACTGCTTTTTGTTTTTTGATGATACGCCAAAATAAAGCCGGGAAATATCGTTTGATATAAACAGCCCAAATCTCTTTATTTCCGATTAAAACCGATCTTTTTTTCTTTTTTATGGCACGAATAAGTTTGTTTACGCATTTTTCAACCGGCATTCCCGTTTTTTGATTGTGATCCATTTCACCATGCGATTTTCCTTTGGCATTTAAAGCAGATTTTGAAATTTCTGTATTGATCTTTCCGGGATAGGCAATTGTGACGTGAATGTTGTTTTGTTCTTCCTCCAGTAAAAGACTCTCAAAAAAACCTTGTAAAGCGTGTTTTGATGCAGCATAAGCAGACCTTAAAAAGAATCCGAATTTGCCGGCGATACTTGAAATAGCCACGATATGCCCCGATTGCTGCTCGCGCATGACAGGAAGTACCGCCTTGGTCAGTGTAACTGCTCCGAAATAGTTAATCTCCATAATGCGTCTGTCCACTTTCAAATCAGTTTCAATTGCGGTTCCCCTTTGACTTAATCCTCCATTATTCACTAAATAATCTATTCTTCCATACTTATCCAAAACAGCTTTTACCAATCCATCCACTCCTTCAAGATGTTCCAGATCCAAAGGCAATACCATAGATTTTTCAGGGTGACGAAGTTGCTGCTGTATATTTTTCAATTTTTGAGCATCACGTGCCGACAAAATTATTTTTGCGCCTAACTCATTGAGCTGTAATGCCAACTCAGCACCAATCCCCGAAGAGGCTCCTGTTATCCATACAACTTTGTTCTCAAACATCTTAAAATTTGATACTTTAGTGCGAAAATAGTTATAATCCGCTAGATAATCGTATGAAGCTGTTTACACCTCCTGAGTCCAACTATTCGGATTCATACAATCAAGAAAAATACAAGTTCGTTTGGCGGGTATTTATTTTGTTGTGTTTTGTTTTTAGTACACTCTCCGTTTTTCATGCTTTTAGAGGGGAGTCGGATGCTTATATTACACTCGGAGCTTTGGCAGCCATGATCATATCCCTTCTCATTACCGCCTTTACCGGCAAGTACGGGTTTGCCGCTGTTTTTGCAGGCATTGCGGGCACTGCTCTTTGCCAGATCGACCTGTACTTTATTGTTGGTAGTCAAAAATACGTAACCATTTTATGGATCATTGCAACTACATTATATGTTTTTTATTTGTTGGGGGCTAAGTGGGGATTCGTTGCGCTTTTGGTAAACATGACCGGTCTTGCCATTTCTTTATTTGTCGTACCAAAAAATGCACTTATCCGGCAGATAGAGGAAATTACACCCTCTTCTCTTTTTGCAATTGTCTTCAACTTAATTGTCATCACGTTTTTTATTACTTATCTGATGCACCAAATACTAAAAACGTCGCGTATCGCTGAAAAACAATCCCTGATTACTCAAAAAGAACTGAAACACCAATACGAAATCGTTCAGGCCCAGCATCAAGAAAAATCGGTCATGCTGCGGGAAATTCATCACCGGGTAAAAAATAACCTTCAGGTGATCACCAGCTTACTTCGCATGCAATCCAGAGAAATTGAAGATCAAAAAACACTGGATCACTTTCAGGAGGCCATCAACCGGGTAGCGGCAATGGCACTTATCCATGAAAAAATGTATGGTTCCAAAGATATTTCTAAAATTAATTTGAAAACCTATTTAAGCACCCTGGCAGAAGAAATTTTAAAAACCTACCGAACCAATTGTCAGGTGCAGATCCATATAAAATCTGAAATTGATCATGTTCAGCCCAAATCACTGGTGTCTACCGCATTAATTTTTAACGAGCTCATTACCAACTCTATCAAACACGGCTTCAAAGACAGAAAAGAAGGTGAAATTCGGATTGACATCAAAAAACCGCAGAAGGATAGCTTCACCATTGATTATAGAGACAATGGGGAATGGGTAGAAAAAAAGCGTAAAAATTCATTTGGTATTGAATTGATCCAAACTTTTACAGAGCAATTGAACGGTAGCTATACTTTTGAAAAAGACGAGGGAACCCATTATCATTTTACCTTTCAGCTTGACGACGAAAAAATCGAGCAATGAATCCTTTTTGTTAAAAGTATGATTTGTATTTCCTGTTTTTTCATTCTGTTCTATTGAATTTTGAATAATTAATAGCGGATACGGCATACATTTTATACTTTTGTGGTGTGTCAAAAATCACCATTGCAATAGACGGATATTCATCCTGTGGTAAGAGTACCCTGGCAAAGGCTCTCGCTAATCATTTGAATTACATCTATGTAGATAGTGGCGCTATGTATCGTGCCATTACTCTTCATCTGATCAATACCGGCATCTTAAAAGATGGTCATTTTTTGCGGGAGCAAGTAGTAAAAGAGCTACAAGAAATTGACATACGATTTGAATACAACCGGGAAGAGCAAACCTCAGAAACTTACCTCAATGGTGTGAATGTGGAGAAAAATATCCGTACCCTTTTAATATCCCGTCAAGTCAGTGCAATTAGTGCGATAGCTGAAGTACGCACAAAGTTGGTCGCTATTCAGCAAGAAATGGGAAAAGCAGGAGGAGTCGTCATGGACGGAAGGGATATCGGCACGGTTGTTTTTCCTTATGCTGAAGTAAAGTTATTCATGGTTGCCAGTAAAGATATACGCGCACAACGGCGCTTTTTAGAATTACAGAACAAAGGAGAAGATGTGTCGCTCAATGAAGTTAAAAAAAACATTGAAAGGCGTGATCATTTTGATATGAACAGAGAAATTAGTCCGCTGCAAAAAGCAGAAGATGCTATTGAAATTGATAATACAGAATTAGACGAGTCAGAACAATTCAATCTGGCGCTTCGCATTATTAAAGACAAAGCAACCGCCTTAAACGATCAAATTAATGCCCTATAAATTGTCGTATCAGAACCGAAAGTTTTATTAATTTTGCCGATCCATTAAGAAACAGGAATTATGTCAACAACAATGTCTGCCAATAAAATAATTGAATTATTTGGAAAAGAAGGCGAAGCGCTTTTAAATCATGAGTGTAAAACCATCTCAAAAAATCTGCTTCACCTTCCCGGTGCGGATTTTGTTGATCGTTGTTTTGCACAAACCAACCGTTCTCCACAAGTGTTGAGAAGTCTACAAACATTATACGGGCATGGGCGTCTGGGAGGAACCGGATATGTTTCTATCCTTCCGGTTGATCAGGGAATTGAACATTCAGCAGGTGCTTCCTTTGCTCCTAATCCCATTTATTTTGATCCGCAGAAAATTGTAGAATTAGCGATTGAGGGAAATTGCAATGCCGTCGCATCCACTTTTGGGGTACTGGCATCTTGCTCAAGAAAATATGCACATAAGATTCCGTTTATTGTAAAAATTAATCACAATGAATTCCTGTCTTATCCCAATACCTACAATCAAATTGAGTTTGGATCAGTAGATGAGGCTTGGAATTTAGGAGCTACTGCCATTGGAGCGACCATTTATTTTGGATCTCCTGAATCAGAGCAGCAAATTATCGATATCGCACAAGCTTTTGAACGGGCTCATGAATTGGGAATGGCGACTATTTTGTGGTGTTATTTACGAAATTCAGCCTTTAAAAAAGAGGGTACAGATTATCACACCGCTGCAGACATTACTGCACAGGCCAATCATATCGGTGTTACCATTCAGGCAGATATCATTAAACAAAAACTACCTACCCTGAACGGGGGCTACACCGCAATCGACTTTGGAAAAACACATGATAAAGTGTATAGTGAGTTGAGTTCTGATCACCCTATTGATTTGTGCCGTTATCAGGTGGCTAACTGTTATATGGGAAGAAACGGATTAATTAATTCAGGAGGAGCATCTACCGGAAGTGGCACTTCAGACCTTCATGCTGCGATTAAAACAGCAGTGATCAATAAGCGCGCTGCAGGCCATGGACTCATTTCAGGCAGAAAAGCATTTCAAAAAGATATGAAAGAAGGAGTTGCACTTTTGAACGCAATTCAAGATATTTATTTGGATGAGTCAATTACAATTGCCTAATTGAATCGATTACCACATCAAAAGAAAGAAATACTATGGGATGGTTTAAGAGAGAGAAACAAGGAATTAATACTTCAACAGCTGAGAAAAAGGAAACCCCTGAGGGTTTGTGGTACAAATGTCCTAAGTGTAAAACGGTCATTGCAACTGAAGACCATAAAGCAAATTTATCCGTTTGTGGTAACTGCGGACATCATGAAAGAATTGCGGCAAAAGACTATTTTGAGATTTTGTTTGACAGTAAAAAGGGAACTGAATTTGCTCGCTCAATAGAATCTGCTGACCCCTTGAAATTTCATGATACCAAGAAATATACAGACCGTATCAAAGCCGTACAGGATAAAACGGGAAATAAGGACGCCATCCGAACTGCTTATGGAAAAGTAAATGGTGAACAAATTGTTATTGCTGCCATGGATTTTAATTTTATCGGAGGATCTATGGGATCAGTAGTAGGAGAAAAAATTGCACGTGCCATTGACAAGGCTATTGAATTGAAGTGCCCGCTTTTGATTATTTCCAAATCAGGAGGTGCTCGTATGATGGAAGCCGGACTTTCTCTCATGCAAATGGCAAAGACCTCTGCCAAACTCAATCAACTTTCAGAAGCAAAATTACCTTATATCTCATTTTTAACTGATCCGACAACCGGAGGAGTAACTGCTTCTTTTGCCATGCTGGGTGATGTCAATATTGCAGAACCAGACGCCTTGATTGCATTTGCCGGCCCAAGAGTCGTCAGAGAAACGATCGGCAGAGACCTTCCTGAAGGTTTTCAGCGTTCTGAGTTTGTATTGGAGCACGGGTTTTTGGATTTGATCGTGGAAAGAAAGCATCTAAAAGAAAAATTGGGACAACTCATTTCCCTGTTTAAAAATTAAGTCTTGTTGTTTGTGTTTCAAAAAGAGTGTCCTTAAAAGGTGTAATAAGTAAAACAAAAAAACGTTGATGTCCGGGGAAATAATGGCTCTTATTTCCGCCATTTCATTTCCCACATCCGTCTTAGACGGAAAAGGGGAAAGGATCACCAGGGAGGATTATTATTTCTAACTTTTTAAATTTTCACCGGACAATAATGAAAAAACGTTTTTTCATCTAAGACGCAACTATTTAATCAATCTTTGACACTATTCAAACTAAATAACTATCTTTGCACCGTTCAATCCCGATAGATGTGGAAAGAACTACATAAAAATCATTGATATAATATTGGCATGTACTTAACAAAAGAAAAAAAGGAAGAAATCTTCCAAAAACACGGAAAAGACAAGAAAAACACCGGAAGCGCAGAAGCTCAGGTAGCACTTTTTTCGTACAGAATTGACCACTTGACTGGTCATTTGAAAAAGAACAAAAAAGATTTTGGTACCCAAAAAGCACTTCAAACCTTAGTTGGTAAAAGAAGAAGTCTTTTGGATTACTTAAAAACTAAAGATATTGAACGATATAGAGCTATCGTTAAAGAATTGAAATTAAGAAGATAATTTCAATGAAAACGTATTAAGAGGGGGCAATTGGATTCGATCCGGTTGTCCTTTTTTTGTATAAACTGAAGCAAATAAATAAATAAACAGAGTCGGATCACACGAAGGTGTGAAAGAAGAAGCCCCGGCTCACAATAAATTAAATATGAATATAATAACAAAAACAATTGACGCCGGAAACGGTAGAGAAATTACCGTTGAAACCGGAAAACTTGCCAAGCAAGCAGACGGAGCGGTAGTTGTAAGAGCCGGAGACACCATGATTCTGGCAACAGTAGTCGCCAATAAAGAAGCGAAAGAAGGGATCGACTTTTTACCCCTTACCGTTGATTACAGAGAGAAATTCTCTGCTGCGGGTAAAATTCCGGGAGGTTACTTGAAAAGAGAAGGACGTCCGGCAGATGATGAAGTACTGATCATGCGATTAGTAGACAGAGCACTTCGTCCGCTTTTTCCGGATGACTTTCACGGAGAAACGCAATTGATGATGCAATTGATCTCTCATGATGGAGTAAATATGCCGGATTCTTTATGCGGATTTGCCGCATCAGCAGCGATTGCCGTATCAAATATCCCGTTTAATGGCCCCATGTCTGAAGTACGTGTAGGTAGAATTGACGGAAACTGGATCATTAACCCCACTTACGAAGAATTTGAAAAATCTGACGTAGATGTTATGATCGCCGGTACAAAAGATAATGTCGTCATGCTTGAAGGAGAAATGAAAGAGATCTCTGAAGAAGAAATGGTTGAAATCATCAAAGTTGCTCACGCCGCGATTAAAAAGCAGTGCGAATTCCAGATTGATTTTGCATCAAATATTGAAAAATCAAAAACCAAAAGAGAATACGAGCATGAAACGCATGATAAGGATGTTGAGAAAAAAATCCGGGATGCGGTTTATGAAAAATGTGCCAACGTAACTCGTCAGGGTCTTATAAAAGAGGAGCGATCTAAACAATTTAGAGCCATTTATCAAGAATACGTAGACGGACTGGATGAGGAAACATTAAAATATGAATCACAATTTATTCAAACGTATTTTAACCGGGCTAAGAAAGAAGCGATTCGCCGGGTAATGTTGGATGAAAAACTTCGTTTAGATGGACGAAAAATGGATGAAATTCGCCCGATTTGGTCAGAGGTAGATTACCTGCCATCTGCACATGGATCTGCCATATTTACGCGTGGGGAAACCCAATCGTTAACTACTTTGACATTGGGTGGAAAACTGGATGAGCAAATGGTTGACAATGCAACAGAGAAGAAATATGAAAAATTCATGTTGCACTACAACTTTCCGCCATTTTGTACCGGGGAAGCCCGACCAATCAGAGGAGTTTCACGTAGAGAGATCGGTCATGGAAATTTAGCTTTTAGAGCAATCAGAGGAATGCTGCCAACCGGTGATGATAATCCTTATACTATTCGTATTGTATCGGATGTTCTTGAATCCAATGGTTCTTCTTCAATGGCAACTGTTTGTGCCGGTGTTTTGGCACTAATGGATGGAGGAATTAAAATCAAGCGCCCCGTTTCAGGAATCGCCATGGGATTAATCCAGGATGAAGAAGGTAAATACTGTGTGCTGTCTGATATCCTTGGAGATGAAGATCACTTAGGAGATATGGACTTTAAAGTAACCGGTACAACAGAAGGAATCACTGCTTGTCAAATGGACATCAAAGTGGATGGACTTTCTTTTGACGTACTTACAGAAGCCTTAATGCAAGCTAAAGCAGGTAGAGCACACATTCTCAATGAAATGTTGAAGACCTTAGATGCACCACGAGCTGAAATGAAACCGACTGCACCCAGAATTGAATCATTTACCGTACCTAATGACTCAATTGGAGCAATCATTGGACCCGGTGGTAAAATCATTCAGGAATTGCAGAAAGAAACAAACACCATCATTACTATTGAGGAGATTGCCTCCGGTGAAGGAAGTGTTCAAATTCTTGCTGATAACGCAGAAGACATGGAAAATGCCGTGAAAAAGATCAAAATGATGGCTTTTCCTCCAACTGTTGATGTAGGAGCTGAATACGAAGGAAAAGTGAAGTCAGTACAGTCATACGGATGTTTTGTTGAGATTCTTCCGGGAACTGACGGTTTAATTCACATTTCTGAACTGGAACACGGAAGGGTTGAAAAAGTAGAAGATGTATGTAAAGAAGGAGATGTCTTGAAATTTAAAGTGATCGGACAGGATCCGAAAACCAAGAAATACAAGCTTTCCAGAAAAGTACTTCTTCCTAAACCGGAAAGAAAAGAAGAAGAGGCTTCAAAAGAAGCATAATTCGATCTTTTATAAAATAACAAAAGCGTCTCCCTCAAAGGAGGCGCTTTTTTTGTGCTGATCAGCGAATGCCAGGGGTTTATGTTTTTCTTGTTTTATCCGATAATTTCTCTGTGCGCTCATATGTTTGTTTTCAATTATATACATTTAGTAATTTAAACATTGAAAGGAGAAGGATGAGAGCAGATGTGTGGGTAACAAAGAGGGCGCTTCTGGAACGATTTTCACTGTAGATGGCAAAGGGATTCAAAAAGATTGTTTGCCACAGAAACTTGCTCTTTTGGTGTCATGTTGGGTTGAAGCTTAACCATTGTTTGCCAGTAGGTATTCATCCAATCGTCTGTAGGTTGTTTTCCCATGAGTTCTGCAACGATCTGGTCAATATTCAAGGTGTATCTTTCATCATCAACCAATCCGATTCCTTGCAAACCGTTGAGTAGCATGTTGTGTCGAATGTCCTGTACTATGATCTTGACAATGATTTCCCGTTTCTGCATGGACAATTTTATGCAGTTAGTTTGAGATTTTCAAACAGATTTACTTCTCAAATTCAGTTAGCAAGCTAAAAACCTCCAGTATTCGGTAATATCGTGAGATCCATCTTCTTTAAAGATCCCATCATAATATTCTATTACTGAATTAAACTGCATTATCAGTACTGCTGGTTTAAGTGGAGCCCAGCTATCATCTGGTTCTATTAAAACAGAAAATATTTCGGCTTGACGGTCACTTGACACATTGCTATTCGTAATGAGGAGTGATACAATTCTTTTAGTTCCATCCCAGATTGTAATGTGTAAAGTAGAGTCAAACTGGATTGAAAACACACCTTTTTTCGTGCTTGATTTTGTTTTAACTCCGTCTTTCGAGACAGTATATTTTTCCATAGTAGCTCTCGTGTGAAGTTCCTTTACAGATTGGGTAGTTCCAATTGTAAAGATAAAGAGCAAAATCACCGTTATTATCGCTTTCATATCATCCATTATTAATGTTAAAGGTTTTTCCAATCCAATTCAAGGTAGTAGGAATAATACGTTTCTGCTTCCTTTTCTTCCCGTTTTTTGATATAAAGAATTTTTGTTTCTTCACCACATGTGAATATCAACTCATAAGATTTTGAAAGGTCAAGTGGTTCAAGTTTGAATTTTTTCTTCTCGATTTGAACCGTAGTTGTATCTGTTGGATTTTCGGTTTCTATAATTTGAAGTGTTGCTGTTTTAGTGTCTGCATAGACCATTTTTCCCCTTATGATCAAGACTTCCTGACACAGTGCCATGATAGGGAGAAAAAAGATTATTGATAGTAGTGTTTTCATAAATATTTAGGATTAATTAAGAAAATATAAAGGATCGCCCTTGCTTTATAACCTTTGAATATTCTCCATAAGAAAGCTTTGATTTGAGAATGTTTAAATCGCTTGTTGAAAGAGTGAAAAGTACCATTTTGTCATTTGATGTATCTATCGAATATATTTCATAAAGTTTGTTAGGGCGCATGATGCCATCAACAATTGCATATGCTTCGTCTACTTCGTTTGATATACTTACCGTTTGTGCTACATTCGATTCATGTTGGGGAGTTGCTAAAGAAATGTTTTTAACTCTATCAAGTCCTTTTTTTGTTGCCTTAATTGATTTTGCAATTGTTTTACCGGTTGCTTCACCAACTAATTCAGAAGTTGATTCTCTCTTCTTGTTAGTTACGTCATTTACACTAGGATCAACTTTTTCAGAAAGGAAGTAAAAAATTGCTATAAGGGCAAAAGCAGGTATTAAACCGACAGGGCCAATCACACGAACTAACAGAAGTCCTAAAAATAGAATGACGTAACTCAGTAAACGTTTTTGAACTTTAGTCATTTTCTTCATTTCTTTTGTGGAAACACATCATAATAATCTTCATATTCAGGATAGGTAGAAAAAAGATTATTGATAGTAGTGTTTTCATAGTTTTATTACATTAGTCTTCGTTGGCTCTTAGCAAACTCTCTATTTGTTAGCATTTCCTTCATCATTTGATTTTCAAATGGATTATGGTGTTTTCCGGCAACTTTCAAAAGAAGTTCAGCCAGTACTTGGTTATCTTCTTGCCGCATTTCGAAAAGGACATCTGCTATTTCCCCGAGAGAGTCTTTGTTTATTTCGAGAGTATCGATTTCATCCCATTTCAAAGGGTCTGAAAGAATGTACATGATATTCCGAGCAGGGATTTTGACAATGGTTGACTTAAACAAACCAAGTTTTATTTTGGCAGTCACAGTTTTACCTACTTTACAATCGATTACTTTCATTTAAATTGTATTTTATTGTTCTGTATTTAGTATTCAATAGCTCCGGTTAACAGCACATAGGTTTCTGAGAACCTATAAGCTACCATAGACCCATCTTTCCAGAACAAAATCTCATAATCATATCCATCACCCCTGATAAGAAATGTCATTATTTCCTTGTCCTCAACCATCCTAATGACTGGCATTCTTACATGCTTTAGTACTTTACCCTCTTGGTCATATTCTGCCATCCATAGAGTAGTATATTCTATGTCAGATGTATATTCTAAGTAAGAATCTAAATGAGTTTCTTCTACTATGGCATCCGTTTCTTTATTAAAAGTCCCTTTATCGATTCCCACAGCATGTTGTTTGTCCTGACACAGTGCTAGGATTGGGAAAAGAAAGAATATCGTTATCAGTGCTTTCATATTATCTTTTACTACTCTAATGACATATTGGTCATAAAGTAACAAAAATTATTCCAAACGATCACCGAACGGTCATTGATAGTGCTAAATTGATTAATGACATTTCGGTCATGAAAACCGACAAGGAAATTCTAGCCAAATTTGCTTCTAATGTGAAGAAGTATAGAGAGGCGAAAGGTGTCACACAGCATCAGGCGTATAGTGATACGGGGATTCATTTCGGTCGGATTGAGCAAGGGGAAAGAGATGTGTCGCTGACCACTCTACTGAAAATCACCAACTATCTTCAAGTCTCAGTAGGAGAATTAGTCGATTAGTTATATTTTATTCTGTAAGATTTAATATCATTATTGTCCAGTGAAAATTTAAAAAACTAGAAATAATAACTCTCTCTGGCGATCCTTTTCCCCATCCCTGAAGGGTGGGATCGCTTGATAATACTAGATCCAAGTCATTTTACTTGCGCCTGTGGCGGAAGGGGAAATGAAATGGCGGAAATGGAAGTCATTATTTCCCCGGACATCAATGTTTTTGAATATTGAATTTCGAACGCCGACTAACGAATGTTGAAGCGTTGGTTGGTAACAAGACATCTATCGCCCACCACTTTATCTATTTTATGAATTTTGCAAAAACCCTAATCCCACGGGATTGTTCAGCAACCAACCTGTAAGGCTGTATCGGTTTTTAGCTGTTTGGGCTACTTCATGTTCTACTTTGTCACTTTTGAACACAAGCAGCCTTCTGCCCAGGGGATTTATAGTGATTACTTTATCCTTTTTATGAATCAGTAGCTCTCCCCCATCTCCTGGCTGCCAGTTGGGATTGAGATAAAGTACAAATGATATCAATCGGTTATTCCGCTCTTTAAACTGATCTATGTGTTTTTCATAAAAGGTCCCCGGCGGATAATGCGCCAGGTGAAACTCAAAGTCTGAAATGGGTAAAAAACAATACGTTTTGAGCTTTATGATCAATTCGTCTACTCGCTCATAAAATTCATGCAGCACTTCATCACGCGAGCGATCCAGCCAAAAAATAAAATCGCCCCTGACCTTTTTATTGATGGTATGATCACCAAGCGCACCTATTCCAGCTACTTTAAGATCATTTTCATTCAATCTATCTTCAAAAAAATTAAAAATAAGCTGAAATAAATCCTCATCAATAAAATGATCCAGGACGACAAAATCATCTTCAGCTAACTGATCCATCCATTGGATATATATTTCATCAGGATAAAAAGCCATGTTTCACCACTTAAAAACCAACCGAAGTTAGATGATTTTTAGCTGTGAAATCAATTTTATTATCTCTGGCTGCAGGAATTTTATGAACGTAGACCAACTGCTGATGGAATAAGCGGTATTGACCATTTCAGAAATTTCTAATTTTCACTGAATCCAACTGCCACAGTAGCATTTGTTGATGGATCTACAAGAATGAAATAACCATTTTTTGTATTGATTTTATAGGCGTCCATATATAAAGGTGAAGCGCTTTTAATCTCTATCCGACTAATTGAATTTACCGCTATACGCTCAGGAGCTGCTTCAAAATCCAGGCTGTCAAAATCCAATCTGCTGTTTACTGCAGCGATTTTGACCGGAATTTTTGCAGAAGCGTACTGTAAAAGGTATCTTTTTTGAACATTCAGTTCCTCTTTTCCCAACCAACAAATTTTAGAGGAAAGGGTTCGTGTTCCCTCTATTCTTTCAGTTGCCAGGCTGAGGATATCTCCCCTTGAAATGTCGATATCATCTTCCAATTCAATGGTGACAGCATCCCCTTGTACTGTGCGTAAAAGTGCATCCTTATATTTATGGATGGCCTTCACGGTGCTCTCTTGTCCTGAGGATTGCACCACTACTCTATCGCCAATTTTTAATTGCCCGGACATTACTTTGCCGGCATATCCTCTAAAATCGTGAAATTCATTTGAGTGAGGACGGATAACATACTGAACATTGAATCGAAATGTGGCTTGCTCATTTCTTTTCAGCTCTACCTTTTCCAGATAATCTAAAAGCGTATTTCCGCTATACCAGGGCATTGCTGAAGTTTTACTGACGACATTATCTCCCTCCTTAGCTGAAACCGGTATAAATGTCAATGATTTATCGCCCAAACCAAACTTTTCTTTCAGTTTGTCAATATCTGCACAGATCTTCAAATACACTGACTCTTCATAATCCACTAAATCCATTTTATTGATGACACACACCATATTTTTGATCTCCATAAGAGAGGCGATAAACAAGTGTCGTTTGGTTTGCTCAATGATCCCTTTTCGGGCATCAATCAAGATCAAAAAAACTTGTGAGTTTGAAGCTCCTGTTATCATGTTCCGCGTGTACTCTATATGTCCGGGAGTATCTGCCACGATATACTTTCTGTGTAAGGTATTGAAGTAAATGTGTGCCACATCAATGGTAATTCCCTGCTCTCGCTCTGCAGTTAATCCATCTGTAATGAGTGAAAAGTCTATTTCATTTAAACCGCGTTGCCGTGAAAGCTGTTCAATGTTCTCTATCTTATCTTTTGAAAGTGATTGGGTGTCATACAATAATCTCCCGATCAAGGTACTTTTTCCATCATCTACACTTCCGGCAGTTGAAATTCTTACAATATTCATTTTAATATTTTTTTAATTGAAAAGGATGACAGAACGCAGAGCGATTTGAAAAAGCCCCCTGATCCAGTCGACCTGCGTTCAACATCCCTTTTAAAAATAACCTACTTCTTTTCTTTTTTCCATGGCCGCTTCAGAGCGTTTATCATCAATTCTGGCTCCGCGTTCAGATATTTCTGCTGCCAAAATCTCACCGATCACCTCATCCATGCTTGCTGCATTGGATTCAACAGCAGCAGTACACGTCATATCTCCAACGGTTCTAAAACGCACGGTTTTTTCTATTACTTCTTCCTGCTCATCCCGATTGATAAAGTCAGAATCTGACCAAATCAAGCCATCCCGCATAAACACCTTTCGTTGATGCGCAAAATAGACGGATGGAATTTCAACCTTCTCTCTCTTTATATAATTCCACACATCCAATTCTGTCCAGTTTGAAATGGGGAAAGCCCGAACGTTTTCTCCCTGATCTATACTTCCATTAAGAATATCAAAGAGTTCAGGGCGTTGATTCTTTGCATTCCATTGCCCAAAATCATCCCTGACTGAGAAAATGCGCTCTTTTGCCCTTGCTTTTTCTTCATCTCTTCTGGCACCTCCAATACATGCATTGAATCCGTGTTTCTCAATGCCATTTAACAAGGCCACTGTTTGTAATGCATTTCTACTGGCGTAACGTCCGCTTTCTTCTTCTACTAAACGGGCATCAATTGCATCCTGTACATATTCTACATAGAGTTGCAAACCACATTTTTCAACCAGTTCATCTCTGAAGGTAATGGTTTCCGGAAAATTGTGACCGGTATCTACGTGCATGAGGGGAAAAGGAATCTGAGCCGGATAAAAAGCTTTTATAGCCAGATGCACCAATGTAATGGAATCTTTTCCACCTGAAAAAAGCAAAACCGGTTTGTCAAATTGTGCTGCCACTTCACGCAAAATGTAAATGGCTTCATTTTCTAATTCATCTAAATAATCAAGATTTTTCATCATTCATCAGTTATGTAATCCACACTCCCGATTAGCGAGTGCCTTGGTTGGATCGTAATATTTCATTTCATTGGGTAAGTCATGGTTTTTTAAATAAGCTTCCAGTTCTGTATCTGAATAGTAATAGAACGGACTCACTTTTAGTACACCGTCTTTACTCAGACTCAAAATGTCTAAATTATCCCGCAAAACCGTTTGTCCTTTTCTTAAATTAGTGAACCAAACATCCGGTTGGTGTTTTTCCATAGCCCGCTGAAATGGTTCCAGCTTTACCTGATAAGTAAATTTTTCATGTTGGGGGTCATCTACTTGCGGTATCCCCATTATGACATCTCTATAGGCTACTGTTTGTTTAGGGACAAAAAGGTCTACATTCAGCTCTAGTTGGCGAATGATCTTCTCAGCACACCTGTAGGTATCAGGCGTATTGTAGCCGGTATCGCACCAAATGGTAACCATCTCTGCCTGCACTTGCTTACAAAGGTGAAGTATGGCTGCCTCATAAGGTCTGAAATTGGTTGTCACCACAGGATTTTTTGCATATTCAACTGCCCATTTAGCGACCTCAAACGGACTTTTATCCCGAAGTGTAGCATTATATTGCCCGATATTTTCTGTTGTAATTTTCATCTTCTCTAAGGGATTAAATAAATTTATTCCAGGCTCTTTCGTGTAAATAATATAAAATCATCTTAGTCACCACTTCTACCGACCCTATGGAGAAAGCAATCGCCAATTCACCCGTAAGCAAATAAGCAATGACCATAGTGTCAATGGTTCCAACTATTCTCCAACTTATTGTTTTCAACATGCTTTTCGCAGCTGAATCACCATTTTTTACTTTCTTTTTATGTAGATATGATTCCAATAACATAAAGGGTAATCATTGAATTTTTTACAAATATATACTTATTCTATTGATTTAGTAGACTATTTGGTAAAAAAGTTATTATCGTTGGAAATTTAAAGAGTTAGAAAACCATTCCCGGCGATCCTTTTCCCCTTTCCGTCTTAGACAAGCTGTGGAAATGAAATGGCGGAATTGGGAGTCATTATTCCCCCGGACATCAATGTTTTTGAATATTGAATTTCGAACGCCGAACGCTGAATGTCGAAGTTTGTACATCTCTGGCGATCCTTTTCCCCATCCCTGAAGGGAGGGATCGCCTAACAATAGCAAGAGCAAGCCATTTCACTCCCTTTAGGGATGGGGAAATGAAATGGCGGAAATGGGAGTCATTATTTCCCCGGACATCAATGTTTTTGAATATTGAATTTCGAACGCCGAATGTTGAATGTTGAAATTTGTACATCTCTGGCGATCCTTTTCCCCATTCCGCCAACTGGCGGATGGGATCGCCTGACAATAGTAAGAACAATCCATTTCACATCCTCCTTAGACAAGCTGTGGAAATGAAATGGCGGAAATGGGAACGAAAAAATTTTATTCCTCCCGATTGAGGATGTCTTTTAGGGATTTTTTAGCCACTACTTTAAGGGTTTCATCCCTTACTTCCAGCATGATTTTGTTCAATCCGCAACTGGCTTCATCTGTGCATTCATCACAGGGTTCATAATAATTGAGTGATACACATGGCAAAAGCGCAATCGGTCCGTTGAACATGCGAATGACCTCAGCTAATTTCACATCTTCAGGATCTTTCAAGAGATAATATCCCCCACCCTTTCCCATTTTACTGGTGAGAATTCCGGCTTTCTTAAGATCCAGAAGGATGCTTTCCAAAAACTTTTTAGGCACCTTTGTTTTTTCAGCTACTTCAGAGATGAGTATCGGCTTTCTCTTTTCCTGTTTACCCAAATAAGTCAGGGCGTGAAAGGCATATTTTGTTTTCTTCGATAGCATATTACAGTCAAAAGTAACTATTCTAAGCTTTTAACAAAGTGATCCCCGTTTTATTTCATCCCTTAAATGTGCTTAAAATTTAAGCGAACGGGGATTCTCAATTTCACGGTTTCCTGCTGTAGATCCATTTCATTCATCCGGTCGCTCTAAAAATGCGCTGAAATATTTTTTTTATTCACTTTTCCACTTCGCTAGTCATTATCACTAATTAGATGATTTGACTCAATCGTTTTAACTAATCTATGCGTCTTAAAATTCAGTATGCATCAACGTTCTTTATTTACTCGATTCGTAGATTCCTAAGTGACCGTCAATTTGGGGCGATATTTTAAGCAATCACTCTATTAAACAATGATCTAAGGAAGATGCAGCTTGATTTTACCTGCTATTTTAGTTTTAGTGATTCTTATCAAAGATTTAAAATTAAAATTGTAAAAGTGACGAATTTTATGTATATTCAACTGCAAGGATTTGGGAGATTATTTATGTTGATTTACCAACCAAAGGGTGATTATAGTCGTCTATAGTTATAAACCACCACACTTTTTTAAAAAAACCTACCACAGATGAGACAACTAAAGATTACAAAACAAGTCACCAACAGAGAAACGGCATCATTAGATAAATATCTTCAAGAAATAGGTAAGGTTGACCTTATCTCAGCAGAAGAAGAAGTTGAACTGGCTAAACGCATCAAAGAGGGTGACGCAAAAGCGTTGGATCGGTTGACCAAGGCCAATCTACGTTTCGTGGTATCGGTTTCCAAGCAGTATCAAAACCAGGGATTATCCTTACCGGATTTAATCAATGAGGGAAATTTAGGGCTAATTAAGGCCGCCCAGCGATTTGATGAGACCCGTGGGTTCAAGTTTATCTCTTATGCGGTATGGTGGATCAGACAGTCTATTTTACAAGCATTGGCAGAACAAGCACGTATTGTTCGTTTACCATTGAATAAAATTGGTATCATCAACAAAGTCAACAAGGCATTTTCCGAATTAGAACAAGAATTGGGCAGAGCTCCCACCATTGATGAGTTGGCTGAAATTCTTGAAGTATCTGAGCAAGATGTAAAATACTCCATCTCCAATTCAGCCCGACACGTATCTATGGATGCCCCGCTGAAAGAGGGCGAAGAAAGTTCTTCCAGCATGTATGATGTCTTGCAAAACCCGGAAAGTAATAATCCGGAAAAAGATTTAATCGCTGAATCCTTACGAAGTGAGATTGAACGTTCATTGCGTACACTGAAGATGAGAGAGGCAGATGTGATTCGCCTGTACTTTGGTTTGGCTGATCAACCGCCCATGACACTGGCTGAAATCGGCATTCGGTTTGACCTAACGCGTGAGCGGGTAAGACAGATCAAAGAAAAAGGCATTCGCAAATTGAAAAACACCTCCAGAAGTAAAATGCTACGGGCGTATTTGGGATAGATTGAAAGGTTTTTTGGATAGCGGTAATGGGGGCTCTTTGTTTCTTTTTAAAAGGGGTGAAGTTATTGGGTTTTATTTTTTGACGTTTAGCATTTATTGGCCTTGAATAACAAAACCAGCATAGTATTAGAATCATTTGCTAGAATATCATTTATACCTATTCTAGTATTTACTGTAACGGCATGGACAGTCTTAAAATTTATTGAGCCCGGATCATATAGAGTGGGATGCTTCTCCAATGTTCCTGAAGATCCCCGAGCTGATTTATTAGGAGCCATCTATTTAATGCTATTTTATTTATGCACGACTCCTATTGTTCTATTGAATTTAATCGAAAAAATAGCCCAAAAAAAAATACTGAGATTATCAGTTTTACTGATTCCAATAATACCTACTCTGATTGAACTTTTCGTAATTGTTTCCGAACTATTCTTGTATGATGCAAGAGTGTACATATACGTGGCAATTACTGCTTTGATAACATCCGTTCTTATTCTCTGGAGTGCTAGAATAGTATATCGTGAACTGAAAAACTAATGCTAACAACTAAAACCCAAAATCAAGCGTCCGCAGGGCGCTCCCACTAATTTTCAATTCCATTAAGCCGTTGAGCATTATTTCTAAAAGTAGTATCTTTGCTACTGCGGCAACCGCTCCATTGCATAAGATAATGCGTGCTCTTTATTTCTTTTTGAAAGGAATAAAATTAT
The DNA here is from genome assembly GCA_040880585.1 of Crocinitomicaceae bacterium. Taxonomy (GTDB): domain Bacteria; phylum Bacteroidota; class Bacteroidia; order Flavobacteriales_D; family Crocinitomicaceae; genus Paracrocinitomix. The sequence goes on along the minus strand of JBBDID010000029.1, from coordinate 65,638 downwards.
TAGTTTTGTTTTTTAGCGTTGTGTTTAATTTGAAAATTTTATGAAATTCCTTTTCTCACTTTTTATAATTTCCTCATTGTCAAATCTCTATTCCAGGGACATCCCTATCCCATATCGAGTTGGGGATAAATGGGGGTTCATCACTATGATGGGAGAAGTAATAATTGAACCACAATATGAAAAGACATGGCTATTTTCGGATTTGAGTCAACCCAGGACCAGGTGCATGGCGAAATTTCAAGAAAAGGGTAAAATTGGATATTATGGATCCAACATGAAAGTTATGATTCAACCCCAATATATTGACGGTACAGACTTTAACCGTGGGTATGCTATAGTATCTACACCAGACTCTTCTTTTGTAATTGATGTTTGGGGTAACTGGGCAAGCTCTGAAAAATATGACCCTACTAAAAATGAAATTGGCTGGAAAATGATTAGAAAATCGCATTCACTTAAACCAATAAAGGAGGAAATCCCAAGCTGGATTAATGAAAATGACTTTGATAATGTTTTCCTTGTGGACACCATTATTCCGAATTATTCAGTTCGTTATTACATTGTAGAAAAAGGAGGGAAGCAAGGATTGTATATACAGAAAAAATTAGAATTAGAGCCTATATATGATTCTATCAAAGCCTTTCATAGGAAAACATTCTTAACCTATAAAGATGGAAAAATAGGCATATTAGATTTCAGGAATAACACTAAAGCGCCTTATAGTGAACCTATATATGACGAAGTAAGAGTAATGAGGAAAACAGGGGACAGTGGGTCAAAACATTATGTACTATACAGAAAAGACAGTCTTTGGGGTATTATAAGGGGAACCGCATTTACACCTACGATTTATAAGAAGATTGATATTTGCAGAAAACATAACATGCTTCTTTGGGTCACAACAGTGGAGGGTAATATTGGTTTAATCAGTGATGAATTTCACTGGATATATTTTTCAGAAGAACCACCGTTGAAAGTAGAATAGCTTCAAAAAGAATTTCAAGATACTTTTAAGTGGTGAAAAACTAAACACGACAGAAAGTAGGTGCGCACTCGTCGCAGACGAGCGCGAGGGGAGGAAATCCCAAAACGTGAACAAGACTCACCACGAAGGAATTTACTACCTTTACCTCCATGCCAAATCTATATATCATAGCTGGTTGCAATGGAGCAGGAAAAACAACTGCTTCTTTTACTCTTTTGCCCGAAATTCTTGACTGTAATGAGTTTGTGAATGCTGACGAAATTGCAAAAGGAATTTCACCTTTTAATGTTGAGTCTGTTGCTCTTGAAGCAGGGAGAATAATGATCAAAAGAATCAACGAATTACTAGAGGAAAGAAAATCATTTGCGTTCGAAACTACTCTATCTACCAAATCACACGTTAGTAGAATCAAAACTGCACAGAAACTAGGTTACAAGGTAACTTTAGTTTTCTTTTGGTTGCGAAATGATGACCTTGCCGTTGAAAGAGTCAAAATACGTGTAAAAGAAGGCGGACATAACATTCCAGAAAAAGTTGTGCGTAGAAGATACTTTGCCGGACTGAAAAATTTGTTTAAATTGTACTTACCTTTGTGTAACAACTGGATTGTTTTTGATAACTCAACAACTGACTCAAGTTTAATTGCTGAAGGAAAACGAGTTGGAAAACAAAATATACTTGACCCAGATTGTTGGAACAAAATGAAAGAATTAGCAAATGACTAGTAAACAACCAAAAATATCGACCTTATCACAACGCATTCTTGCAGGTGTTAAGCTTGCTACAAAGAAAATGCTTGAAGCAAAGTCTAAGAATAATGGAGAGGTTGTCCTCATTAAGGATGGCAAAGTAGTTGTTGTTCCTGCATCTCAAGTTCCTAAGGTAGACTGAAAAACTGCACCTAACAATTAAAACCCAAAATCATTGAGCGCAGGATAATGCGTGCTCTTTATTTCTTTTTGAAAGGAATAAAATTAGTAGTTTTATTTTTGGCGTTAGCTTTAATTGTGGAATTTTCGGACAGTTTGCATCTACACTTTAATGAAGTTTCTCTTTTTACAAATTCTATATTTATTGCCATTCGGACTAATTGCTCAGTCTGATTCAATCCAAATTACGCTTGAAGACTTATGTCCAGACCTTTTTACGGACACAAAAGTTGATTCGACTTATTCGAACTTTTACATTGCTGAAGAAAAGGACACCATCTTCTTTAATAATTTGAAATGTGTAATGCTTCATCAACTGACCACTCCAGGAACCACAATTTGGGTAACAAAAAATGGAGTTGCAAACGGAATCCATGAGTATACTTATAAAACAAGTACAGGTTGGACAACCATTTCTGGCGTTTTTAAATCCGGATATTTTATAAGTGGAATCGAAACTCAATATTTTCCGAACGGAAACAAAAAGTGTTTTGGTAAGTACACAGAGAATCAAAGATCGGGAATTTGGAAGTGGTACACTGAAGATGGTAAACTGGAATTTAAATGCGAATTCATCCAAGGTGTCTGTACAGAATTGGATGAATGAAAAACTAACCTGTTAGCGCGGATTTGCAATCCGTGTATAAATACAATAATAGTGTCACGGATTATAAATCCGCGACAACTGAGTACTTCATGTCACCATAAATGGCTAATTTTACTCAAACGTTCACGCCGCAAATAAATTTGCTGTTTTTAGGCAAAACGTTAGCAAACAAATAGTACACATGAAAGGTGTGATAGTAATCATTTTAACTTCAATCAGCTCTATCCTCAATGCTCAGGATGGAAACTATAACTCTCTGGAAAAAGCCCTCTTATCACCAGAAAATGTTACTACACTAACCCTGGTAGCAGCTGACGATCAGAAAGTATATGAATCCTTAGGGAAATTTGTTAATCTGCAAAGATTACAAATTGGCTCAAGTGGATTAACGCACCTCCCTGAATCAATTGGAGATTTAAGAAAACTAAACTATATCAACTTACGTCTCAATAGAATTTCTGCTCTTCCCGAATCAATTGGGAATTTGGAGAATTTGGATACTTTAATTTTAACCTTTAATACGCTTACCGAATTGCCAGAATCAATTGGAAACCTTCAAAATCTCCAGTTTTTGGATTTAGCTCACAATCGCCTGACCTTTTTACCGGAGGCGTTTTTCAAACTAAAAAAACTAACTTACTTAAGTTTATATGGCAATAGATTTGAGCAACTCTCGGATGAGCTTGGAGAATTGAAAAACTTAGAAAACCTTGAACTGGCGCATAACAGAATTGAAGTATTACCAAAATCAATTGGAAAATTGTCAAAATTGAATAGGCTTACTGTATCAACCAATAACTTGAAATTCCTTCCGGTGGAAGTTGGTGAACTTTCTCAATTAACTGAATTATCTGTTTCTGATAATCTGATAAAACAACTACCCGAATCCATAGGGCAGCTTCATTACCTAAAAGAACTCTTTGTTAGAGGCAATTACCTAACCGAATTTCCTCAATTTATATGCAAAATGAAATCTATAGAATATATATCATTTTCCGAAAATAAAATTACATCAGTTCCAATCTGTGTGAGAGATCTGTCTAATCTACGACACTTGGGGCTGAAAGAATGTTCAATCCCTGAAAAAGAAAGAGACAAGATAATAAAACAACTTCCGAATTGTGAAGTTAGTTTTTGAAGATCATTTACCCTGTTAGCGCGGATTTGCAATCCGTGTATAAATACAATAATAGTGTCACGGATTATAAATCCGCGACAACAAATAATGCGTGCTCTTTATTTCTTTTTAAAAGGAATAAAATTATTAGTTTTATTTTTGACGTTAAGTAATCCCCCCGTTTTGTGAAAACATTAAGGACTGTAGTTTCTTTCTTTTATGCTTTTTTGCCTTTTGGAGCATTTGTTCTTGCTGGAATAGCTGTACTAGACAAAGTTTATTCTTTTTGGAAGTACCCTATAAGCTTATCTCTTCTAATAATTGGTTTTCTTCTCGGTCGTTTTTTATTCAATTTTATGCGTCGAAGAGGCGTCCTTTCAACTATGACCGGTGACAATGCAAGCTATGATGCAGATGATTTAAAACCTCTAGAACATGATGAATTTAGAAAACTAACGCCAGAGAAATTAGAATATAATTTTAAGTCAAATGAAAATTTATTCAAAGGTGGCAAGATTAAAATATGGGGTGATTGGACAGGAAAAAAACTAGATGTCTACCATGAGATTCAAAATGTTCAGTATAATTCTGAAAAAGATACCATAACAATTGAATTTAAATACAGTTGTACTCTTAAGATTAGAAAACCAATTGGAATATACGAATCTGAATCTTATTTAAAGATACGGAAAGCGAAAGAAATACTGTGGAGAACTCCTGACATAGTCAAATCGAAAAATAAAGATTTCTGTTATATGGCTACGTCAAAAAAAATAATCACAAAATCAAACACTCCTTGGAAGCCGCATAAATATGACGTTGGAATAGGTGAATTTGCAATTTACATTCAAGGGTAAAAACTACAACTACAATAATACCAAAATTCACATCCGACACTTTTTGTCCAGTGCACTGCGGCGGCATTTAAAAAATGCTTAATTTTAGGTAAAATGTTATGAACCATTGCTGTTTCATGAAAATATTACCTCTAATTCTTGTAGTTAGTATTGGAATTGTTTCTTGCAATTCTGATCAAAGCCAAAACAAATCTAGTGAACGAGACTTTGTTGAGTATAATATAAGTTTCGACTTTTGGGAAGGCTGTGAAACGGGACGACAGGAATGTCCAGAATTAGAATTTTCTAGAAACACAATTACTGACTCCGTAATTCTCAGTATGCCAAGTTCCGGTACTTCAACTTCCGTAATGCTTCTGAATTCTAAAAATGAAGTAGTACAAAAGGTTGCAGTAAGTGCCCCTGAATATCCAAAATTTAATTTAACCGGACTTCCAGATGGCAAGTATTTTGCCAGTATGTTTGGTTGTAATTTAGGTGGCACTGTAACTTTCAATCTCAATACGGAACTGTAGGAATGAAAAACGGCTCCCAACACCTAAACCCCAAAATCAAGCCTCCACAAGGCACTCCCACTAATTTTCAATTCCACTAAGTCGTTGAGCAGTACCTGTGGGAATTGTGACGACCGACAAACACCTTATTCGGGCTTTGGATTTTTTAAGTAACCTCCATCAACTCAGCTGAATATTGTTGAGTTTAAAATAAACGCCGTCTGATTTAACGATTAGATCATCATGTTTGCCTTGCTCGACAATTCTGCCATTCTCAAGTACGAGAATGTTATCTGCATTTTTAATGGTCGATAGCCTATGTGCGATAACAAATGAGGTTCTGCCCACCATTAGTTTTTCCAGGGCATCTTGCACCAATTTTTCAGACTCAGAATCCAGTGCAGATGTGGCTTCATCCAAAATCAATATTTTAGGATTTTTCAGCACGGCTCTCGCAATGGCGATTCGCTGTTTTTGACCGCCTGATAACTGAATCCCCCTATCTCCTACCAGCGTTTCAAACTGATCTGGAAAAGACATGATAAAATCATACGCATTGGCTTTTTTTGCCGCAGCAATCACCTCCTCTTCTGTAGCCTGGGTTTTGCCATACAGTATATTTTCCCGCACGGTTCCTCCAAACAAGATCACTTCTTGCGGAACTACGGCAATGTGTTTTCGAAGGCTTTTTTTAGCAATGGTGGAAATATCTTTATCGTCAAATTTGATCACGCCCTTATCTAAGTCATAAAAGTTTAACAGCAGCGAAGATATCGTTGTTTTTCCGGCACCGGAACTACCGACAAGAGCCGTTGTCTGACCGGCCTCACAAGTAAAACTGATCTGGTCCAGCACCTGAATTCCCTTGCGTTGGGGATAGGCAAAAGAAACGTTTTCAAAAGAAACTTTTCCATTAAAATTCTCCAACTCATTCCCTTCTTCAGACTCAGTTTCTTCTTCCAAAATATCCATTAAATGCTCTGTAGAACCAATGGCTTTTTGAATTTTAGCGTATAAATCGGGGATAGAACTAAAAGAGGCGCCCAAAAAGATGGTGTATAAAATAAAAGCTTTAAATTCTGCGTCGGTGATCATCCCTATCTCCTGCATTCCCTTCGCCTTCCAGATCACAAATGTAATTCCACCAAACATCCCGAAAATGATAAAAGAAACAAAAATACCCCGCATGACTCCCCGCTTGATATTGATCCCCATAATGCGGTTGATCTTTTCTTTGTATCGATCTGCTTCAAAACGTTCATTGGTGAATGCTTTTACATTTACGATTCCCGTAAGTGCCTCTTCTAAAATTGAATTGGATTGGGCAGATTCTTCCTGTGCTGTTTTAGACAACTTTCTGATGTACCTTCCAAATGTAATGGCGATTATTGCCAATATTGGCACTACCGCCAGCATCCACAAGGCCAGTTCCCAGGAAAAATACAGGATAAAACCCAAAGCAATTCCAATGGTTACAAACTGCCTGAAAAACTCTGCAATGGTCGTATTCAAGGTTTCTTGAATCAGGTTAATGTCTGTGGCGATTCTGGAGGTAAGTTCTCCTACTTTATTTCGGTTGAAAAAGTCAATGGGAAATAAAATAATGCGATTAAAAGCATTCTTTTTGATGTCTCGCAGGGTGTTTTCGGTGACTTTATTAAAAATAATAATCCTAAAAAAGGAGAATAACGCCTGGGTTCCAAATACGATCAACATTACAATCAATATGGTATTGATGTCTGTCATGTCCGTATTTGGAATATCAATCAAGGGTTTTTCATCTTTGTTTGCTCCGAGAAGTTGCCCCATCAAAGCAGGGAAAATCATAGCGGTCACACTAGAAAGCACCAGAAAGAACCATCCGATTGAATAAATAAACCGATACGGTTTCATGTAACGAAAAATTCGCTTTGCTTTTCGGTACGAATCTTTAGATAATTTAACCTTATCCTTGTTATTGCGGTTTCCAAACATAATAAGGGCACAAATTTACCTAGTTCTCAACAGCTATTGTCATAATAATCCCATATTTTTGAAAAATAGTCTTGATTTTTTTGCATTCATTTTATTTATTGTATCTTTGCGCCTGCCTAACGGCCAATGAAGATTCCCGAAAGGGCAAAAAAAGACTTTACACCAGAGAAATTATAAGAGATGAGTAAAAGAACGTTTCAGCCATCACAGAGAAAGAGAAGAAACAAGCACGGATTTAGAGCAAGAATGGCGACTAAAAATGGTAGAGCTGTGTTAAATGCCCGAAGAAGAAAAGGTAGAAAAAAAGTATCTGTTTCTTCTGAGAAAAAAGCGAAGCGTTAAACTTCTCCTAAAAAATTCAGGAACCTACTGTATAGTATCAGTAGGTTTTTTTTGTGCCTAATTTCTCCTTAACATTTAAGCTACAAAAAAACGCCCTGATTCAATAATCAGGGCGTTTTATATAATGGGATTGGAATGGTATTAAAATCTTCTTATTGGACGAACTCTAGCTGAACTTCCCGCTTGAGAATATGCTACGATCTCTTTATTCACATAATTAATGGCATCACTTTGAAAAGCATTTACTTCAGTTGAAGACCAATAATGTGCAGTAGGAACAATATTTCCAAGTAGATGTGCATTGGCAAATACGAACTCTAATTCAAACAAAGCAGGCAAATACCAATCTGTAAAACCACCTGCACTATAATCTACACAAGTTCTGGCGGCATACGTACCTGTTGCGCCAAAATATCCGTAAACCTCTGTTGTATTCGTTCCTCCGTCAAAATTACTATCTGCATTATATGGGCTGGTTCCATCTCCGTTTGGATCCCAAACCTGAGCGGCAAAATCATCTATAGAAGCTATAATTCCGTGATCTCCGGTAGAATCGACATAAATAATGATTCCGCCACCAAAGTATTGTCCTATTGTGAATTGTGGACCACCTCCCAATGAGGATAAATCAACTACAGTTGTTCCTCCGGCATCCGTAATCTCTAAATTAGTTCCGTTCAATACAGCACCGGTAATCAACTCATTGGTTGAACTTGGATCTCCTACCAGTGATGATAAATCTGCTGTTAGTGTCCCTCCGGCATCTGTCACCTCTAAAGTTGTACCATTCAATACCACCGTTGTGTTTAATTCATCTGTAGCATTTCCACCTCCTAAAGATGATAAATCGACTACTAAAGTCCCTCCGGCATCTGTAATCTCTAAATCAGTACCATTCAATACAGCACTCGTATTTAGTTCATCAGTGGGGTTTCCACCTCCTAAAGTCGACAAATCGACTACCAAAGTTCCTCCGGGATCAGTAATCTCTAAATCCGTTCCATTCAATACGGCGCCTGTATTTAATTCATTGGACGTACTCAAATCTCCACCTCCGGTAATTAAAGGTGATAAATCAGCATTAAGTGTACCACCAGCATCTGTTATTTTCAAAGTGTCTCCATCCAAATAGAAACTGGTGTTTAGTTCATCTGTAGCATTTCCACCTCCTAAAGATGACAAGTCAACCACCAAAGTTCCTCCGCCATCCGTAATATTTAAATCTGTCCCGGTCAAGCTGGCTCCTATATTAAATTCATTTGTAGCACTGGCATCTGCATCATCTACCGTAAATGAACCTCCACCACTTGATAAGGTAACCGTAGTACCTACTTTATTCACTGTTTGAATTTCATTGGTGGGATTAGCATCTGCATCATTCACATCATCAACAAATGAGCCACCGCCATTTGAAAGTGATACTGTACTTCCCGTCTTGGAAAGTGTTTGAATTTCATTGGTGGGATTTGCATCTGCATCATTCACCTCATCAACAAATGATCCTCCCGCATTAGAAAGCGTTACTGTACTACCTGATTTTGAAATGGTTTGAAATTCATTAGTGGGATCTGCATCTGCATCATCACCTAAACTAGAAAGATCTGCGTTTAATGTCCCTCCTGCGTCTGTGAGTTGAAGTGTAGTTCCGCTCAAAAGCAAAGTACCATTTAATTCATTATTGGGGTTATTGTCTGCATCATTCACATCATCTGTAAATGCTCCTCCTCCATTTGAGAGGGAAATAACTTGTCCTACTTTCGATAAGGTTTGAATTTCATTTGTAGCATCCATATCCGGATCATTTTTCAAGGGAGATAAATCTACATTGAAAGTTCCTCCTCCATCTGTAATTTCCAATGTGTCGCTATTCAAAATTGCTCCTGTATTATACTCATTGGTGGGATCAGCATCTGCATCATTCGGATTTTCTACGGTTTTAGCGTGTAAGGCATAAGGAACTGACAATAATTGTGAAACAGATGAAAGCGAATAAGTTGTTCCACCTGAGGGGTCAATTTCTATTTTTACAAAATAGGTATTTGCGCCCCAATCAATAGTTGAAAGTGCCTGTCCCATATTTGATCCTGTACCAATCTGAATATTGATTAAACCGTATCCATTAGTAGTAGGGCCATGCGTCTCTGCAAAAACTTCAGGTCCTAGTGAAGAGCCTTCTAAAATAGAGACCCGTATACCAACTAACTGATTGGTAACAGAAGCACCGCCATTATCACGAACAACTGCCTGATAATTGATTTTTTGTGGAGCCTGTCCAAAAGAGGTTCCGGTTGTAATTAGAATAACTAATAGTGTAAGTATTTTTTTCATGGGGATATGATTATAGTATTATAATTTTCATTTGTTTTGCAAGGCTACCATCAATTGTAAAAACCAGGGTGTATGTCCCTCTACTTAGGTGAGACACATTAAATGACTCGGTTATGGGAGACACTAAAAGAGTTTGAATTTTTTTCCCTTGTATATCGTAAATCGTCATTTCTGCATTTTCTGATGAAGAAATGTTCACGATATCTCTGGCAGGATTCGGATAGACCGAAATTTCTATCGCACTATATTCATGAACATTGAGCACATAAATATCTGATTGATGAAACCCTTGTGTTAGGTGGTTAGATGCGTTTGTTATTGTAGGAATAATCACTTCTCCTATTGTCCAAACCACTGAGTGGGATGAACCCTGAGTCTGAGTTCCTGCAGCCCCTATCACTCTTTGTTCTTGCGCAAGTGCTGTATTACAAAAAGCCAGACAAGCGATTAGAATTGTGCTGATGTTACCAACTATTTTCATAATTAACTATTGATACGCTAACTTAAGGTAAAAGGTTTGTTTTTGCCAAATTAATTCGACCAAAAAGCCGACTGTATCAACCAGCCGGCTTTTGATCATCAATATTGAACTTCAATTATTTAAGTACTGTGACGTGTCCTCTGTGTGTTTGCTTATCGTCAGAATACTTTTCACCAAACTCAATTTGCCAGATATAAACTCCGTCTTGAACCAAACCACCATTTCCATAATGACCGTTCCATCCCTGATCATAGTTATGGGATTCAAAGATGATTTCACCCCATCTGTTGAAGATAGTTAAGTGATAGTCGTAAGGATCAACCCCTCCTGTAAATACAGGTTTGAAGTTTTCATTAAATGAGTCTCCATCCGGTGTAAATACATTTGGCACATAGAATAAGATGATCTCCTGAATTAGAACCGGCACACAAACTTCAGCAGTACAGTTATCTACAGATACAATATACTGGCACACTTCAATGGTTGCCTCATCCTCAACCGGGAAGGTGAAAGAAGGTTCTGCCAAACTTGACGTTCCAAACTCACCAAAGGTATAGGTATAGGATACTGCATTTTCTGAGTAATCAACAATCTGAATTGTAGGATCCATTATTGTGGGCGCATCAGGCTCATAATAAAAGCCCGGTATTGGATTTTCATTAATCACAACGGCTCCGATACTTGTTTCTGTAATAGTACATCCCTCATCTGAGACAATAGTAACAGTAATATCATAAGTCCCTGCATTTTGATAAATCACATCTGTAGGGTTAGGATTAGTAGAGGTTTGTCCATTGCCAAAATCCCAGAAAATTGAGTAGCCCGGCTGTACATTGGCTGACATATCAAAATCAAAAGTATCTGGTTCACAACCATAAACAGTAGCTAAAATATCCACTATAGGATCCGGGTGAATCCCTACGGTTATAGTAGTGTCTACTACCTGTCCACACTGATCTGTAACCGTAACGGTGTAGTCAGTTGGTGTAACCGGTGAAACTGTAATCATTTCTAAGGTATCCTGAGGATTTCCGGTATCCCATGAGTAAGAGTATCCCAGATAAGCACCGAAATCAATCAGTTCACCTCCACTGGCTACTACACTTAGGTCAACTTCTTCACCAATACAGATCATAGTATCCGGGCTTGGTGCCAACACAAGTGGAGGGCTAGGCATTACCGTATATGAAACCGGCACTGTCTGGCAACCATTTGCATCTGTTACCTGATAAGTAAACTCAATGGTATCAAATACAACATAATCAAAAATTGCATTTGTCTCTACATTTCCATTTTGGTCATTTGTCCATTCAAAAGTTTGATAAGGAACCGTTCCACCATTAGTAAATGCTTGTATCGTTACCGTTTCACCATAACAAGCAGGCCAATTTGAAGGCGCAATGGAATACAGTGAATCCGGTTGATATAATGTTGTATTTGAAATAGCAGTACAACCATCCGCATCCGTTACAGTAATGTCATAATTACCAATTGGTAAGTTGGTAAAATTACCTGTTGCGTTATTCTGAACCACCGGTCCGTCTATGGCAAAATCAATTGCCGTTGCTGCAGTTATGATTATTTCTCCTGTGTTATCATTGTAACAAAGTAGATCGTTGGCAACCACATTATCAATTTGCATAGCAGGTGGATTAGTTAGAACAAAGTTATTCGAGTCTAATTGACATCCATTTGCATCCGTCAATGTCACAGAATAGGTTCCTGCACAAACACCCGTAGCATTTTGACTGCCACTTGCAGCAATATTGCCTGACCAGTTATAGTTATAAGCACCTGTTCCACCAAAAGTAGTTGTTAAAACTTCACCATCACAAGAACCAAAACATATCGGATGGTTAATTGTAAAATCAGTCCATACCAAAGCATTTGGTTCAGTAACAGTTTCTGTTCCTGTTGCGATACAGCCATTAGCATCTTCAACTACCAGGTCATAAGTATTAGCAGCAATAAAACTAAATGTTCCACCACCTTGGAAAGTTGCTCCATTATCGATAGAATAATCATACGGTGAAGTACCTCCATTGGCTGTTATGATAATTTCTCCACTAGAGTTTCCATTACAAGTCAAGTGAGTTGGCACAGAGTTTAGTGTCAAGAGTGTGGGATGTGTTAGCGTAACCGTAGTGGTAGCCTGACAACCATTTGCATCTTCAACTACTACATCATAGGTACCGTCAACCAGTCCGTTAAAAGTGGCAGCAGCCTGAAAAGTGACACCATTATCTATACTATATTGGTGTGCTCCTACCCCACCTGAAGAGGTGATTGTAATATCACCATCTGCATTTCCAAAGCAAAGCGGGTTGTTCTTTACAATATTATCAATTTGTGGTTGATTGTCAGCGGTAAGTGTAATCAAAGAGTCAATTTGACATCCATTATTATCTTCTACCACTAATGTATAATTGGTTGGTGCCAAGCCAGTAAATGAGTTTCCAGCCTGGAAAGTTGCACCTCCATCATTTGAATACTGATAGCCCGGTGTACCATTGTTTGCAGTAATTGTTACCTCAGCATTATTTAAACCACAAGTTGCCGGAGAAGTCACCAAAGTCATAGTTACTTCAGTTGGTTCACCGATACATTGGTTAGATATAGCTACACAATTATTATTGTCTTCAACATGAACATCATAACAACCGGCGGCTAAACCACTCAATATCGGATTTGACTGTTGAGTAACACCATTATTACTACTATAGAGATAAGGCGTTGTTCCTCCAGCAGCAGCTACTGTAATTTGTCCGTCAGCCGCTCCGAAACACAATGCATCTTCCAGTGTATACCCTGCTGTTAATTCAGCCGGTTCATTCACCACTTTAGAAGTATCAAACGTACAACCATTATCATCAGTAACCGTAATCGGATATCCCGCTACATTGGCAGCTAATCCTGAAAAGATTCCTGTTCCATTGACCGTTCCACCCAAATCATAAGAATAAGGTGAGGTAGATCCACTTGCTACAACCTGAACAAATCCTGTATTATTTTGGTAACACGTTAAGTCTGTTTGATTAATTACGATATCCCAGGGAGCAGGTTCTGTCAATGTAAACTCAGCTGAACCTAAACAACCTTGTCCGTCTTGTGTCCAAAGTGTATATATACCAGATGTAAGCCCTCCAAAAGTTGGACTCGCCTGAAAGTTAACACCATCAATACTGTAGGTATAAGGACCTCCATCACCACCACTTTCATTTTGAATCGTAATTTCTCCATCTACTCCATCAGGACAAGTAATATCTGTTAAGGCTGCATCAAAGAGAATTGAATCCGGATGAGTAATATCTACCTGAACAATTTCAATACACAAACCATCATCTTCAATCGTCACATAGTGTGTTCCTGCACATAGGTTTAGGAAAAACCCATTGTTTACCTGTGAAACTCCTGTAGTACTAAGCGTGTAAGTGTATGGAGCCGCTCCAAAGTTTTGAGCTACCTCAACAACACCATTACAGTCATTATAGCAGGTTGCATCTTGCTGAAAGTTAACATAACCTACCATCACGTTATCAGATAGTGCTTCGTAAACAGAATCAGCACAACCATTATCATCAATCACATAAAGTGTATACAATCCTGAATAGAGGTTTGGAAAATATCCCGTTCCCTGAAAAGGACCACTCGGACCATTAATTGAATATTGATAAGGAGCCAGACCATTCAAAGCAGCAATTTCGAAACTTCCGTCATTGGCTCCACAGTTAGAAGGGTTATTAGCGAGATAGTTAAAGTTAAATGCCGGAGGCTGAGTTACGGTTAAAGGCGTTGTTTCCTGACACCCATTTGCGTCTTCAATAACGAGATCATAATCTCCTGCAGCTACTCCGGTTACCGGATCAGATGTTGAAAAAGTAGTTCCGTTGTCAATACTGTATTCGTAAGCCGGTGTTGCACCACCTCCGTTAAATGTAATGGTACCATCAGACGATCCATAACAAGAAGGCTCTGTAAAAGTTGGTGCTAATGTTAATGCCGTAGGTTCAGTAATATTTACGGTTGAGTTAGCTAAACAACCATTTGCATCCCGAACCACCACATTGATTGTTCCGGCACATAAACCGGTTAAAACGTTAGAAGTCTGAAAAGTTAAACCGTTATCATCACTATATTCATAAGGTGGGTTTGCTCCACTAGCCGTAATATCTATTTCTCCATCACATAAATTATTACAAGAAGCGTCTGTCTTGACCACTGAATAATTTAGTGCCGTAGGCTCTGTTAGAGTAACATCTACAGTTCCTGAACAACCATTTGCATCCACTACCTCAATGGTATGTGTACCAGCAGATACACTATTGAAAGTATTTCCTGCCTGTCCGGCAGAAGGAGGATCTAAATAATAAGTAAGTGGAGTAGTTCCTCCCGTAACACCAACCGTTACAGAACCACTAAGCCCTCCATTACAAGTTACATTATTAGAAACGTCAATAAACGGAACCGGGCCTGCAGAAGAAGGAATATTCACATTCAAAGTTTCTGTACATCCGTTAGCATCTGTAACTGTGACTGTATAAGTACCTGAAGTTAATCCACTAAAAGTACCTGAAGCTTGTTGAGCACCACCAATATCGTATTGATAATTGGTTGTACCTCCACCGGCTGCGACAACCAACTCTCCGTTAGCTGCGCCACAAGTAGCTGCTATAACACTTTGTTGGGTTAATGTAAGGTCTGTAGGTTCATTAATAGCTATGTTACTTATTGGAAACTGACAACCATTATCGTCTTGAACAATAACATTATAGTTACCGTCACATAAACCGGTAAAAGTGCCTGACCCTCCAAATGTACCACCATTAAGATTATATTCGTAAGGAGATGTACCGCCGGTTGGCGCTGAAACAACAATTTGACCATTACACACACCAAAACAAGTAGGGTCAGTTGGTGTTGCCCCTGCATTTAAAGCAGTTGGCTGACCAATGGTTACGGAAGCTGTAGAAGTACAACCGTTAAAATCAGTAATGGTAACGCTATAGGTGCCCGCAGCTAATCCAGTTGCTGTTTGTGTAGTTTGATTACCCGCAGCGGCATCCCATTGATAAGAATACGGTGCTACACCATTTGCAGGGTGTGCTGTTGTAGTTCCTGAGTTATTATTAAAACAAGTTAAATCTGTACCGGTTGCCGTAAGTGTACAACAGGCTGGACCCGGAGGAATAGTGAAACTGGAGTCAGCGACACAACTTCCATTATCATTAACGGTCAATGTGTAATTACCCGGAGCAAGGTTGTTAAAATTACCCGTTCCGTTTGATCCCGGAGTAGGTCCGGCAAGGGTATATGTATAAGGGGCTGCGCCGCCATTTACTGTTACACTTATTGTTCCGGTATTATCTCCCAGACAGGGTTCAGTACCAATTGTTAATCCGGTAATATCGATTGTCTCTACAGTAACCGTTACTTGATCACATACTGATACTATTCCATTTGTATAACATACTTCAAAAGTGGTGGTTTGTGTAATGTTAGTGGTTACATCCGGAGAATCGGGAGCTCCGGGAATATGTAGCCAGTCATAATAAAATGGTGCGCAAGGGTTGGCATATACATAAAAATTATCAATCCCCCAGTGGTCATAGTTAGTTCCTGATGATCCCCATTGGTGTAATTGAAACATGGTTGTCGCAGTTTCTGCACCGGCAGGGATTGTAAAGCAATAATTATTCCATGAAGTAAAAGGAGTAGTGCCTGAAGCATAAGGGCTATAAACGTTTCCCGGATAAGCTGTCAATAAATCTCCATTGGGCGCAAAGTAGGCAAAATCAATCCATGTAGCTCCTCCATCTGTAGAATATTGGAGGCTCACCCCCTCAGCATAGGTATCTGCACCTTCACATGGTGATGAATCTCCACAAGATTCACAGATGAATTTAAAATCAAAACATACAGTACCTCCACAAGAGACATCAACCGGAGCCGTTGTCATTTCACGTGGCGCTGCTGTAGTTGGTCCCATCCATAAATACGTTGATCCATCTACTGAAGCACCACAGGGGTTGTCAAACTGTGCTGCGGGAGAAGCACTCCAACCCGGCGCCACTGAGCCAGTATTAAAATCATCTCCAAATACCGGAGTAGTGGATGTACCTACTGCTGATAAATCAACATTACCTCCCCCACAAGAAAAACTGGTAGGGTTAGCACTGGCTACTACTGTTTGAGCAAATGAAACATTCATTGTACTCATTATGAAAGCTAAAATTATAAGACTAAACTTTTTCATGATTTAAGGGGGTTTAAATTATAAACGTGATACTTTAATATTTTGTAACTCAAACTTGGTCAACTTTACATCCGTTTCGTATGTGATAAAATCTTTATATATGTATAATGCACCCCTGGGGGTTTCGCATTCTCCTTCTACTGATTTATTAGGAGGTAGAGAAATTGTATAATGGTTCTCGTCATCTGTAGCATTTTCTTTCACCGGTTCACCATTATACCAAATGGCTTCATCCCATTCAATATTTAGTTGCTCACCTGTGGTATTTACTACCTTAATGATCACTGCTTTTTGGTCAGGAATGTTTTTAGCATAACAATCGACACTTCGGGTATAAATTTCGACGCCATCAACAGTTGCATACAATTCCCACTCTGTATCCTGTGCAACAGCCAGAGTTGAAAAGAAAAACACACAAATTAAAATCAGATAATTTTTCATAATTCTTTGGTTATTTATAGGTAAGACGTTATGCACACCTAATGGTTGTCATCTTGCCACTATTTTTTTAGTTATTTTTTTAACATTTTCTCCAAACACCAGATTATTCCATGCATTCCGGAAAATTATTTATTGTCTATTGTAGTACAATATCCAGGTTTCTTCGTCTGGTAACTGATTGGCTTTGTAAGAGGCGTATGCTAAGCCCTCTCCTTTTTCAGTAGAGTAATATAACATGACATAGTATAGGTCATTCCTTTTATTCTTAATGATTCTGGCAGAAGGAAATTTAGATTTTATTTTTCTCAATAAACGATCAGCATTACTTTTTTCAGAAAATGCCCCCCCAATCACATAATATCCATTGGGTGTATCTGAACCACCTAATTCTATGAAATAATCGCCACTATTGCTTTTTACATCCTCATCTTTATTCTCAGGCGGTGTTTCTTTAATCACTTCATCCGGCCATTTTGACAATGAATCTTCCAACACTTTAATGGTGACCTCCTTTTCAGATATATCCTGATTTTTATTGTGGATTACTCGCTTTAAACTGTCATTATAAGCAGCTAAACTGTCCACCTTAAATTGGTCTTCAATTTTTTCAATTTTTGGCGCAATATTATACCGCACCAATAATTCAGCATTTGGTGAAGAGTTGAAATTAGCGACTGAGTTTATTTGAAAATCGTAAGCGAGACCCACCTTAAGGTTTTTGATTAAGTTAATCCCTACATTAATACCCACTGCATAATTGCTTTTGTACATCCCTCCAATCCAGAAATATTTATCCATCTCAAAAAACAGACCGCCATTATATTGAAATGGTGCTCCGGGTGTAAACATAACTAATGCTTCAGGTCGCAAAGACATACCTAAACTGTCATTTATTCTCCAGGTGTACCCCACATTTGAGATGAATTGTCTTTCGAGAGTATAAAACGATACATTTTGATCACCATATACAAGTTTACTTCCCAGCACTTGTGGAACAGAGACACCGATTCGCAAACCTGCGTAATCAAAATTCAGCCCTACATTCATATCAAACATAGTTCTTCTGGCTTTACCTGTATTCGATAAAAACGGATCGTTCGGATCTACTACAACAGCATTAGAAAGATCAATCCGGTTATCAATTACTCCCAAACCTGCTCCTGCTCTTAAAAAAGCTTTCTCTCCGAGACGTATTCTATAAGAATACAACAAGTGGGCTTTAAGTTTACTGGTTATCCCCACAAAATCATTGTATAAATTAATTCCTAAACCGTGATTATCTTTTAAGCGATAAGAGGCAGAAAGATAATTAGCTATAAACCCTTCCCCATAATCTCCCCATTTCTGGTTTCTTACCATTACCACATTAACCCCATCATTAAACCCAGCATAGGAAGGATTGTAAACCCTTGGGGCAATGTGATACTGATTATACATTGGAATTTGTTGAGACCAGCCACAAACTGTTATTCCCAACAAACTAAAAATAAGTAAACCTCTAATCATTTCCTGCTATTGTAATTACTCCCTGAATGGGATCCGGGTATAATGGGTCATTTAACGTTAATAAATAGAAATAAGTTCCATCCGGCAAAGGATTCCCATTATAGTCTCCTTGCCAATCATTAGAGTAAGGCGCTGCTTCATAGATAACTTGCCCGTAGATATTAAAAATTGTAAGTTCATGCTCTGTAAAAATTTCAATATTCATGATTTGCCAGGTATCATTATACCCATCACCATTAGGTGTAATTAAATTAGGGATAGCCAAATCCATTATATCCGGTGCAATGGTAATATCGATACTTGCCGTATCTATACAACCGTTAATATCAGTAATCTGAACAAAATAAGTAATATCGAATTCCGGTGAAACTGTAGGGTTAGGAGCAGATACATCATCTATAAAACTATCCGGCCACCACAAAAAAGAGGTTCCTCCACTAGCGGTCAATTGAATCTGGTCTCCTTCAGTAATCGTTGTATCTCCTGGGTCAATTCCTAAATTTAAAGGCAAAACAGTTATATAATGTGTTGCAAACTCAGAGGGACAAGTTCCCTCTTGAAATTCTGCACGAAATAATGTACTCACTGCCAAACTGGAATAATCATAAATTGAATCTGTATCAAAAGTTTGCAACCAGGTTGCTCCACTATCTAAAGAGTACCACCAGGCAATTACATCTCCATTTCCTCCGGAAGCAATCAGAGATGAGTCATTTTCAAAATTACAAACGAGGGATTCACCATCTATTGTTCCGGCTACTGTACCGGGGATTAATGTCAATGTCAACACCGAAGAAGTATCTGCGGGGCAAACCCCGTTTTTTGCAATCACCACATACTGTGTGGTATTAATTAGGTTTGAATACACAAGTGTATCATAGGGATGGCTTAATGAGTTCCAGGTAACACCATTATCTGGGGATCTTCGCCAATTTAAAATATCGCCAACATATCCTGTCGTGGTGATTTCTCCTTCATTACCATTATCACATATATCAAAATCGGCGGGTAAATTTCCGGCAAAAGAGAGTTGGTCAATTTGAAGTGTGTGCCAAGCTGTTGTATCATTGGGACATAAACCAAACTGGGATTCTACTATCACGCGTAAAATCGTTTCATCTGTTGCATTATTAAATTGAAGGGTATCGTCAGAAGTCACAATTGTTGACCAACTATTACCTCCGTCTAAAGACGTTTCCCAACCATACACATTTCCGACATATCCCAGTAGCTCAAACACGCCGCTATTATTATTATAACACACTGTTGTTGGACCCGATATTGCGCCCACTACAGGATCACAATCAGAAAACACCTGAACATTAATCGTATCATTCAAATTGTTAGGATCATTTGAGTCGTACACCCAAACTTTCAAATCATGTGCCTGACAGGCTGAAAAATCATCCGGCGCCGGAAAAGTATAAATAAAAGTAGCACTTGGTGGCAAAGAACCAATGGTTTCTGTCTGTGTCACAGGGGCACCGGCATTAAGTACATATCCCATTTCCAGAGTTCCTGAATAAGTAAATCCACTGGTATTAACCAAAACCACCGTAATTATTTCACTATTGGAAAGGTAACATCCATCATTAGGTGAATTGATATTTGGATTAATAGCAAGATCTGCCTGTGCGAAAGCAAAACAGGACATAAGACCTATTGTTAGAAGAGTTGTAAATTTATATAGCATAACACCAAGGTTAAACAATGCCAAATATAGTTTGATATTTATTCATTTGCAAAGCAATATAGAAGATTCTACACTCCCAATGAAAAAGAACTTAAAGCAAGATATAAAAAAACGTCCTTAAACAAGCATTTAAATCTGATTAATAGTAGAAATTTAATAGAAAAAGTAGTGGTTGTTTGTAATAAAACAATATTAATCTCTACCTGTTTAATTATAAACAGTTATGGTGAAAACTGTATTGCTCCTTTTTTCAAATAATTTTTAAGCTACATTTGCACCTATGCAAAGATCTTTTTCAACTGATTTAAAAATCGGTGTCTTAGGCGGCGGACAGTTAGGCAGGATGCTCATCCAGAAAGCCATTGATTTTGGACTGGAATTATTTGTAATGGATCAGCCCGGTTCACCCTGTAGTCGATATGCAGCACATTTTACCGCCGGAGACATCCAAAATGAAACGGACGTACTCAATTTTGGTTCCTCTCTCGATATTTTAACAATCGAAATTGAGAACGTTAATGTAGCCGCTTTGTATCAGTTAGAGCGACAGGGCGTAAGGGTATTTCCTCAACCTAAAGTCATTGAATTAATTCAGGATAAAGGATTACAGAAAGAATTTTATGAAAAAAACAATCTTCCAACTGCCGATTATTTGCTGATTCATCAAAAGGAAGAACTCAAACAACAACTTGACTTTTTACCGGCCATGCAAAAGATGCGCAAAGGCGGATATGATGGAAAAGGCGTTCAACGGTTGAAAGATGAAAACGATTTATCCAAAGCCTTTTCTGCCCCTTCAGTACTTGAAAAATTGGTGGATCTCAAAAAAGAATTATCTGTTATTGTTTCAAGAAATGAAAAAGGAGAGATGGCTTGTTTCCCACTGGTTGAACAAGAATTTAATCCTGAAGCAAATTTGGTGGAGTTTCTCTTTTCTCCTGCAGATGTTGACCAACAGACTCAAGAACTGGCGCAACACTATGCCACTCGTATTATAGAGCAACTTGACATGGTTGGCTTATTGGCAGTAGAGTTTTTTCTGGATCAGAAAGGAAACCTTCTGGTAAACGAAATTGCACCCCGCCCTCACAATAGCGGACACCAAACCATTGAGGGCAATTACACCTCACAATTTGAACAACATTTAAGAGCGATCTCAGGATTACCTTTGGGATCAACTGCACTTATTTGTCCATCCGTTATGGTAAATTTACTGGGCAGCAAAGGTTCAGAAGGTCCGGCTCATTACGAGGGAATAGAAGAGATCATGACATGGGAAGGCGTTTACCCTCATATTTATGGTAAGACGATATCAAAACCTTATCGAAAAATGGGGCATATAACGGTCATTCAACCTGAACTTGAAACGGCCAAAAAGATTGCACTTAAAGTCAAAGAAACGATACGAGTCATTGGAAAATCCTAAACGACATCTTCGCCAAATAGAGTCTTTACGTGCATTGGCTGCTCTATCAGTGGTTATTTTTCATTTTTCTGCCTATTACTTTTATTTATGGGAAGATTCAACACAGCAAATCTTAACTTACGGCGCACAGGGAGTTGAAGTTTTTTATCTCATTTCCGGATTTATCATCCCCTATTCACTTTATCACAGCTCATACCGGATTAAAAGTTACTTCAAATATATGGGTAAGCGATTGATTCGTTTGCTCCCCCCTTATTTTGCTACTATTGTGCTCATACAAATTGTAGGGTGGATGTTGCAACGTTTTATTTGGGGAGGTGTACACCAAATGGACATGAATCAAATTTTCGTGAATCTGTTCTTTTTAGCTGACCTTTTCCCGCAGTACGATTGGATCAACCCCATTTTCGCTACCCTTGAAGTGGAACTTCAGTTTTATCTGATAATCGGATTACTTTTTCCCTTAATGGTGAAAGAAAAATGGTTTTTCACAACAATTTGTCTGGTATTACTTGTTGGAGGCATCTTAACGAGGGATATGGATACCGTACTGATTAATTCTCCTTATTTTATTGGGGGAATGAGTCTCTTTTTTCTAAAGACAAAAGGGTTCAAAATAGAATATTTTATTCCCTTAGTGGCTGCACTCATCTTCCTCTTCCAATTTTTTCAATACGAAGATATTGCTGCACTAGTGCTTGGTGGTCTGTTGATCTTTTTCTTGCCGGCTCACTTTAAATTTCTCAACTTTACCGGGAGAATCTCGTATTCCTTATACCTCATTCACGGATTGGCCGGAGGAAATTTCATTTATTTTGTTCAGCCTACTGACTTTGGACAAGCATATCCGATTCTTGTGATTGGTCTGGCTATTTTGTTCAGTTGGTGCACTGCATTTATACTCTATTTCGTTACTGAATGGCCAGCTTTGAAGATTTCTAAATTGATTCGATACCGAAAATAAAATAATCGGGTAACTTTGTAAAAAAGTACTTTATGGCACAAGTAGGAATTATAATGGGCAGCACTTCAGATCTTCCGATCATGCAAGAAGCAGCAAACATCCTTAAAGAACTCGGAATTTCATTTGAAATCAGTGTCGTTTCAGCACACAGAACTCCTGAAAGAATGTTTGAATATGCAAAAACTGCCCATGAAAGAGGCATTCAAGTGATTATAGCAGGAGCCGGAGGGGCAGCGCATTTACCCGGGATGACAGCTTCTATCACTGCTCTTCCCGTTATTGGTGTTCCCATTAAATCAAGCAATTCCATTGACGGATGGGACTCTATTCTCTCTATTCTTCAAATGCCGGGAGGAATCCCTGTTGCCACAGTAGCTTTGAATGGTGCTAAAAATGCCGGTATTTTAGCCGCCAGTATTTTGGGATCGGGAGATCAAAAAATATACCAGCGCTTAGTCGACTACAAAGCAGCTTTGAAAAATAAAGTACTGAAATCTGCCAATACGGTTAATAAAAAATGAACTTCTTTTTAGAAAAAATTCCATCTTAATTGTTGTCACTTTTAATGTTATCACTTATTTTGTGCTACACATTAATACAGAATGATCAATTAGAATTAATTGCTTTTTATTCGATTCCGTTTTTTACTAAGTTGACCACTACATCATGAAGAAAATAACTCCTATAGAAAAAGAAATACAATCCACATTTAAAAATGAGTACCATAAGTTGTTAGTGAATATCCACCTTACCTCCAGTAGATTGGGAGAGGTATTGCAAGAAGAGATGAAAAAACATGACATCACCAGTACCCAATACAATGTTTTGCGAATTCTCAGGGGGCAGCATCCAAATGCCGTAAATATAGGTGTCATCAAAGAACGGATGATCGAACGGAGTTCAGATGTAAGTCGAATCATAGAGCGTCTGGTCAAAAAAAATCTAATCGAGCGAAAAGAGAATCAGCAAGATCGCCGGCAAAAAGATGTGCGTATTTCAGATAAGGGATTACAGATATTGGCTGAAACTGACAAAATAGATCACCACATTAAAGATCTTCTGGGGCATTTAAGCAATTCTGAAGCGCAACAACTCAATACCCTGTTGGATAAAGCACGCGCATCTTGCCCTAAACATACTGTCTAATAATATTGATTTTGTCCGACTTACTTTTTTTTGTACTTTAGTGAAAAGAACGATCTTAATATGTTGAAAACCAATCTAGGACTTCTTCGGATAATTGGCTTATTAGAGGGTGTTTCTTACCTGGCTTTATTGGGGGTGGCTATGCCATTAAAGTATTTTGCAAAAATCCCCGAACCGGTTTATTCAACGGGTATGGCTCACGGAATTCTATTTACACTGTATGTGTTTTTTGTATTTCTGGTAACGTATCAGTTAAAATGGAAGTTTAATACTTTTGCGCTCGCTTTAATTGCATCTGTTCTTCCTTTTGGAACATTTGTTGCCGAAAAAAGACTTTTTAGAAAAGCCTAGTGTCAAGTCAAGTCTTGAAAGTACATAATCGCCAATTCGTATCCCTTCAGTCCAAAACCAACTATACAACCTTTACATACGGGTGATAATAAAGAATCGTGACGAAATGATTCACGTGAAGACAGGTTGGAAATATGCACTTCAACAATCGGTAAATCAGAAGCAGCAACCGCATCTCGTATGGCCACTGAAGTGTGTGAATATCCTCCTGCATTGAGAATAACACCTTCAGCCTTTGTTTCTTGAATGGCATTGATGATCTCCCCTTCCAGGTTTGATTGAACATACTCCAACTGTACCTGCTCATACTTTAA
Source organism: Crocinitomicaceae bacterium (assembly GCA_040880585.1). Taxonomy (GTDB): domain Bacteria; phylum Bacteroidota; class Bacteroidia; order Flavobacteriales_D; family Crocinitomicaceae; genus Paracrocinitomix. The sequence goes on along the minus strand of JBBDID010000029.1, from coordinate 41,430 downwards.
ATCCAGTTTCACAAGAAAATCTTCAAAACTTTCTGTACCATAAGTTGCCGGCTCACGTTTTCCGAGTAAATTTAAATTTGGACCATTAATGATCAATAATTTCTTTTTCTGTGCACCCATCCTGGATCAAATATAAAAAGGATTATCGGACTTACCTAAAAATAGAAAAGTCCTTATCCCCCAACAGCGTAGAAGCCTATCTAAGGGATTTCGACAAGCTGACGCAGTTTTTAGAAGCCGCTTCTTCTGAGAAAAAACCACAACAAATTGAGTTGTCCGATCTACAAAAAATGATCCGTTGGATCAGCGAACTGGGGATATCTGCCCGTTCTCAGGCCCGGATTATTTCAGGCATCAGAAATTTTTTCTTCTTTTTAATCCTTGAAAATGAAATTGAGCAAGATCCTTCTGAATTGTTGGAGTTGCCCAAAATCGGTAAAAAACTTCCTGAAGTACTCAGTATTGAAGAAATTGACGAACTGAAAAGTGCCATTGATATGTCCAAGCAAGAAGGACATAGAAATCGGGCAATTATAGAGACATTATACAGCTGTGGTTTGCGTGTCAGTGAACTGATCAACTTGCAAATCACCAACATCTATTCAGAAGAAGGATTTATGCGGGTAATTGGTAAAGGAAACAAAGAACGCCTGGTTCCGCTCAGCCCTTCGGTGATAAAAGAAATTGATATTTATCAAACCCTGGTTCGTGTGCATCAGGATATCAAAACGGGGCATGAAGATTTTGTATTTCTCAATCGCAGAGGAGCGCAACTTACACGCGTGATGATTTTTACGATTATCAAGCAATTGTCCGAAGAAATTGGCTTAAAAAAGCGGATCAGTCCGCACACCTTCAGACACTCCTTTGCCACACACATGGTAGAAGGTGGTGCCAACCTGAGAGCCGTACAGGAAATGTTGGGACACGAATCCATCAGCACTACCGAGATTTACACCCATTTAAGTAATGATGTGCTGAAAGAGGCCATCATATCATTCCATCCTCGTAATAAGTCTTAAATTTACGGCGTGAAAGACGAGCAGTATATGCAACGTTGCCTGCAACTGGCTCAACTGGGTACCGGATCAGTTGCCCCTAACCCACTTGTAGGATCAGTTATTGTTTACGAGAATAAAATTATTGGCGAAGGATATCACCATGCCTACGGAGAAGCCCATGCTGAAGTTAACGCAATTGCTTCGGTCAAAGATCAATCGCTTCTCAGCAAATCCACCATCTATATCAATCTTGAACCCTGTGCGCATCACGGGAAAACACCTCCTTGCGCAGATTTAATCGTAGAGGAAGAAATTCCCCGGGTGGTAATTGCTTGTGTAGATGTTTTTTCAGAAGTATCCGGGAAAGGCATTGAAAAATTAAAAAAATCCGGCGCAGAAGTCAAGGTTGGGGTTTTGGAAAATGATGCCCTTGATCTCAACAAGCGATTTTTTACTTTTCATACAAAAAAACGTCCCTATGTGATTTTGAAATGGGCACAATCTGCTGATGGGTATATGGATATCAATCGATCTGAAGGTCAGAAAGGGGGATTTTGGATCACCCAACCATCCACCCAACAACTTACCCACAAATGGCGACACGAAGAAGCAGGAATTTTAGTGGGAAACCAAACGGTCATTACTGATGATCCCGAATTGACCGTACGGGCAATCAAAGGGAACTCTCCCAGCCGATTTGTCATTGACCGCACTGATACTTTAGAACTTTCCCATTACAAAATAGGAAATGATGCGGCTCCCACCTATAAAATTACCCAAAAAGGAGAAAGCTTTGAAATCCGGGATATTTTGGATCAAATCTATGAAAGGGATATTCAATCTCTTATTGTTGAGGGAGGAAAAAAAACGCTAGAAAAATTCATTGATTCGGGCTGTTGGGATGAAGCAAGAATACTCACAGGGTCAGAAAAAATACATGAAGGAAGCAAGTCCCCTTCTATTGAGGGAGAAGAAGTATCATCCTTTTACTTTGGGCAGGATCACATTCAAATTCTAAAACATGCTTGATCTCATTTTAGGCATTTTATTTTTCAACCTTATTCTTGTTCTATTCAAGTTGTTTGAACGGTTTGGTGTAGACAACCTGCAAGCGATTGTGGTCAATTATGTCGTTGCCAGTTCACTGGGTATTTGGCTTTCTGATTTTCAGCAACCCATTATACAGATAGTCCGGTCAGAATGGATGTGGCATGCGTTGATGATCGGATTTTTCTTTGTGGTGGTCTTTAATTTATTGGCTCGGGGAGCACAAAAAGTAGGGATGGCGGTTTCAACTGTCGCTAACAAAATGTCTGTGGTGATTCCCGTTATTTTTGCCATTTTCATGTTTGGAGATACGGTTTCTTTTTTGAAAATACTTGGTATTGTCCTGGCACTCGTAGGTGTTTATTTAACTTCTACCACAAAGCGCAAGCTCAGTTTTGATCGTCGATATTTATGGTTGATCATTGTCATTTTTTTGGGACAGGGAATCGCCGATTGCATTTTCAATTTTGCACAACAGTTTTACGTAGATGATAATGAATCAAAGTTATTCATTGCCGCTTTGTTTATCGCCGCTTTCGTTACGGGACTGATCATGCTTATCCCCAAATACATTAGTAGAGAATCTACATTTAAATGGAAGAATGTCTTATGGGGAATTGCTCTTGGTTTTCCCAATTTCGGAACGGTATATTATTTTTTCAGATCTCTTGAAAGTGGTTTCATGGAAAGTTCACAAATTTATCCTGTACTGAACATGGGGGTCATTATTATTTCAGCCTTGAGCGGTTATCTCCTTTTCAAAGAACGCTTATCGGCTGTAAACTGGTTGGGGATTTTGTTATCAGTGATTGCAATTGCTGCCATTTCTCTGAGTTAAAGGCGTGGCACGATTATATTTCCGGTGATTTTTATTTACCAGGACCACTCATTCGTCCATGAATTAAAGAAATCCAGTCCGAATTTAAAATTAAAGAGCAATGTTCCGGGATTACTATTTTGACGAAAAGCATAAAAAGCTGCCACTTTAAACAATTGTTGTTTAATTTTAAAAACACGCTCAAGTCCGGCATACACTTCTACATGCCGATAATTGACCTCATCAATAAAAAGTGCTCCTCCCCCGGCTACAATGGCAAGTTTCAGCTTATTGATCAGGGGAATTTTGTTCATAATCGCACCGTTAAAGTGGTGCACAACATAAGCTTGCATATAAGGCCTTGCCGTATTGAAGGTAGAATCAAGTAACTGCAAAGTATTGAGTGGATTTGAAAAGAAGAAGAAATCAGATCCCCTGAAAAACTTTTGCTCGATAAACTGTACATTATTAATATTTTCAGAGCTTCCGATAAAAGTTCCGGCTTCAATATCCCACTTCATTTCACCAAATGTCCCGAATACGACCTTATCCGTCGCCCCTACTTCAATGAAGTTAAAGTTCACGTCACTGCCAAACATTCCGGGAACTCCCACTTTATAAGTTAACCGTAACTGCGGATACTCCGTTCCTATGATCAGTTTTTTTCCTTTTTTGATGACATACTGCTGCTTGAAGCGATAGAGTAATTCCAACTCAAAAATAGATACTGTATACGTTTCATAAGCTTGTGGTGGTTGCCAAAAACCTGCGGCGTACAAACTATCCACCCAGGGCGCAAAATTCAGTCCGGCTATGCTTTCTCGCCTGGAATAATCGTAAGTCAGTCTTCCATAAAGTCCGTTGACGAATTCTAATCGCTGGCTGACCTCAAAAAACGTTTTCCGCACATAGTTTCCACGACTAAAAAAGTTAGTTAAAGACTGCTCCATAGTCACAATATCGTAAATGTCTCCTCCCCTCACCTTAAAACTGCCAAACCGCTTGGGTAAAAAAGTATACTCCACGCCCAGTTCGCCTTTTAGATCTTTATTCGTAAATCCATAATCCGCATCTCCATTGACACGAATTTTTTGCGCATTTTCAAACTCCTTTGAATAAGATCCTCCCAAACTGTGTCGATATCCTCCTATACCTAAAAACTGCACCTGTGAAATCAAAGGTTTTATATAAATTTCCTGCCCTTTTTCACGATTTCTGAATCCCACTCCATTTAAAACAATATCCCAAAATCTGACTTTATTAAACTCCGTATTTACACTATCGACATATTCATCCGATTCCATTACTTTTACGATACTATCTTGCTGCCGGATGTATTCCACTTCTTCAGCTTTTAACTGATACGGCCGGATATTAGCCCAGTAAGCCGAATCTCTGTCAAACGCCTCTTCATCATAGGTCATGATAGCGTTATTAAAAGTTTTTTTATCAAAATCCGGATTAAAATCATAAGCTGTGTGCGACACTTTTGTATTGGCCAGTATCCGGTCGGATCCGTCATTGATCGTATAACTGAACTCCCTTCTAACAGCTACCCAATTTCCATCTACCCGCTCATAATCCTGAATAATTCGAAAATCTTTAAAATACTCCATTGCTGAAGAGTTGATGGATAAATCCATGGACTTGATTATCCATAAAGAATCAATAATAAACAAACTACCGGAAAAAAGTGGAGATTCGTTAAAGACCGGATCCACCAAAATCTCATAAATTTTATATTCATCCTCATAAAACACGGATTTGAGATAATACCTGTAATTTAAAAAAGCATTGAAAGCTATTGGAGATACTAAAGGTTGGCTACATACATTGGGTATATTCACTAAATTCTGATACAAATCAATGTCCCCGTCTTGCAATTTCTCAAAAAAGATATACGGATTATACTCGATCATCTGGTTCGGTAAAATGCTGTTAGAGTAGTTAAATTCTGCACTTACCACTACCTGGTTGGCCGATTTATCCGAATAATCCTGATGGGCTATGATCTCTTCTTTATAGGTGTTCTTTTGCTCAAATCTACTAACAGAATATGATTCTGTAAAATTCATCTTTTGCCTCCCCTCAGGCTCTTCTTCGTTCTTTAAAAATGCAATGCGGTTTTCTTTTTCCAGCCCTGTTTTAACGTAAGTTGTACAAATGAAAGCTTCATACTGCCTTTGCATGGCCTGTTTGTTATCAATGGTTGCTTTAATGACTTTTTTTGCAATGTCTTTATTATCGGCATAAATTTCTACTGTATTTAACTCTGTAGATTGCTCAACTAAAGTGACATCATGCACCTGGCTACGACTTTCAACAATCACCGTATCGGTTTTACTCTCAAAACCCAACATGGAATAGGTGATTTTCAGAGTATCAATCTCATTAAATTCAAGAAAATAAGCACCTTTTGCGTTGGTAGGAACCGCATAGGTTGAGTTTTCAAGAGCCACTCTAACACCCGGAATTCCTTGTCCGTAGACATCCCTGACATTTCCCTTCAGCACATGTTGTGCAGAGAGTTGGAAACTGAATAAGCATAAAATTATGGCTAACAAATTCCTCATAAACTGTCAGTGGGACGCTCAAATGTAAGAAAAGTTACAGTACCTCCTTGATGAATGAGAAACAGGTGAATGCGAAAAAATCGCTACGTTTTTTCCCAACCTAAAATTTTATCAATGGTTAAGTAAGAAATTGAGTGGTAATTAGGTCGTGCTTCTTTATAAATGTCTCTGGCCAGTTTTAATCCCTCTTCTGAATTTGCCAGTTCAGTATAAATGGGTTCTAAAAATTTTCTTCTGCCCACATTAATTAAAAACTCTCTCATATACGGGTTGATCTTATCGTACCCTTTTTTTATAGAAAGAACATACCACTCAGCCATAATTTCAGAGTTCCCTCTGTTGCTAAAATTGTATGCATTATCCAACATAGCCATATCTTCAACTGTAGCATCTTCAGGAATGTGACGAATAAAATGCAACCATTCATGAGTAGACCATTCATCTGCCGGAATATTTAATTCCTCAGCTGAATTCACTTTTGTGATCAGTGCTACTTTTTCATCTACTTTATCAAATTTATCTGAGACAATTGCCACACAATTATCTGGAATTCCTTGACCGTACACCCACTCATTTACATTAAAATCAATTTGATTGGGCTCTAGCAAATTTTCTTCCAGGTAATAAACAAACATTTCAGTGGTCACTGTTTTAAATTCGTGGTCTTTAAAATACTGTTTTAAAAAAGCATCAAATTTATCCCTTCCAACTTCTACTTCCAGTGTTTTCAAAAATAACGCACCCTTTACGTAGGCAATGGCAGTCATTCCTTCATCCGGGTCCCGACCTTCAAGATTTAACTTCAATTCTGTATCTTCCGGATAATTTCCTCTCAAAATATCATCTGTCTCATACTTCAAGCCTTGGTATTCAATCAACATTAACATATCTGCATATTCTTTACCGTACACCTGCTCCATAATACGGTTCTCCAAATACACCGTAAAACCTTCATTCAACCAAAAATCATCCCAGGTAGCGTTTGTTACCAGATTTCCGGACCAGGAATGTGCCAATTCATGAGCGATTAATGAAACTAAAGAGCGGTCTCCTGCCAAAATAGTTGGCGTAGCAAATGTCAATTTGGGATTTTCCATTCCTCCAAAAGGGAAAGAAGGTGGCAGGACAATAATATCATACCTTCCCCATTTATATTCACCATATAATTCTTCAGCAGCTTCCATCATTTTTTCAACATCTGCAAATTCGTATACGCATCTATCAATCAGTTGCGGCTCTGTAAAAACCCCTGTGCGTTTACCCAAGGGTGCAAATTCTAAATTACCCACAGCCAGGGCTATCAAATAAGAAGGAATGGGTTTCTTCATTTCAAAGTGGTACTCTCCTGTTTTATTTTTTTCAGTAGGATTATTTGCACTCATCACCACCATAAGATCAACCGGTACTTTGACATCTGCTGAATACGTAATTCGATTTCCAGGAGTATCTTGGCAAGGAATCCAGGTACGCGTTAAAATGGCTTGTCCCTGAGTAAACAAATACGGATGTTTTTTTCCTGCGGTTTGTTGGGGTTTTAACCACTGTAAAGCAGCAGATTTAGGAGTAGTGGCATAATAAATCCGTACTTGTTTCGTCCCTTTGTCAATTTTTACTTTTAAAGGGCTGCCTAATAATTCATCATACTCCCCAAACTCAAATGTCGTTTCTTTTGATTCATCCAATACTACTTTTTGAATTTCCAGTTGATTCACGTCAAAAACCATTTCTTCTACCTGTGCCGGATTACTGATTTCGTGTAAAACAGAACCGCTAATCGTACTTTGCTCAAAGTTGACTGCAATATCCAGGTGAAGATGTCTTGTAAACACTTCATTGACATTCGCATAAGAATGCTGATCATTTACTTCACCTAACTCTTCTTGACTCCCAGATTCTTCGGCGGTTTGTTGCACTTCTTCAGGACTTCCTTCACAAGCAATTAAAAAAAGTAATAAAAAGGATACCCTAAATCGAAGCCAATCAATCATTTCTATTTTTTTAGTTTTAAAATCGACAGCAAAGATACAGTTATCAATTTAGTTTAAATCGTATTTTATCCCAACGGTGCAAACAAATCGCCCAAGCTTGTATTTTTTAGGATTAACGTTTGTTTCACAAATAATTAAACTGCAACTCATAAATTAATTTAATAAACCTCAACCTCATTAATTTTATTTTGGTTAATTTCACGGGCTTGAACTAACAAAAGTACTTATGAGTAGCAGCACCGCTGAAGCATCAAAGAAGGAACTATTTGGGCACCCGATAGGGTTGTACATCTTATTCTTTACTGAAATGTGGGAGCGATTCTCCTACTACGGTATGCGGGCGCTACTGGTACTTTACATTTCTTCTACCGTTTCAGATGGAGGATTGGGTTGGACCAATGCCAGCGCACTTGAACTTTATGGTTGGTACACCATGTTAGTATATGTCATGTCTATTCCCGGAGGAATCATTGCCGATCGGTTTTTAGGACAGAAAAAATCCGTTTTATATGGTGCGATTATATTAGTTGCAGGTCACGGAATTCTCGCCGTTGAACAAATTTGGGCATTTTATACCGGTCTTACTCTGATCGTTTTAGGAGTAGGTATGTTAAAACCTAATATTTCAACAATGGTTGGGGGGCTTTATAAAAAAGGAGATCTTAGAAGAGATAAAGGGTTTACCATTTTTTATATCGGCATCAACGTGGGGGCATTCCTTTCTGCCTTAATTGTAGGCTATATTGGTGAAAACTATGGATGGCACTACGGGTTTGGTCTTGCCGGAATAGGAATGTTATTTGGTTTAGTTGTTTACACCTGGGGACAAAAACACCTCACACATGTCGGGAATTTTTTAGGTAACTCACTTAATATTGAAGAGAAAGAGGCCATGAAACGGCCACTAAATAAAATTGAAAAGGATAGAATGATCGTATTGTTCATCTCTTTCTTAATTATCATTGTTTTTTGGGGAGCATTTGAACAAGCCGGTGGGCTACTCAATATTTATGCCGTAGAAAAAATTGATCGTTCACTTTTTGGTTGGGTAATGCCAGCCACCTGGTTTCAATCATTTAATGCTGCCTTTATCATTATTTTTGGAACAATGGTAGCCGGTTTTTGGGCAAGACGAAAATTGAAGGGAAAAGAAACCTCTACCTTATTAAAGATGGGCGTAGGAACTATCATAATGGGCTTCGGATTTTTGCTTATGGTTGGAGCTTCAAGAGAAGCCGGAGCTACTGAGTTTGGAACCGCAAGCTTTTGGTGGCTAACAGGAGCCTACCTTTTACACACAATAGGTGAACTCTGTGCTTCTCCAACTGCATTGTCTTTTATCACCAAGTTGGCGCCCCTAAAATATGCATCCATTATGATGGGTGTTTATTTTGCAGCGACAGGCTTGGGAAATAAAATGGCGGGTATTATTGGTGAGTCTTCACAATCTGATCCAATTGAAATTGAATTTGTAGCACCTCCTTCATCTGTTGAATATTTTAACCGTGCAGATACGCTCATTGCAGAGGATAAAAGCTTTGAAATAAAATCAAGTATCTATCTGGAAAATGGTGATTTTATAGCTACCAGTTATGAAGAAAAATACGGTGTTAAGAAAGAAGTGAAAGACTTATTTAAGTTTTCAAAGGAAGATCAAAAATCTGAAGTCATTGAAATCTTAAAAGAGAATAATGCTACAAAAGAATCTCCATATCATGCTACATTCAAATTTGAGAAAGATGAAGAAGCAAAAAAAGTGAAAGAAAATAAAGGAGATGGAGAAGATTACACCGGAGAGTTTATTATTGAAGAAATTCAAACAGAAAAAGAGCACAATACTTTTTTGTTTATTTTCTTACTTACTTTAGCCTTTGGACTGCTTGTGATTCTTCTACTTAAAAAGCTTAAAAAATTAACTCACGGAGCAGAAGACAATGAAGGAACCGTATTTGAAGAAGCTGAGCCTTTTGAATTAGCAGATCAACAAGAACCGGAGGATCTTCAATAAACCAATATAACCAAACTTAGAAAATTATAAAACAAAACCATGCAAGGAAATTCTTCTAACGACAAATTTTTTGAGTCGAAAGTTCTTGGCCATCCGGCAGGACTTTTTGTGTTGTTTTTTACTGAAATGTGGGAACGCTTTTCTTATTACGGAATGCGTGCACTCCTGGTATTATTTCTGATTAGTTCTCCGGGGCTCGGAGGCTGGGACTGGGATATTGGACAGGCAATGGCGCTTTACGGAACCTATACCGCAATGGTTTATTTAACCCCTATTGCAGGTGGGTTTATTGCCGATCGGATCATTGGTTATCGACGTGCCGTAATTATTGGTGCCTTATTAATGACCCTCGGACATGCCTCAATGGCTATGGAAACAGAAGCTTTCTTATACATTGGTATTGCCCTTTTAATATTTGGAAATGGTTTTTTTAAGCCAAATATGACCTCTATTATTTCTCACATGTATAAGGACGTTCCTGAGAAAAAAGACGGGGCATACACCATCTTTTATATGGGAGTGAACGCAGGAGCATTTTTAGGAATTATGCTGTGCGGATATATCGGAGAGACCGTTTCATGGAGTTATGGTTTTGGATTAGCCGGTATATTTATGTTAATGGGGATGTTCCAGTTTATTTTTGCACAAGGCATTTTGGGTACTATTGGATTAAAACCTGAACGAGGATACCAGGGTGAATTAGAAGAAGAGGTACCTGAATATGACGATTTAGGTGAAAAAATTAATCTGGAAGATAAAGGGGATAAATTCAATCCTTTTACTCCTGTAGATCGATTTTTAATGTGGGCATCTGCTGTCATTGCCGTGGTATGGATCATCAATGACCCGCTTTCTGAAATTGCGGGTATTAATATGTTTCCTTTTGAAGTAGGTAGCCTAAGTGGTGCCAGCCTCAGTATATTATTGGCACTGGCCATGTTTCTGTTTTTATTGGTGTCCCGAATTTTACGTTACGGAACAGTGGTTATGGACAAAATGATGGTTGTGGCAATCTTTGCCTTTTTTACCGTCTTTTTCTGGGCTTCTTTTGAACAGGCAGGAGGATCAATGACCATATTTGCCAGGGGTTTTACTGACCGGGTTATGTCAGGCGGCTATTATACGCTTTTTATAGTCCTTGATATTATCATTACGGTTGTACCCATTGCTATCATTACCTGGGTACTTATCAAGCTATTTCAAAAAACCATCAAACATTATTTGGTGTCCAACATCATTTTGGGATTGAGCTTTGTTTTTATTTGGATAATTGTAATCTGGAAAATCAACCGAAATCTGGATTCTGTTGCTTATGAAGCCATTTATCAAAAAGTGCAAACCATCAAACCAAATGAAGAAACAGGTATCCTTGATACTACCTATGCTCCCTTAACTGAAAGTACCAGATTAACAGAGTACGATCAGGTAATGACAGGTAAAACCACCATCATTCAGCCTATCCAATTGCGTGTGGGGCAAAGTTTTAATATTGTCCCTGAAAAATTAGGTGAAGGCTTCATTTACCTTAGTGAAGATCGGGTAGATAAATACAAGGACAAGCAAATAATAAATGGCAAACCTTCTGAAATTGTAGAAGCAACTGTGATCAGTGTAAAAGAGAATGAAGTTTCTATACCTGCAACCTGGTTTGGGATTCTGAACTCTTTATTTATCATCATGTTTGCTCCTTTATTCAGCAGATGGTGGGAAGGTAAATACAATCCAAGCGGGCCGGTTAAATACGGTTTAGGTTTAATTTTATTAGGAGTTGGGTTCGGTGCATTAGCATTTGGAGCACTCCCTATTATTGAGGGAGGTGAATCTGTTTTGGTGAGCCCAATTTGGCTCGTATTGGCCTATTTATTCCATACCCTGGGTGAACTGTGCCTATCCCCTGTTGGACTCTCTTATGTCAGTAAACTGGTTCCTGCCAGGATGATCGCCTTTATGTTTGGCGTCTGGTATTTAGCTGTGGCAATTGGTAATAAACTTGCCGGTACTATAGGTGGTATGGTAGAAGAAATCCAAAAAGATTATTCTCTTGCAGGATTCTTCTTAATATTTACCTTGATTCCAATCGCAATGGGAATACTGGCCGTTCTTTTGAATCCGATTATCAAGAAGTTTATGCATGGCGTAAAATAAAGCCTTATGTTTTGGTGAGGAAGTGATAAATTAAAAAGCAGGATTAAAGCATCCTCTTTTCAGTTTGTTAATTTGATTAGAGAATGTTGTCTTGCTGATCATTTTCTGTCCTTACTCAAACCTTTCTTTATCGATATTCAACCAGGATAAAATAGAGTTACAGAATATATTCTCTATATCTTCTTTTGGCAGATCACTGTCTTCAATGAATTTCCCAATTTCCAAATCCCCCAGTGGGAAAGGATAATCGGTTCCTAAACAAACTTTCTCTGAGCCCTGTACTTTCAGAATAAATTTGAGCATATCAATGTCATGCGTAATGCAGTCTGTCCAAAACTTACCTAAGTATTCCCTTGGGTTTCTTTGGTTATCTACGGCAACCAGATCAGGTCGGCAATTAAATCCGTGCTCAATACGACCAATCGTTGGAATAAAAGATCCCCCCGCATGCGATAGCAATACGCGTAAATTAGGTAAACGCTCTAATACACCACCAAAAATAAGTGAACACATAGCACGAGAAGTCTCAGCAGGCATTCCAACTAACCAGGGAAGCCAGTACTTTTCCATACTACTGAATCCCATCATCTCCCAGGGGTGAATCATAATCGACAACCCCAGCTGCTCAGCTGCTTCAAAAATTGGGAAAAATTCTGCTTCACTTAAGTTCTTGTCATTAATATTTGAACCGATTTGGATACCGGGAAGATGAAGTTCTTCTTTCAATCGTTGCATTTCTTGAATGGCCAAATCAGCATCTTGCATGGGGATCGTCCCTAAACCCACATAATTTTTAGGATAATCTGCTTGCAAACCGGCTATGTGATCATTTAAAAACCGACATAATTCAAGGCAATCTTTTCCTTTAGACCAATACGAAAACATCACCGGGACAGTGCATACTACCTGTACCTGGGTGTTGTATTCAGCGTACTCCTTCATCCGTAAATCAGCATCCCAACAATTTTCTTCAATGGTTCTGAAATACTGATTTCCTTTCATCATATCCACCAAGCCAGGCTGTCTTTCTGAAGCTTTTAGCCAAACAAAATTCCCGTAACCAAATTTATTGGTCCAGTTTGGCATTTCAGACGGTAATATGTGCGTGTGCATATCAATTTTCAGCATAATCTGGCGGTTTTTTGATTCAATTTTTTGTGAAAATAATCATTTTGCAAGATTTCTTATTTTTTACGGAGTTTAATAAATGCTTTGATCTTTTCATTTTCGATCAAAACCGTCAGGTTATAGTGTTGAAGCTTCCACTCTCCGTATTTATTTTCTTCAAACACACCCGTAGCTCTACAATTCTGCATCCATGTATCCAGTTTTTCGTCAAACCAGACCACTTTTAAATCCTCCGAAAAATAAAAATTTCTATCTATGGTTTCAAATTTCCACGCCTTTCCCTTTTCAAAATGAGGTTGGCAAAAAGTGGCAAATTCTTCTTTTGACCAACGCTCATCAGGATCCGTTCCCAGAAAATAAAAATTACTGTCCATCAGTGAAAAATAAGCTTCAAAATCTGCATTGGCAGCTGCTTTGTGCCAATTTTCCATTTTCTCGTTCAGCGTCTTTTTCAAATCGTTTCGATACGTTATCTCATTCGCTTCCTCCACTTCACAATCATAGGCGGTAGAATAAATCCCTTTGATCTTCATAACTCCATCCCGAAGCACCCATATAAATAAATCTTCTCCACAATGATCTTGTTTGCCGTTTAAAAAAAATCTGAACTGTGCCCTAACGAACTCAACCTCTCCAGCCATGTTCTTCTCATGCTGCACTTCAAATTTTTCCTGAAAAGTTTTTGATTCAAATTTGGGACAAATGGTCATAAAGCCCTCCAAATCAAATTGAAATGTCGTGTCTGCACCAATATGTTCTACAATCAAATCCTCTGCTAAAAAAGATCTCACCGCTGTAGCATCCCCTTTATTCAAGGCTTCATAAAAGCGTTCGGTTTCTAATTCTGATGTAGTTTGAGCAAAAACAGCTGTACAAACACATCCTAAAAAAACAAATACCCAATATTTCATACCACTTAAGCTTATTTATCACCTATTATCAAAGAGCCTAAATTTATTAAGAATAAACTTATATTTTTGTGTATCACTAAAAATTAGGATATGAATATAAAAAATTGGCTGTGTGCAGGGCTCATCATTACCTCCTTTAACATTTCAGCTCAGAATAAAAAAAAGATTGATTTTGTAGAATACGATCTGGACAACGGTATGCATGTAATTCTGCATGAAGATCATTCTACACCTATAGTTGCCGTGACGGTTTTGTATCACGTTGGATCTAAAAATGAGAAAGTCGGTCGTACAGGTTTTGCTCATTTCTTCGAGCATTTGATGTTTGAAGGCACGACGAATATTGACCGTCACACCTATGACAAATTTGTAGAAAAAGCTGGTGGTACTCTAAATGCAAACACATCTCAGGATCGTACTTTTTACTATGAAATATTGCCATCTAACCAACTTGAAATGGGTTTATGGTTAGAGTCTGAGAGATTATTACACGCTACTGTTGAGGATATAGGCATTGAAACACAACGCGAAGTAGTAAAAGAAGAAAAAAGACAGCGTATGGATAATCAGCCTTACGGTTCGTGGATGTATGAAATTTTTAGAAGAGTTTATAAAGAACATCCTTACAGATGGGTGCCTATCGGAAGTATGGAAGATTTAGATGCTGCTCAGGAAGAGGATTATGTTAATTTTTACAGAACCTTTTATGTTCCTCACAACGCTACCCTTTCTATTGCCGGTGATATTGATATCGAGCAAACTAAAAAATGGGTAGAAGCTTATTTTGGATCGATCCCTAATGGTGAGAAATTAGATGTGTACAGGGATAAAGAATTCCTTTCTCTTAACGAATTTCAAAAAAAATATGCTGACCAATTAAAAGGAAGAGAAAATTCAAAAGATTTTATCGGCGATTGGAACAACGAACTGCCAACTGAGGCATTTATCAAAAAATATTTCTCTAATGTATCTACAAAACCTAAAGAGATTCCACGTCCTGACATTAAAGAAGGCTTGCTAAAAAAAGAAATCAAGGATACCATTTACGACAACATTCAACTACCGGCGGTGATGATGGCTTATCGAATTCCAGAGATGAAACATAAAGATCACTATGCAGTTGAAATGCTTAACATGCTATTGTCACAAGGAAACAGCTCCAGATTCAACAAAACCATTGTGGAAGAATCAGAACTGGCTATGGCAGCTTTTGCCTTTCCATTTCCTTTGGAAGACCCGGGAATTGCCGTTGTCTTTGCTCTGGCGAATATGGGGATAGATGTCGGAAGATTAGATTCAGCCATGACTGCAGAAGTTAATAAAATTCAAAAAGAACTGATTTCGGATGAGGAATTGACCAAACTAAAAAATATGATCGAAAATGATTTTATTTCCTCCAATTCAACCATGGCAGGTATTGCAGAAACATTGGCCAATAATCACGTTTACATGGGATCTGCCGATTTAATCAATACTGAGATTGACAATTATATGGCGGTAACCAAAGAAGATATAAAACGAGTTGCAAATACCTATTTTATTAACTCTAACCGAGTGGTGCTTCACTATTTACCAAAAGAAGAAGCAAGCAATTAATCCAAATAGATAAAAAAGAAAATTAGAAGATGATGAAGAAGAAATTAATTATTGGTGTACTTGCTGTAATCGTTGGATGCAGTTCTTTTGCACAAATCGATCGATCGATCCCCCCTACTCCTCAACCTAATCCTGAGATCAATATCAATATCCCTGAAGTAATCACTTTAGAGAATGGACTGAAAGTAATTGTGGTAGAAAATCACAAATTACCTAAGGTCTCGTTTCAGCTTTTTGTGGATTATCCTACCCTTCCAAAAGGAGATAAAGTGGGGTTGACAGGTATTTTTGGCGAATTGCTAGCCTCCGGAACTGAGACCATGCCCAAGGATGAGTTTGATGCAACGGTAGATTATATGGGAGCTACCGTAAGTACAAATTCAAATGGATTTTATGCATCATCTCTTAAAAAACATACGCCTAAACTGCTTGCTTTGCTAAGTGATCTGGTGATTGCTCCTGCTTTTCCAAAAGATGAGTTTGATAGAATCCTTAAGCAGAATCTCTCTGCTATTGCCTCTGAAGAATCCAGCCCGGCTTCTATGGCAAGCAATGTTGCTGCAGTGGTGAATTATGGAACAAAACATCCTTACGGCGAAGTGACGACAGAGTCTACATTGAATAATATTGAGTTGGAGGATATCAAAAAACACTATTCTAAAAATTTCATTCCGAACAAAGCTTATATGATTGTGGTTGGGGACATCAACAGAGATGAAGCCAGAGAGTTGATTTCTGAGCATTTTTCAGAATGGAAGCAAGGTGAAGATTTGCAACAAGAGAACTTTAAAACACCTACAACTAAAGGCAACAATGTTTACTTTGTAGACAAACCGGGAGCTGTTCAAAGTCAGGTAACTATTACCCACACTTTAGATCTGAAGCCCGGACATGAAGATGTTTTAAAGCTCAAAGTGCTCAATCAAATACTTGGAGGTGGTAGCTTCTCTGCCAGATTAATGTCAAACTTAAGAGAAGACAAAGCTTATACTTATGGCTGCTATTCAAGAATTTCTGAGGATGAACTATATGGAAAGTTTTCAGCCGGAGGTAGTTTTAGAAACGAAGTGACGGACAGTGCAATTGTTGAGATTTTATCAGAGATTTTTAAAATTTCTTCCGAAGCAGTTACAGACAAGGAACTAGATTTAGCAAAAAGTTCTATGACGGGGGCTTTTGCAAGATCTTTAGAAAGTCCACAAACCATTGCACGTTTTGCATTAAACACTGTCCGCTACGATTTACCGGATGACTATTATGCCAACTACCTAACTCGCCTTGAAAAATTAACAAAAGAAGACCTCTTAGCGGTTGCTAAAAAATACCTACAGCCTCTTAATTTGAACATTATTGTTGTGGGCAATGCTGAAATATCAGATAAGCTCAAAAATTTTGATGCTAATAATGAAATTAAGGTAAAGGACGCTTTTGGAAGAGACAAATCACAACTGAAACAAGCTGGTGAAGGAATTACTCCTACTTCTGTTATTCAGGATTTTATCTACAAAAAATGCTCAGTTTCTTCTGAAAAAGAATTGGATAAATTCATGAGTAAGTTTGGTTATATTGAAAAAACATACAAAGCAGAAATGGATATGGGTGGAATGACAGCAAAAATGTACCTGACCACATACAGCGGTAAACCTAATAAATCTGCCAGTTATGTTAAAATTGAAGCTCCACAGCAAAACATGGTTGCACAAAAAGAGTGGTTTGACGGGGAAACAGGAGGCACTTATGTGATGATGCAGGGAGTAAGTAAATATGAAGGTGAAGAATTGGAGGAGAAAAAAAGACCTTCTTTTCCTGACCCACAATTTCATTATGCTTCTAATGAGGATATCAAAATGGAGTTACTGGGAATTGATGAAGTAGACGGTGAAGCATGTTATAAACTCAAAATAACGAAAGTAGGGGATGTTGACTTTTCCCATGAGTACTATTCGGTAGAAAGCGGTTGGTTAATCAAGCAAGAAACCTTTTCTACAGATGAAGAGGGAAATGCTGTTTCCACAACTGTTCTATACAATAATTACCAGGAAGTAAAAAAAGGATTTATGGTTGCAGAGCAAATGACACTGGTTACCAACGGTCAAAAAATAGAATCCCATCTGGAAAATGCAGTTATGGGTAAAAAGCCAAAATCAGATGCCTTTGAAGGGAAATTTTAGTTCCCTGAATAAAGATTTACAATTAAAACACTCGCCTGAGGCGAGTGTTTTTTTTTGTTCAAAACCAACTATCACTCTCTTAACACAAAGATAAAATTGCTTTAATTAATACTTGTTACTTATGTTATATCATTGTAATGCTTTTATTTTATGCATTTTTTTTTTCTAAATTGAATAATTAATTAAAAAAGTCATCTTTCATGAAGAGCACCTTTTTCTTCTTACTGTTCTTTCTAACGCTTGTCACTAGCCAGGGACAAACTGTTTTTGATGAAACTTTTGATGAATCAGATGGATCAACTAATGGCACAGATGCATTGGGCACAAACTGGTCTGTCACCTATATCTATGCAGGAAATGCTGACGATTATGTAGAAGTTCAATCCGGCTGTCTTGAGTCACGAGATACTAACGGACCCGGAGAATGGGAAACCGAAGATTTTGATATTTCAGCTTGTACTGAAGGAATGACAATTTCTGTGGATATTTCTGAAACCGGAAGTATGGAACATGTTGATGATGCAGGCTGTGAATGCAATTGCGGTGATGCTGTAAAGTTAGAGATATCCTATGACGGAGGAACTTCCTGGACAGCTTTCTCAGATGCCACAAATGGCTCTACCGATACCGGCGTACTAATGGACGATTGCGGAACCTGTGGGTCTCCCTCTACTACCTACCCTGTCCCTTGGTGTGGGATGGAATTTTACGGACCCTTAATCGGAACCGGTGACTTTGGTAGTAGTACTTTCTCTAGTTGTTTATCTGTAGGAATATCAAATACCATGCGTATCAGAATGTCTTTTTTAACCTGGGCAGGGAGTGAATATCTTTGTGCAGATAATGTGTCTGTCGTTTGTTCAAGTTGTGCGCTACCCATTGAATTGAATAGTTTTGATGTAGAAAGAAACACAAATGATGTTTTATTAAAATGGAAAACGCTCAGTGAATCAGATCATGAAACCTTCCATATTGAAAGATCAACAGATGGAGATGTTTTTTATAAAATCGGAAATGTAAAAGGAACTTCAAGTACAAATTGGAACTATGAATTTACCGATCAATCACCCCTAAAAGATAAAACCGTCTACTACCGCTTACAGCAAGAAGATATGAATGGGCGATCAAAGTATTCTGAAACAAAGGTAGTACATTATGAGCCTGCCTCAATTTTTTATAATCAAGGAGAAATAACTATTCAAATTCCCACACTTTCTCCTTCAAGCAATTTTACTATCAACCTATACAATCTATCCGGAAAATTAGTGCATACTGAAAACATTCAAAATTATTCAGCCATCAATTACTCCCAATCAGGGTTTTACATCATTGAAATTCCAGAGGCAGCAGTTAAGGAGAAAATTTTGATTCCTTGATTGTTGATAACCGTAATTATTTGTTGATATTTTAACAAAACTAAGGTGGCTTTGTTGGCTTACTTCAGTTATCTTCGTAAGTTAAGGCTCACAACTTATAATTAAAATTAATGAAAAAACTCATTTTAATCCTTCTTCTAGGAATGAGTTTGCCCACCTTTGGACAAGCCGTTTGGATCAATGAGATTCATTATGATAATGATGGTGGTGACGTAAACGAAGGGTTTGAAATCGCAGCAGCTGCCGGAACCGATCTTTCTTGTTACGATATTGTATTGTACAATGGAAATACTGGAGCATTATACAACACCATTTCATTATCAGGAATTGTACCGGATAATGGTTGTGGTATGGGAACTGTTTGGTTTGGTGTCCCCACAAATGGATTACAAAATGGAGCCCCTGACGGCATTGCGTTAATCGACAATTGTAATGGCGGAGTTGTTGTTCAGTTTTTAAGTTATGAAGGATCATTTACTGCTACAGATGGTCCGGCTGCAGGACAAACTTCTACTGATATTGGTGTGAGTGAGGGGGGGTCTGATCCTGCGGGGGAATCTTTACAACTCACCGGTGGTCCCGGAACAGATTACAGTGATTTTACCTGGGCTGGATCAGGCACAGCAACTGAAGGAAGTACCAACACCGGACAAGATTTTTGTACTTCCTGCGGGGGAGTTGTAGCAGAACCTACCATTGATGTAATAGATGATGGCGTTTCTGTTACCTGTACTTCAGCTACTTTAAACTGGACGCTGGGAGCAGATGCAGACAACGTTATTGTTGTCTATTCTACCTCCCCTATCACAGGCACACCAACAGATGCGACAGAATATACCGTCGGATCAACCATTGCTGCAGGTGAAGAAGTCATTTACAATGGATCAGGTAATTCAACAAGTATAACAGGGTTAACTTCAGGTGTTACTTACTATTATGCCATTTTTGAGTACAATGGTGCTGCCCCAAACTGTGAAGAAAACTACCTTACCGGTGGTGTCAGTGGATCATTTACTACTGTTTCTCCATGTAATGACCCCTATATTCAATCCATTAATTACAACGCCTGTACGGGCAATGAAGGAACAGATGAAATTATAGTGGTTCAAATGGGAGATGATGATATTCCGGTTGATTCTTTGGTTATTGAACTTCCCAACTCAACCTGGTGCAATGTAGGATGTGGAGGCAATACAATAGTAAACAACCCTACTTACATCAATGATTTAAATTTACTTGCCGGCTGTACCATGTTTACTTATTGTGACCCTATTCCTGCAGACGCAACACTGATGATCTTTACCGGAAACCCTCCCTCTGCACTGATTGATTACTCAGCCAGTTGCGGTTCTCCAGACGCCCCGTACTGCGTTATTTTCTTGAATAACACGAGCCTTACCGGAAATTTTTCTAACTCTTCTACCACCCCCAGAGTAACCACTATACATTTTGGTAGCGGCTCTTCATCAACGGTATCCTATACCGCCTCTGACGGGGTAGGAGATGTGGATGGTGCTACTGCGGATTATGATGCATCCGGCAACGTAACTTATTCCCAAAACGTAGACTGTGTATATCCTCTCGCTGTTGACTTAACCTCGCTTACAGCGCATAATGAATCTTTTGTGAATTGGATTCTTTGGTCAACTGCCAGTGAAGAAAATTCAAGCCACTTTGAAATTCAACGCAGTGAAGATGGTATGAACTGGGTAACCATTGGAACAGTAGAAGCTGCCCGTTCATCTTCTGTTACTACTAATTATCAATTCTCTGACCCACATTTTTCTCCCGGAAATAATTATTATCGCCTTGGGCTGGTCGATTTAAACGGTGTGAAAGAGTTTAGCCGTATCGTCCAGGTTGAGCAAAATTCTTTTTCACTGTTTTACGAAGATAATACCATCTCAATTGGATTTGATCAGCTTCCTTTTAAGACATACACTTTAAATATTTATGATTTATCCGGCTCACTGCTCTACTCTTCTCCTGCTGAAAATTCTATGAAAGTGAACTGGACGAAAAGTGGATTTTTTATTCTTGAAATTCCTGAATTAGAGTCCAGACAAAAACTGTTTACTCCTTAATTACACCCTTATCAACTTTTTTACAGTATTGAGTGTTAATAAATAAAAAGCTGCATCTCTTTTTATGCCAGCTCCCATTTGGTTACATTTGTACGAATGGAGGAGAAGAAGTTAAATACAGGGCAGAAGCGGGCACTTGTCAATAAAGCAATTCAGAGCATAAGTGAAATTGGTAAAATTCCACCACAAGCTGTGGATGTTGAAGAAGCTGTACTAGGTGCTATGTTATTGGAAAAAAATGCGCTCAATGATGCCATTGACATTCTCCACGCAGAAAGTTTTTATAAAGTTGAACACAAGAAGATTTTTGCAGTTATTCTTGAGCTTTTCGGAAATTCAGAAAATATTGATATCCTCTCTGTAACAGAAAAATTACGAAAAAATGGAGAGTTACAAATGGTTGGAGGCCCCGGTTACATTGCGTCTCTAACCAATCGTGTTGCCTCTGCTGCTCACGTAGAGTACCATGCCCGAATCATTTCAGAAAAATATATTCTTCGCTCTTTGATTGAAGTATCCTCTGAAGTGATCAAAAATGCCTATGATGAAACCAAAGACGTTTTTAATGTTTTGAATGAAGCTGAAGACGGCCTTTTTAAAATTGCAGAAGGAAACCTTAAAAAAGGATACGCTAACGTAAAAGATCTGGTCAAAGAAGCCACCGACGAAATTCAAGCTGCTTCTGAAAATAAAGATGGCGTTTCAGGTGTCCCTTCTGGATTTACAGACTTGGATCGATTAACCTCCGGTTGGCAAAAATCGGACATGATTGTTTTAGCAGCACGCCCCGGAATGGGGAAAACAGCCTTTGTATTGTCTATGGCCAGAAACACAGCCGTGAAATTTCATCAACCTGTGGCGATTTTCTCTCTGGAGATGTCAAATGTTCAGTTGGTTAAGAGAATGATGGCTATGGAAACCGGTATTTCTTCAGAGAAGTTGCGAAAAGGATTTACTGATGAAGCCGATTGGGAAAAATTACACAACAGTATTCACAACCTGACAGACGCACCGATATTTATTGATGATACGCCTGCCCTATCCATTTTTGAATTGCGGGCAAAATGTCGCAGGATGAAAATGCAACACGATATTCAACTGGTAATAATCGATTATCTGCAATTGATGACTGCAGGTGTGAAAGGAGGCAACAGAGAACAAGAGATTTCTACCATTTCAAGATCAATTAAAGAAATTGCCAAAGAACTAAGTGTACCCATTGTGGCCTTGTCACAATTGTCGCGTTCGGTAGAAACCAGAGGTGGCGATAAGCGCCCTATGCTCTCTGATTTACGTGAATCCGGAGCGATTGAACAAGATGCTGATATGGTTTGTTTTATCTACCGTCCTGAATATTATGGCTTATTAGAAGATGAAAATGGTATGCCGACAGATGGAGTTGGCGAGATTATTGTAGCAAAACATAGAAATGGTTCATTAGATACGGTTCGCCTCAAGTTTACCAAAGAATTAACCCGCTTTGACAATTTGGACGCCTTTGACAGTATGGATTATGGATCCGGATTTTCACCTAACAAGAATTTTGAAAATAAATCCGATACCATTACGTTAGGTAGTAAGATGAATGATGATGATGACGATTTGCTTTCAAACACACATGACGAAGTTCCTTTTTAAAATACTTGTTTTTTTTATTTTTTTGGCTCCCTTTAATTCCCTTGCCTCTGCAATTATCGTTCCCATGGATGAAACGCAGAAAAATCACCTGAAAGCGTATGGTGTTGCTTATTGGGTGCTGGAGAATGAAGTAGTAATGGAGTGGTTACTCAATTATCGGGGAGGAAGTTTTCTTTTTCCTCACAATGAGTTGATAGAAGAACAATTGATTGTTAAAGGAGTTTCCTATGCTATTCTTCCTGATGCAAAAGTAAAGCAAGCCAAGGCAATGATTGCTGACCCGGAGGTAAACATGGAAGTCGTTCAGTTAGAAACTGCACCTAAAATTGCCGTGTATACGCCTAAAGGAAAACAGCCCTGGGATGATGCCGTGACTATGGTATTAACCTACGCAGACATCCCCTATGATGAAATTTATGACTCTTTAGTTATCAGTGGAACACTCCCTGATTATGACTGGCTGCATTTGCACCATGAAGATTTCACAGGACAATACGGTAAGTTTTATAAAAATTATCATACACAAAGTTGGTATCAAAAACAAGTCAAGTCCAACGAGCAGATGGCAGCAAAATTAGGTTTTGAAAAAGTCTCTGAATTAAAATTGGGCGTTGCTTTAAGAATCAAAGAATTTGTGGCCGGTGGCGGATTTTTATTTACCATGTGTAGCGGTACAGATAGCTATGATATCGCACTGAGTGCAGAGAGTACAGATATTTGCGAGCACATGTATGATCACGACCCGGCAGCACCTAATTTTCAATCAAAGATCGATTATTCAAAAACATTGGCCTTCAAGGATTTTACCATTGTAAAAGATCCGCTGGAATATGAGTATTCAGATATCGACGGAACAAGAGATCACCGTATGCCTGAAAATCAAGATAAATTTTTTCTCTTTGAGTTTTCTGCCAAATGGGATGTTATTCCTACCATGCTTTGTCAGAATCACACCATGGAAATTGACGGATTTATGGGGCAAACCACAGATTTCAGAAAAGAATTTATCAAGCCGGATGTTTTGATCATGGGAGAAAACAAAGCCATGGGAACTGCACGCTACATTCACGGCGAATTTGGAGAAGGCACCTGGACATTTTACGGAGGTCACGATCCGGAAGATTATAAGCATTTTGTTGGAGATCCCCCAACTGATTTGAACCTACATCCCAACTCTCCGGGCTATCGACTCATTCTCAACAACGTTTTATTTCCGGCTGTCAAAAAGAAAAAGCGAAAAACATAATCCAACGAAAAAAGTTTGTGTTTCTTTTTACATCAAAACAATTGCCCCATTACTTGAACAAACTAAAGATAATAATGGGTTTGTCCCAAAAGAAATTATTTATGACAGAGGAGGAAAAGGACAAAAACAATTTGGAGAAACAATTATTTCAACACCAAACGGCAGACCATTAAAGAGAGAAATATCTTTTATCTAAAGTCTAACATCTAAAGTCTTTTGTCTAACATCTAGCGTCTAGCGTCTAGCGTCTAGCGTCTAACATCTAAAGTCTTATGTCTTTTTGTCTTTTGTCTTTTTGTCTTTTGTCTTTTGTCTTTTGTCTTTTGTCTTTTGTCTAAAATCTAATAGTCTAACATCTAAAGTCTAGTGTCTTATGTCTAACATCTAGCGTCTAGCGTCTAAAAACTTATTTTTTAAGGAACGACTAATTAATTCCCCGATAACCAACGATAGATATCATTTCCATTGGCAAAGAGCACCAGACCGAGAATAAAAATGAATCCCGCAACTTGAGCATATTCCAATACTTTTTGGTTGGGCTCACGTCCGGTAATCATTTCATATAACAAAAACATGATATGTCCACCATCAAGGGCAGGAATGGGTAAAAAATTCATAAAAGCCAGGATAATGGATATCAATGCTGTGTTGAGCCAAAAGCTGTGCCAATCCCACTGAGGAGCAAACAAATTTCCAAAAGCACCAAAACCTCCGATACTGGATGCTCCTTTTTTCGTAAATAAAAACTTCAACTGAGAAGCGTAGTCATGTAATGTCCAATAAGCTTTGTTTAAGCCGGCTGGAAAAGCTTGAAAAAATGAATAATCAACATGACTGATCATAGCATTTAACTCTTCTGTATTGGGTTGTACACCAATTTTTCCGGTAGAATCCACTTCAACAGTAAGTGTTTGATTAGCTCCATCCCGTTCAACCACAACTGTCACTATTTCATTTTTACTCTTGGAAATCGTATCAGAAAATTGATCCCAATAATTGATTTCCCAACCATTTACAGAACGAATACGATCACCATTTTTCAATCCTGCCTGATCTGAAGGCCACCCTGCATAAACTGAGTCAATTTTAGCCGTTATTCTCGGTGCAAAAATTCGAAACGCTCCGGTTTCAAACATTTCGTAATCGGCATCTTCACTAAGCGTAATCACTTCTTCTTCCCCGTTGGGATGCTTTACTTTGATATCTCTCGCTCCACGCAATAAAATTTGAGTATTCACCAAAAGTATATTCTCAACCGGTTCACCTTCCACAGCTATTAATTGATCCCCATCCTGAAATCCATATTTTTCAAATTCAGGAGCCACAGAAACACCAGCAACCATATCTTGCGGAGTAATTCTTTCTTCTCCCCAGGTAAACAGCACCATGGCATAAATAATGAATCCCACAATCAGGTTGACCACGATTCCCCCCACCATTATAATCAATCTTTGCCAGGCCGGTTTTGTCCTGAATTCCCATGGTTTGGGCTCTTGTTTCATCTGATCTTTATCCATGGACTCATCAATCATCCCGGCAATTTTCACATATCCGCCTAAGGGAATCCATCCTATCCCCCACTCAGTGTCATTGATTTTCTTTTTGAAAAGTGAAAATTTATAATCAAAAAACAAATAGAACTTCTCTACTTTGGTTTTAAAAGCCCTTGCAGGTAAATAATGCCCAAATTCGTGTAGCACGATCAAGAGCGATAAACTAAGAATAAGCTGAGCGGCCTTTATAAGAAATTCCATTGAATATAAAATTTAGCGGTCAAAGATAAGGTTTTAATGAGTTTTTGCTTCCCCCTTCAACTCTTTATTGCTTTTTTATGTTAAAAAGTGATGGAATTAGAAGCTTTCACTACTGTCAATAGTGATTCAGCAGTACGAACTTCTTTTACTAAGCAATGGGGATCAATTAAAAAATAGGGGCTACTTTCAGTCCCCAATTTCAGCACTACAAATATGCATTTTGCTCAAAATACTGGGTTACCGCCTGCTTTAACAGATATTCTTGCTCTCTTCCCTTTAAGGGTGGTAAATTTTCCACCTTTTCAAAATGCGGCCAACCGTCATCATCATTGGCTTTGTACTTATAGTATCCAAAAGGTTCCAAAATAGTGCAGATGGCTATGTGCATCAAATTCATTTTTTCATCCTTTGAGAACTTGCGGTAGCCCTGTCCCAACTCCTGTACCCCAATTAAAACCAAAATGGCGTCCAAATCCAGACCATCCCCAAACTTAAGTTCTAATTTTTTTACTACTTCCTGATAGGCTATCGCTGCTTTGTGATCCAATTTGAACAGTTTTTTGTTTGCAATTGCCAAAGACCGGACAATTCTGGTGCAAAATTCCGAATTATTTTTGTTTAAATGAATTATCTGGACATTTTATTAGTTATCCCTGTTATTATAGGCGGATGGCGGGGATTTAAAAAGGGCTTTATTATAGAGTTGTTTACCTTACTGGCTTTGCTGGTTGGGATTTATGCCGGTATTCATTTCTCAGACTACATGTCTAACTTACTTCGCGATACAATTGGAATACAGACTAAATATCTTCCGGTAATTGCATTTACATTGACTTTTTTGCTGGTGGGGGCAATGGTTTTCTTTGGTGGAAAAATGATTGAGAAAGCAATAAAAGTAGTGGCTTTGGGGTCCTTAAACAAAATTGCCGGACTTGTATTTGGCGCCTTAAAAATGCTCTACATTTTAAGTGCTGTACTGGTTATTCTTGAATCCATTGATGAAAAAAATAACTTTATCCCCTCAGAACAAAAAAACGGATCTCTTCTTTACCAAGGCGTTAAAAATGTCTCCCTGAAAACGATTCCTGCCCTGAAAGAAAGTGAACTATTTCTGTATTCAGTAGAATGAGTCCAGATTTGTGATTACTTCAATATCTTTTGAAAGGCTATTTGCTACCGGGCAATTATCTGCAACGCTTTTTATTTTCTCATATTCCGTTTTAGAAAAATCATTTTTTCCAAAATCAAAGTTGATCTCAATCGCTGCAATTCGCCGCGGATCAGAAACCATCTTCTTTTGTACCTCAGTAGTAATTTCCGAAATCTCCTTCCCCTTATTTTTAAAATAAATTCCGATCACAGTGAGCATACAAGTTGCCAGAGACACCGCCAACAAGTCGGTAGGAGAAAATTTCTCTCCCTTTCCATTGTTATCTACAGGCGCATCTGTTTCAATCGTTGAACCGGATTTGAGATGAACCGACAAGCACCTCAAACCTCCCTTATACTTTACTTCATAATTTTTATTCATATACAACAGCTAAAAAATGATTGATTCATAAATTCGCTTTCAACGGCATAAATCAGTAAATTTGTACTAATGTACAAAAGATACCTCTTACTCATAGCGATCTTTCTTTCGTTTACTTCCTTTTCTCAAGAGGTTGAGAATGGTGAGTCAAAAGTGCTGTTAAGGAACGACTACTCTGTAGGCTTGAATTTCAACACAAGAGGGTGGGGATTAGCTTTTGATTACGGTTGGCAAAAAAATTATAAATACAAACAGATCGCCGGCTTTACCTGCACAAATATCCGACACGAAAAAGAACATAAAATATTTGGAGCTTTGAGCAACTCCAAGGGATATTACCTGGGAAAACTAGAGTCTGTGATAAGTTTCAGGCCTCATTATGGTGGGAAATTGGTGCTGTTTAAAGCAAAGCGGGAAAATGGAATTGAAATTTCTGCAAAATGGAGTTTGGGACCTTCTTTCGGATTAATCAAACCGATCTATTTAAAAATTGACAAAATTAACGCACAGGCAGTAGATGAACGATATGACCCCGGTGTTCATAATCCCGGGAATATTACTTCCCGATCATCCTGGTTTAAAGGATTGGGGGAAGCCAATATGCGGATCGGTGCTTTTGGAAAGTTTGGTTTTGATTTTAACTTTGCAGCCTTAAAAAATAGTATTAGTGGGGGTGAGTTTGGAATTATGTTGGATTATTTTCCGGGAAGAGAAATAGAAATCATGCATGCCAACGATAATGCTAACCTTTTCACCGCATTATACCTACAATTTAATTTAGGTCAAAAGCTATATTAAATACCATGGAGACTGTAGAGAAAACACAAACTGAAGCCGTACAAACAAGTAATTCCCGGATTAAAAAACCTTCCTGGTTAAGGGTAAAGTTGCCCACCGGTGAGAATTACAAAAAAGTAAGAGACCTTGTAGACGAGCATAATTTACACACTATTTGTGAAAGTGGTAATTGCCCCAATATGGGAGAATGTTGGGGAGAGGGAACGGCTACTTTTATGATCCTGGGCAATATTTGTACGCGTTCTTGCGGATTTTGTGCGGTAAGTACCGGAAAACCTAATGAAGTTGACATTTTTGAACCGGCAAAGGTGGCGCAGTCAGTGAAACTCATGGAGGTAAAGCATGCAGTTATAACTTCAGTTGACAGAGACGATCTGGCTGATGGAGGTGCTGATATTTGGGTAGCAACTGTAAAGGCTATTCGAAGAAAATCTCCGGGTACAACCATGGAAACATTAATCCCCGATTTCGGTGGAAAATGGCAAAATTTGCAAAAAATAATTGAAGTAGCCCCTGAAGTAGTATCGCATAACCTGGAAACAGTAAGACGATTAACTAAAGGAGTCAGGATTCAGGCAAAATACGATCGCAGTTTAGAAGTTTTAATGCGTCTGAAAAAAGGGGGAATGAAAACCAAGTCGGGGATTATGCTTGGATTGGGAGAATCCGAAAAAGAAATTCTGGAAACGATTGATGACCTGAGTGAAATTCGTTGTGATATCCTCACTATGGGACAGTATTTACAACCCACTACTAAACATCTTCCCGTAGCAGAATTTGTGCCCCCTCAAAAATTTGATGAATATAGAGAATATGCTTTGGGGAAAGGTTTTAAATTTGTGGAAAGCGGCCCGCTTGTTCGCTCATCCTACCATGCTGAAAAGCACTTGTTTTAATCCTTCACACGATTACTTTTATTCTGAAAACCAAAACACGACCTTAAAGCCCATATACTGTCAACAGATGAAATCAAGAAGTAGATATGTATAAAAAATCATTTATTTGAATCAAATTCTTCCCTTAAATTGAGAAGTTTGTAGTATATTAGGCGCATGAAAAATGCCATGTCCAAAAAATAGAATATGAAAAAAAGTTTAGTTTTATTAGGAGCAGTTCCTGTAGCTTTCATTACAGCACTGATTTTCAACCCTAATGTAGAAGAAGGGGTTTATCAACCAAGAAACTCTTCTAACTTGCACGAAGCAAGTAGTGCAGATGGTGCATTGGAATATTATCATTTATTAAGAGGTGATTACACCCAAGAGGAATACCACCGTGCACTCGAAGAGGCGGCTGCAATGCCAACAAACAGAGTGGACATGACATGGTGGGAACATGGCCCCGATAACATTGGAGGAAGAACAAGAGCCATTCTCGTTGACAAAGACGATATTAATCATATCTACGCCGGATCAGTTTCAGGAGGATTATTTGAATCGATTAACCGGGCTAATTTTTGGACACCTGTTGAAGAGTTTAACGATAATTTAGCC
This sequence comes from Crocinitomicaceae bacterium, assembly GCA_040880585.1. Taxonomy (GTDB): domain Bacteria; phylum Bacteroidota; class Bacteroidia; order Flavobacteriales_D; family Crocinitomicaceae; genus Paracrocinitomix. The sequence goes on along the minus strand of JBBDID010000029.1, from coordinate 12,125 downwards.
ATTTCATCTATGTGTCAAACTGTTGACGGTACAATTTATGTTGCAACCGGTCATGAAGCTGAAATGAGTACAGGCTCACAAAATGCTTATGATACAGGAGCAAATGGAAACGGAATTTATAAGGAAAATTCGGACGGTACTTTTTCACAAATTTCCGGTACAGAAAATTTTACTTATATTAATGAAGTAGTTTGCGACACTTTGAATAACATGATCTGGTTTGCCACAAACAGTGGAATGCGACAGTATGATCCTGTAGCTGACGTTGTCAACACCATTACAAATGGATTGAGTAGTGGAGAATGTACTTCCTTATCTATTTCTCCTGATGGTGAAGTAATTGTTTGTTCTATGGCTAATAATGGAAAGACAAACGTATCTGTTGATGGTGGTGTTACTTTTAAAGATTATAGTTCACCTGCAAATACAGCTAACCCTATCAGTTCAGGAGCATCAAGAATTGAATATTCTATTTCTCATGAAAAAGCTGATAACGGAAACTACTATATCTATGCCTCTGCTGCTAACTCTTTTTTACAAGGTATTTGGATGTCTGAAGACAATGGTATAAACTGGACACAAATTGCACCGGCCAACAATCAAATTCCGGGATCTTTTGCTCCTTTCTCAACAGGTGGAGGATCCAGTGGACAGGGAGAATGGAATAATATTATTTCTGCCGTAAAAGGAAATCCAAAAAAATTGATCTTAGGTGGTATTGATTTGTATTCCTGGGCTACAACAGGTAACTGGACTCAGTTATCACAATGGTTTTTAAACCCACAGTCGTCACAGTACGTACATGCCGATAATCATGATTTGGTGTGGGATAAATGGGGAAGGCTATACATTGGAAATGACGGAGGTATTTCTATTTCAGATGATGGTGGTCAAACATTTTACCCGGCAAATAGAGGTTATAATGTAACCCAATTTTATGCCATTGGTGCTTCTGCACATGGTGACGTAATTGGTGGTACGCAGGATAACGGTTCACTGGCAAATTATCATGATAATGTAACTTGGCACTCGTTTGACGAAGTAGGTGGTGGGGATGGTTTTTCTGCTGAAATTTCATTCATTAATAGAAATGTTTTATTTTCATCTGTCTATTACTCTGCTATTAGAAGGTCTGCAGATCGAGGGGAAAATTCTACCTTGTTTGTTCCTTCAGAATTTTCAATGGGTGGTTTAGGTTGTATACCTGGAGCAACGGGTGATAGTGATGGTGATGGGTTTAATGATGGTTGTGGTCAATTCTTTACCAATTTTAAATTATGGGAAAACCCAAATGACCTGAACTCAGAAGATTCCATTTCGTATGTTCCCTCACAATCGTATTCATCAGGAGACACTGTTTATGCTCCCTCTCAAACGGTTCAAACTACAATTGATTATATCACACCAACTGATATCGTTTATGATGACACCTTAGATTTTAATCCGGGCTTAACTACTCAAGATTCAATTATTACCTCAACTGCACCGGCAAATGACTACAATCTTGCCGTATTTGATTATACCATTACCTTCGGTGCTCATCCTTTACAGGCAGGTGACTCAGTATATTTAGCTTCCTTAGATACGACTATTGCCGTAGCTTCTGTTAGCCTAATTGATCATTATTATGGAACCAATCCTTTGAGACCCGGAAAAGTCTATGACATGGGTAATGAAGATCAAGCATACGGAATTGCCTGGGATACTTTAAAGATTCAGGATCCTTATCAATCATGGATGGCAATTGGTCTTGGTGGCGGTGACGGTATCTGGATGACCAGAAATGCGTTGAGATTTTCTGCTCCCTCTAATGAATGGTTTAGGGTAAATCATGCTAATATTGGTACAGTTGCAACCATGGAATTTTCAAGAGACGGAAATCATCTATTTATTGGAACTTGGTCAGGAGCACTGTACAGGCTTTCCGGTTTTGGAAGCGTTTACTCTCCGGCAAAAGAAGATGATGTTGACAACAACATTGTTGCTGACACCTTGATCAATGCAGATGAAGTGACGGACGTAAATAATTTAGTTACCAGTTGGCAAAACATTGGCAATTTTGGAGCACCTGTTACCGGTATTGCGGTTGAAGGTGATGTAGACCATGTCGTTGTTACATTAGGTAATTTTGGTGGATCAAATAAAGTACAGGAGTCCACAAATGCTACAGGTGCTTCTCCTTCCTGGACCAGCATTAGTGGTAATTTGCCAACAGGGTTGCCAATGTATAGTGTTGTAATTGACAGAAATGATCCTAACTTGATTGTAGTTGGAGCAGATCAGGGGATTTACGCTACAGATGATGGTGGAACTTCCTGGTCAAATGTATCAGGGGATGTTGGAAATACTCCTATTTTTGATATGCGTCAAAACTGGAGAACATACAACGAAGGTTGTCTAAGACCGGGCGAAATTTATGTAGGAACTCACGGAAGAGGTATTTGGAGTTCTGAAGATTTCTTAGGACTTCCTTCTCAGCAGGATAACTTGGAAACCGGTAAATTTGTTCCCAATATCAATGTCTATCCTAATCCGTTAACAGAGCAAGGTACGATAGCCTTTGAACTGGAATCAGCCACGGATGTTACAATACAAATTTTTAACCTTAGAGGTCAAATGATCCGAAACATTAATGAAACAAACGTTTCAGCCGGTGTAAACAATGTTACTTTTGGAGCTTCTGATCTTCCAAAAGGAACCTATATCATCCGCTTAACTGCAGGTGATAAAGTGGAAACAACTAAGTTCATCAAACATTAAAAAATAAATTAACACCTTAAAAAGGTTGTCTATCTCAGGATAGACAACCTTTTTTTATGTAAGGAATGAACGCTCAAACCGAACCATACTATATCAAAATTAGATGGGGTTAATCGTACTAATACTTTTCAGTTGTTCCATGGGTTTTATATTCTTATATAGCCTCGTTCAACTGAGTCTTATTATCAATTATCTTAAAGCTAAAAAACATCCCAAAAAAACACTTTCAAGCTTAGCAGAAGAGCAATTACCTACTGTTACGGTTCAGCTGCCTATTTACAATGAAATGTATGTAGTAGAACGATTAATCAGCTGTGTTTGTGACTTTGATTATCCCAAAGAAAAACTGCAAATTCAGGTGCTGGATGATTCTACTGATGAATCGATAGCACTTATAGCAGCTAAAGTGAGGCACTATCAGCTTCAGGGATATGATATCCAACACATTCAAAGAAATGATCGATCTGGTTATAAAGCCGGTGCCTTGAAATATGGAATTCAATTTGCCAAAGGTGAATTCATTGCTCTATTTGATGCCGATTTCCTACCCACTAAAGATTTTTTAAAGAAATCCATTCCACAATTTCAAGATGAAAAAGTGGGTGTGGTTCAATCAAAATGGGAATACACCAATGAAGATTATTCTTTTCTGACAAAGGTGCAGGCTTTTGGTTTAAATGCACATTTTAGTATTGAGCAAGTGGGAAGAAATTACGGAAATCATTTTATTAATTTTAACGGAACAGCCGGAATATGGAGAAAGCGTTGTATTATAGATGCAGGTAACTGGCAGACAGACACCTTAACTGAAGATCTGGATCTCAGCTATCGGGCACAACTTAAAAACTGGAAATTTATTTATCTTGAAAATTTAGGTTCTCCTTCTGAACTTCCTGTAGAAATTAACGCCCTGAAAGCACAACAATTTCGTTGGACAAAAGGGGCTGCACAATGTGTAAGAAAAAATTTGATCACGGTTCTTCGCAGTAAATCAGTTCCGTTCAAAACAAAAATACATGCTACTTTTCACCTGATGAATAGCACTATCTTTTTATTCATCCTGGCCATTTCCTTGCTCACTTTTCCCCTTATACTTATCAAACCTGCTCATCCTGAATTTCATTTTTTGTTTACGATAGCCGCTATTTTTATGATTTCCTGGTTTATTTTAGCCTTGTTCTATTGGATATCCTACAGTCATGGAAAATCAAACAAATGGAAATTATTCAAAGAGTTTGTGTGGAAATTTCCCTTGTTTCTAAGCATTTCTATGGGGCTAGGTCTTCACAATGCACTGGCTGTAATCGAAGGCTATATCGGTAAAAAAAGCCCGTTTATACGCACCCCAAAATTCAATATTAGAGATAAATCAGATAAATGGGAGAACAATAAATACAGTACAAAAAAAGTAGGGCTGTTAACGTATATTGAAGCCGCATTTTTTCTTTATTTCATCTTCACCTTGAAAATAGCTATTGATTATCAAGACTATGGGATGATCCCTCTTCTCGCGTTTTTAATCGTTGGTTACGGTACCGTATTTTTTAGTTCCATCTTTCATTGGAAAAGATCTGTCAAGACCTACCATTATGGTGAGGCTTATTAGTTTTCTTCGCCATGCGTTTTTATCATGAAGTTTTCCTGACTCAGAACAAATCCGTAATTTAGAAGAGAAACATATTGCACCTACCTTTGGCTTCACCTTTTCGCATATTTCTATTTTTATTAGTTGTTGTTTATTCAATTTCAGCAAAATCTGAGAACATTCACCAGCTCCTGTTCGAGGGCTTGACTAAAACCAAAGAATCTTACCTGCGGGGAATTGTACTATCGAAAGAAGGGACAACGTTTTCAGAAGAAAAGTTAAAAGAAGATGTACAAAACTTGCGTAATTTAAACCTGTTCTTTTCTGTAAATGAGCGCCACAAGTGGAATGAAACGGCTGAAGGGTGGGTAGTTGTGTTCATCATTGAAGAGGCCAACTACCTCTACCCTGTTCTTTCCGTATCGGGATTTACCGCCCAGCTTCAATTTGAGGTTGGCGTGAATCAGATCAATTTTCGGGGACATGCAGAATCTTTGGGAATCGTTTATCGATATTATGATCGGCATTCCATTTCAGCTTTTTACTCAGGTTTCATGCACAAAAACAGTAAAACCGGACATTTTGCATCCATCACCAAATATTCAACCATTGAACCCCTTTATTTTTCTGATACCGTGGCAGACTTCAATTTTGACAATTACAATATCTCTTTGGGAGGTCATTATTGGTGGACGTATTCCCTGCGTACCGGGCTAGGAGGAATGTATATGTATGAAATCTATGAGCAAATCGATAGTAGTTTTAATTTGTTGGATGATCGTCGCTATTATTTTCATAAATACCAATTCAGAACATTCACTGAATACAGTACATTGAATCAACATTTTGAATTCCGTTGGGGGTTTACCGATCGCCTTCATCTGGAAACTGTTCAGGCGATTAATTTTCCTGAAATCAGTTATGTGAAATTAGCAAATGAACTGAGTTGGTTTCAACGTATCGGTAAGCGGCACAATATTGGATTCAGAAATAGAATTGGAATTTCAACCAATATTGACAGTCCGTTTACTCCTTTTGTACTGGATGGGTTCATTAACGTCCGTGGAATTGGAAACCGTATTGCAAGAGGAACTGCTGAGTTTGTTGCCAATTTTGAATACCGTTATTCTTTCTGGCGACATAAATGGTTCTTTATTCAATCTGTTGTATTTTCAGATTTTGGAACATTGCGTCCACCCGGTGGGCAGCTAAGTGATATGATCAGTAATGCAAAAGATGGGCTTTTTATAGGGGGAGGCCTGCGTTTCCATTCTCGCTTCTTCTACAAAACCACTTTCAGAATTGATTATTCATTTAATCCTTTACAGCCCAACAATCATGGACTGACATTTGGATTTGGTCAGTTTTTTTAATGTGTTCCCGGTCAATTAAAAAATCATTCTTCTTCAATTCCCAACATGACCCGTCTAAGATAATTCAAGCCATAAACTACAGTAGATTCAATATTTCGATCGCGATTTTGTTTAAAATGAAAGCACTTAGCATACACTTTTTCTCTTGTGGCAATTCCTATCCACACTGTACCTACAGGTTTTTCATCTGTACCACCTTCAGGTCCTGCTATTCCGGTGGTAGCAATGCAATAATCAACGTCCAATTTTTCGATTCCTCCCCTAGCCATTTGCTCCACCACTTCTCTACTAACCGCCCCATATTTCCACAAATCGTCACTAGATACTCCCACCAATTTTTCTTTCAATTCATAGGCGTATGAAACAATACTCCCCTTGTAGTATTTTGAAGAGCCGGGAATACTGACCAGACGTTGTGCAATTGCCCCACCTGTACAGCTTTCTATGGTTCCCAAACTTTTTTCCTGTTCAGTAAAAATTTTTCCAATTACAGATTCCAGCAAATCCTCTTCATAGCCAAAAAAGGCACCTTTAAATCGTATGGCAATTTTTTCTAAGTAGCCAGCTATATCGCGTTCTTTTTCAAGCGTTGCCGTCAGCCTGATTTTTACCTGACCGGTAGATGGAAGATAAGATAAGTTGATACCTTTTGCTCTAATTTCATCTTCAAGATCACCAATTTCATCTGCTAAGACCGATTCAGGTACACCTTGAAAAAGCACCGTTCTGTGATAAAAACCACTTAAATCATATTCACCTTTTAGCTCAGGGAGGATTTTCGCCAATAATGCTTTCATTTCGTAAGGAACTCCGGGCATTGAAATAATATCTTTTCCCTCTTTTTTAAACCACATCCCGGATGCCGTGCCCAGATCATTTCTTACAATTTTTGCCGACTTTGGCAAAAAGGCTTGTTTGCGGTTTACCTCCAAAAAAGGTTTAGAAAGTGAATTAAAATAAGCTTCTATCTCATCCGCAATTTCTTGATGAAATACCAACTCATCCCCAAAATAATTAACCAATACCTGTTTGGTGATGTCATCTCTTGTCGGCCCCAGGCCACCCGTTAATAAAATGATCTCTGATTTGGGCAGGACTTCATCTAAAGCGCCTACAATTGCTTCTTCCGTATCTGCTATGCTGGTAATTTGTCTCACAGATATCCCTATCAACTTCAACTCCTTTGCGATCCAGGCTGAGTTGGTATCAACGGTTTGTCCTACTAAAATTTCGTCCCCAATGGTGATAATATCTGCAGTCATGTGTGATTTTTCGCTATAAAGATAAAGCTTATATTGCTTTGGTATTCTATTTGATATACCTAAAGAAATGATTATGTTTGAAGAACTAATTAATTATAAGAAATAATGAAAAAAATTCGATTACTACTACTTGCCGTTATTGCCGGTTTCACTTTTACTCAATGTGATGTTTTGGAAGATGTTACGGGATCTGTTCCAACTGGCGGAGGACAAGATGAATCCAAACCCAAACTGACCAATGATGAAGTTATTGCCGGCTTAAAAGAGGCATTAAAAATCGGGATTGAAAAAGGAGCTGAGCTCGCTTCAAAGGCAGATGGTTTTTATAAAAATCCGAAAATCTATATCCCCTGGCCAGAGGATGCTAAACGTGTTAAAGATTGGGCCGTTGACAATGGTTTTGAAGGAAAAGTGAAAGAAGTGGAGGAAAATTTTAATCGTGCAGCAGAAGAAGCTTCAAAAAAAGCAGCACCTATTTTCAAAAATGCAATTACAAATATGACTGTACAAGATGGTTTTGCCATTCTCAATGGTGCAGATACAGCTGCCACGCACTTTTTAAGAAAGACGACCTGGAGTCCGCTGAAGGGTGAATTCAAACCTGTTGTTAAAGATGCTATTGACAAAGTAAAATTGACACAGTATTGGGATCCAATAGCTTCAGGATACAATAAAGTAGCAAAATTTACGGGCAAAGAAGAAGTGGATACGGATTTAAACGAGTACGTGACCAACAAAGGCATGAACGGTTTATTCTATATGGTTAAACAAGAAGAGAAAAAAATCAGGAAAGATCCTGCTGCTCAAGTGACCGATTTACTAAAAAAAGTATTTGGCTCTGTGATGGGGAATTAATCTTACAAAATGAATTCAATAAAAAAAGAGGCTGATTTTTTTATCGCCTCTTTTTTTATACCTTTTTTTTTTGTTACCGTCCGTAATCATCATAATAATCTGCTGCGCCTGTTTTTCAACCTAGTTTGGTAGTCCTGCCTGTTATCATAGAGTGCCACAATTTCAATTGTTGACCCACTGACACGATAGAATACTGAAACCACTTTATTCAATACTGCCCTTCTCAAGTTTTCCTTGAAGGCAGTTTCCTGATAAATTTCTGGGAATTTCTTAACGATTACTTCAAATTTTTGAAGCTAATATTGAATTTGACCAACTCTTTTTGGGAGAATTCTTCAAGTAAATAGTCTTTAATTTTCAGGTGTTGTCTCTCGGCTAATGGAGACCAGATGATTTTAGAAATTTTCTTAGCCATTAACCATGCTTTTTCCAAAACTCTTCAGAAGGGGTTCCTTTTCCTTCATCAAGATCTTTCAAGGATATTTCAATTTCTTTTTTTTGTTGGTCGGATAACTCTGTCCACCAGTCTTTTTCTGTTTTGGAAATACGAAAAGAATTGATCAGCTCAAGAAAATTATCATCCTTAAGGCTTGATATCCATTTGATCAGCTCAAGTTTAGTGCTATTTAGGTCGGCTGCTTTCATTGGTATAAAGATACGAAAATTCCTGGCAATGGTCAAAATTGGTGGTCAACTTCAAGTACTGGGATTCTTCTTACTCACCACCAAAGATGAAATGAAATGCAGTCGATCCAATCAGTTGGCCATGAGGAAAGGAATGGTCCCCAGTGCCGGTGCGAGCGTTCCGCTCGTACTGGCGTGAGTGAATAAAGATTTCAAAGACTAACCTTTTAGAGATAAACCTTATAAAAATTAAAATGAAAAATGTAATTTTCAACGATTTAATAATCATAATCATAAGATTACAAAAACGTTAGTCAGAATTGTGATTAGGCATGAAATGTTGATCTGGAGTACAGGACTTGAGTTGAATCAGATATTAAATTTGCGTATCTTTATGGTGTTAAAAATGAATTGGTATGGATATACAGGCGGAAATAAAGTGGATGCAAAAGGAGCTGATGACGGTAAAAGATCCGGAATTGATTAAGGTGTTTAAAAACTTGTTGAATTATAGAAAAAATCAGGAGGCCAAGTCGGATAACGTTATTAAGCAGTTGATGATTACAAGAGCTATAAAATCTGAAAAAGATATAAAAGCAGGGCGTTTACTTACAAGGGCAGAAATGGATAAGAAAAGTAAATCAGTTTAATGAAATTCCCCAGCGCTGGCGTGAGAATAAAGCCGTTTTATACCAGTATTCTTTTGACAGCAATTTTTGCTGCATCTGCAGCATTTTCTCAAAGCGAACACCCGGAAAATGACTTGTTAACAGAAAAAGGTAAGTGGTACATTTACAAATATTCCAAAATATTTGAGTGTTCCGAACCTATTACTGTTGAACACATTCCAGGTGGAAAATTGGAAGGAATTTTAAGTATTCATACTCCAAATTGTAATTCAAATTTGACCAAAAAAGTACTAGATAAATTTGTACGGGAAGTATATAATTTTGGCATTCCTGAAATACTATTAGAGAGCGTTTGGGTCAACGATTCTTTATCTTGGGACCCCGTAAGAGATGACCTTGATTTTAGGCGACCTGACTCAATTAAATTCATGCATTTCAAGTTTTATTCTTTATCTGATAGTTCGTATAACATCTTTGAACGTGGCAATTTGATTATAAAGAACTTTAAAGATCGATATCTTGAAAACTGCATTTATAAATCAGACACATTTGATGTCATAAGGACAAAAATGTTAGGAAAAGACGAATGGATAATGAAATCTCCGTGTGAACCTTTTTTCTTTTCAAGAACAAAAAAAAGAAACTCGATTTATAACGAAGAGAAGTGGAAAGTATATACAATAAAATGCAAATATTCAGACAAGAGCACGCAGAGAACTATAGGTTTGAACCAATCGAACAATTCTTTTAGATGGGAATGGAGTCTCGGTGGGAGCACCATTCAAATTACTTCAGGCTATTATGAGCTAATTGGAGATTCATTATTGATTTTAAAGTCTGATCCCAATCTACATGATGAGTTTTTGACATTCTATAATGAAGAATCAAAGGGCAAACACGGAATCCCTAGATATATAATTAAGCGTTCATTCTTATTGAGAAATGATCAAATATATTACATAAATGAGTTTCAATGATTGAAAACTACAGCACCCCAGTGCCGGCGCGAGCATCCCGCTCGTGCTGGCGTGTTTTTTTAGAACGGGTCAGGGAGGAACTGATTTTTTCTGTTGACAAACGGCTACATCCGATTAATAGTGGAATTTATTCCCGATATTTGGGTTGGATAAAACCTATTATGGGGTTTATTCGGATGTTATACACAATATGAGAATTCTGTTAAACATAATGTTCTTTTTCCTGTTAAATATTTGTTCTTTTGGACAGGCGGATACTCTTTATGTTGATGGCACTGCATCATTGGAAAAATACTTTTATTCGGATAATTTACAGAGATTAAGTATAGAGGAGGATTTAGTTTATAGTATACAGGATTCAAATTTATTCTCAGGGTATGTCGTATTAGCAGATACTTTTTACCACGGCGAAAATAAATGGCAGACCTCCACTAAACACTTAGAATTTAAAGAAGGTATTGCCGACATCAGATATATTGCAACATTTCAACTTGACACGACCAATCATATAGTAAACAATTGGAAAAAATATGAAACATTTAAAACGGATTCAACTAGAATAGATATTTCATTTTATCCAAACGGCAAGATCCTGAAAGAAACTAGTCAAAAATTTGGAGACGAACTTGCTTGGACAATGGTTACATCTTACTTTGATACTTCTGGTATAATAACAAAAAAATTCAACCGACTTTTGGGACAGCAAATACATGGCGAAGTTAACATGCTTCTTTCCGATTCAAACATGTTAATTCTGCATTATAAAAATGGTAATTTAGATACAGTACTGAATAACAATGTTTACTTGTTTTCTATTCATGATAAGCAAGTGTCTATGTCAGAATTTAGGCATGAATTGATTCATGATGATCTGAATTGGAGCCTATTTCTCTATAAGACTAAGGATGAAAGGCAGGTGATTGTAATGTATACTTTTGATAAAACATGCAGTCGAAATATATTACAGGAAGAATTATGTTTAACTGAAAAAAGAAAAAAGAAATTAAAACGTAAGTCAAAATAACTGTGTATAACCCGGGTTTAGCTCCATGCCTCGGCTCATTCTTCGAAAAATAGTTTTTATGAAAGAAAAAAATCTAACTTCGAATTTGGGTTTACTTTAAAAAGTCGGCACGGCGCCAAGCCCGAAACCGTTATACTCAATGAAGAACACGCTCAATATAGCCTTGTACTTTCTGTCAGTATTTTTCTTGACATATGGTTGTTCGACCGACCCTAAAATCGATACCAATGTTAAGAAAGATGAAATAATCAACATTTCGGATCTGGAAGACAAATTGCAAGATTCTTTACCCAATATTCAAGAAAAGTTTTCTGATACAATTTCAATCGGAAATTATGATTTAATAATTAATCAAACCGATACCGTTGTCAGACTCGTTGATTACCCCAATTCTAAATTGCCATATTCTAAAAAAGAGCCAGTTGACGCAAACAATTACATCATAAAAATTTCAGATACATTGACTTTTCCGTTAGGAAACGGAGAGTATTTTAAACTTGTAGATGTTCCATACAATGAAGATGATAGTAATTTTTCAGAAGCGGTTTCCTATCATTATGTCAATAGCATAGGCAATTATTGGCAAGTTGATGCACTATGTTACGAATACAACTTCACCATATTAGTTAATAAACAATCTGGTGATACAATTCAAACCATTGCGCCAGGTCCAATTTCACCTTCAAAGAATCTAATATTGTGCTCTAATGTGGATCTCGAAACTCAGTACACTGAAAATGGTATTGAATTGTACGAACTCCACAAGAATACGCATACCAAAATTGGTTTCAAGGAAATTGCAAATTGGGGTTTATTCGAAATAGAATGGATTTCGGATAACAAACTAAAAGCATTAAAAGTTGATATGACAGAAGATTACAATTACGAACTCAGAAATGTCACAATAGAACTAAAAAGAAAATGAGTATAACATGCACTAAGCAAAATGGCGCAACAATTACCCCAGCACCGGCGCGAGCGCAATGTCATTAAGTTAAGCCCAATGTCATAATAAACCTCGTCTATTTTTGAACTG
>JBBDID010000028.1:0-4395 GCA_040880585.1 Crocinitomicaceae bacterium | reverse complement strand
TTAACTGTCGTGCCACCTTAACGTTTCAAAAAGAAAAAAATGACTTGTAACACAATTGATATTCCAACAGCTCCAGCCAAAATATAAATCGTTCTTTCAATATTCTTTAATCTTTCAAAAATTTTACTACTACCGATCTGATTTATCGTTTCAATAATCTGATGACTTTCTTCGGAGAGCTTTTGGGTGCTTTCAACCAAGGTTAAAAGATTAGCACTGGCTTTCTGTAATTCATCTTTGGCAGTCTGATAAGAACCGACCTGTTGATGAAGTACCTCAAGATTGTTCACCAGTTCCTGTGCACGTTCTTCAATTTTATTTATTTCTTGTTGTGTAGACATAAATTTATTTATGAATTAATAATTTGTACCGCTCTTTTAGAAATTTGATTAAACATACAAACTGCCGGAACAAATATCATATTTTCATTTGCGCCTGCATAGTTGATTAATGCCTTTGAAAATTCACGGTCATTTAGTGATTCAATCAACCTATCTACATAATCACCATATATCAATTTGTTGCGATTGTAAATCTTTTCCAGCAACCATGTCAAAATATCATACAGTGTATTTTTTGGGATCCGATAGCGATCAACTGCAAAATTGCACGCCGCTTCGATATTCTGAAATGCAAGTTCAAAATCTGGATTGGTACAATAAGTTTCGGAAAGAGAACGCAACAGGAGTAACCCCGGATGATCTGGGTATGATTCAAGATATCTTGCGACTTGACCGCGAATTTCCGCGGCATCATGAGACGATCTTACCCCCCCAATTGCTTCACCAGACTCTGCCGTAACACCACCGTCAAAAATAATTTTAAGATTTTCGAAAGAGCCAACATCGTCCAATATTTGTTGAATTTCTTCCGAGTATGTTGTTTCGAGATAACGCAATACTCTATCCCTAATTAAAGTATCCTGCTTATTACTACCAACCAAAGCTGCTTCTTCCGACATAGAAAGAATCTCACGAAAGGCGCGTCTGCGACCCTTCTCAATTGTGTCATAGATGAAAGCAATAAGAACTCTCGCCGCCTGTTGAATAAAATCAGCAAAAGGCAAGTCCTTGTGCTCCAAAATTTTAATGCGTTCTTGCGCTACTCTCCCGCGATTATATCCCTCAACATAACGACAAAATTGTTCAATGACTCGCTCTTTCGTAACACCAGAAAGCACAATCCGAAATTCATTTGTCGTGTAATCAATTGTGTAATCGCTAACGACACCAAGCAATAATAAACGGTGTACAGCCTTTTCCAAATTATTTCGATCCCCATGCTGAAATACTATATTGACCTTTCTTGCCGTTTCAAAATTTCCAATCTCTTTCATTATGTGATGAATATCGATGAGTTCTTTGTCTACCCCACGAAACGAATTTAAGTGAAACCAGAGTGCGCGAGTAACATCGTCGTCGGTTGCCCAGTCGCGTTCTTCTTCCATAATACGATTGAGCTCGTCCGTGGATGCGTCTGGATCCAAAAGATTTTTAGTCCTTTCTTTGAAATCATTTGAAAGAATCAAAATGCTCTGAGCATTTTTTCTATCTCGTCCAGCACGACCAGCTTCTTGATAAAATGACTCTATAGAGCCAGGTAGGCCAAGGTGAATGGTGTATCTGATATTAGGTTTGTCTATTCCCATACCAAATGATTTTGTTGCAACTAGAACCGGAAACTTGTTGTTTTTAAAATCACTTGCATTTTTGCGTTTCAATTGTGTCCAATCTTGACCAGCAGAAAATTCCTTTGGTTTTCTACCACTATAAAACCTTGACTCAATACCAAGCAACGAAAGTATTCTCGTGTTTTCAACGACTCCATAAGATCCGCCTGCATGAGGGCAGAAAACTATACCGCAATTTGTATTTTCATCTTGTATGCGATAGAAATTTCCGAATGATGAATGTAATATATTTGGAAGATATTGTTGAAAAACCGAACGCAAAACATTTACCTTTTGATCTGACTTACATTCAAAAACTCCAAAATGGAGCTCTTTTCTGTCAAAGGTTTTTGGTGTGATAATTGCCTCAAAATCTTTTATTTGAAGTTCCCGCAAAACATCACGCAATACCGCATTGGACGCAGTTCCAGTAAGAGCCAACAATGGCGGCACTCGACCATGCGATTTGCAATACTCTCTTGCTGTCCGTCCAATATTCAAATATGCCGTGCGAAAATCATGGCCCCATTCAGAAACGCAATGCGCTTCGTCTATTGCAATCAATGAAATTGGCACATTGACTGTTAGTGCTTTGAGATTATTGCGGAATTCATCACTCTGCATTCGTTCAGGAGCGATATAGCAAAAAATATACTCCCCCCTGGAAAAAGCTTGAATTAATTGAGAACGAATAGGACCTTCAGTCTGACTGGTAATTCCTTCAACCCTATCTATGCCATTACGAAATAGGTTTTCTTTTTGATCATCAATAAGTGCGGTTATTGGATCAATGACAACGGTAACGCCAGGCAATACTAGAGACGCTAATTGAAATGCGATAGATTTACCTGCTCCCGTCGGCAACAAGACAACAGCGTCATTGCCTTGCAATGCCCTGTGAATTGCCTCAAACTGCCCCTCAAGAAAAGTTTCAAATCTGAATATATAACGCAGAAAATATTGTAAAATTGGTTCTTGTGGTTCGGTAATCTGAATGCCTGTGGTTCTTTCCTCGCTATGGGCGATAGTATATGGAAATGCAATGTCCTGAATTACCAAACGAACACCTTTGGTACTTTGATTTTCATCAAATGTAATTATTGGACCAGTAACTGTACCCGGCCGCGCCGAAACAGAAGCAGATATATTACTAAAGTCATCATCTACGGCATAAAGTGTGCATAGATTTTGAAGTAGTTCCTGTAAATCAGTAAGAGCTGCTTCTATAATTACATCAGTTTCGTTTTTCTCGAATGCCACCGAGTTAGCGTCAAAATATATGGTTGTTTTGTCTTGCTTAAAAGACAAAACGCCAGCAATTAGAGCCTCAATAACCGTCATTTGAAATTGATGAGCCAGTTTGATTGCGAGCAAATATTTATCAGTAACGGAAATAGTTTTAATTGTGTCAGTTTTGCTACCGTCAAGCGCATTGATAAGTTCTTGAAAATTAACGCCGGAGCCAGCCGCTATTTCTTGATTGGTAATTCTGATAGATTGAAAACCGTTTTTTTGCAAAAGTTTTGTTCGATTGTCATCGCGTGATTGATGATTCTCATGTCCTGGGTCGTCTAACTCGACAATAAACGATTTAGTTGGAGTTGTAATCAAAAAATCAACGCGCTGATAAGCAGTCGGATCTGTGCTAATTTGTTCTCCGACTAAGCTGGAGAAATGCACTTGTGGCAAGACAAATTTCTTATAATAAGGTCCTAAGTATTTATGTAAAACATCTTCGCAAAAATACTGCTCCGGCTTTTTGCCGTTAAATTCCGCACTTGGCTTTCCGTCAAACCATGCAGTAGTATTTTGTTTCGGAGTAACCAAAGTGAGATAGCATGTAAGATCTATTTTTGAAGCGTCAAACTTACCTGGAGAAAAAACCTTCCGCAGGGTTGTTTCAAGGGTAGGAGACAAAAGCGTAATCTTGCCGCGCGTTAATATTTTTTTAGCGGCGAGCAAAACTAGTCGTGCCTTTTCTGAGACTTCGTTTGTTGGTGATTCGGGAAAATCAATGCGCCACTGTCCGAAAAATCCCACTTGGTCTCTGGCAACCTCACCTTTGTTAATAAGATCGAGCAACTCTCTTGCAACTGCTATATTTTGAAAAAATAGAGAACGGTAATTCTCAAATCGTTCTCGCGCATTCAATAAAACGGGTGGGCGCGTAAGGGCACTTTGTACCTCAGTTAGGTCATCTCCAACAACCTGCGACTGCCCAGCGTCTCCAAAATTGACAATAACTCCCTTGCATGTAGTCCGCCAATTCGGGCAGCCATAAAATTTTCGACCGGCATAACGACCCTGACGTGCCGTCTGTAATAACATCGTCGCTCCGCATTTTGGGCATGTTGGTGTTTCGGTTGTCATAATTATTTGATTAAATCATCAACACTTACATTTAATCCTTTGGCGATTTTCTTTAGGGTTTCAATGCGGGGATCGGGTGTTGCTCCGGTTTCAATTTTAGTCAAAGTATGCAAAGTAACGCCAGCAAGTTTAGATAGCTTGTCTTGCGAAATGCCGAGCTTATTTCGGTATTTTTTTATATTCTTGGCTATTGCTGATAAATTGTTTGACATTGTAGTAAAGTTTTACTATACTTTAATTGCATTCCCTATTTCCACCTGTTACTATTAGTATATGCAATTTTTGAGATTAAATCAATCAAAGGGGAGTTCCTTAACCTTTTCCGCGCACGGTGGGTGGAGCAAGGAAAAGAATGC
>JBBDID010000027.1:0-28481 GCA_040880585.1 Crocinitomicaceae bacterium | reverse complement strand
ATAAACATATTTAACTGAATAATAACTTGTTAAATAGTTTTTAAGGATCGACTAAATAGAAGTTGATTAATTTGTAAAACAATCGTAATACCCTGATGATTTGACACATCTTCAATAGTCAATTGTGGCAGCAAAATTTGTAGACAATTTGAAGTATCCAAACAACCATTGTCATCCTGTACAACTAAACTGTAATCACCAGCACATAACAAAGTATCCAAAGTGTACATGCTGAACCCTAAAGAAGTGTCAGCATAGCAGTCATACCATTCTGTTACTGGGTAACTACCTGTGCCTCCAGTAACATCTATTTCAACATACGCATCACAGTTATTCGTATCAGAAACACCCGTAAGTAAGGCGAGGCTGGCTTGAACTGCATTGGGCTCTGAAAGATTTACTGATGCAGAATTTGCGCAACCTTGGTCATCAGTCATAAAAACATAATGCTGCCCTGGACAGAGATTTATCAAACTGTCAGCAGTTGAATTATTGTTGAGCCATTCATGCGAGAACGGAGCCGTGCCGGTTGATACAGTGGTAATCTTACCATTACAACTATCCTTACAGGAAACATTTGTAACTACGGGTGACACGCTGCACAGAGTATTTGAGACATCACTGACAACAACACAATTTGAGGTGTCAGTGCAACCATTGGCGTCCATGGAAATAATAGCATATTCTCCATCACAATAAACATAAGGATCAGAGTTATTCATAAAGTAAGTTGAGCTATCAGAACAATACATAAGCCAAATTGTATAGGGAGCAACTCCTCCATTAACCGAAGGAGCTAAACCGGCATCACAATTTCCCGGGGAAGAAGGTGAACTAAGCACATGTAACTGTGTCGCTAACTCAGGAGGTGAAGTGATTACTACACTATCCGTAACCGTACATCCCAGATCATCTGTCACAGTAACAGAGTAAGTTCCCGCACAAAGGTCACTAATTGATGAAGTTGTTGCACCATTTGACCACAAATACTGAAAGGGAGCATTACCTGTAGCATTAGCTGAAGCAAACCCATAACAAAGAGTGTAACAACTAGAATTTGTCGAATTTAAAGTTACGCTACACTGAGAATGAGCAAAACTAAACGGTAGCCATGTTAAAAGGATAAACAGATAAATTTGCTTCATTTTGTTTAAAGAAAAGAAATTAATCCAAATTCATTGAACTTGCTAGAAAATCATTTATGTATTATTTCAATAATTCTCAATTACAATATAATCATTTTTATTGTAACAAGTTCTCGTTCAATTAAGTTAGGTAAAAAATCAGAATAGAAGAACAAGTTTATCAATTTAATCGTGGGAGATTATCCTCAGTTTGGAAGTAAAACACTGAAAGTGGAATTATTGCCAACTTCTGAGTAATATCGTCACTCTAAATAATTATAGTTTTCGATTCGATACTATTTCCAACCTCTTATCACTAACATAGGAATAAGTCCCATACAGTACATGAATTTTGTAATCGAGTTGTGTCTGCCCTGACATTAGTTGG
The DNA here is from genome assembly GCA_040880585.1 of Crocinitomicaceae bacterium. Lineage (GTDB taxonomy): Bacteria > Bacteroidota > Bacteroidia > Flavobacteriales_D > Crocinitomicaceae > Paracrocinitomix. The sequence goes on along the minus strand of JBBDID010000027.1, from coordinate 26,969 downwards.
TTGTTTGCCGTAACATCTTTTAAACGAATAAATTTTTCACTGCGCAAAAAGGGGTAGTTTTCTACTCTTTTAAGAGGAAGGATATTTAGAATTAAAACATTTTTATATCTTGAAACATTATGAAAGCAGTCACACAAAGAGTAAGCTCAGCATCCGTAAATATTACCGGTTCGGTTTGGAATTGCAATAAAAAACCAGACAAAAAGTTAAGCTACATTTTTAAGTTTCGTTAAATTTTCAAATTCACAAATGGTCAGATGCTGACCGATTAACAATAGGGAGATTTTACAACCAAACAATAACTTAATAAAGACAGTGTTCAAATTCCCAAAAGTTATTCGGAGACTGTGTTGAATTCTCTATTGGCTGTATATAATACTACTGTGTTAGAAGCTTGACCCGATTCAAATACAAAGAGGATTATTTAATTCTAAAGAATTACGATACTGTTTATTTCAACCCTTCCGGCACCTCACAAACAGGAATAGGCACCATTTTATGTTTATTGGCTTGATGAAAATCATTGTACAATTTCAGTACTTCTTTTTGCCGATCCGTAAGCCCCAGTTTATCCCCTTCAAATTCCATAGCCCATTCCAGTTCGGGGTACGTAGCACCCAATTGCCCTTCATCTGTTCGTTCATCTTTCCATAAACCATCAGTAGGCGGGGCAATTAAAATTGATTCAATGATTCCCAGTGTTCTTGCGACCTCATACACCTCTGTTTTATATAAATCGGCGATTGGGCTAAGGTCAACCCCGCCATCTCCATATTTGGTATAAAATCCTACACCAAAATCTTCTACTTTATTTCCCGTTCCGGCCACAAGTAAACCATTAGCTTGCGCTACAGCGTATAATGTTGTCATCCTTAAACGTGCTCTGGTATTGGCCATTGAAAGTCCGTGATCGCTAGCATTGTTTGGTAATACTTTTCGTAAGGATTCGAAGGTGTCCGTCAGATTAATTCGCAAATGAGAAACGTTTGGAAAATGCTCTTCTAACCAGTTGATGTGTTCCAGCCCCCGGTTTACCTCTTCAGGATGTTGATGAATTCCCATTTCAAGGCAAATAACTTTTAATCCGGTTTTTGCACAAAGAGTAGAAGTTACAGCTGAATCAATTCCACCACTGATCCCCACCACAAAACCTTTACTTCCCGCATTATCGGCATAGTCTTTTAACCAATCCTTAATATGCTCAATAACGCCATGCTTATCCATTTAAAAAAGGAGCCCTAACTTAATTTCAATAATATGTTGCGGATTGTTTTTGACATCTAAGTTCTCGTAAAGACCATCCGAGGTTCTTTGATTAACAAGATGGCTGGACTCCATTTGAAGCGCAGGAGTTACACCATAGTTGAAGCCCGCCTCCATATATAAAAAGGTGTTTCCTACAAAATTCCATTCTGCACCTCCATAAACGCCAATTCCTAATCGAACCGGAGCTAAACCTTTAAGAATAGTCACTGGTTTCATGTTATCCTTTGAAATAAGAGACGTTCCGATTCGCTCAAATGTTGCGGCGCCTTGATTATAAGCTGCCTGATAACCTTCATCATCATAACGAACTCCGGCTAAAATAGAAGTGCGTAATCCAAATTTTCCATAATATTTAAATTGACCGATCATATTGGTCTGAAATTTTAGAAAAAACGGAATGGTAACATATTTTGCTTTGTATTTTCTGGTAAGTAACTCAAAAGCTGTCGTATCGGTAAAATCCTCTACAATACCGTCTTTATATTTTCCAATTTCGGTATCGTTATAAGCATAAAAAACTCTTCCTGAAGGGGCAGAGCTGGTTACTGCATCTCCGTAATTGACTTTGAACGATTCCATATCAAACTGAACACCACTGGCCAAACCGATATTTTCATTAAACAGATAGTTTCCCCCAATACCAATAGTAAATCCACCGCCAATTCCGTTTCGTTCAATTTCTGTTGTCTGAACTTTTATCCAATTAAAAGTCGCTCCGGTAACCAATCCCATCTGAAATCTTCTATCTTGAGCGTTTGCACTTAATGCAATTAAACCAATTATAAATAATGAGAGTAACTTTTTCATAAATTTGATGTTTACTTTTGTACCTACAATAATAAGAAATAATCGTCAATGCAGTATAGAATCTATGCAATATTCGCACTAATCATTTTTTTTCAGGCCTGTTCATCAAATCGGTTGGATGTAGATGTATCGGGTGTAGATGTAAATATTGATTATGATCGCTTCGAAGAAAAAATGTTTGCGGTAAAGTCTGTTGATGAAATGAAGCAACTCAATAAAGACTTATTAGAATCAGGCGGAGAGTTGTATGAGTTCTACGTTTATGAAATGTTGCGGTCAGGATCTGTATATGATGATTCAATTGGAAATTACCTCTATTACTTCGTGTCAGATAGTATTATGAAAATGACCTATCAGGATATGAAAGCAAAATTTGGTGATTTCAGTATTGAAAAAGAAGGGATCAATGATATGTTCAAGCATTTAAAATTCCACCTTCCCAAGGCTGCTATCCCTGAAAAAGTGATTACCTATAATTCGGCCTTTAATTACGGAGTGATTTCTACCGATTCAAAAATGGGACTTGGTCTGGAAATGTACTTGGGTCCGTATAATAGAGTCGTGAAAGAATTGGGTTTTCCCCTTTATATCAAAGAAAAAATGACAGCCGATTATCTTTTGGTGGATATTGCCCATAGCTGGCTGATTACAAATGTAATGGAGAATAAAAAAGGCGATACTTTCTTATCTGAAATGATCCATTACGGAAAACTACGATACTTAATTGACGCCATGATGCCGGATGTGGAAGATCACTTGAAAATTAGGTACACTAAAGAAGAATACGAATGGTCATTGGCAAGTGAGTACAATATCTGGCAGTTTTTAATGGATATGAATTGGGTTTATTCTACCGAAATGAAAGTGAAAATGAGGTTTTTTGAAGAAGCTCCTACCACGGTTGGTTTGGAAGGGTCTCCCGGACGAATCGGACAATTTATGGGCTGGCAAATGGTCAGACAGTATATGGATAAAAATAAAGAGGTAACCGTAGAACAATTGCTGAACGAAAAAAATGAATCAAAATTTCTAAAAACATATAAACCGAAGGATGAGTAATTTAAAAAAGTCATTAATACAAATTGAGGTAGAGACCAATGAGAATAATGTACCTGAAAAAATCAGCTGGTCGGCAGAAAGTGGTGGTGTAGAGCAAGCTGCGGCTAAAGCTATGATCCTCGCGCTCTGGGATGAAAAAGATAAAAACACCATGCGCATTGACTTGTGGAATCAGGAGATGACCGTGGATGAAATGAAACAGTTTTTTCACCAAACCTTACTCACCATGGCCGATTCATTTGAACGCGCAACCGGAGAAAAAAATATAACAGAAGATTTGCGGGATTATTGCCATCATTTTGCCGATAAAATGGAAATTTTACCACCTTTGTCCTAAGCGGCTGTTGTATTTTAATAAATCGCTTTTTCACAGTTGAATTAGGATAAGACGTAACCGAATAGCTGTTTTTTCGTAAAATATTGGCAAGAAGTTAATACCTTTGTGGTACACCATGGAACTTGAAAAATACATAGCAGATTTATTGCGCCGACACGATTGTGTAGTGGTACCAAGCTTTGGTGGTTTCGTTGCCAATTATAAATCCGCAGAGATTGATCGTTTTCGGAACAAAATTCACCCGCCTTCAAAAAGTGTATTGTTTAATCCGCATTTGATTTCAAATGACGGTTTATTGGGGAATTATGTAGCCCAAAAAATTGAAGTTGATTATCCGCAGGCTTTACAGCTAATTGCTGAACGAGTTGAAAATTGGATCACTGCTATTTCTGAAGGTGGCCGGGTTGAAATAGGAGAGATCGGATTTTTATATCAAGAAAACGGAACGATTCACTTTGAACAATCACGTGATGTGAATTTATTGTTGGAAGCTTACGGCCTGTCTTCTATTGATTTTGTTTCCTTTACAGCGAAAGAATCGGAGAAGGTGACTGAAACGCTTGAAAAAGAAGAAAAGCGTACCGTTATTCAAGCGGTAAAGAAAGAAAACAAGGCCTCTGAAAAAGAAGTGCTTCCTAAAGTTGATCAACAAAAGAAAAAGCAGGAGAACATTCAGTTAAATACCACAGAAGAAATTTCAGAGGTAAAAGAAGAACAAACACTTGTTCAACAAGAATCTGTTCCTCACAAAACTCACCCACTTTGGACAGTATTGAAATATACCGCAGCAGCAGCGATTGTTCCCATTCTCTTTTATTCCTACTGGATACCCATGGAGACAGATGCCTTAGAAACAAAGAGTATTCAATTCTCGGATTTTAATCCGATACAAAAACAAAAACAAAAAGTCTATTCAAAACGTTCTGCTCCTCTTGATACAATTTTTACTGACTTAGCCAAAAACTGGGATGAATTGACTGAAAACATCCAGTCAGAGGTGTACAACTTTGAGGTGACGGATGATTTTTATGTGCCGGTTCTTCTCAAAGAAACAACAAACGAAACAGAGGATTTTGGAAACACTGAGATAAGTGGTAAATACCATATCATAAGTGGTTGTTTTTCAGTGAAGAAAAATGCTTTGAATAAAATATCAGATTTGCAATCAAAAGGATATTCAGCTGCAATACTAGATCGCTCTAATGGATTACACCGTGTGACCGCAGGAGGATTCAAAAACCGCAGAGATGCGAAAGATGCACTTGAAAAATTCAAAAATTCAGGACAATCCGGTTGGATATTGAAAAAATAAACAGCTCCGTATTTTTCTGATTTATCCTAAAATAATTACATCCAACACACTTTCTCTTGCAAATTCTCATTTGCAATTACTAAATTTAGCGACTTATAAAAAAATTGAATCATGAAAAAAACGTTCTCCATTCTGTTAACTGTACTGATATCGCTTTGCACCTTTGCGCAAAAGGCCAATGTAACTAACAAAGAGGGCAGTAAGTATGAGTTTAAAGAAGTTGTTCATCTGGATGCAACACCCGTAGAATCTCAAGGATGGACCGGAACCTGTTGGAGTTTTTCAGCGCTTTCTTTTTTTGAAACTGAGTTGGATAGAATGGGAAAAAAAATGCCCGTTTTATCAGAAATGTTTATCGTCTACCACGCTTATTTAGGAAAGGCAGATAAGTATTACAGAACGGATGGAAATACCAATTTTGATGAAGGAGGTGCTTTCCATGACATCCCATGGGTGATTAGAAGATACGGAGTTGTACCCAACGAAGTGTATACCGGCTTGAATTATGGCAGTGATAAACACACCCATGCAGAAATGGCTGAGGTTTTGAAAGGTGCAATGAAAGGTTTGATGAATGCAAGAAAAGAAATGGATGAGGACGAAGGTATGACAGCTGCATGGAGAAAAGCCATCCGTGGAATTCTCAACGCCTATCTGGGTGAAATTCCTGAGAATATTGAGGAGATGAAGTTTAAAGTAAAGGGAAAAGAATATACGCCTATTTCTTATCGGGATGAGTTGGGCTTAAATATGGATGATTATGTGTCCCTCACTTCTTTCAGTAATCACCCCTGGTATACCACCTGCCAACTGGCAATTGCAGATAATTGGGCTTGGGGAAGTTCTTACAATGTCCCTTTGGAGGATTTGTGGGGAGCTGCTGAATATGCTCTAAAAGAAGGGTATTCGTTTGCATGGGGAGCAGATGTCTCTGAAGACTATTTCAGTTTTCGATCGGCTTTAGCTGTTGTTCCGGAAGATAAATCAACCATTTTTGTCAGTGGAAGTGATAACAAAAACTATTCGGATGCCGGAGCTGATAAAACGGCATCTTGCTTTATGGAACCCGTAAAAGAAGACGAAATCACACAAGAAAAACGACAAAAAGCGTATGATGCCAAGCAAACTACAGATGATCACGGAATGCACGCAGTGGGATTATACAAAGATCAAAAAGGAACCAATTACTTGTTGGTGAAGAATTCATGGGGAACATCTTACAATGATTGCGACGGATATTTTTACGCTTCTGAAGCCTACTTTAAATACAAAACCATCAACATCTATCTTCATAAAGATGCCATTTCAGATGAGTTAAAGAAAAAACTGAATATGCAGTAAATCTTGAAAGTAAAACGATATTTGGTTTTGGAATCGGATATATGAAGCCATGCCCCTTTATCTACATTGTAGAATACAGAAATAAGAGAAGTGTCAAATGTGCTTCCCTGAATAGTGTTGAACGGATTGAAATATCTGATGTATATTTTTTCACAAACTACTGTGCCTGACTGTTATACAGTCCATATTAAGAATTTTATTTGTTGGTTTCACAGAATTGTTTAATTTAGGTGTTACCAAAAAACGAATAAAATGAAAAAAACAGTTACTCTATTAACAGCTTGTATTTTTTTAGTGTTTCAAGTATCCTTTACTTATGGGCAGGTACTGAAGTCGGGTGGTGAAAAACTGGCAACTATTAAAAAAGAATCTACCGGAACAGTATATAATCTATCACCGGATTTAAACCATCAGCATGATGGAGAACATTGTTTGTCGGATGCTTTAACCAATGAATGGGTACAGTCATACGGAATTGATCAGCAATATAAATCCGAAGAAACTTACGGAAATCATTTGGCACATCAAAACCATGGAGAACGGGCAACTTATACCATTCCCATTATTTTTCATGTGGTACACAATCCGAATAATCCGGCTGAAAATGTCTCAGAAGCAGCAATTAATGCATTGTTGGATGCGGTGAATGAAGATTTTTCTGCAACAAATTCTGATGTAGGTGACTTAAGAACGGGTTTTGGATGGACAGCCGTTGACGCAGATATTGAGTTTTGTTTAGCACAAAAAGACCCTACCGGTCAACAGTTAGCAGAATTAGGAATTCACCGCGTAGCGACTACTGAAGATTATTATGATCCGAATAACGAGACGAATAAGATGAAGAGTTCAACCAGTGGAAACACCGGAACAGAACCGTGGGATAGAAACAATTATGTGAATGTATGGATTTGTGATATCACAAACGGCGCATCATCTGGAACAGCAGGATATGCGTATAAACCAACCGTCTCTACCTTACCGCCCGCATCTATTGATGGAGTTGTAATTGATTATAATTTAGGTATGCCACCAACGAATCGTGTGTTAACACATGAATTGGGTCACTTTTTGGGATTGTCACATACCTGGGGTGATTCAAATCAATCTTCGGGTTGTTCTGCAGATGATGGGCTAAATGACACTCCCAATACAGCCGGCCCTTCATTTGATTATACCGGCTCTTGTTCAGGATCACAACAAACCTGTTCAAGTATTGAAACACAGTATGAAAATTATATGGATTATTCAAACTGTACAGTGATGTTTACTTCAGATCAGGCCGGATTAATGACAGCAGTACTTAACGGTTCTCGTTTGAGTTTGCAGAGTTCAGATGCTTGTACTCCTGTAAATCCTCAACCACCGGTGGCTGACTTTGTAGCTGATATTACTTCAGTAGTAGAAGGAGGATCAATTAACTTTACTGATCTATCAACAAATTACCCTACTGCCTGGAGTTGGTCAATAACGCCAACAGCAAATGAAGTATATTTAGGAGGTACATCTGCCAATTCACAGCACCCAACCATTCAATTTCCTACAGCAGGCGTTTATACAGTTACTCTTACGGCTCAAAACCCATACGGAAGTGATGATGAGGTAAAAACAAATTACATCAACGTAGTAGCATCCGGTGGAGGCACAACGGATTGTGATACCCTAAGAAATTATACAGCAACTGAACAAGGAAATATGACAGCGTATTCAATTACCGGTGCTGACGGATATTACCCCGGACATGTTTATATTCCTCCCGGAGCTAACCCTTTTCAGTTGATGCATTTGGCAGACAGTTTTTTTGTAAGCTCTGCAACAGAAGTGCGGAGATTGTACTTGCCGGTTTATCAGGCAGATGATATCGGAGCTGCAAATAATGTTATCTTTAAGGTGTGGTCAAATAATGGGGCAACCCCTGGTCCCGGAATTGTTCTGGGTTCTCAAATTGTACCTATTTCAGATTTAAATGCTGGCTTTTGGAACACGATTGATTTTGCTACACCGGTACCGGTAAACGGTGAATTCTGGGTAGGTTGCGAACTGGAGTATGATACCAATACAATGGATGATACGGTGCTCTTTGCTACTACTAACTTCAGCGACCGGCCTTCGGGTCCAAGCAGTACATGGATACAAGGGTATGAACCATTGCTTTCTGTCAATTACGTTTGGGGGTCAGCGACTAACTTTTTCACATCAAACCCGGATTGTTCACTGATTCTGGATGTGTTAACCTCAACAGGTCCTGCCCCTACAGCGACAGCAGCATGGCCAGACAATGTTACCTGTGAAGGGATGAGTGTTACCATGAATGCTTATAGCTCCACCAATGCAAATAGTTATTTTTGGGATATTTCAGATGGAACAAATGATTCTTTCTACGATCAAGGGAACTTAACCACAACTGATTTCACAGAAGGTAGCTGGACAATTGAATTAGAAGTTGATGGCTCTTGTATGACAGATACTGACGGCCCGTTTAATCTTACTGTGAACCCTCCTATGCAACCTTCCTTTAATGTGACAGATGAAAATTGTATTGCAGCGGATGGGGAAATTGAGATAATAATTACCGGCGGTAATGGCGGCCCCTATAATTATTCAATTAATAATGGGACAACAATTGAAACTACCGGAAATTATACTGGCTTGATCGCAACAGATTATCAGTATATATTAAGTGATAATGACAATTGTGAGGTCACCGGAACGGTAACTGTAGGCAATCAGAACAGCTTTAATCCGACCATAACACCGGATCAAACAATCGCTCCGTCAACATCAACAGATTTAACAGTCTCAGGAGGTACATCATGGATTTGGTATGAGAATGATGGCGGTGGACCGATACAAATCGGAACGACCCAAACGATTACGGTCGCACCGGCTGTTACAACTACTTATGAATGTAGCGTGACGGATGGGGCAGGCTGTAGTGCTGACAAAAGTGTGACACTAACAGTTGATTCTTCATCCACTATAGGACAATCTTTAATGACAGCTTTGGAGATATTCCCGAACCCGACAAATGGAGAGTTTCAGTTGGTCGTTAAGTTCAATACAATCAAAAATATGGATATTGAAATTCTGAATGTAATTGGTGAAAGGGTGTTCTTTAATTCATTCAAAGAAGTTTCAAATCAAACCATCAATTTTGACCTGAATGGAATGGCTTCTGGAGTTTATTTTATCAGCATTCAGTCAGAAGATGAAAAGGTGAGTAAAAAGATTATTTTGAGATAAAGGTTAATTGCTTTTCTTATCGCATTACAAGAGGGAACTTCGGTTCCCTTTTTTGTTTGATTTGTTTGAAAGGATCAACCGTGGTTTTCTAAAGGGAAAGTTTGTTTTTCAGAGACATTTAGTTATCTTATAATAACTGAATTTATTTATAAAAAAAGACCAAATTATGCAATTGAGAAAACGAACTATTTTACTTTTAACCTTGACATTTATCGTACTTTCTTGTAATGAAAGCACCAAAGAAGAGAGTAGTTCTGATAACAAGGAGCATCCCCATGAAATCGTAGAGAATAAAAATCAGCAACTTGTGTTGGATGAGCCTGTAGAGGATAAGGGAATTACCATCACCCCTTTGGTGAACAGTCCAACTTTTGAAAAGGCAGCTTTGTCTTTTGCCAATATCTCAAGCGGAGATCAACTGAAATCCGGGAAACAAACCATTGAAATGAATGTAAAAGATTATCAATTGGGAGTACAAACTTCAGATGCGAAAGAAAAAGGATTAGCCAATAGTGCAAAAGGACAACACATGCACGTTATTTTGAACAATGAACCCTATATGGCGCATTATGATCCAAAAGTGGAAGTTGACCTCAAGGAGGGGCATTATGTGGCACTGGCTTTCTTTTCACGCTCTTACCATGAATCAGTTAAAAATCCGCAAGCGTATGATTTGATTGAATTTAAGGTGGGGAATGCTGAAGATAAGCGCATAGACCTGACCGCACCGCATATTTTTTACAGCCGTCCAAAAGGGACATATTCAGGGGAGGATACAAAAGAAGTGTTGTTTGATTTTTATCTGGTAAATACTAAGCTGGATGAAGAAGGAAACAAAGTTCGTTTAACCATTAATGAGGAGGCAGAATTTATAATTGCAAAATGGCAAGCTTATACATTGAAAGGATTACCCATGGGAGAAAATAAGTTCAAAGTAGAGTTGCTCAACGAAAAAGGAGAAGTCGTTCAGACGCCTTTTAACCCCATGGAACGAACTGTCACACTAAAAAAGGAAGCTTAAAAATCAACCTTTAAACTGAACCTGAAATTTCTACCCGGGGCAGAAATACCTGATGCAAACTGCCGGTAGTGAACGTCAAGAATGTTCTCTACAGCAAACTGTAGGGCGTAATGTTCAAAAAATGTATAGCTGATGCGGTAGTTGAGTGTCCACCAGGGGGGGATTCCCTCTTCATTGGGTGTTAAATCGATATTGTCTCCACCCGGCGCGTATTCAGCTGCTGTTTTTCTAAAATTATAAAAGGTGTACAAAGCAGTGTTGATACTTTTATTGGCATAAGTCAAACTGATCTTTCCAAATTGAGGGGGAATATGCTCTAGGGGAATATCGTTTGATAAATCCGTCCCCCGTGTGTAATTATAGGTGTAATCAAAACGCAGTTCTTTGGTGAAATTAACCCGCATATTCGCACTGGCGCCATAGACAATAGCATGGTCTGTATTGACGATCGCCTGTATCTTGGTCATCTGTCCATCATAAAAGATAGAATCCTGCCCATTGAGTGAAAAGTCGCGTTGCACCATAGCGTTGAAAAGATAAGTGCCGTAAACGGTACCGGAAAGTTGAATAAAGTTTTTCCAAAAAGTACGGTCAACAGTAAATTCTCCCCCTATGGCATATTCCGGTTTTAAATCATCATTCGGAACCACTGTATTTCCGGATTTTTCAAATACCTTTCCATAATCGTCAACATTTGGCGCTCTGAATCCGCTTGTTGCCAGTACCCGAAGCTGTGTCAGAGAATCCGGCCGGAAAACAAATCCCATATTTCCGGAAGGGGCAGAAGTACGTAGTTGTACTTTTTCAAAAGGCAAACTCAAAAGAGAGGTGTCCTTGAATTGAGAGTTGGCAGAAACAAAAGAATATCTCAAACCGGTAGTAAAGCTGGTGTTATTTCTAAATTTTTGTTTGTATTCAATATAGATGCCTGAAGTCAGGTAATTACTTTCATCCGGATAACGGGTGGGGATGGTTTGCCGCTCAGAAGAATGTATGTTTTCAGCATAAGCTGTCGAATAAACCAGATTGTGTTGTATTTCTGCTCCGTAAAAAAGTGCACGGGATTTGGTGAAAATTTTATTAAAATCAAGGTTTGCAGATAGTACGTGAACGTCTTCTAAATTGTATTCCCTGAAGGTATTTTGGAATCTTCGGCTGATCCTGTCTTCATCAATTCGTTGATAAGCTAGCGAGAGCACACCATTTTGGTAAAAAGATTTTTTTGAGGGATCCGGATTTTTTGAGAAGTCAAATTTTAATTGGGAGAACAGGCGATTTTGCGGACCATAGTACCATTCAGCAAAGCGTAATTCACCATTACTGTATTCGGTAAGTTTATCATAGCGCTGGATTTGTGAAGAAGTGGAATATTGAAAATTGAAGGTGATTTTGTGGCGATCTGTAGGAGCATAAATAAATTTTTCCAAAAAATCGATTTGTGTATATCCGCTTCCCACTTGCAAATAAGGGTTCTCGTTAGCCACCATAGTATCGCCCAAATCATTTTGTATCACTTTATAGGGATGTAATCCCCAATCTGCATCACCGTGAAGCATACGATTTTTTCCCATTACAATATCACCAAACCTGCTGGCAGTAACAGAACTTAATAATCCCCAATTTTTTTTCCCGGTTGAAAAATCAAAATGCCCGGTCCAGTCATTATTATTGGTGCCGTACCTTACATAGCTGCTACTGTTAAAGTAGGTACTGTCTTTGCGTAGTATTTGAGGATCTTTGGTGTGAAAATGGATCACTCCCCCCAGCGCATCACTACCGTAAAGTGAAGAGGATGGACCGTAGATGATCTCAGTTTGCTCAAGCACGGCATTGTCAATGGTAATAGCACTTTGTAAATGGCCGCTTCGGTAGATGGCATTATTGAGTCGAACACCGTCCACGACCAAAAGTAGTTTATTGGCTTCAAATCCCCTAATAATAGGACTTCCACCACCGCCTTGAGATTTTTGAACCAAAACATTACCGGTATTTTGAAGCATATCTGCTGAGGTGGGCGGATTTTGTAGCTTCACAATCTCTCTGGAGATGGTTTCCATCTGTCCGGCTGCATCATCCTGATCTACACTATATCGCAATGGATGATCAAAATAAACGATAGGTAGCGTATTTTCTTTTTCAACAATTTGAATTCCTTCTACCACCGCAACCGATTTTTTTATCTGTAGCGGCTCATACTGCAAGTGCTTAACAATAAGAAGTTCAGTATCTTTGAATTCAGAAAGATCAACTTTTCCTTTTTCATCAGAAATTACTCCTGAAGTGTGCTCAGATGAGTAGATAAAAACACCTTTTACAGGTTTATGGGTCGCTGCATTGGTAATTTGAACTTCTTGGGCGCTTAAATTAAAAGTACTGAACAAGCTAAGAACGAAGAACAGCTTCGAGTACGGAAAGACTTTTAACTTCGCCAAAGTTGTCAAAAACAATTTGATAGTATTTAAGCAGGTCATAAACTAATTTACGTCGCGTATCCGGGAGGATGTCGGGGTCGTTTTTCTCATCAAAATTCATGCCTGAAAGCCTTAAAAGCAGGGAAGATTTTTCGGCAGAAAGATAAAATGGATGATTGGGTATAATGGTGACGTATTTACCCTCTTGTAGATCAAGGTATAAGGTGAATTTTCCCGATTCATATTTTTTGTCCAATCGGGGATAAAATCCCAGGTGTTTGGTGAGAGAATACAGAAATTTAATGGGGAAATTGGCGATATGATCCGATAAATCTAACATTTCCAACATGCTTCTGACATAGGCATACAACTCTTCATCAGCATTGTGCTCTTTTGCCACTTTATTCATGATTTCATTCATGAAAAAAAGCACAGTTGACCGGTAAGGATCAAAAGGAATATTTTTATAAACCAGAGCAGGTTCTATCGATCTTATTTTCCCTAATTCACTATCAGATCTCAGGCTATATTCTATAGAGAGAACAGCCATTGGACTGACCAAATTTCCTTTTTTATTTTTGCGTTTGGCGCCCTGAAAAATAAAACTTTGGATTCCTGATTCGGCCGTAAGCACTTTGATAATGAGGCTGGTTTCAGAATAATCTACCTTTTGCAGTACAATGCCCTCGGTGTGATACATAGCACTAATTGATCAGCAGTATTTTGGCGACATTTTTTCCTTTTCCGCTGGCTATGGCAGACCAAACGAGATAGACACCTGAATGCGCCCGTTCTCCCTCAAGTGTATTTCCATCCCAAATCACCGTGCCCCCATTAGAAGTGGTTTTGTAAACCACATTACCTGAAACATCCGTGATCTTAACATCCGATTGATAGCCTAAACCCTGAATAGTGATAGGACCTGCATAGTCTGGCCTCACCGGATTTGGAAAAACGTTTATATCTGAAAACTCCTGATCTCCGATCGTAGCATCAGCTCGCATAGAAACAATTCCATTTTCAGTGGCAAAATAAACTTCCCCACTCAAATGATCGATTCTGATATCAAAAACATTATTAGAAATAAGTGGACTGTTTTCCTGGGTGAAGCGATACACCTCTTCCGTGCCATCCGGAGATAGACAAAACGCTCCTGAGCTACTGGTTCCAATCCATTTTCGGTTTCCACCATCAACAGTAATACAAGTAATATCAGAAGTTCCCAACAGTTTTTCAACTTCTCCATCCACTTCAATTAAAATTGGATTGGCATCATATTCGCCAAAATCTCCCTCAAACAACTGAGAAGTGTTATAGAGAACAACCATTCCCTGATCGGTTCCTATCCAAATTTCTCCGTCAATATCCTGAGCTAGTGCTTTGACAAATATAGAAGGGAGGTTACCATAACCCTCTGAAGCCGATAAACTTTGCAATTGATCATCAGAGACATCACCATACGTTCCATTCTCATTAAAAGCGATCAGGCCAACATGATTAATGCCTACCCATTTTGTTCCGTTATTGTCAATCAGTAAGCGATAAGGGTATTGGTGCTTTGCTGCAGAACCCAAAGAAAAAGTATGCCATATACCATCTGGCGTTAACATTTTAAGGGGTTCATCTCCTGCATTGACGATCCATAAATTCCCGTCATTATCGTATTTCATATCTGAAATTAATATTTTTCCTAAATTTCGTTCAAGGGGTGAGTTGGTATCATCATAAATTTTAGAAATATTAATTCCGTCTTTTATAACAACCAAACCTCCTTCAGAACTGGAACCAAAAGCAATTTCATCTGTATTGTCGGGATTTACCACTACTGAAATAAAATCCCAAAAAGTATCGTAATCCAGGCTATCCTGATTTTGGTAGTTGAAATTAGTCCACTCCTCGTCTTTAAATCGATACACCCCATTTCTAAAAAAATTATTTTGCAAATTATGGGTCATTCCGCCACCGGCAACTAAAACAGTTCCGTACTGAATATCAATACGGTAACTTCCGTCTACAAAAGGAGTATTAGAAAAAACAGATTGGCTTGTCCAGCTGTTTGTTCCTTTGACCAATCCATTCCGACTGTCGGCGAGAAAATATTCTCCTTCTTTAAAAAGACAGCCTCTTACTACCGGGAAGTTTTCTCCCACATTAAATATAGCCAACTCTTCATTGAGGTCTTGATCATAAACCTTCACGATACCATATTGGCATAAAAAAAGTTGGTTTTCGTCTGTAGTGACGTCTAAAATTTCATACGGATTTCCACTAAAAGGGGTGGTTATCCCATTTTCAATGAAATAAAGAGAGTCTTCTTTAAAGTTGTCAGAGTTGTAGGCAAATAACAGGCGATTACCAAAGGTTTCTACTTCTGAAATGTTTGCGTTTGTAAGATAAGAAGGGATGCTGTTTAATTTTTTCCATTGTGTTTTGTCATTGAGAAAACTTTGATCTTTATGGGCATAATAAATGCCTTTGGGTGTTGCCAGATATAAAGAATCCTGGAAAATGGTAACGTCATTGATCGAGGGATTGTCGTAAGGATAATAAGTGTCAAGAATTTCTTTTTCTTTATTGTCAACCACAACCAAGCCTATATTTGTGGTAACATAAATGGTGTTTTCATCAAAGTAAAAGGAATTTACTTTTTTATTTCCGGATAGTTCAGCCAATTTTATCCAGGGTATATTTGTAATGGTATTACCTTCAAGGATGTCCAGATTTCCATTGGCATAACCAATGGCTACGGAACTCCCGTCTCCGGCAATGGCTGAAATACCTAAATCAGAAAGGCCATTTGTAGAGGTAAGCATGCTCACAGCTTTATCTTCTGTATCATATTCAATGATTCCATTTGAGCAGGCCATGTAAACATCTGTTTCAGATTCAGCAATACCCACAGCACGAAAAGAAGAAAAATGGATTCTCCAGTCAAGCATCCCTAATTGCGTAAATGCCTTAGTGGCAATAAAAAGCGTGATGAGCAAGAAGTATCTGACCATGAAGACAAATTTACAAACAATAACTCTAGTAGCTTTGTTTTATTGTGTCCTTAGTCGGTTGGGGGAACATTTTTTTACCAAAAAAAAATGTTTTTATCCAAAAATAACTTTTATGGCATCTTCTATTTTACCCACCTGAATGATTTCAATGCTGTAATCTTTTTGTCGAATTCCTTTGTTGTATTTAGAGAGGATAATTTGTTCAAACCCCATTTTTTCAGCCTCTGAAATGCGTTGTTCAATTCGGTTGACGGGACGCACTTCGCCCGACAAACTCAATTCAGCAGAAAGACAAATTTTGTGACGAATTGGGATATTGGCATTGGAAGACATAATGGCGCAAACCACTCCCAGATCAATTGCAGGGTCACTGACTTTTATCCCACCGGCAATATTGAGAAAAACATCCTTTGCCCCTAGCTTGAAGCCACATCTTTTCTCAAGTACCGCAAGCAACATATTCAATCTTCTCAAATCAAAACCGGTAGCCGACCGTTGAGGTGTTCCGTAGGCAGCTGTACTGACCAGGGCTTGCACCTCAACCAATATGGGGCGCACACCTTCCATGGTGGAGGCAATGGATATGCCGGATAAATTTTCTTCATTGTTTGAAATTAATATCTCAGAAGGGTTTTCAACAGGACGTAATCCAGCGCTATGCATTTCGTAAATCCCTAACTCATTAGTAGACCCAAAACGATTTTTTATGGAGCGCACAATTCGGTAAACATGATTTCTATCTCCTTCAAAAACCAGAACGGTATCCACCATGTGCTCTAATACTTTTGGTCCGGCCAGTGAACCCTCTTTTGTGATGTGTCCGATAAGAAAAACCGGAGTTCCGGATTCTTTGGCAAACCTTAACAGCTCTGCAGTGCATTCACGAACCTGAGAAATACTACCGGGAGAAGATTCAATCAATTGAGAATGCATGGTTTGTACCGAGTCAATAATGAGGATGTCGGGTTGAACGGCTTCTATCTGAATAAAAATGTTTTGCATAGAGGTTTCTGTCAATACAAAGCAATTGCTATTTGATTTTCCGATTCGATCTGCCCGCATTTTAATTTGCTGTTCGCTTTCTTCTCCAGAGATATAGAGGATCTTTTTGTCCTGTTCTTTGATGGCCATTTGCAGCAATAAAGTAGACTTTCCGATACCGGGCTCTCCACCAAATAAGATCAACGAACCGGGAACCATTCCACCACCCAGCACCCGATTTAACTCAGCATCCTGTAGTTCTGAACGGCGCTCTATTTTTTGCTCAATTTCGTTTAAATGATGCGCCTTAGCTGCCCTTTGCGTGCTTGAGGATGAAAAAGGTGTAGCTGATTTAGGCTTTTTATCGATTATTTCTTCAACGTATGTGTTCCACTCATTGCACGAACTACATTTCCCAACCCATTTAGGGGATTGAGCACCACAATTCTGACAAAAAAAAGAGGTTTTTACTTTAGCCATAATTTTTTTCAACAAAGGTTGGATAGAAGAACGTAAACTATCTACGTACAGAAAAAGTGTTCAATTTACATTATTTTTAGCCAAAATTCTATAATGACAAAGATAATATCCTACAATGTAAATGGAATAAGAGCAGCTTTAAAAAAGGATTGGTTACAGTGGTTATCCTCTGTTGATCCCGACATTGTTTGTATTCAGGAAACCAAAGCACATCAAGATCAATTGGATTTAGGTGTGTTTGAAGAATTGGGATATAAAACATATTGGCATTCGGCTGAAAAAAAAGGGTACAGTAGTGTTGCTTTATTTTCAAAAGTTGAACCTTTAAACATAGTTTATGGATGTGGAATCGAAAAATACGATAGGGAAGGCCGCATTTTACGCGCCGATTATAAAGATTTTTCCGTGCTGAGTTGTTATTTTCCCAGCGGAACAACGGGAGATGAACGACAGGCTTTCAAAATGCAGTTTTTAGATGACTTTTATGATTATATCAACGAATTGAAAAAAGAATATCCAAATTTATTGATAGCAGGGGATGTAAATATTTGTCATACAGCAATTGATATTCACAATCCGCAGCGAAATAAGGATACTTCAGGATTTAAACCCGAAGAACGAGACTGGGTGAGCAAATTTTTGGATGCCGGGTTTATCGATACATTTAGGCATTTGAACAAAGAACCCCATCAATATACATGGTGGTCGTACCGGTCGGGAGCGCGAAAAAAAAATCTGGGTTGGCGAATTGACTATCATTTTATTTCGGAATCCCTTGAAAATAAATTAAAACGATCGGCTATATTATCGGACGCTGTGCACTCTGACCATTGTCCGATATTGGTAGAACTTGATTTTAACTTGCAAGAAGCCTAACAAAAATCAGCTAAATTCGTTATAACAAATGTTACCTTTACATGATTTAAAAACACTAAAATTTGTTTGAAGTAATTTTAACCGGTTTGGGATACGGCCTATTGTTAAGTGTCATGGTAGGTCCGGCTTTCTTTATCCTTATTGAAACAAGTATTCGAAAAGGAATAAAGTCTGCCCTGTTTTTTGATTTGGGCGTGCTGATCAGTGATTTGATTTATTTGTCGATCGCCTATGTGTTTTTCTCTGAGGTAACGGCCCTGATGGAGGGGAACAATAGTTTTTGGCTAAAAATTGTCGGAGGATCATTTTTTATTATTCTAGGTATAGTAGACGTCAGTAAAAGAAGGCCCAAAACCAAATTCTCTACTCAAAAACAGATGCAAGAAATGAAAAATGCCCGGGCGAGTAATCACTTTGTTACCTTGCTCAAAGGGACGACTTTTAATTTACTGAATCCCGGAGTGCTTTTTTATTGGCTAACACTCATGTCTATATTACCTGAGGCACCGGCAAGATTGGGCTTGGAAAGACAAGATCAAATCGCCATGTATATTGTTATTATACTCATTACTTTTTTCAGCATTGACGTATTAAAAATTTTTGGTGCAAAAAAACTGAAGGATATCTTGACCCCACTTTGGATGAGAAACTTAAATTTGGCACTTGGAATTGTACTGATCTGTTTTGGGACATTATTTCTGACTCAGGGCATTATTGGCTACTACCGTTGAAGTAACAATTTGTACGACATTTGTTATATCACTAAATAAAACACCACCTAAATGAGGTACCTTATTCTGTTTGTATGCTTACTGATAGGCTCACAAGGCTTTTCTCAAAAGCAAAAACATAAAATGTATGTTGATTTCTGGGATTTTGAAAAATCAGTCATGCGCAGTAAAGGGTTTTATTACGCAGACGATTTTCAGGGAGAAACCACTATGAAACATGGTAAATGGGAGTACTGGGATCGGCAGGGAAGATTGGAAGAAGTGCACCATTATTTTAAAGATCAACTACACGGTAAGGCTCTGAGTTATTACCCAAGCGGAAAAAAGAAAGAAGAAGGTTTTTTTGTGATGGGAAAGCAAGACAGCACCTATACCTCATGGCATAGTACCGGAAATGTAAAGGTAGAAGGATATTATCAAATGGATCGACCCGTAGGGGAATGGAAGTATTATTATCCCAATGGTTACCACATGATGATTGAAGAGAATGTGGATTCGGTCACCTACGTTCAAAGTTTTTGGAAGACGGATAGCACACAAACCTTGAAAGAGGGTGACGGACGTACGTTTATTTATTATGAGAGTACGGGTTTTCTTCAACAATTTTACACCTATAAAGACGGCTTAAAAGATGACGATTTTGAAGAATATTCACCCAATGCCGAAATACTTGTGCTGGGGCAGTATAAAGAGGGAGATAAAGTGGGTGACTGGACGTATTATTATTATTTAGGAGGGATAGACCGTAAAATAACTTATCTGGCAGATGAACCACACGGGGATTATCTGAAGTATTATGACAATGGTCAATTAAATATTAGAGGAGAATTTAAGCAGGGAGAAAAAACAGGAAAATGGACCTGGTATACCAATGTCGGCACAAAAGATATGGAGGGTGAATTCGTAAATGGAGAACAAGACGGATTATGGAAGTATTGGATGCCGGGCGATTCTACACAGCTGTCCAGTAAGGGCTATTTTCAGAAAGGAAAACGACACGGGAAGTGGGAATTCTTTTACAAAAACGGAGCGAAATGGAAAGAAGGTGAGTACAAAAATGACCTGGAAGACGGCGTATGGAAAACATGGTATGAAAATGGACAACTGCTGAAAGAAGGTACATTTGTTGAAGGAAAAGAGAATGGACATTGGGAACAGTTTTTTGATAACGGACAATTGAAAAATGCTGCTGATTTTGATCATGGGAAACTCAATGGAACCTGGCAATCTTTTTTTCCAAACGGAAAGCTTCATCTGCAGGGAGAGTATGATAATGACTTAAAAATAGGAGAATGGACACGTTATGATGAAAAAGGAGTTTTGTTGGAGCAAGGAAATTATAAAATTATAAACTACAAAAAGCATGTGAAGTACGGGCCTTTTTCAAAACGCACCCTCAAGGAAAGTGTAAAAAGCGGAACTTGGGTATTTTACTCCCAAAAAGATGGAGGAAAAACCCATGAAGGCAAGTATAAAGACGGAAAAGAAGAAGGCGAATGGGTTTTTTATTTTCCGGGAGGAGAAAAAGCAGAACGTATTGTTAATTACAAAGGGGGGCGATTAGATGGTAAAATGCTTTTGTATAACTGGCGACCGCATTACGTAACAACTGAGATCCATTATAAAGATGGGTTAAAACACGGGAAAATGTATGTGTATAATAAAAGGGGAAAAGTAAAGGCTGAAAAAACATTTGAAGAAGGCCTGGAAGTCCTTCCGGGAGGAAAACCAAAGACATTTAGTCCTTGAGTAATTCTTTTACATTATTTCTGATTTTATGGCTCAATTCATCTGTGTCTAAATCGTTGGGGTCATTCCCAAAGGGGTCTTCAATTTCTTCTGCCAGAATCTCCAAGCTTACCAATATATAAAAAACGAATACTGCAATTAAAACAGAGTAATAGCCAAATGCGTTGACAAAAGCAAGAGGCATGGTGACAACATACAAAAAAATGAATTTTTTCATAAAATTACTGTAAGAATAGGGAAGAGGTGTGTTTTTGATCCGCTCACAAGCCCCTATAATATCAGAAAAGGTTTTTAGATTGGTATCCATAGATAAAAATTCCTCCTGGGTCAATTCATCATTTTGTTTCATCTCATCCAGTTTGGCATACATCCACTTAGCGATTAAACTAGGTTTATGTGAGGTGTTTTGCAAAAGTTTTATCTCTTCTTCGGTAAGTTCCAACTCATCCAGATTTACTCCATCCCGCAGATGTTCTTTCATGGCAAATGCATAGTTGGGAATCATCCGCGCAAAGAAAATATCGATCTCTTTATTGGTAGTCATGGACGCTATTTTTATCGCAAAATTACGGGTGTTATTGACCAGTTCTCCCCATTTTTTACGCCCTTCCCACCAGCGGTCATAGGCGGTGTTGGTTCTAAAAACCAAGAGTAGAGACAATACAAAACCGATCAAAGAATACACACTGATCAGGGATTCAAAACTCTTGTTGTCTGGATAATACTCCATCTCCCACCAGGCAATTAAGGCCGTAAAGGCGGAGAGTAATATTATCTCTTTCCACAAAAGAAGAAGTGTATCACCTTTGGTGATTTTGAAAATATGTCTGAACCAAATCTTGGGATCGTATTTTATCATAGTTAGCTGCTTTGGGGATTACAAAAGTAACAATTAGAATAGAAACAATTTTATCTTTGTCTTGTAATGGAAATAATAGATAAAATAAAAAGGTGTGTTCGCAAAATCAGAGTGGGATATGTGCGACCGTTTATCCATTTTTCCAGAAAAATTAAAATTCCCGGTTTTCAGGGTGTTTCATTGTGGGAGATCATTTTCTTTTTTTTGTTTTCTCTGCGCAAGGGACACATTAGTATGCGGGCAGGGGCGGTAGCTTTTCATTTTTTTTTGGCATTAATTCCTTTTGGTTTGGTGCTGGTGGTGTTATCAGCATATACCCCGGGAATTCATCTTGAAGAAGATATTGCACCCGTTGTCTCATCACTGATTCCGGATCAATTATTTGAAAAGTTCATGAGTGGTTTGAGAGAGTACGAGAATTCTTCGGTTTCTTCTTTGATTTCATTAGGGTTTATTTTTGCACTGTATTTCGCTTCCAATGGGTTTACAGTACTGATTAAGGCATTTAATAGTTCCAAAATGAAATTTTCCAAACGAAATTGGTGGTCTGCCCGCCTTGTTTCTTTTGGCTTTGTATTGATTTTTACTATAGGTATTTTAGTTACTTTCTATTGCTTGGTGTTGGCTAGAAAAGGCTACAATATGTGGGCAGAAAGCAGTGACTTTATCGCCCGTTATTTTGATCAAATTTATGGACTTACGGATATACTTTTCCTTGGAATTCTAGTATATACCGGGATATCTTTTCTTTATTATTACGGTCCACAAAATAGAAAGGATTTTAGTTTCTTTTCCCCGGGAGCAACACTGGCTTTTATTCTGGTAATCGCTATTTCTGTCATTTACGAGTTGTACATTGCCTATTACGCAAATTATAACGCTTTATACGGTTCGTTAGGAACCATTATCATGTTGCTTTTGTGGATTTACATGATTTCCTTTTCTTTATTAATTGGTTTTGAGCTGAATGCAAGTATTCATGGAGCCATTCAAAAAAAGAGATTGGATCGTCTTGAAAATCTGGATAAACGGTATGAATGAGTAGCTAATACTTTTAAATCCGATTAACTTAAGTAACTTTACCCTGCTTTATTAATTTAAAATATTAAAGATGATGAAAACAAAGAAAATATTCATGTTGGCCTTTTTATCTATTTTATTGGCCTGCGGTGGTGCAGAGGAAACCGAAGAAGAAGTAGAAGAAGAAGTAACAGATGCAGAAAACTGTACGTATTCGTATGATGAAACAGCGACAACTTTAACCTGGACGGCTTTTAAACTCACAGAAAAAGTGGGAGTTGATGGTACTTTTGATGAAATTAGGGTAGTGGCTAAAGAAGCAGACAATAAATTTGATGTGTTGAATAATGCCACTTTTGAAATTCCGGTGAGTTCTATTAATACGCAGGACACTACAAGAGATGGTAAAATTCGCCGATCATTTTTTGCTCAAATGGATAAGACCGACCTTTTAACCGGTGAGATCATTTCAATCGATAAATCGGCTGCACGGGTTTCTATCACAATGAATGGTGTGAGTAAGGAATATGACAGTGAAGTAAAAGTAAAGGGTGAAAAGATCACTATGATCACCGTGATTGATATTCGAGATTTTGACGGGCAGGTAGCTATGGATTCTCTCAGCGTTGTTTGTGCAGAAAAACATACCGGGCCGGATAATGAGAACAAGCTTTGGACAGATGTGAGTATAGCCGTTTCCAGCACCTTGAAAAAAACGTGCGAATAAAAAAGCAAGACGAATTAAATTTCAAAACAATTCTTATTTTTTTGAATGAGTAAGCGGAAAAATATTCTTGTAACCGGTGGTGCCGGATATATTGGCTCACATACGGTTGTGGAACTATATAAGGCGGGTTTTCATCCCATCATTGTAGATGATTTTCGCAATTCAAAACCCTGGATCATCAGCCGTATTGAATCTATCATTGGAAATAAAGTAGATTGTCATTCGGTGGATTGTACAGATCAGCAGGGCCTTGCGTCTGTGGCTGAAAAATATGACCAGATAGACGGGGTTATACATTTTGCCGCTTACAAAGCCGTTGGAGAATCGGTTGAGAAACCGGTGCTTTATTACCAAAACAATATCAACTCATTGTGTTCAATACTTCAGTTGATGCAGTATCAGGACATCAAACATCTCGTTTTTTCTTCTTCCTGTACTGTGTATGGAGAACCTGAAAATCCGGAAGTGACTGAAAAAACAGCCATAAAAAAAGCAGCTTCTCCTTACGGTGCTACAAAAATCTGTTGTGAAGAATTAATACAATATGCTTATGCGTCTCCCCATGAACTTTGCTCAACCTTACTAAGGTATTTTAATCCCATTGGTGCGCATCCCTCAGCTGAAATTGGAGAATTACCACAAGGGATTCCCAATAATCTGGTGCCGTACATTACACAAACAGCAAATGGAGTACGGGAAGAATTAACGGTGAACGGAGATGATTATTCCACAGCTGACGGCACCTGCATCAGAGATTATATTCATGTAGTAGATTTGGCCAAAGCGCATGTTAAGGCGTTACAATGGTCATTTGAACAGCAAGAAAGTTTCTGTGAAGCCTTTAATCTGGGAACCGGTAAAGGTTCTTCTGTATTGGAAATTATCCATACTTTTGAAAAGGTGAATGGATTGAAGTTAAATTATAAAATAGGTCCGCGCCGGCCGGGAGATGTTGAGCAAATTTGGGCCAACCCCTCAAAAGCAAATAAATGGCTCGGTTGGACTTGCCAATACGGTATTGAGGACGCTTTAAAACACTCCTGGGAATGGGAAAAAAATATTGAAAAATCGTGAAGTTGTTGTGCTCCATATTGATTTTTTTAACGATTTCTCTTGCTGCTTTTGCACAGGAAGAAAAGAAAGATCGCTGGGAATCTTTTAAGGATAGAAAACCCGGAATTATGAGACTTTACACCGGATTAACTGCTCCTCCAATTGATCGTCCTGACAAATTTGACCGCTTTAACACTGATTTTTTTTGGAATTCATGGATTGGTGATCAAAATGGGGTAAAAACAAAATTTTATGCGCTGGGACATGCCATTAACCTGATGTTTGATGTGCCTTTTGATAAAAAAGGAAGAGTAGGGCTTGGTGTGGGGTTTGGGTATAGCCACTTCAGTGTGCGGACAGATGGAGAGATGAATTTTATCCCCACTCCTGATAACAATTCTTTTTATACAGAGCTAGCCCCTTATGACGGACCTGACAGGTGGATCAATCGAACGGTTTTTAATTTTATTGAAGTTCCTTTTGAATTGCGTTTCAGGGCTGCAAGAGAAAGGGGAAAATTTAAATTTTATCCCGGTTTTAAAGCCGGATTTATGGTAGAATACTTTCACAAGTGGCGAATTGAAGGTGCTGAATATAAAGAATTCAATTTCCCGGATATCAATCGCCTGCATTACGGCCCCACCTTACGCATTGGCGTGGATAACCTCATGCTTTACGGCTATTATGATTTAGCCCCGGTATTTAATAACGAATTAAGCAATAGCCTACAGTTATTTGGTATCGGAATAAGCGTGGGTTGGTTTTGAACCAACTTGATCTCGTCTAACGCGATTCTAATAAGATCGTTAATAAAATATATGTAATTCCTACTCCAATAAATAATAACCAGGCGATATTTTCTGCCCGGTGTAGTTTTTGAATATTTTCCAATTCACGTTTTAACATTTTCTTATTGTTGATTTCTGTTTTCATCTTCTTTAAGTTTGATGTAAAGTTACTGTGAGTGAAGCCGTTTTTAGAATTGAATTGCGCCGGTAAAAACTGTTTTTTGCGAAAATCGCAAATTCATAATTTGTGTTTTAAAGAAACCTGCTTTGTAGAGGAAATAAGAATTTGATTTATCTTTAAACGGATGAAACTGATAGTTGAATTGTTTTTTGCTCTTGTTTTGATTGTGTTACTCTCACCAATTTTGTTGCTGATTAGCCTGTTGATTATTTTGATCGATTGGCATTCTCCCTTTTTTATTCAAGAAAGATTAGGCAGGTATAAAAAAATGTTTACTATCATTAAGTTCAGAAGCATGAAAAACGGTGAGATCACATTTTTTGGCAAGATTCTTAGAAAAACCGGAATGGATGAAATTCCGCAATTGTTTAATATTATGATGGGTCAAATGAGTTTTGTAGGGCCACGACCATTAACTGCTGCAGATGTTAAGCGATTAAATTGGGAGACTGAATATTATAATAAAAGATGGAGTTTAAAACCCGGAATAGTGGGATTAGCGCAACTTTCACCAGTTTGCCATAAGAAAGTGAGTTGGTGGTTGGATAAACAATATATAGAAAAACAAGGAGTAAAGCTGGATACAAAAATTCTGCTTGCTTCTGTATTGATTCCTTTTGTAGGGAAAACGCAACTAAAAAAATGGATGCATAAAAGATGATCGTTTTAGTCAATGGAATTGGAAATATCGGCACAACCCTGCTCAACCTCTTGGTGAACTATCAAAATGAATTGAAAGTAACAGAGATTTACGGACATAAACGTCACATTCAAGAATGGGAAAATCAGGAAATTCAGTTGTTACAACAAAAAGGGGTGAAAATCTGCACATCTACTCCCGGAGATGGTTTGGAGCAACTGGAGCAGGTGTTGAAAAAAGTGAATTATATTTTTGAAACCACTGAAAATGGTGTCGGATTGCAAAATAAGGAAAGGTATAACCGATTGACGGAGCTTGTGGGTTGTTCGGCACAAGGTAGTGAAAAAGGGTTTGGCACCTCTTTTATGTCCGGGGTGAATAATGAAATCATAGAAGGAGAAAAGTTTGTTCATATCGTTTCTTGCAATACACATGGTTCTGCCGCATTGATAAAAACACTGGCCGGAAATGACCTTGCAAATCTTGAAAAAGCAGATATGGTTGTTGTGAGGCGATCTGAAGATATTGGAAACCACCGGCGACTGGTGAGTGCAAATGTAGTGGCTCGTCATCTGGATTCATCAGCAGGAACACACCATGCTGTGGATGTAATTGATTTATTTCAGACAATCGGACGGGATTTGGAAATCACTTCTTCAGATATTACTACACCCAGTCAATTGATGCACGGACTGCGCTTTGCAATCTCCCTCAAAAAATTGAACCGGGAAGTCATTCAAAAACAAATCAATGAGAATCCATACATAGCCAGCAGTAAAAAATTTGATTCCAATATTATTTTTGAAATGGGGAGACGGTATGGTTTTAACGGGCGAATCTATTCGCATGCCATTGTTTTGACAGGTAATTACTATTTACTGAAAAGACAGTTAAAGGATGGGCTTTTATCCCTCAAGAAGGAAATACGATCATTTCTACCCTTCATGCTTTTTTATTGCAAACAAATCATCCCAAAACCCAAGAGGTAATTGACGGGGTCTGTAGTGATTTGTGTCAAAAAGTGTGGTAAAACTTACTTAGTCGATCCTTAAAAACCATTTAACAAGTTATTATTCAGTTAAATATGT
>JBBDID010000026.1:84631-126263 GCA_040880585.1 Crocinitomicaceae bacterium | reverse complement strand
ACATATTTAACTGAATAATAACTTGTTAAATGGTTTTTAAGGATCGACTAAATAAAGCAAGAACATACAGCCATGATTTTAAGAAAAATTTTTACTACAGCGTATTGCCGAACTCTCTGTTTAAAAACAAAGTTCATTCACAACAGTTTTTTTTAGCTAAAATTTTTCAATTTTGGCGGGATGTGGTTCTTTGTTTCTATTTTCCAGCTCGTGTAGACATCCCTTATGACACAGATCACCACAGTTGTGGGATGGTATCCGATATTTACCGGATTACGGAGACGGGTTTACACCCTTAAACCTATGACACATACATCATCCAACTGTTCAAACTCTCCTTTCCAGGACATAAATTCTTCTTCAAGGACTGATCGTTGTTCATCCAGTGGTTTTTGATGAATATCCATCAGTAATTTCTTGAAATTTTTTGTCTTTAATTTTTTGCCTTTATCACCACCAAATTGATCTGGGAAACCATCCGTGGATAAATAAATCACATCTCCTTTTTGAACAGTAATTTTATTATATGTAAATGGATCTCTGTGTTCAAACTTCCCTACCGGTTGTTTATCTGCTTTAATTTCATACAAGGAGCTATCTCCTAATTCCATAGATAGCGATAATCCTTCATAAGTTTGATTTCCTTTTCTTACCAACCACAAAGGGTTGTGTGCTCCGGAAAACTCTAACTGCATGCTATCTAAAGTTAATCCACACAAAGAAATATCCATTCCATCTTTTACTTCATGATCACTTCTCTCAAATGTTTCTATGACGAGATCTGTGACCTTATCTAAAATTTCAGCCGGTTGATGCATCCCAAACTCCCGTACCACTCTGTTCATTGCATTGTGACAGACAACTGAAACCATGGCTCCGGGCACACCATGTCCGGTACAGTCTGCTGCTGCAAAAAGAACTTCATTTTCAATGGTCTCCATCCAGTAAAAATCTCCGGCCACGACATCTTTTGGGAGATAGAGCACAAAAGAATTCGGTAAATTTTTCTTCCAGTAAGAGTCCGGAGGAAGTATGGCTGTTTGAATTCGTTTTGCATAATTAATAGAATCCATGATCTCATGGTTTTTCTCTTCAATTTCATGCTTTGCCAATGTGATTTCCTGATTAGCACTATTGAGCAGTAGGTTTTTCTCTTCAATTTCTGCCTTTTGCGCTCTTAATTGATCATTTTTCTTGTGCTTTTCACGGTACGCTCTGAGAATATAAACGGTAAACAACAAGACCAAAATAAAACCAACAATAATGACATTTCCTGAGCGTATAACTGAACCCACAAAATCTTTTTCAGGAACGATAACCCCGACTAGTAATTTATCTTCATCACTGATGTGGTAACGCTGAACTGCGCCCCACCAGGTTTCTCCATCAGAATTAAAGTGAAAAACAGTGTCTTTATTTTCTATTTGATTCCAAATATTAATTGTTTGATTGATCTTATCATTACCCAACTCATCATAGTGTTTGAGTACGTTCGCTTTTATTTTTTCTTTGGTATCGTAACCTGATTTACAAGGTAAACCAACTACTCTTTCATCTTCTGTTAAAATGAAAACTATTCCGTTTTCTGTAATGTCAAATTCAGTAGTAAAGGCAGAAAGATCGGTCAGTAAAACATCAAACGCCACTACTACATCCATATTCTGCGTGGTATCTCTGTATCTGGTCGATATGGTAATTCCCGGATCTTTTGTGGTAAAAAAGGTATAGGGATCGGTCCAGCTTATCTGTAATTCTTTATGTTCAATTGCATTTTTAAACCAAGGCCGTGTGCGCGGGTCATATCTTTTGTTGTCTTTTCTTCTATAATGGGGTTCACGTATCTCGGTGTCTGTCCAAAAAAGTTGATCGGGAAAACTGTCCTTACTCCCATTATGAGTAATTCTAAACATCCAGGAGGTGTCCAAATCTAAAATAAGAAATTCATCTCCTTCACTGGTGGCCATCATAATTGAAGACAATTGCCGTTTATTTTTTACCAGTGGCCTAAATTCAGCATTTAACCTTTTATAATCCGTATATTCAAATTCTTGTACAGAATGTTGCTGTGCCGTAACTGTTAAATCTTCTTTTACGGTTGAGAAAAAGTTTTCTAACTCTAAATCTGTTCTAAGCAGGGATTTCACCACCATATCCTTACTCAAATGATCTACGGTTCCTCTTAAATCAACAAGGATGAATACAAATATTCCAATAATCCCCAACAAAAGGAGATAAATTCCGTTTTTATATAGTGCGCCTAAGAAACGTTTCAACTGAATTTATTTTTATGGGGTTAAAAGTAATGAAAATCAGTTATTGGCAATGCATTGATTTACACTTCTTATCTGTACATTTATTTTTATGGGATCAAGCAGAATCTTTTACGTTTTATAAAAAACTCAAGATGTAACCACTACCTCAGGCTAATTTATCGAAAAACTGACCACTGAGAACTGAGAACTGAAAAATAAAAACTGAATTAATTCAACCCCCTCTTTCCCCATAAAAATAAATGTAACCCTATTTAAGGACTGATCCGTATCACTATTTTAGATCAAATCGATCGGCATTCATTACTTTTACCCAGGCTTTTATGAAGTCTTTTACAAATTTTTCTTTGGCATCATCTTGTGCATAAACCTCTGCATAAGACCGCAACACTGAATTAGAGCCAAATACTACATCTACTCTTGTGGCCGTCCATTTTGTTTTTCCTGTTTTTCGGTCGACAATATGGTATAAATTTTCGCCGGCAGGTTGCCATTTATAATTCATATCGGTAAGGTTGACAAAGAAATCATTGGTAAGAACCCCTTCCTTATTTGTAAATACGCCATGTTTTGTTCCCCCGTAATTGGTTCCTAACACACGCATTCCCCCCACCAGAACGGTCATCTCCGGAGCCGTTAACCCCATTAGCTGAGTCCTGTCCAACATCAATTCTTCCGGATGAACGACATATTCTTTTTTCACCCAATTTCTATAAGCATCATGAACGGGTTCTAATTCTGCAAAAGATGCTGCATCTGTCATTTCATCTGTTGCATCTCCACGTCCGGGAGAAAAAGGAACCGTAACATTTACACCGGCTTCTTGTGCTGCTTTTTCAACAGCCGCACTACCGCCAAGAATAATTAAATCTGCCAGACTAACTTTTTTATCTAGCCCCGATTGAATTTCAGATAGCTTAGTCAACACTTTTTGCAATCGTTCCGGCTCGTTTCCTTTCCAGTCTTTTTGTGGAGCCAAACGAATTCTTGCTCCATTTGCACCACCTCTATAATCAGAACCACGAAATGTTCTACTGCTATCCCAGGCAGTGTTGATCAATTCTGTTCTGGATAATCCGCTATTGAGCAAGGTCTTTTTTAAGTCTGCAATTTCTGCATCAGTCAAGGTATAATCAACAGTTGGAACAGGGTCTTGCCAAATCAAATCTTCTTGCGGCACATCCGACCCCAGGTATCTACTTTTGGGACCTAAATCGCGGTGAGTTAATTTAAACCAGGCTTTGGCAAAAGTTTCTTTAAAATACTCCGGATCATTGTAAAATTTCTCTGAAATTTTTCTATATTCAGGATCCATTTTCATGGCCATATCTGCATCTGTCATGATCGGATTTCTTTTTTTATTCGGATCATGTGCATCAACAGGCATATCTTCTTCTTTGATGTTAATGGGTTCCCATTGCCAGGCTCCTGCCGGACTTTTCTTTGATTCCCAATCATAAGTAAACAACAAATAAAAATATCCATTATCCCATTTAGTAGGGTCTGTCGTCCACGCACCTTCTAAACCACTGGTAACCGTATCTCCTGCGTTTCCGCTACCTTTAGGGTTGGTCCATCCTAAACCTTGTTCATGTAAATTTGCTGTTTCAGGATCACCTCCTAGGATGGAAGCGTCTCCGTTTCCATGACATTTCCCAACTGTGTGTCCACCGGCTGTTAATGCAACTGTCTCCTCATCATTCATGGCCATACGTTTAAAAGTCATCCGTACATCTTTAGCCGTTTTTAAAGGATCCGGTTTTCCGTCCACGCCTTCAGGATTGACATAAATCAATCCCATTTGTACAGCTGCCAAAGGATTCTCAAGAGATTCGCGATTCTCATCATCCTCATATCTGTTTTTGGTTTCAGCCAGCCACTCTTTTTCAGATCCCCAATAGATATCTTTTTCAGGATGCCAAATATCTGTTCTTCCACCGGCAAAACCAAAGGTTTTGAACCCCATAGATTCATACGCCATATTACCTGCAAGAATCATCAAATCTGCCCATGAAAGTTTGTTTCCATATTTCTTCTTGATAGGCCACAACAACCGTCTTGCTTTGTCTAGATTGACATTATCCGGCCAACTGTTAAGTGGAGCAAAACGCTGGTTTCCGGTATTACTTCCTCCACGCCCGTCTGAAATTCGATAAGTTCCGGCTGAATGCCAAGCCATTCGAATCATTAGTCCACCATAATGCCCCCAATCTGCAGGCCACCAATCCTGACTTTCGGTCATTAATGCTTTTAAATCATTTTTAACTGCTCTCAAATCCAATTTTTTAAATGCTTTTACGTAGTTGAATTCTTCTCCTAAAGGATTTGTTTTTGTATCGTGTTGATGCAGGATATCTAAATTGAGTGATTTTGGCCACCAGTCTGTTACCGATCTCCCAGTATTTGAATTTGCACCGTGCATAACTGGACATTTTCCACTTTTTGAACTATTCATGATTTTTTATTTTTTCAGGTAATTAGATTTAAGTAAACTGAGATCTGAGTTGGATTTAATCTAATCCAATTCGTCTTGCGTATCCCTTCCTTTGTCAAACTCCAATCCCCGCGCTATTTTAGTAAATATAATCAATTTATGACAGTGCATAATGCACCATATAATTCTACTTATTCGAAATAATAATCTTTTATTTTGGTTTATATAATAAACTTGTTTATTTTTGTATTTCATTATAAAAAAACAGTTATGAAAACGACAATTATTACGCTTATTTTTATGGGATCTTCTCTATTAACTAAAGCACAAGACACCGCTTCTTCACTTATGATTGAGTTAGACAAATTAGACAGTTGCATGTCAGCAGAGATTTCACCTCTTTCGCTTGCTGCAAATTTTGAAATGATCGGTCAGACGGAAAAAGGCAATTGGCTTCCGTATTACTATGCCGCTTATTGTTATGTCATGGACGCATTTACTCAATCTGATTCAGCTCAAATTGAACAATTATTAGATCAATCTACTTCATCATTAGCAAAAGCCGATTCATTATGTGGCACCTCCCATCCGATTGATCAATCCGAGATCAATTGCATGAAATCTTTAATTGCCAGTGCAAGGATCACGGTAGACCCGGCTAACCGGGGTATGCAATACGGTATGGAAGCTTCTAAAATGATGAGCACTGCCAAAACCCTTTGTCCTGACAATCCCCGGGTATATTTGCTAGAAGCCCAAAGTCTGTTATATACACCCGAGGCTTATGGTGGAGGTTGTGAAAATGCACGTGCAATACTTAAAACTGCCCTTGAAAAATATACACTTTTTACTCCATCCAGTGAACTACACCCTAATTGGGGACAAGAAGAAGTTGAGAGATTATTGGAAGAATGTGGCAAATAGTAGCCTTGAATCAGAAGGATGACGTGTATATCATTATGGATACGGTTTATAGCTTTACCCCTATGACACATACGTCATCCACCTGATCAAAGTCAGCCATCCATTCGAAGAAAAAGGTTTCCAATTCTGTAGATTGAATCTTAAGCGGCATCTTCGATTTTTGCAAGATCAGTTCTTTTAGGGGTTTATACTTCAACTTTTTCCCTTTATCTCCCCCAAATTGATCGGCATATCCGTCTGTAAATAAATAGACGATATCGCCTTGGTATACATCCACTTGATGTTGGACAAATTCATGCATATCGGTATATAATCCTATGGGTTGTTTATCTCCTTTAATCTCTATCAAAAATTGATCAACAGCCGGAAGTGAAAAGCATTCCTCATGTTTAGTTTGTTGCAGGTATTTTTTATCCCGGATGATCCAAAAAGGATTATTGGCTCCCGCAAAAAATAGCCGATTCGCTTTTTTATCAAATGCACACAGGGCGATATCCATCCCATCTTTTACATTCTCACCGCTTTTCGTAAAAGTATCAACAACCAATTCCCGGGTTTTATTGAGTATATCCGACGGTTGTTTTAGCTTAAACTCATTCACAGATCGGTTCAGCGAATTGCTACAGACAACACTCACCATAGCTCCGGGAACACCATGTCCCGTACAATCTGCTACTGCCAGATAATGAAACTCCTCATTTTCTTCATACCAGTAGAAATCTCCACTTACTACATCTTTGGGACGATAAAAAATAAAGGAAGAAGCAAAAGCCTGATCAATTAAATGTTCAGCAGGTAAAATGGCATTTTGTAATCGCTTCGCATAGGTGATAGAATCCGTAATCTCTTTATTTTTAGTTTCAACCAACTCTTTTTGCTCTTCAATCATTCTATTTTTTTCACTCAGCTTTGTATTGGTTTTTTTCTTCACCCTAAATGCCCGGTAGAAGAAAATGGCGAAAACAGCGAAAACGACAAGCCCTCCCGACGAGAGTACAATGACCAATCGCTGTCGTTGAATACGTTTCTCTTTATCAATTTTTTGCAAATTCAGGGTTTTCTGAAATCCTAAGCTATCCTGAAGGGATTTTTGTTGAAATTTATATCGTAATTCTGCACTTTCAAAATCTACATCTTTCTCTGACGCCCGTTTTTCTTCATAATGATCTATATACTCCAGAATAGTTTCATAGGCTTTTTTGTAGGATTTATTGTTTGCAAAATAAGCGGCCTCCCTTTTTCGAAAAGCAACAAAAGACGTTTCAAATCCATAGTCATTCACCAATTGTTTCATTTCATGGATAATCGATAAAAGAGAATCTTCAGAGAATGTATAATCACTTTCCAACATTACAGAAAGTACCGAAGCTTGTGCAAACTTATCTTCTGCTTTCAAAGCCGATTTATACGCATCCCGCAGATATTCCATCCGCAGTTCGCCTTTTTCCTGGTATAAGTTGAACATGTTGATATTGCTGTGCGTCAATCCGTTTGAATAATTGTGTTCTGTAAAAAGTTGCCGGGCTTGAGCGGTGTAATGCAGTGCTGAATCCAAATTGTCCATGTGCCGAAAGATACTTCCCAAACCAATACATGAAATCCCCATTCCTACAGGATCTCCCTTCTCTTTTTCATAAGCAAATCCAAGCTGCTCATACTCCAATGCTTTTTCATACTCTCCCAATGTTCGATAAATTCCTGCAATATTACTCCAGGCATAAGCCCTGCCTCTTTCTGCTTTATCTCTCTGCACTTCATTCTCTGAAAGTAAAAGAATCGATTCATTGATTTGTAGGGATTTCAGCTGGTAACCTAAAGAGGTTTTCAAATCATTAATATCCAGATACGCATTCCCTAAGTTTCCGTAAACATCTGCTACGTCATTGTAATTTCCGGCTTCTAAATAATTATCCAATGAACGGTAAAAAAAATGTCGACTTTTGTCAAATTCAGAGATATCTTGATAATACCACCCTTTATAGAGGTTAAACTTTCCGTGCAATTCCTGATCAACAGTTTTATCCATCAAGTTTTCAGCTGAATCCAGATACGACTTTGCTTTTAAAACATCTTCGTATTCGTATTCAGAAAATTGATCCAGATAATATTGGATTTTATCCTGTACCGCATCCTGAGCCGGTGAAGTTTTCAGCAGCAATAAAAACAAAAACACAAAAAAACACCGATATCTTCCCATTTCTATTCTTTAAACGCTTGCTTGACAACGCCCGAATACAATTTTACATGTTCCTACGATATTGCCCTCCCACTTCAAACAAGGCGTTTGTGATTTGTCCTAATGAACAAACCTTGGTTGCTTCCATTAACTCACTAAAAATATTCTGATTTTGAATCGCTGCCTGCTGAATGTTAGATAATGTTTTATCAATGCTGTCCTCGTAAGTTTTGTGAAGATTTTTCAACATTTCTATCTGATATTTCTTTTCTTCTTCTGTGGCGCGAATCACTTCAGCGGGAATTAAAGTTGGAGATCCTTTTGAACTCAAAAAAGTATTGACACCTATAATCGGGAACTCTCCATTGTGCTTCAGTGTTTCATAATACAATGATTCTTCCTGGATTTTAGAGCGTTGATACATGGTTTCCATAGCACCCAAAACGCCTCCCCTTTCTGTAATACGGTCAAATTCCATCAACACAGCTTGCTCTACCAGCTCTGTCAATTCTTCAATGATAAAAGCTCCTTGTGTGGGGTTTTCGTTTTTTGCCAAGCCCAACTCATGATTGATGATCAATTGTATGGCCATTGCTCGTCGCACAGATTCTTCTGTAGGCGTAGTAATGGCTTCATCATAAGCATTTGTATGTAATGAATTACAGTTATCATATATCGCATACAAAGCTTGCAGGGTGGTTCGGATATCATTAAAATCAATTTCTTGTGCGTGGAGTGATCTTCCTGAAGTTTGAATGTGGTATTTCAACATTTGCGCACGATCATTTGCTCCGTATTTTTTCGCCAGAGCTTTTGACCATATTCTTCTGGCAACACGTCCAATTACCGCATATTCAGGGTCGATTCCATTGGAGAAAAAGAAGGATAAATTGGGGCCGAACTTATCAATATCCATTCCTCTGGAAAGATAATACTCAACATAGGTGAAGCCGTTTGCCAATGTAAATGCCAATTGAGAAATGGGATTTGCACCTGCCTCTGCTATGTGGTAGCCTGAAATGGAAACCGAGTAAAAATTTCGTACGCCGTGATTGATAAAATATTCCTGCACGTCTCCCATCAATCGCAAAGCGAACTCCGTTGAGAATATGCAGGTGTTTTGTGCCTGATCTTCTTTAAGGATATCTGCTTGTACGGTTCCTCTTACTTTAGTTAAAGTATCGGCTTTAATTTTTTCGTACACCTCTTTTGGCAATACCTGATCTCCGGTTAAGCCTAAAAGTAATAATCCCAAGCCATCATTTCCTTCCGGTAGATCACCTTGATAGGTCGGGCGCAGGCGATTGTTTTTATCGTAGATCGCTTTGTATTGTTTTTCCACTTCTTTTTCCAGGCCATTTTTACGAATATAAATCTCACATTCCTGATCTATGGCAGCATTCATGAAAAATCCCAATAACATAGGCGCAGGTCCGTTAATGGTCATGGATACTGAAGTTTTAGGATCAGTTAGCCTAAAACCTGAATAGAGCTTTTTAGCATCATCCAAACAGCAGATCGATACCCCTGAATTTCCGATTTTCCCATAAATATCAGGCCTTAAATCGGGATCATTTCCGTATAAGGTGACTGAATCAAAAGCGGTAGATAATCGCTTGGCAGGCATACCTAAACTCACATAATGAAAACGGTGGTTGGTTCTTTCCGGTCCACCTTCACCGGCAAACATTCTGGTTGGGTCTTCTCCTTCTCTTTTAAAAGGAAAAAGACCGGCTGTGTAAGGGAATTCTCCCGGAACATTTTCTTGTAATGACCACCTCAACACATCACCCCATCCTTTGTATTTGGGTAAAGCCACTTTGGGGATCTGTAAATGAGACAGGGATTCAGTATGTGTTTTGATCGATAATTCCTTGTTCCGCACCTGAAATTTATATTCCGGTGCTTTGTATCGGGCAATTTTATCTTCCCATTTTTCTAAAATCAGCCAGTTTTTGGGATCTAAATTGAGTTTTACCTTTTCAAATGATTCTTGTAGCCCTTTTATGATTCGGTCTTTATCTTCAATCTCTGAAACTTTTAATGTTTCTATAGATTTTTGCAAGCCGTAGAGTTTATCTGCCACCTCTACCTGTTCATCTACCCATTTGTCATAGGCGCGATTGTTTTCAGCTATTTCAGATAAATAACGGGTTCTTGCCGGTGGAATCACAAAGATCTTCTCAGACATTTCATCCGTAATTTCAAAAGTGGACTTCAAATCAGCACCGGTTTTTTCTACTAATTTATCCATCACGGCCTTATAAATCGTATTCATTCCGGGGTCATTGAATTGTGAGGCGATTGTTCCATAGACAGGAATTTCATCATCTGAAATATCCCACAACTGATGATTGCGTTTATACTGCTTTTTCACATCACGAATAGCATCCAGGGCTCCTCTTTTGTCAAATTTATTTAAGGCTACCAGATCTGCAAAATCAAGCATGTCGATTTTTTCTAACTGCGTAGCGGCACCAAATTCAGGTGTCATTACGTACAATGAAGTGTCCGAGTGATCCAGTATTTCAGTATCTGATTGTCCGATTCCAGAAGTTTCTAAAATAATCAGGTCAAAATGGGCTGCTTTGAGTATTTCCAGTGCTTCAGAAACATGTTTTGACAGTGCTAAATTTGATTGGCGGGTTGCCAAAGAACGCATATACACCCGTTTGTTGTTAATGGAGTTCATGCGAATTCTATCCCCCAACAAAGCTCCTCCTGTTTTTCTTTTAGAGGGATCAACTGAAACAATAGCAATTTTCTTCTCGGGAAAATCAATGAGAAAACGGCGCACCAATTCATCTACCAAAGAAGACTTTCCTGCACCTCCTGTACCTGTTATTCCAAGGATAGGGGTATGAGATTTTGCTGCCAACTCATGCACTTTAGCCAATTCATCTTTACTTTTATCAGGGAAATTTTCTGCAGCAGAAATTAAACGGGCAATATCCACGGGGTTTTGCTGTGTTAGTTTTTCTACTTCTCCGTTGAGTTGATCTCCGGTTGGATAATCACTTTTCTCTACCAAATCATTGATCATTCCTTGTAAGCCCATTTCACGTCCGTCATCCGGATGATAGATCCTTGTGATCCCGTAATCTTGTAATTCTTTGATTTCATCCGGTAAAATGGTACCGCCACCACCGGCAAATATTTTGATATGTCCTGCCCCTTTTTCCTGTAAGAGATCATGCATGTATTTGAGGTATTCTGTATGCCCCCCCTGATAAGAAGTCATGGCAATAGCCTGCGCATCTTCTTGTATCGCACAATCCACTACTTCTTCTACACTTCTGTCATGCCCCAGGTGAATCACTTCACAGCCGGTTGACTGAATAATCCTTCGCATGATATTGATGGCTGCATCATGCCCGTCAAAAAGAGAGGCAGCAGTTACAATTCTTACTTTATTTTTGGGTGTATAAGGAGCTGTTTTTTCCATGTACCGATTCGATAATTACAGATTTTTTCAATTGCACAAATATAGTCAATTTGGCATCATTTTTGGGAGAATCGTCTTGTAATTCACTCCCACTGATATGAAAAAAATTAGTCTTATGATCATGCTTTTGGCAGCCTTATCTTTTTTGGAAAGTTGTAACAAAACGGTAGATCCTGTATGGATGAAATTAGATGAGACCTTTTGTAAGCCGCCCTGGGTAGCAAACACAGATTATCGCAGCCGAAAAAATCTTGAGGCAACTTTAAGGGCAGATGGCATCATCCCTTTGAAAATAAGAATTAAAGGTGTTCGCAATAACAATTGTGAAAATTGCTGGTGCTTAACAGGAAAGACCTATGAGGTACAGGTAGACCGATCGCAGATGAGTTGGTTATTCTATTACGGCTTTGAAACAAAGAATTAAACTAGATTCTTCAATGCCAGAATATAGCCTACGTGCATGGCCTGGTGGATATTGTTAAACTTTACAGCATCTTCCAAATTTGTGATTTCATAATTATAAGCTGTTTTATAAGGTATATTTTTGCCAAAGACATCACCAGAATTAACGTCTTCCTCTAATTCTTTCACCTGAGACTTAAGTTCTTTCTTAATATAGTCCAGTTCACCTTGATTAATTGGTTGTTCAGGTTTACTGTCCTTTTTATATTTCTGCACAAATTCTTGGTCAAGATTGCCCGCTACACTATTTAACTGATACACCAAACCCTTATGAGTAACTAGCATATGCCCCAGGTGCCAGGCAATATTTCCTGTGAATCCATCTGGAATTTTATTGATTTGATCCAAACTTAATGTTTCAACAAGTCTTAATATATTCTCTCTGGTTTTTTTAAAGAGCTCCAACTCTGTATTTAAGTCCTTCATATTTTATCTTAATTATTTCCCCAAGATAAACACACAAGGTGTTTTATCAAACTTAAAAGGTGCTTTTTTCCAGTCACCAAGTGTTTTTGTTTGGATGGATTCTTTTTCACCCGTAACATCAAAAGCAACGCATAATTTCATTCCTTCAGGGCAATGTTTTAGA
This sequence comes from Crocinitomicaceae bacterium, assembly GCA_040880585.1. Lineage (GTDB taxonomy): Bacteria > Bacteroidota > Bacteroidia > Flavobacteriales_D > Crocinitomicaceae > Paracrocinitomix. The sequence continues at coordinate 113,963 of JBBDID010000026.1, read as the reverse complement.
AAATCTTCAAAAATGGTTTTGTTACGGTACGGCGTTTCTATAAATAGTTGGCTGTAGGTTGTTTTTACAACTATATCACTCATCAATTGGATCTGTCTACTTCTCTCCGGCTCTTTAATGGGCAGATAACCGTTAAACGCGAAGCCTTGTCCGTTTAATCCACTTGCTGCCAATGCCATAAGTAATGAAGATGGTCCAACCAAAGGCACTACCTCTATTCCATTCTCCTGGGCAGTTGCCACAATTCGATTCCCCGGATCTGCAATGGCGGGATATCCCGATTCAGACATCAATCCCACATCATTTCCTGCTTTAAGTTGTTCGATAATTTCGTGGTGAAAAGCATAATCATCATGCTTGTCCTGCTGATAAAAAGTAGTGTCATCAATAGGAAAATCCTTATCCATCTTTCGGAGAAAACGTCTGGCTGTTTTTACGTTTTCAACTGCGAAAACCCGCATTTTTTTGATCTTTTCTGTATTGTATGCAGGAAGCACCCGGTCAAAAGCTGTTTCACTAATATGAATGGGGATGATATAGAGCTTACCTTTTGACATATTTATCTATAATTACGTCTGTCGCCTTATCTAAGAGTTCAAATACATGCTCAAACCCTTCATCTCCTCCAAAATAAGGATCCGGAACTGCCTGATTGGTTTCAGGGTTTATTTCATTTAAGATCAGTTTTACCTTTGCTTTATCCTCTTCTGACTGTGCTAATGCGATAACATTTTTATAATTAGATGCATCCATTACATAAATCAGATCAAATTTATCGAAATCAGCTGCAACAAATTGTCTTGCGCACAAGTCATCTATGCTCACTCCTTTCGCTTTTGCGGTCATCCGCATACGTTGATCCGGTGCTTCTCCTATGTGATAAGCAGAGGTTCCGGCTGAATCTGTTGTTACGTGACCATATCCCTGCTCAGTTAATTTTTTTCTCAAAACACCTTCTGCCATTGGTGATCGGCAGATATTCCCTAAACAAACCATTAAAATTTTCATCTGAATAAAAGTAAAAAAAAAATGTCCCGATTGGAGCGGGACATTTTAAATTAATTTTCCTCGTTCCTAAAGGATGATTGATTTTCAAGAATTTACCCTTTCTCGTGGTGAGCGCAGCCGAAGCAAGGGGTTAGGGGAAAGAATTCTTGAAAAATGAAAGTTCTGACTTTTGAGACAGCCTCTTTTAGACTAATTTACGTTCAATTTTTTTTCGAGATCTTCCAGATAACCTCTAAACTGTTTATCTGTTTCAGCTAGATTGTTTACTGTTCTACATGCATGTAAAACGGTAGCATGATCTTTTCCTCCACACTGCGCTCCAATACTTGCCAATGACCACTTTGTCATTTTTTTAGCAAAGTACATAGCAATTTGGCGCGCCTGAACCACTTCTCTTTTTCTTGTTTTTGATTTCAGTAATTCAATGGGTAAATTGAAATAATCGCAAACGATTTTGTGAATATAATCCATTGAAACTTCTCTGGCTGTATTCTTCACAAAGGTGTCGATCATCTTTTTGGCCAGCTCAATGGTAACTGCTTTTTTATTAAGGGATGCCTGGGCGATCAAAGAAGTCAAAGCTCCCTCCATTTCACGGATATTGGTGTTAATGCTATACGCCAGATATTCGATCACATCCTCCGGTAAATCGACCCCGTTTCCATAAATTTTTCTTTGTAATATCGCAATTCTGGTTTCCAATCCGGGTGCCTGTACATCAGCTGATAATCCCCATTTAAAACGCGACAATAATCGCTGCTCAATTCCTTTCATTTCAACCGGAGCCTTATCTGCTGTCAATACGAGTTGTTTTCCGGTTTGATGTAAGTGATTAAAAATATGGAAAAAGGCATCTTGTGTTTTTTCTTTTCCGGCAAAAAATTGCACATCATCAATAATTAATACATCCATCAACTTATAAAAATTGATAAAATCATTGGTTGTATTGTTCTTGATTGAATCTATAAATTGACGAGTAAAAGTCTCTGCCTGGGTATATAATACAGTTTTATTGGGGAATTGATTTTTAATACCAATACCCACCGCATGTGCCAGGTGCGTTTTTCCTAAACCAACGCCTCCATAGATCAATAAAGGATTAAAAGCAGTACCTCCCGGTTTATTAGAAACCGCAAAGCCGGCTGATCTCGCTAATCGGTTACAATCTCCTTCAACAAAATTATCAAATGAGTAAGTGGGATTTAGGTTAGAATCAACGTTTACTTTTTTGAGACCCGGAATTACAAAAGGGTTTCTTATTGGATTTTCTCCAATATTTAGAGGCATTGTAACCGGGGTGTTGGATAAATTCTTTTTGCTTGAGGTGGGTAAGTTAACTGTGTAAGGTGTTTTTTTGTTGTCTTCACTTCTATCCATAATGATAGAATATTCCAGCTTTGCTTCAGGACCAATCTCTTTTTTGATCACCTTCTTCAATAAATCAATATAATGCTCTTCTAACCACTCGTAAAAAAAATGTGACGGAACCTGAAGTGTCAAAACCTTACCCTTGAATCGAATTGGTTTGATTGGCTCGAACCAAGTCTTATAGCTTTGTAAGCTTATATTATCCTTGATTACTTTCAGGCAATCTTCCCATATCGATTCATAGTTTTTTTTGTTCTTCATGCAGGTACGGGTTTAAAAAATTATGCGGGTTTCCCTGTTTTCTTTTCGGAAAAAACAGTGAGCAAATATTCACATAAAAAAGTTATAAAAAAAATAAAACTGCTATTGTTTTTTAAAAAAAATTTACACCCTAACTTTTATCAAAAATTCTTTAAAATTTATTTCTCCATGTGAAAAAAAATTTTATTTTCAGACCAATTTTTTTACACTAACGCAATATACAAAAATGTTCTTAAACACCACAAATATCCGCATCAGATATAGCGAAACAGATCAAATGGGTTACTGTTATTATGGTAATTATGCCCAATTTTTTGAAATTGGACGGGTAGAAACTTTGCGAAAAATAGGCGTCAGCTACAAATCATTAGAAGCTCGTGGAATCATGTTACCGGTAACTGAACTGAGTGTTAAATACATTTTACCTGCACGTTATGATGACCTGATCGAAATCAAAACTTCATTGCGGAAAATACCAACTGCAAAAATTGAATTTGATTATGAAATTTTCAACGAGAAAAAAGAATTATTAACCAAAGGATATACGGCTCTGGTATTTATTTCATCTGAAACCAAGAAACCGGTTTCCGCTCCTAAAGACCTCATTGAAAAATTGAACCAATTGATTTAAATGTCCTGACAAACAAAATCAAAATTATTTAAGACCGTTGTGTCTTTTTTATCCTGATAATATTGTTCAATGGTAAAAGCCTCATCCTTTTTAATGCACTCTTCAGCAAAGGTTTCTCCGTTCTCTTTAGCTAATACTCCTGAAACTTCGGTAGTTTTCTCTTCTTCACCATTTGGAGTTTGCTCAATGGTAGTTACTTCGTAAGTATATGAACAACGCTTACATTTTTCACAAGAAACAGATACAAAAAAGAGAAATATGATTAAAAAAAAGGAGTACCGCTGCATAGTTTTGTAATTTCGTTCAAAGATATAAAACTAATGAATAGCAAAGTTATTGTAACCGAAGACAATTCCAGCACACTTTTTCTTCCCCACCTCAATGAGACGTATCATTCTACCAAAGGAGCGATTACAGAATCTAAACATGTTTTTATAAAAGAAGGGCTTTTTTACGGGGATCTCAAACACCTTCGTTTATTTGAAATGGGATTTGGGACGGGGCTCAATGCAATTCTCACCTATGCTGCTGCTCATCAACATCAATTAAATATCCACTATGACTGTGTGGAGGCATTCCCCCTGACTCCTGATCAGTACAAGGAAATGAACTATTTACAACAACTTGAAATGGAATCGTTACAGATTATTTTTGAGCGGATGCATACACAGCCTACAGAAAAAATCGCCGCACTAAGTGATCATTTTTCTTTCCGAAAATATCTTCAAAAAATTGAGGAACTCCAATTAAAAGAGGAGGAATATGACTTAATTTACTTTGATGCTTTTGGCCCTAAAGTACAGGCAGAGCTGTGGGAAGAAAATATCCTAAAGAAAATGTATGACACTTTAAAACCCCAGGGATTGCTCGTCACCTATTGCGCTCAGGGGAAATTTAAAAGAACGCTGAAATCAGTAGGTTTTGAAGTACAGTGCATAGCCGGCCCTCCCGGAAAGAGGGAAATGACAAGGGCTATTAAACCTATTTAATTAAAGCGTTGATTACTTTTTAAAAATTCGCCTTCCCTTTACAAAAAACTCTCTATTTTTAACCGTTCATCCATTAAATTATTCTTCGGAATCCGGCAGAAATAAACAAATACTACTATGACTGATCTTTTCACACTTTCTAATCTCGCTACAGTTATCATGTTGATTCTCTTACAAGCTGTTTTGGGCTTTGATAACCTCTTATACATTTCACTGGAATCAAAAAAAGCAGATCCGGACAAGAGAAAGCGTATCCGTTTTATCGGAATCAGTTTGGCGATCATTCTGCGAGTTGTTCTGCTGTTTTTGATCATGGAGTTGATTGGATTATTTCAAAATGTTTTTTTTAGTATCGATTATCCGGGGATTGTAGAATCACATCTCAACGGACACAGTCTGATCGTTTTATTTGGAGGGGGATTTATCGTTTACACGGCAATGAAAGAAATTTGGCACATGATCTCGCATGAATCATTAGATGAAGACAAAACTGCAGATCAGAAAAAAGTCAGCACTAACCGTATTATTACTATGATTGTTGTGATGAACCTGGTGTTTTCATTTGATTCCATCTTAAGTGCTATGGCTTTAACCAATCATATCGGTAATACAGCCATTGAATTAATTTTAATGGCAATTGCCATTGTGATCAGTGGACTTTTGATGATCTTACTGGCAAATAAAGTAGCTGCTTTTCTGGAACGTAACCGGATGTTTGAAGTACTGGGACTTTTCGTATTATTTATTGTAGGGATCATGTTACTAACTGAGGGCGGACATCTGGCTCAAATGAAATTTTTTGATAACGAAATCACCCCTATGAGTAAAACCACCTTCTATTTTGTGATTGTAGTGTTGGTACTTACCGATATCGTTCAAAGCAGGTATCAAAAGAAAATTTTACGCGTTCAGCAACAAAAATCAAATCGTACTAAAAACGAAAAGAGTAAAACAAATACCGAAAACTAACAGAGAAGATGTCTGAACAGATAAAAGAAAAAATACTACAGTTATCGAAAGCACTGAATGAGCACAACTACAAATATTATGTAGAAAATGCTCCGGTCATCTCAGATTATGAATTTGATCAATTGTTAAAAGAGTTGGAAAAACTGGAAGAATCGTATCCTCAATACGCTTTTCCAAATAGCCCGACAAAGCGTGTTGGCGGTGACATCACTAAAAAATTTGAAACCGTAGCCCATCAATATCCCATGCTCTCGCTATCTAACACCTACTCTGAAGAAGAAATCAAAGATTGGGTGGGTAGGGTAAAAAAACTTTCGGCTACAGAACCTACTTACGTTTGTGAATTAAAATACGACGGGGTTGCCATTGGTATACGTTACAAAAATGGGCAATTGGTACAGGCCATCACCCGCGGAGACGGTACAAAAGGAGAAAATGTTACCACCAATGTCAAAACCATCAAAACCATTCCGCTACAACTCCAGCCCGGTGCACCGGAGGATTTTGAAATAAGAGGAGAGATTTTTTTTCCGCTTGAACATTTTATTCAACTCAATGAAAAACGTGCAGAAGCCGGGGAAGAACTGTATGCCAATCCCAGAAACACTGCAAGTGGAACACTCAAGCTTCAAAACAGCAAAGTTGTTGCCGAACGGGGTTTAGATTGTATTTTATATGGTGTATATGGAATTGATTCAGGAGTGTCTACCCATTCACAGGCAGTATCCAAAGCAAAAGCGTGGGGATTTAAAACCCCTGATCCCGAAAAGAAAATGATTCTCACTTGCAAAAGTCTAGACGAGATCATGGATTTCATCCATTATTGGGACAAAGAAAGGGCCCATTTATATTTTGAAATTGACGGAGTTGTCATTAAGGTAGATGACTACCGACAACAAGAAGAACTGGGATTCACCGCTAAAAGTCCACGTTGGGCAATTGCTTACAAATTTAAAGCAGAACAGGTTCCTACCCGCCTTAATGAAGTCACCTATCAGGTAGGGCGAACAGGTGCTGTCACTCCGGTTGCCAACCTAAGCCCTGTGTTATTAGCGGGCACCACAGTGAAAAGAGCATCCCTACACAATGAAGACCAGATTGATAAACTGGATTTGCACCTGGGGGATAATGTGTTTGTCGAAAAAGGCGGTGAGATCATTCCTAAAATAGTTGGTGTGGATGTTTCATCACGAACAGGTGAACAAAAAAAAGTAACCTTCATTGAGAATTGCCCGGAGTGCGGAACAAAACTCATACGAAAAGAAGGAGAAGCACAGCACTATTGCCCCAATGAATCGGGATGTCCGCCGCAGATCAAGGGAAGAATTGAACACTTCATCTCAAGAAAAGCCATGGATATAGACGGCCTGGGACCTGAAACCATTGACTTAATGTATCAGCAGGGTTTAGTAAACAATTACGCTGACCTATATGACTTGACCTATTCGCAAATTGTAGATTTGGATCGAATGGCGGAAAAATCAGCCAATAACTGCATGCAAAGTATTGAAGCTTCTGTTGAGATTCCGTTTGAGCGGGTGCTTTATGCGCTGGGGATTCGACATGTAGGTGAAACAGTAGCAAAAAAACTGGCACATCATTTTAAAGATATTGACATCTTGATGGCGGCATCATTTGATGAATTAACGGCCGTTGATGAAATCGGTGAACGAATTGCTATTTCTATACAGTCTTTTTTTCAGGACGAAAAAAACCAAGAAATCATTCAGCGCTTAAAAAAAGTAGGCCTCCATTTTAAAATAGAAGAGCGGGCAGATACAAGTAATGAACTAGATGGGCAGACTTTTGTCATCTCCGGTGTATTTGAAAACGTGAGCCGTGATGAATTAAAAACGCTAATTGAACAACACGGAGGTAAAAATACGGGATCTATTTCAGCCAAAACCAATTACCTGATCGCCGGAGAAAATATGGGACCTGCAAAGTTGGAAAAAGCGACTAAACTTGGTATAAAAATAATTTCTGAAGAAGATTTTTTAAAGCTGATCAACTAACTGAAAACAATTATCTTTGAGCTACTACTTTTTAATTGCGAAAAAACACAATGGCATCACTAAAAAAATCGCTCTTGCGAAAAAGATCAGTTCCTTCGGAAAACCGTCAGGTCAGTATAAAATCTCCTGAGTCGATCAAGTCTATTTTGTTGGTTACTGAAAGTGAAAATAAAGCACTAAAACAAAAGGTAGAAGATCTATTTCCGTCTGCCAGTGTATATCACCTTTATTTGCGCGATAAAAAAATAGATGACACAAAAGGATTTTATCATAGTGTACATACATCTGACTTTAATTTAACAAGTCAACTCAAAAATGATAAATTAAAAAATTTAGAAAGCATGTCGCTGGATTTACTCTTAGATTTGTCATCTGGTTCTGATTTGTTGGATTATTTTGTAAAAAAAACGGACGCATTTCTAAAGGTGGGGAAATTATCCCACACCAATAAATCTTCTTTTTACGATTTAATGGTGCAAAACGAATCAGATCATTTTCAACAAATCAAAACAATAAGCGAACAATTAAACGCACTTACAAAAAATGGATTTGAGACAGTTTAAAGGACTAGGTGTTGCCATGGTCACACCTTTTAATGAAAAAGGAGCTATTGATTTTAAAGCCCTTGAAAAACTCACGGAATTTTTAATTGATCGCGGCGTAAATTATTTGGTCGTTCAGGGAACAACCGGAGAATCTCCTGTGCTTACAAAAGATGAAAAGCAAGCAGTACTGAATGCAGTAGCAGAAAAAAACAACGGAAGGCTACCTCTGGTTTTTGGAATTGGAGGCAATAATACAAAAGCGGTTACTGAAGATCTGAAAAGTTATGATCTGAGCAAGGTAGACGGAATTTTATCAGCATCCCCTTACTATAATAAACCTACTCAAAATGGCATTTATGCACATTATGCAGCCATTGCCCAGGCAACTGACCTTCCTATTATTCTTTATAACGTTCCGGGCAGAACTGCATCCAATGTACTTCCTGAAACTACCCTGAAATTGGCGAAAGATTTTAAGAATATAATTGCTGTAAAAGAAGCATCCGGTGATTTGGAACAAATTATGAGCATCATCCGGGAAAAACCCGATCATTTTTTGGTCATCTCAGGAGATGACGCTTTAACACTTCCCATTTTAGCCGCTGGTGGAGATGGAGTGATTTCAGTAGTGGGCAATGCTTTTCCTTCCCAATTTTCTACCATGGTGCAAGCCACTTTAGATGGAAATATGGAAGTTGCCAGAAATTATCACTATGGTATTCTACCCATTATCTCCCTTTTGTTTGCTGAAGGAAATCCCGCCGGTGTAAAAGAATCGCTGAAAGAATTAAACATAACAGAACCTTATTTGCGACTTCCCTTAGTGAGAGTAAGTAATTCATTAAAAGAACAAATAAAAGAACATACCCGTAACATTTACAAGCACTATCCGTATCAATAATAAAAAAATACTATATTTGTTTCTCCCTTGGATTATTAGGGATTTAACTAGACAATTAAATGAAAAATAGAAATTTTTATTTTGGAATTACTGCCCTGACCTTTTCCTGTTTGTTGGTCAGCTGTGGGGGCGAAGATACTGACAACAATAATGAAGTAAACAATGTTGTTCTTGACACCCTGGAAAATCTTGAGTCAAATAACTCTTCAGGTGTTCATTATTCAGTACCTACACCTAACGAACTTTTCGAAATTGTGAAACTACAAGGTGGAAAAAAAGAATCCGGCTTGGTGAATCCTCTTGAAAACAGAGAAAATTACGTAGAAACAAAAGAAAAAGCCCTGGCTTTTGGTGTTTATTCTGCTGACTTAGCTTACATGAGCTGTTTTGGTGTAGGGACAGAGTTTTTAAAGTATATGAAAACCATTGAAGAAATGGGAGATGAATTGGGAATTTCCGGAGCTTTTGATGAAGATCTTATGGATCGAATTGAAAATAATGAAGGGGACACTGATTCGCTTTTTGCTATTTCAAATGAAACTTATTACGACAGTTATTTGTATTTGGAGGAAAATGAAAAAGGAACTGAACTTTCCTTAATTATGGGAGGTGGATATATTGAAAGTCTTTACATTATTTGTAATTTGGTAGACAAATACAAAGAAGGTGACCCTATTATCGAAAAGATTGGCGATCAGAAATTAGTACTTGAAAATTTATTGGAATTTGTTTCTAAATATCAGGATGATCAGGCCGTACAGGAAATGATCAATGATTTAATCTCTTTAAAAGAAGTATTTGAAATTAGTATGGAGTTTAAAGAATCTGAAACTAATGTAGAGAAAAGCAATGGGAAATTAGTCCTTTCTGGTGGTGGTTCTTATAAAATGACAGAACAAGCTTTAAAAGATATCACAGCAAAAGTGACTGAACTGAGAGAAAACATTATCAATTAATAAAGACTATGAAGAAAGTATTAATTTTTGCAGCATTAATAATTGGGATTGTGGCGATTGAAGCCTACGCACAATGCAGAAAAACACACTATTTTTGTACATCTCTTTTGTCTGAAGAGCAACAGAAAGAATACTGGACACTGAACAACCAATCAAAAAGTGCACTGTTTGAGAAAGGTAAAGTTTATAAAATGAGTTTCATTGCTTATAAAGGGTTTGACTATAGAATTTCTGTGTGTACAGATGTGGTTGAAGGTGGAGATAAAGTGAGATTTGACTTGCAGCATGATGCTATTGTTCGGGTGAAAGATGAGTATGGAAACACCAATATTCGCAGACAACGTGAAACACTTTACAAAAATGCAGACGACAACTTAAGCCCTACTGTAGAGTTCTCTGTAGATGAAACTAAAAAATTCTATATTGATGTAAATGTACCTGCTTCAGGAGAAAGTTCGGATAGAAAACTAAAGACTACAGACAATGTTTGTGTCGGTGTCCTTATCGAACATAAAAAAGGACAAAAATTGGGATTTTAATCGAAATGAAATTATTATCAAAACCCTGTCTTGCTTTGCATGGACAGGGTTTTTTTTATTAAAAAATGATCATAAAAAGAGATAAAATAAAACAGTTACAATCACTCATTTCAGCAGCGAAAAAAATTGTAATTACTGCACACAAAGGACCGGATGGCGACAGTGTGGGAAGTTCTTTGGGCTTATACCACTACCTGACACAACTCCATCCTGAAGTTGTGATTTGTCATCCGGATGAAGCGCCGTTTTTTTTACATTGGATGGAAGGCTACAAGCATATATTGAACCTTGAATCTCATGAAAATCAGGTTACAGAAGCTTTTGAAACGGCTGATCTCATTTTTTGCCTGGACTACAACTCCCCTTCCAGAATTGGAAAAATGGAACCCTTATTGACGAGTTCTTCTGCAAAAAAGGTCATGATCGATCACCACCGGGATCCTGACGAAACATTTTGCGACCTGATGTTTTCAGATATCCAGGCTTGCTCTACTTCACAACTCGTATATGAAATTATAGATGCCTCTGATGATCTTTCTAAAGTGAATCAGCTTGTAGGCACCCCGCTTTATACGGGTATTGTAACCGACACAGGCTCTTTTCGCTTTTCTTCTACCCGCCCTAAAACGCATAGAATTGTTGCTGAACTGATCGATCGCGGCGTGAAACACTGGGAGGTTCATGAAAATATTTTTGATACCAATTCCCTGGCTCGAATCCAATTGATTAGTTACGCAATGCTTGAAAAACTGCAGGTGTTGGAAAAATTTCAAACGGGATACATTTTTTTAAGCGCAGAAGATTTAAAAAAATTCGCCATTACAAAAGGAGATACAGAAGGTCTGGTCAATCAAATTCTTGGAATTAGCGGAGTCAAAGTAGCCGTCTTTTTCAAAGAGGCGGATGGATTGATCAAAATCAGCTTTCGATCTAAAGGAAATATTCCGATCAATGAAATTGCCAAAACCCATTTTGGAGGTGGCGGACACTTGAATGCATCCGGTGGAAAACATTCTGGAAAATTAGAAGATGCCGTTGAAAAATTTGTAACTATTTTGCCCAAATTCGTTGAAGAACATAAAGCTCTTTTTTAATGAATAAATTCATTTTTTCCTTTTTATTTTTTTCGTTCTTGTCTTGTTCCGGTGAACCGGAAGAGGAAAGTGATGTTCAAGATATAAAGTGGACAAAAGAAGAGTCTATTAATATGAACTCAACCTTTGCGGCTGAGGAAGATGTTGAAATTGACGACTTTTTGAGTCACCGACCAGACTGGAAGATGAAAAAAACAGGAACCGGATTACGGTATTTTATTTATTCCAAATCTGAACATTCTGATACTGTAAGAGTAGGAGATCAAGTAACGGTAGATTTTGTGATCGAGTTATTAGATGGCACGATTTGCTATACCTCTGAGAAAAAAGGCGCCGAAAGTTTTATTGTAGAAAAAACGGATATTGAATCCGGTCTTCATGAAGGAATCAAATACCTGAGTACAGGAGACAAAGCCAAGTTTATTCTGCCCAGCCACATGGCACACGGATTAATTGGCGATACCGAAAAAATCCCTCCCCTTTCTCCCGTGATCTACGATATTACCCTTATTAAAATTGATAATCTTTCTAATACTCACCCATGATTAAACACTTTTTTTATTGCTCACTGTTCATTGGCTTATTTTCCTGTAATTTGGAAGGGGTTGAAGATGTTTCTAATGAAGAAGGAGACACTTTGGGGAGCGAAATCATTAAAAACACAGCAGATTCATTAGAGCAAGAAGATCCTACACAGGTAAAACCCGATTCTATCAACGGAATTCCCAACGATATGGTTTTTCAACGAAAAGATGGCTTACGCATTGAATGGGAAGTAAAAAAAGAAGAGCATCCCATTGAATTAAATGATGTGATCATGGTGAATTATCACGCTCGTGTTGCTGCAGGTGAAGAATACGATTCCAACGAAAGCCTGGGGAAACCGGTTCCTTTAAAAACCAATATCAATATGCTGATTCAGGGATGGGAAGAAGGTTTATTGTATATGCATGAAGGTGATAAAGGAAGAATTATGATTCCTGCGGCACTGGCGTATGGAGAAATTGGTTATAAAACTATTGTTCCGCCGGATGCTGATATTATTGTAGACATAGAAATTGTTTCTATCGTAGATCCGATTTTGCTTGAAGATGGAGTAAAAGTGTATAAATGGCAGCAAGTTAATGGTGGAGAGACGCCAAAGAAGAATCAACTCATCACCTTTGATTATTTTGCCTATAAAAAAGGAAAAAAAGCGGGCTTATACGATAACTCATACAAAAACGGATCGCCCTTTAGCTTTAAGTTTGAGAACGACAATGTCGTAGATGGTCTGCATATCGGAATGTCAGTCATGAAAGCAGGTGAAAATGCTTTTATTGAAATACCGGCTGAAGCAGCTTATGGTTCCAAAGGAATGTTAGATTTGGTTCCAAAAAACACAGCTATCGTTTATGATGTGCGCCTGATCTCTATTGAATAGCTTATACTTCTTTCATACAAGGACGGGTGAATGAGTTGAATTAATTTCTACCTTTATGCGCTATGGAAAAAGAACACAAATTAGCTGTTTTGATTGACGCAGATAACGTACCGGCAAAGTACATCACAGAAATGATGCAGGAAATCACCAAATACGGAACGCCTACTGTGAAACGAATTTATGGGGATTGGACAAAACCACATTTAGGAAGTTGGAAAAATATTTTGTTGGAGAACGCCATCAACCCTATACAACAGTACGCTTATACCGTTGGTAAAAACGCCACAGACTCGGCCATGATCATTGACGCTATGGATATTCTCTATTCTGACCGGGTGGATGGATTTTGTATCGTCTCTTCAGACAGTGATTTTACCAAATTGGCTACCCGGTTACGAGAAGCAGGAATGACTGTTTACGGAATTGGGGAAAAGAAAACTCCAGACCCTTTCATAGCTGCTTGTGACAAATTTATTTATCTGGAAATTCTTCACAAGGAAGGAGATTCGACCAAAACCGGAGGTAAAAAGAAGCCAAGTTTAGATAAAATTACACCGGCTACAATTCGCCTGTTAAAAAATTCTGTTTCGGATGCTGCTGATGAAGATGGATGGGCGTTTATGGGAGATGTCGGTTCGTTGATCATCAAAAAACAACCTAATTTTGATCCGCGTAACTACGGCTTTGAAAAACTCACCCCCTTATTCGGTTCCTTAAATCAATTTGAGGTAGAACAAAGAGATCAGGGAAAATCAACCCGATTTAAATTGATTTACGTACGGAATAAATAGTAAAACACAGCTCTTTTAACAACCTACGCTTTGTTGCTGTGCTACTTCTTTGACCAGTTTACCCTCATCAGCAGGTCTTGACAAATAAAGTGTGGGCAGGTAAACGTTGTAATGGTAGGAATTGTCGGTGATAATGTCCAAACGATTGTCTCCATCAATATCTCCCAAAAAAATAAGCTTTACTCCCGGACTCATGCCATATTCTACATTAAAAAGTTTCTGTTCCAACCATTTTCCGGACTCATTCTTCATTCCAACAAACATTTTTAAATTTTTCAGATCAACTTCATTGGAAGGTTCATCTGCTGTTACCTGAAGATAATAGTCATGCTCCAAAAAGTGAAAATAATTTTTGTCTCCGGGCGCTACATAATTTTCTTCCCATTTATATTCTGCCACAGTTCGCTCAAACAAAAAATCAATCCCTGAAATCAGCATCAGTACTCTTGCTGAATCTCCAATACTTATCGCCCAGCCTGTTGTATCTCCCGGCTCGTCCACAATTCCATCATACACCCTTCTTGTCGTGATCTCTGTTTTAGCCAGATACGAACTATCCACCGTGCTGAATAATCCTAACCAGCTCCATTTATCTGACTGTGGATCAACCTCATCTCCGTGGTATTGCCCCACTTCAAGAAGATGCCCCCGATACGTTTTTGTTAAATCAATCGACGGTAAAATCATTGACTGAGTTATTTCTTCTTCAAGTATTTCTTCTTCAAGCGTATCTGAGGTGTTGATCACATCCTGAGTGGGATATGAATTATTGACTTCATCTGTCTTCTCTGTATCCGATTGACAAGAAAACAGAAGCAGAAATACAAAACCTTTCCATTTCATGCTATCGTTTTTTACGTCGGGCAAAATAATATCCGGCACCAAAGGCAATAGCAAGTATAATTAACGGCCATAAAAATCGAAAAATGAGCTGCAATATAATGGCAGCAACGATCACCACACCTACTATTATTAAAATATTTTTGGTTTTTTGATCCATACAACTTCCCTTTTATTTGGGTATACTAATATACCATTTTATCTTTCTCAAACGTACCTCAAAAAATCATTTAGCTGAACAGCTTAAAAAGGATTTAGATTTTAGACGCTGGAAATTGATCAATAATTCTGTGATCTTCCCAAAAATAACCTCGCAATCAGTCAATAGATGGTCTTAACCCACCACCCCCTTCTCCACCTCAGCAATCGCGGCGGATAATCCTGAAGCATCCTGACCTCCGGCTGTTGCAAAGAAAGGTTGCCCCCCTCCAACGCCAGTGCGAGCGTCTCGCTCGTGCTAAGTATCTGGTACGCATAACCATTCTAAGATTCTAAAGACATTGACACTACTCTATGTGTGAGGAATTCAGAGCAAATAAAATTCATTTGACATTCACAGATTAATGAGGTAATTATGATTAGTAGTATCATTGCGGAGAACCCTTTTAAGATATTAGTACATTTGATTAACCTTTATTTGCAGTGAAATTATTTCTAACCATTATTGCTCTTTTTCTTTATTTATCCGGATTCTCACAAGTTTGGATGGATAGTGCCAAATATTATTTGAACAATGGTTTCAATGAAAAAAGCATAGATCTGATTGATGCAAATCTCGAAAATCATTTATCCGGCGTTCAGGTTACGGAATGTTACCAGCTTCTTGCAGATAATTATTTACAACTTGGCGCCACTGAAAAGTTTAAAAAATATGCTCTCAGGAGCTTTAATATGCGAGCCACTGAAAATAAGTTAAATTATGCCCTCTACCATTCCAATCTGGGAGAATATTATCATTATAATTTAAGTTTTGATTCTTCAGTAGTTCATGCAAAAAAATCGCTAGACCTATTGGAATCTGATATTGAAAATGCTGATTCTTCATTGATTGCCAGAATTTACAAAGTGTATGGGAATTGTATGAGGGTTGCTGAAAATCGTATTGAAGGAATGAATACGTATGTAAAAGGAGGTTCTTTATTTCTTATCCGGAAAACTTCATTGAAGTATTTTGAAAAAGCTATGAAGTTTGCCGATCCTTTTCAAAAAGTGGATATTTTGAGACGAAAAGGCACGGCGTTGTATGATCTCATTGCGATTGCTGTTCATCCAAAGAGCCAAAATCAAAATTTAAAAGAATTTGACCTTGTTCTTGATAGTTGTATTGGCACGTATAATATTGCTATTCAAAAGGCAAAAGAGATTATGCAGAATCCTGGCAAAATAATTGCCAGAATGTATGCAATGATGGGGCTGACATTTCAGGAGATAAAGCAGCATCATATAGCGGATTCTTTATATGATATCTCATTATCGTTTAGCATTCATGAGAATAAGATCACTAATTTAAACGAATACAATATAGCTGCCTCCTGGAAAGGTTGGAATTTGGAGGAGCTTTATAAGCATACCGGTGACATAAAATACCTTTATAAAGCCCTCTCTGTATATGAAGGTGCAGCACATTCATGGAAAAGGTTTTATTCAGAATCAAAAGATGGACTAAAAGGACTGGATGATGCGTACCGCGTTTCGCCTGTACACAAGGTTCCCAATATATGTTATCAGTTATTCCACCAAACCAATGACATAAAATACATTGATAAAGCTCTTTATTATGGAGACATGGATGCTTATTTTACCTATCGTTTGAAAGTAAAAGAAAATGACTCTGTCACGACAGAATCTTTAAGACATTTAATTGATAAAGATGAAGTTCTGGTAATTTATTTAGGAGCATTTAATCCCAATAGGACGCTTGTAATAGTAATTGATAAAAATGAAGTTAATTTCATGTCAATTAACAAAGAAAGATCACATATAAATTGGGAGACCTTTAATAAAGTCAATGGCAGTAAAGGATTGCAGAAATTCAAAAATAGTTCTTTTTGGCTTTACGATAGAATATTTCGTCCGGTAGATTCTTTACTATCAGACAAAAATTGTAAGAACCTGATTATTATACCGTGTGCGGGATATTCACAATTGAATTTTGACCTGTTAATTTCAGATACACTTGCCGATAACTGGCATAATCAGCCGTATATATTTCACAAATATAATATCAGTTATGGCTTAAGTCAGTTTATCCTTAAACAGAATTATGAACCAACAAAAAACGCAAATGGTAAGATCGGATTGATTCACGGCTCTTATTCTAATAAAACGAACCTTTTGTTCTCTGAGAGATTTACTGAATGGGTGAATTCAAATTATAATTCGGTTGATACCCTACCCGGAAGTCTCCAATCCTTTAATGAAATGGTAAATCACCACTCAGTCATGATATTAATTGGACATGGAGAAGGCTCTTATTTCTCTGACAATTCAGCTATTTACTTAACTGACAGCATAATTCTATCTGATGAATATCTCCAAACTCAAGAGTTTAATAATGAACTTTTTGTAGCCATGGCTTGTAAAACAAACTTGTCGAAATCTTTTTTTTCAGAAGGATCCTCCGGCGGATTCACAAAGTCTTTAATGTATTCAGGAGTTAGAAGTACACTAACAACAGACTGGGAGATAGATGATAAAACGAATGAATTCATAATGAAGAAATTTTTAACGAACCTATCAAATGGAATGAAAAAAAGTACGGCACTTTGGATGGCAAAAAAAGCTTATTGGAACAGTCGTTCACAAGACGTAGAATTTAACCCATATTACTGGGCGCCATACCGTCTCACAGGTAATACTGATCCTATTAAAATTAAGAAAAGAAGTGATTACAATTACCTGTACTTGCTATTATTTCTCCTCGTTCCATTGGGTTATTTATTTTGGCGCAAAATGGTCAGTTAAAAACAGGCTCTTTTAATATTTTATTGGAGACTGTAAAATAAGCATGGTCAGGATTGTTAACTATGTCAAGTAGTAACTGCCTGACTTTATCGTATTCCTCAATTTTTAGATAGATCAGTGCTTTTCTGAATTCAACCTTTTCTTTGAAAAGACTATTTTTAAAATCAAAAGAGAATGTCTTAAGCGCTTTTTTGGGTTCATTCATTTCCATAAAGCATACACCAATAAAATAACGGAGCGTATCATTTTCAGAATTGGTGCGCAGTAATTCCTGAAAACCCGACAATGATCTTTCATATTCTTCATTGCGGAATAAATTCATAGATTCGTTAAATTTCTTGTCGTGATCTGTACTTAGTGTTACGGGGAATCCTAACTCTTTTTCATAGTATTTTGCATATAGTTCTTCTCCTTGATTTGTGTTCTCGAATAAGAAGTATGTTGAAACAGCTAGAAGTAAAACAACAGCAGCAGCGACTTTGTACCAGAGACTCTTACTTGATTTTTTCTCTTTCTTCATCTTTCGGGCATCAATTTCCATACTGGCTTCCTCGAGAAATATTTTTAATCTGCCCCTGTCAAAATTATTTTTCTCCAAAAACTTCTTTATTCCAAGAACTTCATCATCCTCCGGCTCTGTTTGTTTCAGACGGATAGTAACAGCACTCCACAGTTCTTCATTTTCAAGCGAATTGACAATTTCACTCATTTGAGGCGGTAGATATTTGTTTTTACTCTCCATTTAAGTCATTAAAGTATTGTATAATTCGCGCAATTTCTTTTTCGAATTTACCAAAGTATTTTTTACTGTATTGATGCTTATGCTTAATTTCTGCCCAATTTCATGATTATTATACCCTTGATTGTGAAGTGTAAATATTTCTCTTTGTCTGTCAGGTAATAATTGCATTAGTTTTTGATAATCATTTTTATCAAGTGTAAACGAAGCTGATTTTTTAACAAAAAGCGCACTAAAATCCAGCAAAATACGCTTCCTGTTTTGTTCTATCCTCCTGATATTTAAACACCTGTTTTTCACGATTACTTTTAAAAAGGGGCTGAGTTTTTGGTTGACGCCTGATAGTTTGAGTTTTCGTTCTGAAATACTCATACTAATAAGGCTCTCAAACACATCACCAACTACGTCTTTTGATTTTTCTTCATCTTCAAGGTAAGCGTAAGCTACAAAAATGAGTTGAGGTAGATACCGTTTATAAATGCCCGAAATATAAGTGTTGTTCCCATTCACGAACAATGACCACTCTATTTGGATTTCGTCGGTTTCGGTCATTATTTCTTCAGTTGCTTTCAATTTATTTTATAGGCCAATAGTACAATTAAATGACTTAGTTGTTCTTTTAATGTAAAGCTATAATGAATCGGTGAACTCACATTTCACTGAGGACATTTAATTTTGAGGTGGATATACGTAAGGTAATACATATCGATAACTTAATTAAGAAAGGGGCTTCCGGTTCTCCGGAGGAATTATCCAGAAAGATTGGTATTACAAAGCGATCTGTTTACAATTATATCAAATTTATGAAAGAAGAACTTGGAGCCCCAATAAAATATTCAACCATCCAAATGTCTTATGTATATGAAGAAAAGGGGGAGTTTAATTTTCAGTGGAAAGATGGAGAATAGAAATTGGATGAAATATCTTGAAGATTTAGTGAAGAAACTAGGAAAATAAAAATGAGCATTAACAATTAAAAACAAATCAACATGGCAAAATACAAATCAAGACCCATTGTGCTGTTAGCGACAGGACTTATGTGGGTGGGCTTAGCACAAGCTCAGGAATCTTCCAACGCTTCAGGCGGAGACGCTTTGGGCAGCGGGGGAACTGTTGCATATAGTGTAGGACAGGTCGTTTATACAACAAATACGGATGCTTCTGGCACAGTTAGCCAAGGTGTGCAACAAGCCTACGAAATTTTTACGGTAGGAATTAAAGAAACCGAACTGAACATTTCTCTTTCGGTCTTCCCCAACCCTACTGCCGATAATTTAACCCTGCAAATAAGCAATTACAACAACGAAAAATTGGCATATCAGCTCTACGACATGCAAGGCAAATTATTAAGCAACGGACAAGTAACTGCACAACAAACGCAAATAAACACATCCAATTTGCCTCCTGCAACTTACTTCATCAATGTTGTAAACCAAGAAAATAAACAAGTTCAATCATTTAAAATCATCAAAAACTAAAAACAATGAAAAATTTATTTCTCTTGATATTAACACTGAAATTACCTGCCATATAAAAAAAGACAACATGGATTGTATAAAGGACATAACTTCAATAATTTCTGACATTTCAGGGTTTGGGGTATTAGTAATTGCATTGTGGGCTTTGGTTTTTAAGAGAAAAGAAATTTTTAGAAACCACCTAACAAACAAGCAAATTGATTCCTTGCTTGAATTAAGGGATAAGCTCAATCGGATTGTGTATGACAGTTTTTACGCAAAATATTGGGCAGATAATATCAGATCACTAAATAGAAGTCTGGTTGAATTTGAAAGAGAGCAGCCTGAAGATTACAGACAACATAAAAAAATGCAATATGACTTAATTTGGTTAACTAGAATGATTGATCAAAAAAGCTTTCATTTATTTCCGGACGACTTTGAAGAAAGTAAACTGACTGAATATGGCGGATATCTTAAAAATCAGCTTCAACCATATTCTATACATAAGTTTTCGGAACTAACCCAAGAAGAAGTTCATGAGTTTCAAAACAGGACTTTCACTCTGATAAAATATATTGAAGATTTAGTGAAGAAACTAGGAAAATAAAAATCATCAAAAACTAAAAACAATGAAAAAGATAATTACAATTTGTGCAGCAATACTAATGACTGCAAGCGTGTTTGCTCAATCACCCGAAAAAATGAGTTACCAAGCCGTAGTAAGAGACGGAAGTAATGCTTTAGTTACCTCCACAGCGGTAGGTATGCAAATATCTATTTTGCAGGGCTCTTCAAGTGGAACAGCAGTTTATGTAGAAACCCAAACTCCAACTTCTAATGCCAATGGATTAGTAAGTTTAGAAATTGGAAGCGGAACTGTTGTTTCTGGAATATTTGCTACTATCGACTGGGCAAACGGACCATATTTCATTAAAACAGAAACCGACCCAACAGGTGGGACAAGTTACACTATTACGGGTACAAGTCAATTGCTAAGCGTGCCTTATGCTTTGCACGCAAAAACTGCAGAGGCAGTTACAGGTGGCGGTTCATCTAACGATTTCTACTTAGGGCAAGATACCTTAGGCGGCATTGTATTTTACATTTACTTAGACCAAAATGGTGCCCAACACGGACTTATTGTAAATAAAAACGAAAGCACAGCAGAATGGCAGTCAAGTAGCACAACAACTAATGCAACCCGCAGTTGGGATGGAGTGTACAATACTGGTTTAATGACAGGCAGCACTGCGGCAACTTATGTAAACGGTTTAACAGATGGCGGCTTTACCGACTGGTATTTACCCTCTATTGATGAGTTAAGTATTTTATGGCGTAACCGCTTTCATGCTAATAAAGCATTAAATGCGGGTAGTTTTACATTATTGTCAAATACTGCCCAGTATTGGAGTAGTACGGAGACCATTGCAACTTACGCATTCAACTTAAGATTCGGCCATGGCGACGCGAGCGCCAACGTTAAGACGGATACTTATAGTGTTCGTGCCGTTCGGGCTTTTTAACTTATCTATTTAACCGCAAAGCGGTGATGTTCGTTTTTTTGTTTTTCCCAAAAAAGGACATCACCGATCCGTACATTCAGCATTTAAGGGGAAACTAAAACGGGATCAACCTGTGCATCAATTTAGTAAAAATCAAAAAAAAACAGGCATAATGGTAAGTGACATTATTACAAACATGAAAAATTTCAGCTTATGAAATCGCGCGGACTATATCACCTTTTCTTCCTTGTCTTGATTTTTTTGTACTCATGTGAAGACGGTGGAATTTCTATTGATCCCACAACATTATCAGAAATGTCCTACAAGGAACTGAATGAGCAATTTGGTTCTCTTGAAGGCGCATGTGATTGTTCGGAATTGACAATTAATAGGGATGATTGTGAAAAAAACTGGAAAGGAGAAAGAGTAGAAGGAACTTGTCAGAGACAATTGAGCGGAAAAGTTTTTAAAGGTATATGTGAAACAAGACATGGAAACGGAAACTTAGAATACTTATGGACATACGGTGAAGATGGAAAGTCTTATGGTTATTCCTTGTGGTTTTTTGAGAACGGTAAAATTAGAGATATTGGGTATCAGTCGGGTAAATATGAAAAGAAGAATGGTACGGTTTTTTATGGTGATTACCTTTCGTTTTTTGAAGATGGTTCCCTCCGACTTAAAAATGAATTTGACATGAACGGAACTAAGGATGGGGAGTTTGTTGAGTATTATTCAAAGGATGTCCTAAAATCAATTGATGTGTATGAATCAGGTGTGATAGAGTTATCCGAATCATATTATTCTGATGGATCACCAATGTTTATTTACGATTATAAAGAAAAAACATTTAAAAACTGGTACCCAGATTCTGGACATATAAGAAGAGAGGAAAGTTCAACACAGATTATTTGTTATCATGAAAACGGTAAAAAAATGATCGAGATAAGAGGGTCAGAATTAACAGAAAAAGGAATGAATGAATCGGATTTGAGTTTTTATAGGGAGAATGCAAACGTCTTTGAAGTTAAGGGATGGAACAGTGAAGGTAATGAGTTGTATGTATCTCCAGAATGGAATGGTTTTGGATTCTCTCAAAAGTCAGGGGTTGATGATTTAGTACCTATTAAGTTTTATGAGGGAGTTTGGGCAGGAACAGTTGATGGTAAGAATTTTATATTAAAGAGTCAATGGACAAATGATGGTATTGTTGGGGAGTTGATAGAAAATGGTATATCTAAAACCTTAACAGGGAAAATGGTTAGACAATCTAGTGGTCATGGACGTTATTGGGATAATTTAGTCTTGACGGATTCTGATAATGTAACATATACACTAATCACACCCCAAGAAAATGAAGGAGTTATTTGGGAGAAAATAATTAATACGGATAGAGGAGGAATAGTAGGTAGGTTTAGGCTTGATAAAGAGTCTAATTCGGATAATGAACACGTAGAGGAATCTTCTGAGGTTGGGTCTACAAATGATTTGTATCAAATTTCAGATCCTGATGGATATTCAAATATGAGAAAAACCCCAGGAGGGAAGGTATTGAAAAAAGTATATGAGGGGGAGTATTTTGAAGTGCTTGGAGAAGAAGACGTCCATAAAAAAGTGAAACTGTCAGACGGAACAGTTGGTTACATTCATAGCTCCAGAGTAATTAAAAATTAAACCTCTTTTAGTCTGTGAATCACTAATTATTAATCTTTAAACAAAAAAATGAAAAATTTATTTCTTCTGACATTTACAATGATGTTCACATCAATTGGAATGTCACAATACACTTTGAATATAGCCGATTATGGAATGGATGCTACAAATCCATTTGATCCTAGTCCAAATTGGACTATAACTACCTCCAATTTAAATACTGCTCCAATTACAGGGGGTGCAATGGAAGGGTCACTATATGTTCAGGTTGATAATATTAGTCTTCCATACTCTTTAGATGCTGTTTTAGAATTACCGGATATGGGAAATTACTCAGGCGTTAAGTTTACTGTGGAATTTTCCACATACACTACTGGTAGTGGGTCTGGATCTCTGAATGTTGGGGATGTGATCACACTATATACATCTAATGATGGAACATCTTGGACACCAGTTGGTAGTTGGACAGATAGTGATGGGGGATCATTTGACCAATCTATTACTTTTATAAATACAGGAGATACTTATGTTAAAATTGAGTTAAATGGTGAGTATGATGGAAGTGATAATTTTATGTTAAATAATTTTAAAGTTGATGTGAATCCAAATCCATTACCAACAGCAGATTTTACAACATTCCCTACAACAGTTTCAAATGGTAGTTTAATAGACTTTACAAATACAAGTACAACAACCGGAACAGTAACTTATAATTGGACATTTACAGGAGCAGATGTAACTACATCTTCTGACCCAAACCCAACGGGAATTACTTATTCTACTGCCGGTACTTATACTGTTGAGCTTACGGTTACAGATGATGGTGGAACTGATACAGAGACAAAAGTAGATTATATTACAGTTATTGATGGTCCAATTGTTAACTTTTCAGCATCTTCTACATCACTTTTAGAGGGAGAATCAGTTAACTTTACAGATCTTAGTTCTTATGGAACAGGGGTGAGTTGGTCATGGACATTTACAGGAGCTGACACTCCAACTTCTACTGACCAAAATCCAACCGGAATTACTTATTCTACCACTGGTACTTATACTGTTGAACTTACTGTTACAGATGATTTAGGATCTGATACAGAGACAAAAGTAGATTATATCTATATTGGTAGTGTAGGCGTGGATGAAAATATTTCAGACTTCAATATCTATGCCCAGGGTAACTTTCTTATGTTAAAAGTAAATGGAAATCATCAGTACAATATAACAGTGTACAACCTCAGTGGAAAAAAGATGTTTACGGATGAATCTGTGGGTAATCAGCAGTATGATTTGAACCTACCTTCGGGGCTATACCTGGTTCATATAAATGACGGTAAAACTGATTTTCAAAAGAAGGTATTTATTCGATAGAAAATTAATAAAGTCGGAATGTGCTGAAAGAGACTTTAAATCAGAGTAGGCACAGCAGCATCTTCGTTAGATAAGACTATACATCTTCTAACCCACCACCCCCTTCTCCACTTCTGCTAATGCGGCGGATAATCCTGAAGCATCCTGACCTCCGGCTGTTGCAAAGAAAGGTTGCCCCCCTCCTCCACCTTTGATGTGTTTAGCAGCAGAGCGAACCATATTGCCGGCATGAAAGTCTTTCGCTTTTGCCAAGTCATCTGAAATCACAATACTCAAAGTAGCTTTTCCTTCTGATTTTCCTCCAATTACAGCAAATAAGTTATCTACTTCTCCTTTGAGTTGAAAACAGATGTCTTTAATGCTTCCCGCATCTAAATCCAGAATTTCAGACAGGTAATTCATATCCCCTTTTTGCTGGATTTTAGCCTTGAGTTCTGACTTAATCTGCCGTGCCTGCCCTTTTTTAAGCTGCTCAACTTCTTTTGTCAACACATTATTTTTGTCCAGTAAATCCTGAACAGCTGACAAAAGATTTTTTGGCCGTTTTAGAAGGTCATTGATCGCATCATATTCCTCTGCGCGTTGCATAAAGTATTCCTGGGCTTTATCTGCTGTAATGGCTTCAATTCTTCTGATTCCGGATGCTACAGAACCTTCAGAGATCAACTTGAACAAACGAATATCTTTGGTGTTTTGAACATGCGTTCCTCCGCACAACTCAACTGAATTTTCAAACTGAATAACTCTGACCAAATCCCCGTATTTTTCACCAAACAACGCCAGCGCCCCTAATTCCTCCGCCACAGCCATTGGCACTGCCCTTCGCTCATTCAGTTCAATATTTTCCTGGATCGCTTTATTTACTTCATTTTCAATGGTCAGTAGTTCTTCATCTGTCAATTTAGAAAAATGAGAAAAATCAAATCGCAAATACTCATCATTCACCAAAGACCCTTTTTGTTCTACATGTATCCCCAGCACTTTTCTCAGGGCATGATGCAACAAATGAGTAGCCGTGTGGTTTGCAGCTGTATTTTTTCGCTTTTCAATGGCTACTTTTGCTTTGAAGGTTGCCAGTACATCTTCGGGGAGTTTATTGGCAAAATGAACAATCAGGTTATTTTCTTTTTTGGTATCAATAATGGCAATTTTCTCACTGTCAGATTCAATCCAGCCTGTGTCTCCAACTTGTCCCCCGCCTTCAGGATAAAAAGGAGTAATCGTAAAAACCAATTGATAAAACTCCTTGCCTTTCTGTTTCACCTTTCTGTATTTGGTGATCATCACATCCACTTCGGTTATATCATATCCTACAAACTCCTCTACATCATCTTCTCTCAATGTTACCCAATCTTCTGACTGAATCACAGAGGCAGCTCGCGAACGCTCCTTTTGTTGGGTGAGCGCCACTTCAAAGCCTGCTTTATCAATATCCAAACCGTTCTCTTTGGCGATTAAAGCCGTCAAATCTACCGGAAAACCAAAGGTGTCATACAATTCAAACACATCTTTTCCCTTTAACTGATCCAGTTTTTGCTTTTGGGCTTGTTCTATCAGATTTGCCATTTTTCCCAAACCGGTTTCAAGCGTTCTGAAAAAGCTAACCTCTTCTTCTTTGATCACTTTTGTAATGATCTCTTCTTGTTTCTTCAATTCAGGAAAAGCGTCTGCCATTACTTCAATAAGTGAGGGAATCAATTGATACAAAAACGGGTCTTTTAAATCTAGTGTTTGATAGCCGTATCGCACCGCTCTTCTCAATATCCTGCGAATAACATACCCCGCTCCGGTATTAGACGGAAGTTGACCATCTGTAATAGAGAATGCAATGGCCCGGATGTGATCAGCAATTACCCGAAA
Source organism: Crocinitomicaceae bacterium (assembly GCA_040880585.1). GTDB lineage: Bacteria > Bacteroidota > Bacteroidia > Flavobacteriales_D > Crocinitomicaceae > Paracrocinitomix. The sequence goes on along the minus strand of JBBDID010000026.1, from coordinate 88,087 downwards.
AGCAATGTCGGTTGCTTCATCTTTTCCATATTTTTTTGCAGATATTTTTTCTAACTGCCGAATTAAATGCTGAAACAAATCAGTATCATAATTGGATTTTTTGCCTTGTAAAACCATGGCCAAACGTTCTAACCCCAGGCCGGTATCCACATGCTTTGAAGGCAAATCTTCTAAGGTTCCGTCTGCCTTTCTGTTGTACTGCATGAATACCAGATTCCAGATCTCTATCACCTGAGGATGATCCCGGTTGACAAGCGTTTTCCCCTCTACTTTCTTTCGCTCTTCTTCATCCCTTATATCGATATGAATTTCAGAACAAGGGCCACAAGGGCCACTCTCTCCCATTTCCCAAAAGTTATCTTTTTTATCGCACAGCAATATGCGATCTGCTGCAATGTATTTTTTCCAAATATTTACGGATTCCACATCTTCTGCTACTCCATCTGCTTCGTCCCCCTGAAATACAGTGACATATAGTTTTCTTTTATCGAGTTTGTAAACCTCTGTCAACAGTTCCCACGCCCATTTTATGGCTTCTTCTTTAAAATAGTCACCAAATGACCAATTTCCCAACATTTCAAACATGGTGTGATGGTAAGTATCTACACCTACTTCCTCTAAATCATTGTGTTTACCTGAAACACGCAAACATTTTTGTGTATTGGTGACACGTTTTTCACTTGCTTCGTTATATCCAAGGAAATAATCCTTAAACTGATTCATTCCGGCATTGGTGAACATTAATGTAGGGTCATTCTTGATCACCATGGGGGCAGAATCAACTATTTTATGGTTTTTAGATTCAAAATAGCTCAAGTAAACCTTGCGTATATCGCTGATTTTCATTCAATTCTTTTGTTAACGATTGTTAATAGAATTGCAAAGTTATCTTTTATGCGTAAATTTGCGCTGTCAAAATACAGTTTTTGGTGGCAGCACCAACTGAACAGCTTATGAAAAAAGCAAAATTTAGATATAATTCGGAAACACTTTCTTATGAGAAGGTAGAAATCACCTGGCGTGAGTTATTGTTTAAAATCACGCTATTTGTTGCTCCCTCTGCTGTTTTAGGTTTTGTTTTCTACCTGATGTTTGCAGGCATGTTTAAGTCTCCTTATGAGGCACAGCTGGAAAAAGAGAATCTATTTCTCAATCAGCAATTGGATAATATGAATTCTGAAGTTGCCCTGGCATTGAATGTTCTTGACGATATTTCAGAACGAGACAATGAAATCTATCGCGTTATTTTTAACGCTGAACCTTTTCCTGATGAAATGCGGCAAATGGGAACCGGTGGAGTTGATGAATTTTCAGATTTACTGGGACATGAATCTTCAAAAAAGGTGATAGAAAACACTCAAATGATCCGTCAATTAGAAAAGGCATTGTATGCGCAATCATTATCGTTTGATGAAGTGATCAATCTGGCTACTGAAAAAGAAGATATGTTGGCTTCCATTCCTGCCATTCAACCTGTTTCTAATATTGATTTAACCCGAATCGCTTCAGGTTTTGGATTCCGGATTGACCCCATTTATAAGACAAAAAAAATGCACTCCGGCCTTGATTTTACAGCAGATACCGGTACACCGGTTTATGCCACGGGTAACGGAACAGTAGTAGAGTGTCAGGTGAAAAGATGGGGATATGGTCAATCTATTATCATTGATCATGGATTTGGTTACCGAAGTCGCTATGCTCACTTGAGCGAATTCAAATGCCAACCCGGCGACAAGGTGGTAAGAGGTCAGGTTATTGGATTGGTAGGAAGCACCGGTAAATCTACTGCCCCCCACTTACACTATGAGGTGGAACAAAACGGCCAGAAAATCAATCCTATTCACTTCTTTCACTCTGATATCACTCCAGAAGAGTATGAAAGAATGATTGAAATGGCTTCTCATGCGAATCAGTCGTTTGATTGATACATCTCTTTTTGGTCGTAAAAATCATATCATTCGTATAATCTTTTGCGCATAATCCAACGATATGACGTATTTTGCGTTTTCTGATAAAAGGTTAATGCAGCATGAAAAATAGACTTACACTTTTTTTTCTTTGGTTTTCATTCTTTCTCACAGCACAGGTTCCGCCGTATTACAGTTCAATTGATTTTAGTCAATCCGGTAGCAGTGTAAAAACGCAATTAACCAGTCTTATTAGCAGCACACATAATCAAATTACCTATGATGATTGCTGGAATGTCTTGAAAATTTCAGATCTGGAAACAGGAAGTAGCACCCATGTTTTACTGGTTTACGGATACAATGACACAGACGGAGACCCGGTAACAGATCGTACCCGAAACAAAGACTTAAACGGAGGCAATGTGGGAGAATGGAATCGGGAGCATGTTTTTCCGAAATCATTGGCAAATCCTGATCTAGGAACCAGTGGACCCGGTGCGGATGCACATAATCTGCGTGCCAGTGATACGCAGCAAAACAATAACCGCGGAAATAAAAAATTTATTTCCGGAACAGGAAATCCGGGAGATATTAGCGGCGATTGGTATCCCGGAGATGAGTTTAGAGGAGATTGCGCACGAATCATAATGTATATGTATTTGCGGTATGAAAGTCAGTGCTTGCCTTCTGCTGTTGGAACAGGAACGATCAATTCCATTGATCCCAATATGGTTGATTTGTTTTTGGACTGGAATGCAGATGATGCGGTTTCACAATTTGAAAAAGATCGAAATGATGCGATTCAAAACGCACAGGGGAATCGCAATCCCTTTATCGATAATCCCGCAATTGCAACAAAAATATGGGGCGGTCCATTAGCAGAAGAGACATGGGAAGTAGTCAGTATTTCCAGCGTTTCTAAAGTTGCCATTGTTGTCTACCCTGTTCCTGTTACAGAAGATATGCTCTATATTTCAGGTTTGTCAACACTTGATCTGCAACAGCTTCAACTTACTTCCATTTCAGGACAGCTCATTGATCAATTGAATCCGGAAGAAATTGTCAAAAATGGCGGTATTTCTATGGATCAATATAAAAGTGGCAGCTACATTCTCTCTCTGATATTTGAAGATCAAATTGTTCGGAAAAAAATCATTATTCAATGAAAAAAATTCGTTTGATCTGGGATTTTCATGGAGAAGATTCAAAAGGTACTGCAGCGCATCACATCAAGCATTTGGAACAATTCATGGAACGCGAAGCATTAGAATTGATTCGCACAGCAGTTTATTCCGCTGCTGATCAACACCACATGGCATGTCTTACCGTGCATGAAAAAGATGTTCTCATAATACGTGATGCACTAAAGCCGCACAGAGCAGTTGTTGTTGAATAACTGTTTTCTACTCAAATTCTTGACTTCTGCGCTGATGCAAGTTTTGAAGTTCCTTATTTTTTTGAATATCGAATCTCGATTAACGAATGTCGAATGTTGAAGTTTTTTTTAATTCGTGATTCGGTGTTCGCCATTCATTGTTCGTTATTCATT
>JBBDID010000026.1:0-84531 GCA_040880585.1 Crocinitomicaceae bacterium | reverse complement strand
TTTTTTTGAATATCGAATATCGATTAACGAATGTCGAATGTTGAAGTTTTTTTTTACTTCGTTATTCGGTGTTCGTCATTCATTGTTCGTCATTCATTTTTTTTGAATATCGAATATCGATTAACGAATGTCGAATGTTGAAGTTTTTTTTTGTCCCTTGATCTTTTCCTCAAGCATCAAAGCTATTATCTCTTACATTTTCATCTGGCGAATAGGGTTCGTCGCTTTTTCCTGGCCGATTGTTGTTTCTCCTCCATGACCGGTATACACTTTCATGGTCTCCGGTAAGTTGAACATTTTCTCCAGAATTGATTTTTTAAGCGTATTGAAATCTCCTCCCGGTAAATCAACCCTTCCAAAAGATCCCTGGAAAAGAACATCCCCATTGATCACAAAATCGTCATCAATAGAGTAAAAGACGATATGACCCGGAGCATGACCCGGAGCAAAAATGACCTCTAGTTTTGAATTTCCAAATGTAATTTCATCTCCTTCCTCAATAAAATATGCAGGATCGGGTGATTGCTGATATCCTTCAAAACCATATATAGCTGAATAAGTCGGAATAGCCTCCAAAGTTGGTAAATCTGCTTTGTGCATACCTAACTCCAATCCCCACTCTTTTGCTACAAAGTAATTTCCCAGCACATGGTCAATATGACAATGCGTATTGAGTAAACGCACCGGTTTCAATTGATGCTGATCTACATAATCTTTGAGTATCTGCTGCTCTTCCCGACTGTAACACCCCGGATCAATAATGACACATTCACGGCTGTCATCTGAAATGATATAGGTGTTCTCTTGAAAAGGATTAAATGTTAATTTGTGAACCTTCATCATAAATGCCTTGTTATTCCGTTACAAATGTAGTTTTTCCGTGCGGATATTTATATCTTTATGGCTTATAGTTATGCATACATTTCTGCGAAACACTTCCGTTTTAACGCTTATCTTGCTGTTATCAAATACAGCATCAGCCCAGTTTTACCAGGGATCCTATCAGGAATTTGGTAAAAACAGGGTTCAGTATAATGGATTTAGCTGGAAATTTCATGCTTACAAGCGTTTTCGGATTTATTACAGCGGAATTAATGAAAATGTAGCCATCTACACGGCACGCACTATGCATCACTACCTCAATGAGGCTGAAGAAAAATTGGATTATAACTTCCCTGAAAAACTAGACGTAATCGTCTATGAAAGTCAGCAGAAGTTCAGGCAAAGTAACCTGGGCGTCAACAATGAAGAATATAGTATGGTAGGTGGATCTGAACGCATTGTGGGGTCTAAAATATTTATGTACTATGAAGGCGATCACCAATCGTTTAATGAGAACATCAAAGGGGCGGTGTATCAGGTATTGCTAAAACACATGTTCTTTGGGGGGGATTGGAAAGACCAACTCAAATCTTCAGTAAATTCAGGAATTCCCGATTGGCTGGAGCGAGGTTTGATTGAATATTTTGTACGTGAATGGGATGCAGATATTGAAAGCCGGGTAAAAGACCTGATTCTCACCGGGAAAATTGATAAATTTAACGATCTCACGGAAGAAGAAAAAACGTATGCCGGTATTGCTATTTGGAATTATATAGCAGAAACCCATGGCAATACGGTTATTCCCAATATTATTTACATCACAAGAGTCACAAAAAATGTAGAGCGGGGATTTCATTCCTTGCTAGGGATGGACTTTAGTCGTCTGACCCGAAGTTATATTTCTTTCTATCGCAGCCGGTATATTGATGAGTACGAATCACAAAACGAACCTAAGGGACAGGCTATTTCTTTTAAACATAAACGAGAATCCGTCTATTACTCGGCTAAAATTAGTCCGGACGGTACAAAATTGGCTTATGTAGAAAATAAACTGGGTCGTTACCGGGTAAAAGTACTGGATACCTTATCCGGAAAAGTAACCAAGGTCTATGCCGGTGGAACAAAGTTAGAGCGTATTCAGGATTATTCTTTTCCTGTAATTACCTGGCATCCTTCAGGAGATGCACTGACTTTTTTTGCTGAGGTAAAAGGCGAATTAAAGATGTTTATCTACACTTTTAGCGATCAATCACTGGTAGATAAAACTATGAAAATGGATAAAGTGCTGGATTTTGGATACGCTACCAATGGTGATCGAATGGTTTTTTCAGGTGTAATTAAGGGACAAACGGATCTCTATATTTATAACATTCAATCGCAAAATATTGAACAGATTACAGATGACATCTATGATGATTTGAACCCACAGTTTGTCGATAATGATCAACGTATAATATTTGCTTCTAATCGTCCTTCTGATACAATTTTTAAAAAACCGGATATTGATTTTGTAGATCGAAATAATGACCTCTTCATCTTTGACCTGAAAGATATTGATCGGAATTACAAATACCTGGAACGAGTCACCAACACAGAACACACCAATGAGACTGAGCCCTATGAGCTTACAAAAGGACAATACGTTTATCTCAGTGACAAAAATGGCTTATACAACCGCTTTATTGCTAAAAAAGACAGCGCAATTGCATTTATCGACACCAGCACACACTACTCTTACACCATACAGACAGTCCCGCTAACCAATTTTGTGACCTCTATAAAAGAACATGATGTCAATAGAAATAATGAGTCGGTATATATGGTTTTTCAAAACAGCACCCACAAAATCATTCAGAATAAAGTCACTACAGACGATATAGGAACACTGTGGACCACTACTTACCGACAAAAGCAAAATGCAAGGCGCAAAAAATTGAATAAAAAGGAAACGCTGAGCATCAGTGAAAATGATACGATTTATACGGCGGGACATAAGTATCAGAAAGAAGTGGTGTTAATCGGTGCAGAAAATTCTTCCTCTACAGTAGACACACTGAATGATGACAGCTTGATCGTAAAAGAACAAAAATGGCAAGCTTCCAGATTTACTATTTATGATCCTAATTTTTCCAAAGATTTTGTCCTCTCACAGTTTGATAACAATTTTTTATTCCCCAACTATCAGCCATACTCCGGCCCAGGATCAGTTTATTTCAATCCCGGCATGAATATGTTGCTAAAAATAGGAGGTAGTGATTTGTTTGATGACTATAAAATTCTAGGTGGCGTGCGCATTCCCATGGCACTGAATTCAGGAGGCGAATTTCTATTGATGGTAGAACATTTAAGAGATCGTGTGGATCACCGCTTGATCTTTTACCGTCAGAAAACTGTAAATATTCAGGGATTATTCAAATGGTTGACACATGATATCCGCTATCGCTTCAGCTTTCCTTTTTCTGAAGTATTAAGCTTGAGAACCACTGTAAATGTGAGAAAGGATAAGCAAATTTTCATTCCATTTAGCGATAACTCACTGGTGAAAGACAATCAGGTAGGCTACAATTCCGGATTAAAAACAGAGTTAGTATTTGACAACACTATTCCTATGGAACTCAATATACGTAGAGGTTTCCGTGGTAAACTATTTGCTGAATATTTACAAGAATTAGGGGGAGATTATCATCCTACCTTTAATTTTGGGGTTGATTTACGTCATTACACCCGCATTAAACGCAATTTTATATGGGTAAATCGCATAGCCGGAGCGACCTCTTTAGGAAGTCGGCGTTTACTTTATTATTTGGGAGGCGTTGACAATTGGGTACTGAGAAGAGACCCCGACTTTGACCAAGATATACAGGTAGATCCTTCCCAGAATTTTGGTTTTCAAACCATTGCCACACCTATGCGGGGATTTATTCAAAACAAGCGAAACGGAAACAGTTTTGCACTCTTCAATACAGAATTACGATTGCCCGTTTTTACATTTTTCTCTACCTACCCCATCAAAAGTGATTTGGTCAAACATTTTCAATTGGTTGCTTTTGGAGATGTGGGTGTTGCTTGGACGGGGCCACATCCTTTTCATCCGGACAATTATTTCAACACACAAATCATAGAAGATAAGCCGGTAACCATTAATATTGAAAATTTACGAGAACCCATTATAGGTGGTTTTGGCTTGGGTGTACGAACTAAAATATGGGGCTACTTCATTCGGTTAGATGCCGCCTGGGGTGTGGAGGATTTTGAAATTCAAAAACCTTTGCCATATTTGTCATTAACAAAAGATATATGACCATTCAGACTATTTTATTACTCTTAGCGATTGGATTATCGGCAGGAATCATGAGTGGATTTGTGGGTATAGGTGGAGGTATAATTATTGTTCCCGCTTTGATCTATTTATTGGGCATGAATCAACACGGAGCACAAGGTACCAGCTTATTACTGATGCTTCCTCCAATTGGTATTTTGGCTGTCATGAACTATTGGAAAGCCGGAGAAATGAACTGGCAATTTGGCACCATCATAGCCATTGCCTTTGTTATTGGCGGATATTTTGGTTCAAAAATCGCCCTAAAACTGTCCCCGGATCTTGTCAAACTGATCTTTGGCGTACTCATGTTGTACATTTCCGTTAAAATGATCTATTCTGGCTATAAAAATGAATTTGGTAAAAATGAAACAACTCATACAACAACAATCGACTCAGATTCTAGATGAGGCCATAGCCATTCGCCGGCACATCCATCAGCATCCTGAATTGTCTTTTCAGGAAGTAAATACATCTGCATTTATTCAATCTAAATTGGATGAATGGGGCATTTCTTATCGTGCGGGATATGTAGAAACCGGAATTGTTGCCTTAATCGAACCGCCATCAAAGGCTGAAAAGTGCATTGCTTTGCGAGCCGATATGGACGCCTTACCCATTGAAGAAGAAAATGATGTGCCCTACAAGTCACAGAATAAAGGCGTCATGCACGCCTGTGGACATGATGTGCATACGGCGATATTACTGGCTACAGCTAAAATTCTTCAGGAAAACAAAGAGCAATTGAGTTGTACGATAAAACTGATCTTTCAACCGGCTGAAGAAAAATTACCCGGAGGCGCCAACCTGATGATCAAGGCAGGGGTATTAAATAACCCCAAAGTAGACGAGATTTACGCCCTGCATGTTTTTCCCGAACTGGAAGTGGGCAAAGTCGGCTTTAAATCCGGAATGTATATGGCTTCTTGTGATGAAATTTATCTCACGGTAAAAGGAAAAGGGGGGCATGCAGCTATGCCCCATCAAAATATTGATCCCATTGCCATCAGTGCCCAACTCATTACCGGTCTGCAACAAATTGTTAGCCGAAAGTGCCCACCTCAAATTCCATCTGTACTGTCTTTTGGCAGAATTGAAGGCTTGGGAGCTACCAATATCATTCCCTCAAAAGTAGAAATACAAGGCACCTTCAGAACCATGAATGAAGAGTGGAGAATCCAAGCTCACCGTTTGATTGAACAGCAATGTAAAGGAATAGTTGAGGCCATGGAAGGCACTGTTGAATTAGAAATCAGAAAAGGCTATCCCTATCTGGAAAATGACCCCGAACTGACCGAAAAAGCAAAAAACAAAGCAATTCTTCAATTGGGGGAAAATAATGTCATTGATTTGCCCATACGACTTACAGGTGAAGATTTTGCTTATTACTCACTAGAGGTTCCCGCCACTTTCATCCGTATTGGAGTGCGCAATGAAACAAAAGGAATCATCCACCCCGTTCATCATCCTCAATTCAATATTGATGAAAAAGCCATGACTACTGGAATTCAGACGCTTTTGTGTCAGATATTGACTTAAAGTCAATCCTTGTTTTACATTTTTTAATCGCACATTGTACTAAAAATAGTTTTATATTTACGCAAAATTTAAAAAACACTAAAATGAAAAAGTTATTCTTATTAGCAACTATTGCGTTGGGAGTTGCAGTGATTTCTTGTAACAAAGATCAACAAGCAGTAAAAAAATTAGATGGTTCATGGGAAGAAGTTTCTATTGACGGCACTGCTGTTCCTGACTCTTCAAAAGGTACCCTAACTTTTGAAAGTTGTAAATTGAAAAATGACACCTATTGTAACGCCACTTATACATATAGTGACGGAGACAAAGAAGACTACACTTATAAAGTTTCAGGAAAAGGAACCACTTTAAGCATGAAATATGAGGATCCAAACTTTGGAAGCTTTGAGCTTATAAGTACAATTGATGAGTTGACAAAAGAAAAGTTGGTAATCACTACTACTTTCTTTGATACTTGGACTACTGAGTACAAAAAGAAATAATTTAGTTTGTAAAACTGTATAAAGGGAGTTATTATGCTCCCTTTTTTTATGCTCAAAAATCAGGGAAAATCAGCAATTTAGATTAGTTTCTGATTTTTTTTTGACAATTCGACTTCTTTTATTACCTTCAAAACAATATTCATCAAAATTTAACAGACAATGAAAAAAATAATGCTAGCAACTCTCGTTTTAGGTGGTTTAGCCGCTATGACTTCCTGTAAAAAAGATTGGGTATGTTCTTGTGACGGCGCTTTTGGCGGAGTATCTTATACCGGTGCTGATACTACTTTTACCGACATGAAGAAGGATGAAGCCGAAACAAAGTGTAATTCTTACGATTACTCTTTTGGTACAGATAACTATCAAGATTGTGAATTACAGTAGGTAAAACGGGATAATATCATTAAAAAGGAACCTTTTGGTTCCTTTTTTTTTGTGATCATGCGATCAATTTTAAAAATAAATTATTAGTTTAGACCGTTCATCATCCTCAGTTCAATATTGATGAAAAAGCACTCGCAATTGGGATTTAAACCCTTCTCTGTCAGGTGTTATAATTTTCATATTTATTGCACACTATTCATTTTATTCAAAATTTAATTTTATATTTACCGCTATTAATAATTTAAAACCAGTTAAAAAATGAAAAAGTTATTTTATGTAGCGACGTTAATTTTAGCAGTTGCTGTAGTTTCGTGTAGTAAAGATCAAAGAGCAGTAAAAAAGTTAGACGGAACATGGGAAGAAGTTTCATTTGACGGGCAAACAGTTCCTGATTCATCAAAAGGCCAGGTAACATTTACAAACTGTAAATTGAAAAAAGAAGAGTGGTGTCCTGCTACTTACACAGACAGTGACGGTAATTCTGATACCTGGGATTACAAAGTTACGGGAGATGGTACTACTTTAACTTATCAGGTTGAAGATCCTAATTTTGGAACATTTTCAATCTCAAGTACAATTGATGAGTTGACAAGTGATAAATTAGTTCTTACTACAACTTTCTTTGGTTCAACATCTACAGCAGAGTACAAGAAGATATAACTGAAGAAAGATCAATTTAAAATTTTAAAGGAGCCAAAAGGCTCCTTTTTTTGTTTAATTTTGTTTGAACCATTTATCCAATTTGATGAGAATTATTTTCGCTTTGGTATTTCTTACCCTAACCTTTGTTATTTCTGTTTTTTTTGAAGAAATTTTGAGCTTTTTAGTGGTTCACCTGAAATCGGGATGGGTATTTGGATCTGTTTATGTGCGTTTGCTCGTAATTATTAGTTTTACCATTGCGCTCTTTTTAGCCTTCAGCCTTTTTGAAAAAACCAAAAAAATCCGATTCGTTTATGTTTTTTTAATTGCCTTGTTACCCGCTTTCGGTATTTCCTTTATCTCCCCTATTTATGATGTAGATTACGGCATGTTTGATGATGATTTAAAGATCGCAGAGATGGATAGCCTATCCACAGCTACAAATGGCGAATTCACCTTTAATGAGGAGCGAATCGTTGCTGCTTTTTTTACTACCGGCTGTCCGCATTGCAAAGCTGCCTGTCGTAAACTCGCCATCAATAAAAAAGCCGGACAACAAATAACTGTTCACACCTTTTTTTCGGGAAATAGAGAAGATACTGACCGCTTTTTAAAAGAAAATAATGGAGAGGATTTTAATAGTTACCTTGTTTCGGAAAAAGAACAATTTATGCAATTTTCCGGCACCACTTTTCCTTCAGTTTTTGTAATCAGTCCGGATGGAGAAACAGAAATGCATTTTTCAGGGGACATGATCAACTATACCTTATTAGACTATCTTTTAGAACTCAGTCCTTAATCTATGCGATCTTTTGATATACCGTATCAATATCAGTCTGAATTTGTTGACACTATCCATAAAGTGCGGCAGAAAAAAGATCATTTAAAGAAAGATTTCTCTCCGTCAATCTTAAACTTTTCAAAATGCGACATCTTAATTCCCAGACATTTTGGATTTTGTTTCGGAGTAAAAAATGCAATAGAAATTGTTTACAAAATACTGGCAGATCATCCCGATAAAAGGATTTATTTAATTTCGGAAATTATTCATAACCCTTTTGTAAATACAGATTTACAGTCAAAAGGTGTTCAACTTATTCAGGAAACCAATGGAAAACAAATAACACCCTGGTCTGACATCAGTAAAAATGATATTGTCATAATTCCAGCGTTTGGAACTTCCCTTTCTGTAATGGATAAACTAAAACAAATAGGTTCGGAATTAATCACTTATGATACCACCTGCCCTTTTGTTGAAAAAGTATGGAACAGGGGTGATCAACTCGCAAAAGACGGATATACCATCATCATTCATGGAGACTTTCACCATGAAGAAACCCGGGCCACATTTTCAAGAATATCTCAAATAGGCAAAACAGTTGTAGTTTCCAATATACGTGAAGCTCAAATGTTAAAGGATTTCATGAATCCAAGGGCAGATGACCGGGATTGGAAGGTGTTTTTTAAGTGGAAAGCTTCTGAAGGATTCAATTTTAGAGAAGATTTCAGGAAAATTGCTGTAGTTAACCAAACTACCATGTTGGCAGATGAAACAAAAGCAATTGCTGATTATCTGAAAGATCAAATGATTCAAAAACACGGTCAAAACAGCTTTGCTGACACCGGTGATACACTCTGCTATGCCACAAATGACAATCAAACTGCCGTAAAAGCGCTTATTGATAACAATCCTGATTTAGCTTTTGTTGTAGGAGGAAAAAACAGTTCAAATACATCACATCTGGTAGAGATGCTGGAGCAACATTGCCCTACCTATTTCATTCAAAGAGATCAGGCTATTGACAAAAAAGGAAAAATAGAGTATTTTGATATTCATCATAAAACTGAAAGTGAAACGGTGTTAAACAAGGAGTTATTGGAAAAGTCAAGAATTGCAATCATTTCAGGAGCTTCTTGCCCAGACACAGTAGTAGAAGCGGTTGTACTTAAAATTCTAAAACTCCTTGGAGTTGAAGATGAATTGAATCAATCAGTTACAACTTTTAAAGAGAGATACGATTAATGGATTTTAAACTCATATCAGAATATCAACCAACAGGCGATCAACCTGAAGCTATCCGTCAATTGGTGGAGGGATATAAAGCAGATGTTCGTTTTCAAACTTTGTTAGGCGTCACCGGTAGCGGAAAAACATTTACCATGGCCAATGTGATCGAACAGTTGAATCGCCCTACCCTGATTCTTTCACACAATAAAACCCTGGCAGCACAACTGTACGGTGAATTCAAGCAGTTTTTTCCTGAGAATGCCGTAGAATATTTTGTTTCCTATTACGATTACTATCAACCGGAAGCCTATTTACCGGTAACGGACACATTTATTGAGAAGGACATGGCGATCAATGATGAGATTGAGAAATTACGGCTGTCGGCTACTTCTTCTCTTCTATCAGGACGCAGGGACGTCATCATTGTTGCTTCTGTATCCTGTATTTACGGAATTGGAAATCCAAAGGAATTTGAAGAAAGTATCATTCATATTGAGAAGGGAATGCAAATCGCCCGCAATAAATTTTTACTCAAATTAGTGGAGAATTTGTATTCCCGCAATGATACGGCGCCCGAAAGGGGAAATTTCAGGGTCAAGGGAGACACCGTTGATGTTTATCTGGCTTACGTTGATTACGCACTGCGTGTAATTTTTTGGGGAGATGAAATTGAAGAAATTTATACGTTTGATCCGTTAAACAATAGTAAAATCGACAATTATGAAGACATCAACATCTTCCCCGCAAACATATTCGTAACGAGTCAGTCCACAATCAACCAGGCTATCGGTGAAATTGAGTTAGATTTAGGGAAACATCTGAATTTTCTGAAAGATCAGGGTAAATATTTGGAAGCCAAACGGATTGAAGACCGCGTAAATTATGACTTAGAAATGATCCGTGAATTAGGATATTGTTCGGGGATAGAAAATTACTCCCGTTATTTTGATGGTCGGCCTCCGGGTTCCCGGCCTTTCTGCTTAATTGATTATTTTCCGGATGATTTTTTAATGATGATAGACGAAAGTCATGTTACCTTACCGCAAGTACGGGCCATGTACGGGGGAGATCGATCCAGAAAACAAAATTTGGTAGAGTTTGGATTTCGTTTACCTGCAGCCATGGACAATCGACCATTGAAATTTGAGGAATTTGAAGCGATAATCGGGCAAACCCTTTTTGTCAGTGCTACCCCGGCAGATTATGAACTGGAACAATCTGAAGGGATTTTTGTGGAACAGATAATTCGACCAACCGGACTTTTGGATCCCTTGATCGAGGTGCGTCCCAGCAAGAATCAAATTGATGATTTGATTGAAGAAATACACTTGCGAAAAGAATTGGATGAGCGGGTGTTGGTAACCACCCTCACAAAAAGAATGGCAGAAGAATTGCAAAAATATTTGGATAAATTAGCGATTCCTTGTCGTTACATTCACTCGGACGTGGACACGCTGGAACGGGTAGAAATTCTGCGGCAGTTGCGATTGGGAGATTTTGATGTATTGATCGGTGTCAACTTACTAAGAGAAGGCTTGGACTTGCCGGAGGTTTCTTTAGTAGCTATTATAGATGCCGATAAAGAAGGTTTTTTGCGATCTGAACGTTCACTCGTACAAACTGTGGGAAGAGCGGCCAGGAATGTGAATGGACGGGTCATTATGTATGCCGATAAGATCACCAACTCTATGCGTAAAACCATAGATGAAACCAATCGCCGGCGTAGCATACAGGAAGCGTACAATACCGAACATGGCTTAAGCCCACAAGCAATTTACAAATCAAAAGAGAGCATTATGCTGTCCACAAAAGTCGCAGGGCAGAAAAAGGAGAGTGAATACAAAACGGAAACGGAGTGGGCCATGGCAGCAAATCCGGTAATCGAATATATGAGTAAAGATCAAATTGAAAAAACGATCAAAAAAATACAAAAGGATATGGAATCTGCCGCTAAACAACTCGATTTTATCGAAGCGGCGAGATTGAGAGACGAAATGTTTGTCCTCAAAAAGAAACTAACATCACTATCATGAATTTGAAAGAAGAAAATCAAAAATTACTGGAGCATTGTATTGAATATGCCAAAGAATTACTCGAAGAAACAGGAGAGGCCTATCCTTTTGGCGGGTACATAGATACAATTGGGAATGTGCATCCGCTGGAAATGGAGGTAGACAATAAAAATATGCCCACCATTAGCCAGGTTATGGATACCCTCAAAAAATACTGTGAAGTTGAAATGACCGGAAAACGGATGTGTGGTTATGCACTTACTTATGAAGTCAGTATTGAAGTGCCAGATGAAAAAAAGAAAGATTGCATAGCCATAGACATTACACATGAATCTGAAGTGCTCCCTGTTTTTTATCTGCCTTTTGAAAAAGAAGCAAGCGGTGAAATGAAAATTGGGGATTTGTTTGCTGTGAAGCGTTAAGTCGGATTATTCATGGGTTTTCGTTATTGCCTGTCCCATTTTTTTTTGGGAAAAAGTCAAAATGTCAATAGATTTGGGAAGCAGACAGTTTGGCTTTGAAATAGAAAATTCATGAATAATTTCTAACTCTTTTTTTTTTCACTGATAACTCCGCTGCTGTGATATTTGACGGTGGTGGCGAAGTAAAGAACCACATAGGCATATAGCGCACATAGAAAGCCCGTAAAATCTATGTGAACTATGATTCTTTGTGGTAAATAAAAAGAAACAGAACCACATAGGTACATAGAACATATAGAAATTATCCTAAAAACTCTGCGTCTGCTCTGCGAAGCTGATGCAATCAGCCTTTGCGGTTTTTTTAGGCCAGAATTAACCGCAGAGCACAGAGAAATTATTCCAGACATCTATGGAACTACGACTCTTCCATCTAACTCTTTTTTTTATCACTGACAACTTGACTGCTATGATATTTGACTATTTCATCATTGCAATTCTTTGCTGTTGCCTGAGCAAAGTTAGCTACTTGGTTTTACATTTCTGAAGCCTTGGAATGAGGGCTAGTGTGGTGATTGCTAAAAAAGTCAAGTTTGGTGCTTTAACGTTAAACAACCTACTCGCTTAAAAAGTTACAAAAAAACCGATAGTTATTACTACCGGCTTAACTCAAAATCAGAATGATGACACTAAACCATAGCATTGACTTGTGACCATCCTCCGCCATTCTCACATTCCAGTCCTTTACTTTTAAAATAAGAAGTTGCCTGACCGCTTCGTGCTCCTGAGGCACAACAAAAAACAAGCGGTTTTCCTATTTTCATGATCTCTTTTTCTCTTTTTTTAATTTCTTGCAAGGGTATGTTTTTAGAACCTGCTACATGTCCTCCTTGAAATTCTCCCGCTGTTCTTACATCAATAATAACCGCTCCCTTTTGAATTAATTCTTGTGCGGCAGCATTGCTTCCTCTTCCTAATATACTACTTAAAATTCCCATACTTTTTAATTTTTAATTTATTCATCTTCTTTCTCTTTAGCCAATTCAGGATCATACTTGATAAAAAGATTGGCCCATACTAATCGCCCTAATCGAAATGAAAGCGGAAACAACAGTATTAGAGCACCTACTATCAAAGCAATGAGTACTAAAGCACTAACGTCCGGAACCAGAACAGTTGTAGCTATCCAAATGCTTACAAAAACGGCAACACCTAAAGCATAACTTACATACATAGCCCCGAAATAAAACCCCGTTTCAGGCTCATATTTCTGCCCACATTCAGTGCATTTTTCAGGCATGCTTGCCATTTTTGATAACTGATACGGATTACTACTATCGAAAAAACGTCCTTTATGACATTTGGGGCATTTATTATTCAATATACTATATAGCTTTGTCCCTTTTTTCATCTTTTGTCGATTACCGAAGACAAATATCGGGGAGATTGATAGAAACATTTGTGATTTCAGTCACATAAGGGTGATTTTATTTCTTCCCATTTCAATTTTTCCCTGCTTTTCCAGGATTTTCAATAATCGTGAAATCACTTCACGGGTAGAATTCAACTCATAAGCAATGTCCTGATGGGTTGTCCGAATGATATTTCCCTCACGCACAGCTGCTTTTTCCTGTAAATAGTTCATCAGGCGTTGATCCAGTTTTTTAAATGCAATGCCATCTATGGTGTGTAACAATTCGTGAAATCGCATTTGAAAAGTACCCATTACAAAATTTCGCCAGTCGGGATAGGCGGTCATCCATTGACTTACCTTCTCAGCTTCTAATGCAATTAAAGTAGTTTCTTCTTCAGCGCTGGCATAAACTTCACTGGGTTTAGACATCATGAAGCAATTCAGTGACAATGCGCAAGTTTGACCGGGGTACAAGTAATAGAGAAAGAGTTCATTCCCCTTTTCATCTTCTCTTAACACTTTAATCGCTCCTTCTACAATTAAGGGAATCACTTTAAATTCTCCCCCAATGGACATGAGCTCTTCTCCGGCTTCCAGGCGTTTTAATTTTCCAAAACGGATCATCTCTGATTTCAACTCTTCTGAAAATTCAGGGAAAATTTCATGTACATATTCAACAATCGTCTTCATAGTTAGTCAAAAATAGAAATTGTAAGTTGATTATAATTTTTTCTGGCAACTATAATTCAAACTACTATTACTTTGCCTTGTTGAAGTCAATCAAAAAAATAATTCTATTCTATCAGTATTTTTTCTACTTTTGATCTAAACCGTTACTGATGAAAAAAATAGTATTACTCTCTTTTCTTGTGGCTCTTGGCTGTTTTGTATGCACTTCTTGCGAAAAAGATGAGCCGGCAGAAGACATTTCCGGAAATTATACAGGAGTGATGAGCGGGACTTATGATGGTAATGATACACTTATCACAAATTATACGGTCGCCGTTTCAGCCCTTTCTAAAAACGAAGTAAGTGTAAGCGGAGACATTTTCCCTTCATTTAAAGTACTGGTTACTCAAAAAGGACTGAATGTAAAACCTGTTGCTACGGACAATGAGGTAGTTGCTTTTTTATATGAGGGAGACTTAAAAGAGTTATCGTTTGAATATCACAAAAACGGTAATATTTTTAACTATTCAGGTACAAAGCAGTAGATTACATTCTATCCGGAACTTCTATTCCCATTAACCCCATAGAGGATTTAATAACTTTACCCACTTCCCGGCTTAACAACAGTCGCATATTGACTTTTGCTGGATTATCTTCTTTGAAAATACTCACACTTTGATAAAAGGAATTATACATTTTCACCAAATCATAGGTATAATTTGCCAGCAATGCCGGTGAGTATTGTTCTGCAGCAAGGTTAATTGTCTCAGGATATTCAGTAAGTAATTTGATCAACTCCCGTTCAGTTTCATGTAAATCTACCTGTAGATCTACCGGCTTTAATTCATCTGCTTTAGCTAATAAAGAAGAGATTCTCGCGTGCGTATATTGAATAAAAGGTCCGGTATTTCCGTTGAGATCAACAGATTCTTGCGGATCAAACAACATTCTCTTTTTGGGATCTACTTTTAAGAGATAATACTTTAATCCACCAAGCCCGATCATCTGATACAGCCGATTTTTTTCAGCTTCGCTCATTCCTTCTATATGCCCGCGTTCTTGCGTCATTTCTTTGGCTTTTGCCACTACTTCTGCTATTAGATCGTCGGCATCTACCACGGTACCTTCCCGTGATTTCATTTTCCCAGAAGGCAAATCCACCATCCCATAAGAAAGATGAAAACAATTCCTGGCCCAGTTGAAGCCTAATTTTTGAAGGATGAGAAAAAGCACCTTAAAATGATAGTCTTGTTCATTACCTACCGTGTAGACAACACCATTCAGCTCCGGATAATCCATAAACCGTTGGTAAGCCGTTCCTATGTCCTGCGTCATATAGACTGCTGTTCCATCTCCACGCAACACCAGTTTTTCATCCAAACCTTCAGGTGTCAGGTCTATCCATACCGATCCATCATCTTTTTTAAAGAAAATAGAGGTCTCCAGCCCCTTCTCCACTAATTCTTTGCCGGTGATATAGGTATCTGATTCAAAATAGAGTTTATCAAACTTCACTTGCATGGCTTGATATGTCTCATCAAACCCTTGATATACCCATGCATTCATCTTTTTCCAGAGTTGATATATCTGAGGATCTTTTTCTTCCCATTTTTTCAGCATATCTTTCACCTCGGTCATGATCTGCGTATGGTTATTGACCAACTCTCTGATTTTTCCTTCTATTGCTTTTTTTGCTTTTTCATCTTCCTTTTCAGCAGCGACATCTTTCAATTTTTGATACTCTAATATCACTTTATGATTCAATTCCCCAAAATCATCCGCTTCCCATTTCTTTAACAATGCATCCGTTTCTGAACGCAAAGCTTTATCAAATTTTACATAATATTTACCCACCAGTTTATCGCCTTTTAAACCTGAAGATTCAGGCGTTTCTTCATCACCAAACCTTTGCCAGGCCAACATACTTTTACAAATGTGAATTCCCCGGTCATTTACAATCTGAGTTCTGACTACTTTATGTCCCTTTTCTTCAAGAATGTGAGATACCGAATCTCCCAAAAATATATTTCTCAAATGACCCAAATGAAGGGGCTTATTGGTGTTGGGCGAGCTAAACTCAACCATGAATAAATCAGTCGGAGATGTTTCTTTTTCAGCTTTTGCTCCATTGGCCAGCGCTTGCAAAGCCCCCAATAAGTAAGCGTCACTCACCTCAAGGTTTAGAAAACCCTTTACGGTGTTGTATCCTTTAATGATATCTATTGCTTCGAGCAATTTCTTTCCAATCTCTTCACCGGTTTGTTCAGGGTTCTTTCTGGAGACTTTCAAAAATGGAAAAACAACCAGGGTAATATCGCCTTTAAACTCTTTTCTCGTTTTTTGTAACTGAATATCCTCTTCTGAGAAGGATTGACCGTACTGTTCTTTCAGGATGTCCTGAATGGCAGGAAGCAGCAGTGTTTCCAAATTCATTTATAATCGGTTTTCAATGTGGGGGATAAAATTTTCCAGTATATCGTAAGCGGTCTCTGCCATCTTATTGATCTTATCATCCAGACAGGGATTGATCTCTACCATTTCTATACAATTTACTTTTTCCCATTGCGCAAATGTGTTCATCAATTCTTTGGCTTCATTCGGTGAAAGTCCGTTTTCTACAGGTGTTCCCGTTCCTTTTGAAACAAGAATACAATCCATTGAATCTACATCAAAAGAAATGTATACCATACTACAATCGGATAATTTTTCTTTTACCTCTTTAATGACTTCTTGAAGGCCTCTTTCACGCAATTCATCTACCGAATAATTCTTGATACCATGTTTATCCATGTAAGATCTCTCAGGAATTTCAGTATCTCTTACTCCAATAAAAACTAAATTTTTGGGATCTAACTTTGGGCAAACGCCTCCCAGGTTTTTCATTTCATTCCAGTAATCCACGACATCCTGATGCGGCACATTGATTTGACTATCCAGGTTGTCGCTCCCCAAAGCCGTTGCCAATGGCATGCCATGCACATTTCCTGAAGGAGTAGTATAAGGTGTATGCAAATCTGCATGCGCATCAATCCAGATCACCCCTAATTTTCGATCAGGGAATTGCTTCTTAATTCCGGCTATAGTTCCACCTGCACAAGCGTGATCACCTGATAGAACTACAGGAAAATCTCCTTCACTCATGACGTGAGCCACAACATCCATTGTGTTTCTGTAGACGGTGGTAATACCATCTATATGTTTGGCGTTTTCATAAGGTGTTGTTTCATTCAACTGCTCATTTTCATGATCTACCTCAAAACGTTCATATCGACCAAAAAAATCGCTTTCTTTATTGTGTGCAACCACTTTCAATGCACCAATTCCCAGACTAGACCCTCTTGTTCCGGCACCCAGTTCTGAGGAATTTTCTATGATTTTAATCTCTGCCATACTTGCTTTATTAATGGAACAAATTTAAGATTTTTTAGCAGGGATTTTTAAATAAGGGCGAATCGTTTAAAGAAAATGATATATTTGTTATCTTAATTATTATCAAATTAATTTTCAGTTTTAAATGCGAAAGTTTTTTCCTCTTTTATTCAGCCTTATTGTAATCTTGTCGTCTTGTGGTCCCGATCATATTCCAGAAGGAGAGTTGAATTACGACATTACCTACCCACACATGGAAGTGACCGGACTGATGGCTGCTATATTGCCAAAAGAAATGACTATTATTTTCAAAGGGACCAAGATGAAAACCATCATTTCGCGCGGTAAAATTTTTCAAACTGAGGTAATTACAGACGAAAAAGATAACTCCATTGAAATGCGTCTGGATTTTGGTGACAAAAAATATTTCTGCGAATTGACAAAAGAAGAAATTGAGCAACTGAAAAACACACAACCGGATTACACGGTTACAAAAACCAATGAAAGTGACAGTCTATTTGGCGTGTTGGCTTATAAGTATGAAGTAAGTGGAACAGATAGTATTCAACCCGGAGATGCCTGGTTCACCGAAGATCTTGAGGTTCAAAAAGGTGCTTGGTTTTCTGCTTATAAAGATGTTCAGGGAATGCCCATTATTTATGATGTTGAGCGTTATGGTTTACTCATGCGTGTAGAAGCAAACAGTTTTATAGAACGGGAAGTAAAGGATAAAGAATTTGACCGTGACCCGGATCTAAGAAAAGTAGATTTCAAGACTTATGAATCCGAAATTCAGGAGTTGTTTGACATCCTACTGGAGTAAGATTTTTTGCACCCTTACTTCCGCACCACTAACAACTCTTACGATATACGTTCCTTTAGACAAGCCTGCAGTACTCATTTCTATCAAGCTTTGTTGTGGTTGAGACGTATGGATTAATCTGCCACTTAAATCTCTTAACTCAATGGTCGTTTGGCTTAAACTGTTGAAATTCACTGTTCCCAAATCAATAAAGAAAGAAGATGTTGCCGGATTGGGGTATATCTTCAACTCGCCTACTGAAGACACATTGATTCCAACATCTGTTAAGGGGGCAGATTTATACAAAGCCACTCCTCCTCGCTGGTTTCCCAGTACCATTTCTAAACGGTTATCCCCGTTAAGGTCATAAAAAGCCGGTGCAGAAAAAGTACCGATATGGATATCTTCCAACGTACTATCCACCAAATTCCAGGTTCCGCCTAAGTTTCCATCAATATTGTCGTAATAATGCAGGTAACCTGATTTTGAGCCTAAAATCAAATGATATTCATTATCGATATCGATAAATTGTGGTATTGACTGACCTTCTACCGTCCACCATTCTGAAACATCAACTTCTCCCAATTCAGTGGTTACCAAAGAAAATACAGGAATTGAACTGTTTCCGATATTTTCATACCAACTGATTTTTCCCGATCTTTTTCCCAGTATCAAATCCAAATCTCCATCTCGGTCTAAATCTACCAACTGCGGGTATGCATTATTGGTTTCCCTGATGGGATCCATATTGTCATCCTCTAACAGGCTATACGTATTGAAAATGGCAGGATTTCCGGCACCTGCTGTATTCTCCATGTAGTACATATACCCCAGATATTCTCCCATAATCATGTCTTCATCCCCATCATTATCCAAATCTCCAAAAGTGGGGTAAAACACACGTGAATTCCCTAAACCCAGGGTAGAAATATTCTGATAATCTCCCGTCACAAAGGTAAACTGAGGTTGCTGAGCAGTTCCTGTATTCTCGTAGTATGCGATTTTTGAAACGACAAAATTTGTTACCGTATCATACTGCCCATGTACCGAAACAAGTAAATCTTTTAAGCCGTCTGCATTGTGATCAAAGAATACCGGAAGCGCTCCGGAGCCATTTTCAATCATCTCTCCTTGTAAGAAATCACGTTGAACAAACTCAAAAGTGGGATTCAAATCTGCCCCTGTATTTTCATAATAAAGCACTCCTTCTCTATTTTCTGATCCAATTTTAGAAGAAGGCGCAGCAATAAAATCGCGAACGCCATCATTGTTTACATCCACATGAAATCCTGCCGGATGAATATCCACATTGACAGGCACCGAATTAGAGGGGAAATTGGGATCCTGAGAGATCATAGCCGAATTGGTATTGGGTGCAGTACCGCCATTCATTAAAAGTGTCATGTTGGGATAAGAAATATCCCCAATCACCAGATCCATCACACCACTGTTATTCATATCCAACGCTAGAATTGTTGAGCCGGCATGTCGATCTTCACCTTGCTGACCGGGTCGCCAACTTTCGGGATTACTAATCGTTCCATCACAAGGGTAAGAAGTGGTATCATACAAAGTTACAGAATTGGTAGAGGCATCCTCCTTAAATCTTCCCCAACACAAATTTTTCGTCTCATAAATCAATGAATCACAGTTTCCGTATGTTTCCATACTCAGATTTTTATGATACTCCAATGCCTGACTCCCCACACCAAACGAAATAATATCAATATCCGAATCACCATCTACATCTACTATGGCAGGCATGTCAATTGCTGATATATACATATATCCTTCAGACCCCCACAGCCAGGTTTTTAAATTGGCTTTCACCAACTCAAAAGCATGACCAGATCCTGCATTGCCCACATTTTTAAAAACCTTGCCTCCTCCGATCGTATAGGTGTATATATCTTTTTTACCGTCACAATTATAATCCACCAATAAAGCCCAATCTCTCATTTCAGGAAATAAGGCTTCGTATTCCGGCGCATAAGTGTATGTCACATCTCCAATTCCTCCAGTATGCAAAAAAGTAAGCACTTTATTACAACTTCGGTCAAACACAAATAGGTCTTCTATCCCATCCCAATTCAGATCGATATTAGAAAGTTGAGGATAATCTATTCCTCCGGCCCAGGGCATAGCCTGAGGAGTTCCATCTATCACCGTAATTGTATCGATTCGTTCAAAACCAAACTGTCCGAACACCGAAGATGTAAAAAACAAAAGGCTTAAAAGGGTAAATTTTATCTTCATTTGTCTGTTTTTAAAGATCTCGCTATCTCTTATTCTCATAACGTAAAGAGAGATCAAATAGTTGATTAAACCGAAAGTATTTCTAAATTTAACCTTTTTATATGAAAAACAGATCCATGATTACACAGAAAACTTTTTGGCCCACAGCAGCCGCATTTCTTTTTTTTATTAGCAGTTGCGGCGGAAACCCTGACCGTGAAGAAACTACACAAAGCAGTAGTTTTGAACAACAAAAAAATGAAGGGAATGTATTTGCTGACATACAAGTATTGCACTATGAGATAAATGGGTTTGACCAACTTTCTATCGATCAAAAAAAATTGGTCTATTACCTTTATGAAGCCGGATTATCAGGGAGAGATATCATTTGGGATCAAAATTATCGACACAATCTGGCTATCAGAAATGCTTTAGAAAAAATCTACACTTCTTACGAAGGGGATACATCAACAGTTGAATGGAATAATTTTGAAGTTTATTTAAAACGCATCTGGTTTTCAAATGGGATTCACCACCACTATTCCATGGAGAAATTTGTCCCTCAATTTTCCCGCGATTATTTTGAACAATTATTGGCCGATACCGAAACTGAGCTTTCAACTGATATTGTGGATATCATGTTTGATCCGGCAGCCGATAAAAAACGTGTCAGCCTTGATTCTGACAGTGATTTAATTTTAAGTTCTGCCACAAACTTCTATGCCTCCGACATTACTGAGAAAGATGTTGACGGCTATTATGCTGATATGATGGCTAAAGCGGGTGATCGCCCGGTTGAATTTGGATTGAATTCCCAACTGGCAAAAAATGAAAAGGGAGAAGTGGTTGAAAATGTGTGGAAAGTAGGAGGAATGTATAGTGAAGCATTAACTGAAGTGATTAAGTGGTTGAAAAAAGCACAGTCTGTTGCAGAAAATAAAGCGCAGGGAGATGCATTGGGATTATTGATTGAATATTATGAAACCGGCGACCTCAACAAGTGGGCTGAATACAATATTGCCTGGTCGCAGGCGACTGAAGGAGATATCGATTATATACAAGGATTTGTGGAGGTATATGGAGACCCGAAAGGAATGAGGGGAGCCTATGAATCCATTATTCAGATCAATGACTTTGACGCTTCTAAGAGGATGAAAGTACTGGCAGACAATGCACAATGGTTTGAAAACAATTCTCCGATTTTAGATGAACATAAAAAAGAAAATGTAGTGGGCGTTTCCTATAAAGTGGTTAATGTAGCCGGAGAATCGGGAGATGCATCTCCTGCTACGCCTATTGGTGTGAACTTACCCAATTCTAATTGGATCAGAGCAGAGCACGGATCCAAATCGGTCAGTTTAGGAAATATTGTTCAGGCTTATGAAAATGCAGGAGGTGAGGGTATTTTAGAAGAGTTTGCTCATGATCAGGAAGAAATCGATCGGGCAAAGAAATATGGAAAGATCGGGTCAAAAATGCACACTGCCATGCATGAAGTGATTGGACATGCTTCAGGGAAACTGAATCCCGGAATTGGGACACCAAAAGAAACTTTGAAGAATTATTCTTCCACACTGGAAGAAGCCCGGGCAGATCTTGTTGCACTGTATTTTTTACTAGATGAAAAATTAGTTGAACTAGGGCTGATCGAATCCATTGAAGTGGGCAAAGCTGAGTATGACGATTACATCCGAAATGGAATGATGGTTCAGATGAGAAGACTTGAACCCGGTGCCGATATTGAAGAAGCTCACATGAGAAACAGACAATTGGTAGCATCATGGGCATTTGAAAAAGGTCAGGCAGATCAAGTGGTTGAAAAAGTTCAACGGGATGGAAAAACGTATTTTGAGATTCATGATTATGAAAAGTTACGTGTAATTTTCGGAGATTTATTGCGTGAAATTCAACGCATCAAGTCTGAAGGGGATTATGAGGCCGGAAAGGCATTGGTAGAAAATTATGGTGTACAAGTAGATAAAGACTTACACCAAGAAGTATTGGAACGGTCTGAAGCATTGAACATTCCACCTTACAACGGTTTTGTTAACCCTGTTTTAACTGCTGAGAAGGATGAAAACGGAAACATTACGGATATTAAAGTCACTCAAGTTGCCAATTTTGAAGAGCAAATGCTTGATTATTCAAAACAATATGGTTTTTTAAAAAGCAAATAAAATGAGAGCAATCAATATCATTTCTATTGTACTATCGGTAGCCATCATTCCCATTTCTTTATACTATATTGAAGAAACTTCGCGCGCCCGTTGGGCAAGTTGGGACTGGGGCGGATATTCAAATTATTACGGTCCAAGTGCTAAGGAATATTCCATGGAAGCCAGCTTGATTGTACTGCTTTTTATTCTCTACTTTCTTTTTGTCAATATCGCCAATTTATCAAAAGTGAAAACGGTTACAGCTAAAGTCATGGGGATTATTGGCTTATCTATCGTTGGGCTTGGCTTCTTATTTAATCTACTGGTGATCAGTAGTGATGGAGCCGCATCTTTTGATGAAGTAGGTGTTGCATGGGTGATTTTAGGCTTAATTATGATTGCTTTTAGTATTGTTTTTCTGGTTCAATCTGTAAAACAGTTAAATGCAAAGAAAAAACCGCAAAATCTAGACACAATAGACGACATAGTTTAGGGAAAAGTGGTGAAATGATGTTGCAGGGAATGAGTTTTGTCAGTCCCTCTGTTCTTCATATCTTATAATTTCGCTGTTAAAAGATACTTTTCTATGGAGACACCGGAACGAATCAACGACTTTTTTGGATTAAAGCATCTTTCAGGATATCTTCAACAACTGGTTGAATCCAAGCTTTGGGTAAAAGTTATCATAGCACTTATTTTAGGAGCTACGGTGGGTTTCTTTATGAGTCCTTCAATGGGTTTGCTAAGCGAATCTGCCAGTGTCTCTATTGGCGGGTGGATGGCATTACCGGGTAAATTATTTCTCAAACTGGTTCAAATGATCATGATTCCTTTAATTGTGACCAGCATAATGAGTGGTTTGGTAAATGCGGGTAAAGAACAACTGAGAAAGATAGGTGGAGGATTGTTGATCTACTTTGTTATTACCACAACCATTGCAGTAACAATTGGTTATTTACTTAGTGTTTTGATCCGTCCGGGTCGCCATTTTACAGGCCTACTACCCTCAGCTTCTTCTAATGAAACACTGGAAAACACTGCCTCATCATCTCCATTTTCTGATATTCCAACAGTGATTTCTGAATTATTACCCGATAACCCCCTAGCCAGTATGGTCAGTGGTGAAATGCTTTCAATCGTCATCTTTTCAATCATTATCGGAATCGCAATTATCAATCTGAAGAAAGCACAACTTGAGCCGGTTAACCAGCTGATCAATTCCATTCAGGAAATTTGTATGGTTGTAGTAAAATGGGCTATGCGGCTGGTTCCGTTTGCTGTTTTTGGTTTAATCGCACAACTCATGTCTACTATAGGTTTTTCCAGTTTAGAAAGTGTTGGTTTGTATGTGTTGACCGTATTGGCAGGACTGGCTCTTCTATTACTCATTTACCTTATTTTAATTACCGTACTGGGAAATATGAATCCCTTTACATTTCTTCGTTCAATTAAAGACGTTCAACTCTTGGCTTTTTCAACCACTAGCTCGGCTGCTGTAATGCCTCTTTCTATCAAAGTTGCCCAAGAAAAACTGGATGTAGAAAAAGGCATTAGTAACTTTATCATTCCAATTGGTGCGACGATCAATATGGATGGAACTGCTTTGTTTCAGGTGATATCCACAATTTTTATCATCCAGGCTTATGGTATTGAAATGGATGTTATTGCTCTTTTACTTGTAATGGTAACCATTATAGCGGCATCAATCGGTACTCCCGCAATTCCGGGTGGCGGCGTTGTTGTTTTAGCATCTGTCTTACAAAGTTCAGGCATACCTGCTGAGGGCATTGTTTTGATTATTGGCGTGGAACGGATACTGGGGATGTTTCGTACAGCCATAAATGTAACCGGAGACTTGACCGCTTGTGTCATTTTTAATCGTTTTGCAAGCCGTGAAAAAATCGTTTCTGAACCGGTCAATTAGCAAAAATCATCCGTTTGGATGCTATCTCCTGCTGATCCACAATCAATGAATAAATAAAAATTCCGGTTTTACCGTATCCGTGTTGGTAAGTTACTTCATTTATTTCAGCTGTCAAGTCAATCGGAATACGCTCCACCTCTTTTCCCTGAACATCTCTGATAACAATAAAAGCTTCCTGATAATCTAATTTTTCTAAACTTCTTACCGTAATCAAAGTACTTTCATCAAATGGATTGGGCTTGTTCTGGAGTAATTCCAGCGGTAGACCTTGTTTATTTTCAATTTCTGCTATACTCAACTCATCAAAATCGATAAATTCTTCTCTGGAAAATAAGCTTTCAATTCCTACAGAATCAACACTTGCTACACTGATTAAATAAAAATTCTCCACCGGCGGATTAATCGTGGTGGTAAGTCCACTAAAGGTATAAACAGTATCCCAATCATTTGTTGTGGTACGCAGGGCTAATCGATACGTCCCATATTGAGTTTGATCTGTAATCTGCACAGTAATTTCAGGATTGGGGTCATTATTACTGGAAAACACAAAATCCGGGGTTTGTGGTCCAATGGCTATCATAGACGCCCCAATTCCGTTAATGACGGCATTCCTTGCCAAATAATTAAAATCAACAAAGAAACTGTCAATGCTCATATCGCTATTGGTGTCCACTCCCAAAACATCATTACTGGTATGTTGCCGGTCATTATATCCTGTGCCATTTGAAGCGTCTCCATGCTCATTAGCCGAAGTAAATCGCATGGCCGCAAAACCATCCTGACGAAATGGAATATGATCACCCCCTCTGCCTACACGGTCTTCATTTGTCATAATCGTTAACATCATTGGAACATCAACAATGGGCTCCAATTCTTCCTGATACTCCAATTTTACGAATCTTGCCAACTGTTTATGAGACGAGTTATATCCACCATTAGAAAAAAATCGAACTTGTGTACTATCAATATGATCTAATCCCGGACAAGAGGGTCCTGAAGATGTTTCTCCGCAAATTATCCCTCCAATTACGTCGTTATTTAATACGGCTTCTATTTGCATGCCATTGTCTACGGCGTACTGTGAAAATGCATCTGCTCCAAACAGCCCCTGTTCTTCTCCAATGGTTAACATAAAAACAATCGTATTTTTATAGGTGTATTTACTCATTACACGAGCCAATTCCAGCACCAGGGCACTACCTGAGGCGTTATCTTCTATCCCTTCAGCTACGCAGGCTGTATCACAAACTCCGTCGCAGCGACTGTCCAAATGCCCTTCTATAATAATCACTTTATTATCCTCCTTATTGGTGCCTGGAAGAACAGCAAAAACATTTCTATGCTGTCCGTAATAACATATTGGTCTATCAAATTGCAAGTACGATACTAATAAACGATTTTCATTCTGCGCGCTAAACTCTTGAAACTTACTGTACCCCCATCTTCGTGCAGCTCCAATTCCAGTAGTTGAGGAAATCGTATCACTTCCTGTATTTCTGTTCTTAAACTCCGATAACTTAATGATGTAAGATTTTAAAGAATCCGGATTTACTTCGTTTTCTATTCCCTGAATGATAGCATCATGATCATCAATAATAGTAGTTGCTGTATAGTTTGAAGGATCATACTGTCCCAACATCACCTCCTCAGCCGTATGGTTTGTACTGAGAATATTGGTCTGAGAAAAAGACAAACACGTTGAAAAAGCGATAACAAAAGCGAGCAAATAATTCATAGCTGTTTAATTAATTCGTTGTGACTAAAGTTACAAAATTACGGGAATCAACCGTTAAGAAGTGATAACTAACTATTGTTATTCAAGAAAAAAGATTGCGGAAAGTACGAGATCTTTGTTTATTGTACACTTTTTTTTGTAGCGCTATCTAATAATCGTACCTTTATGGTATGTCATTGCATTCCGGTGAAATACGAACCTTTTTAGATAATGAAATTCTGGACAAATTACTGGAAGGTTTTCAACTCATCAGTTATGACTGGAAGTATCTCTATTTAAATGACGCCATTTGTAAACAAGGAAAGTACTCCAGAGAAGAGCTTCTAGGTCAATGTATGTTAGAGAAGTATCCGGGGATTGAAAAAACAAAAATGTTTTCAACACTTCAAAAATGTATGAAGGAAAGAGTATCGGAGAGTTTTGAAAACAAATTCACTTTTCCTGACGGTAGTAGCCATTGGTTTGAATTGCGTGTAGAGCCCGTAACAGAGGGGATATTTATTCTTTCTGTGGATATTGATGAAAGAAAAAAGCAGGAAGAGAAGCTTCAGTGTTTTCATGAAGAGCTAGAACAAAAAGTAAAAGACCGCACGCATGAACTTGAACAGCTCAATAAGGAAGTCAGCCTGCTGTATAAAGAAATGCATCACCGCATCAAAAATAATCTTCAGATCGTATCCAGTTTATTAAGTTTACAAGCTTCTAAAACCAACAGTGAAGAAGTTACTGATATACTTCAAAAAAGCTGTCAGAGAATACACGCCATAGCTCATGTTCATGAAAATCTTTACAAAAAAGAACGTATTCAGGATGTGAATTTAAAGACGTATTTAAACGAGATCATAAGGGGACAGCAAGCTGCCTTATCAAATGGGAACCCCGATATTAAGTTTGCCATCAATTGCAATAAACTTAGAAAAAGTGTTGACTTTTTAATTCCGATAGGCTTGCTGATTAACGAACTTATCACAAATTCGATTCGTCATGCATTTAGGGATAAACATGATGGCAAAATTGTGATCCAGATTCAGTGCACAAAAAATAAGATCCAACTTAACTATTCAGATAATGGCCTGGGATTTTCTCCCAACAAAAATATAAAAGAAGAGGCTTTGGGCAACATATTAATCGATAGTTTAGTGGAGCAACTTGACGGTCATTATGACTTACAATCCTCCTCATCAGGTACCGTTTATAATTTTGAATTTCCCCAGTAAATCAATTTGTTACTGCATCCTGATTGATCATTTCAAAAAAACCTACAAACCTAATGTTCTCAGGTATTTTCTGAATTTTGCTGCATTTGAATTGTGTTCAGAAAGCGAATACGCAAAATTGTGTAACCCACTATTATCCGGGCGGGCGCACATGTAATAATAATTGTGACGTTCAGCATTTAATACGGCATCAATGGCTTTTTTTGAAGGAATACGTATCGGTCCCGGTGGCAATCCCGGATACAAATAGGTGTTATAAGGACAATCTTTTTGCATGTGCACCTGAAGTAATCGTTGTACCCCTTCCAGTTCATCTCCCCAACAAAACTTAGCCGTAGGATCTGACTGCAGCTTCCAATTATCCCGAATACGATTTAAGTATAATCCGGCAATCGTTGGCCATTCTTGTTGATTAATCCCCTGCTCTGCTTCAATAATAGAGGCAACGGTAGCTACTTCAGATTGAGTAATTCCCAATTTTATAGCTTTCGCCTGTCGTTCTTCATCCCAAAATTCTTTATATTGATCCGCCATAAAACGGACAAATTCTTCAGCAGACATATCCCACTCTCCTATTTCATAAGTATCCGGCAAAAAGAGGGATGGAATTGTTGCTTTTGTAAAACCAAATTTCAATAATGTCTCAGGATCTTCCAGGTGATTGACAATCTCGGCAGAATCGGCTTCAATAGCCGGCGCCACTTTAGCGGCCATATCATAAATATCGCGACTATTATTAAAAGTAATTTGTACATCTTTTACTTCCTGATTTCCATTCTTCAAACCATAGATCAACGATTTGATTTTCATTCCCCCACTCAACCTATATTTACCGGCTTCCACTTTTTCATCCGTCAGTTCAAATTTCTCTGCAAAATCCAAAAACTCCGTTTCGCTCATTAGTTCATGCTTTGACAGGCTATCGGCTATCGTTTGAACGGTAGCAGCAGAGGGAACATATAGAATATAGCCCTCACTATCACCCAAAGTATCCAGGGTTTTAAAATGGTAATTATAGAGTGGTTTTCCGATAAAAAAAGCAGCCACCAAAAGCAGTACTACTACAACCAATATAAATATCCGTTTCATCTACACCAATACTTTTTGATACATTAATTCATCCAGCCAATCAATCAAGGCGTTGTGCCAGTTGATTTTTCTTCCCACTTGTACATATCCTACTTTCTCAAACAATCGTTGGCTTTCTTCATTATCTTCCAGAATATTACAATACAAATTTCGGATTCCAACCACATTCAATGCGTAGTCTTCAATTAGAGACAATGCTTCATAAGCATAACCTCTTCCCCTATGCTCTTCATCTATCAGAATTCCAACTCCCGCCCGTTGATGTTTGGGTTCAAAATCAAAAAGGTCTATCGTACCAATGGCTGAGAGGTTGGTAACTTCAGTAATCACAAACCGCACTTGTTTAAGGGCGTAGATATCCTGCGCATTTTCAATGTATCGACTCATTATCTCTTTTGAGAAAGGCACAAGCGTATTACTGACCCGCCAGTTTTTTTGGTCGTTTTCCCATTCGAGTAGTTTATCTAAATCCCAGGGTTCAACTGCTCTGAGCGTGACTTTTTTTCCTTTTAGCATGTTTTGTTTTCAATGCTTGAATGTACGAAAATATGTCTTCTTTGTTATATTCTGAAAGCTCAAAATCCCCTTGTTTATCAACAGATTCATCTAAACCAATTTGACTCACCGATACAATCTTTTGATTTTCATACAAGTCGGGAATTAACTCAAAAATCATTTCTGCTCGGGAATTGGGTAATAAAATATCTTTCACTGGTGAAAAACAGGTAAACTGATTATCTCCTGCTGATTTATATCGCTTAAATATGTCAGATGTTAACTGCTCACTTGCCTCATGTCTCAACGCTATAAAAATCATCTTATTTTTTCCCTTTTGAAGGCGCTTAAAATAGGGTAAAAAATCACGATTCAAATCTGTACCTAAGTAGGTCAATGAATAAAATCTCCCATTTTGCAGAAAAACCAAATGCGGAATACGTTCCGGGTTGATCAACACTAAATAGGTAGTCTCCTTTTGGTATCCGGTAAATTGATTAACATTTAATAATTTAGCCATTGATCTGCCCTTTAAATACAAATTCTGCGGGACCGATTAACCAGATATCTTTAAACACATCCCCTTCTTTATGAAAAGACAATTGTAAGTCACCTCCTTTGACCTGAACATCTATCGTTCCTTCCGCCCAATCATTTTTGACCGCATACGAAAGTGCAGCAGCCGTTGCTCCGGTTCCACAAGCAAAAGTTTCATCCTCTACACCTCTTTCATAGGTTCGCAAATCAATTTTTCCATTATTCAACTCACGCACCAAATTTACATTTGTTCCCTCTTTTTTGTAGGGTTCTGAATAGCGAATTTCTTTGCCAAAAGCAACAATATCCCGCTCATCTGATGGGTTACAATAAGATATATAGTGAGGGGATCCCGTATGAATAAAATAATCTTTTTCTATTTGTATTACCTGATGAACGTCATTCATTAAAACTGCGATATTTTTCTCCCTAATTTGTGCATGGTGAATGCCGTCAATCGCTTTGAAAACAGCTTCATTATTGATGATGCCCAATTTTTTAGCAAAAGCAACCACACATCTTGAGCCATTCCCACAAAAACTTTGGCTACCATCCGGATTATAGAAATCCATCACAAAATCAAATTCCGGGTCTTGTTCCAGGAAAATAATCCCGTCCGACCCTATGCCAAACCTTCTGGAACACCACTTTTTTGAAAAGCTCACCTTATCCCCTACAAATTGTCCCTGCCGGTTATCAATCAAGATAAAGTCATTACCTGCACCATGATATTTCTCAAACTCAATCATTAAATACCACCTCTTTTTTAACTTCCTTATACGGTAAAAACTCCTCTGTTTCTTTCAATAAATAATACATAGATTCAGTAGAAAGGTAATACGTCTTTTCAGTACGATACAGTTTATACTCCAATGCAGCCGGCATATCGTATAAGATAAGTTTAGATTTTGAGAGTTTGTATCCCGAAAAGCTCAAGGGAGACTCCCAGAACTCAACAAGTAATTGATCCGGCATTTTATCATGAATTCCCAGCATATCTTTAATCAGGCTATCCTTTTCTTCTTTTTCTTCAAGGACAATCACCTTCATCCAGCGAGAATCAATGAGTTTCTCTCTTTTGATAGAAAGGTCATTTTCCATTTCAGTAGTATCTTCAACTACCTCTGCGATTAAAGTATCCGGCTCTTCTATTACCGTATTCGCTATATTTTCAAGGGTATCTGATTGTTTGGGTTCTTTCTGTATTTGCAGCGTTTCTGTTTTAATGATTGTATCGTAGACGGTTTCAGTTATGAATCCCCCCGTCACCTCATCCGTCTTTTCATTCAAGACAACAGACATCCTTCCCAGAAAAAATCCGGCAATAAGCCCCACAATCAATATGCCTCCTGCTAAAAAATATCGCATTGAAAAATTAAAACACAAAGTTATTGAAACTTACCGTCACAAACAGCAAAAAGTCAATTTTTTACCTACTAAAGTCGATCAAAAATAAACAGAACGATCACAAACTGTTTAAATCCCTTTAAATAATTGCTTTCTATCTACTTAAGCCTTACCTTTGCAATAACAAAAGAAATATTTAACAATGACTATTAAACAACATCACTTATTAGTCGCATTGCTCTTTTACTTATTTCCACTTTTTCTATTTTCACAAGATGAGGTTTTGAAATATCCAAGAGACGTGGCTAGTTACGTAAATCCCCCTACTTACAGTAAAGAAGTTGGTAAAAAATACAATACTACACTCTATTATGATCATCCTGATTTTGGAAGGCTAACTTTCAATGCTCCTTATGGAAAAAATGTGGTGGAAGATCTCAGTAAACGAGAAATTGACAGTCGATACTATATTGACGTAGATGATCCGACCTATTTTTATATAGAGCAGTCTACCGGCCCAATTAACTTTCTCAAAGATGGCAAATGGAGAGCCATAGATCCTGCTTTATACCCAAATGGTGACGGATCCTACACCTCCGGTTTACAACCCTGTATGACAGAAATAGATCCGATTGATCAATTTACCGCTTTCTTTTATTCAAATCGGGAAATCATCATGAACCAATATCAACTCAAACTGATTCATACGGATGGAAGTATTGAGATTATAGAAGCTGATTGGTCGGCTGTCGCCATTAATAACTTTGGGGCTTACATTACTGATATTTTTCCTTTTATTGACATGCGGCTCAAATTTGGGCAGGGGAAAATAAAATCTGATCTTATAATCAAACAAAACCTGAATGTAAAGTCTCTTGAATTTATTGATAATATTGAACTTTCTGAAAATTTAGACCTATTGATCAACCCTTCTGTACAAGTTGATCAGTCGTTTGTAGAAATCTATAATACAGATGATTCTGAAACCGAAGTAGTAATTCACCCAGCTGTAACGTATGATCATTCAAGTGCCCGTGAATCATGGATCAGTGAATTTTCGTTGCAAGGAGGTAATCTTCATATTATTTGTGATTCTGCTCATCTGAATGACCCAAACATAGTTTATCCCATCACGATTGACCCTACATTTGTTGCGGTAGGACCGGTAAACTCGGCTTTTGGACTTGTAGGGTCTTTACCCAGTCCTTCTTTTTGCAGTAATACATTAAACGTCAATTTTCCGGGAGGCTCAACCCCCTGGGACGTATCTGCAAGTTGGGAAGTTTGGGTAGATTATTGTGTCGGTAGTGGTTTTGGTTGTTGGATGTCAGATGCTCAATTATGGATTACCAGTGGATGTGGAGGCGCATCTCCGGCAGGTGCTCCGGGAACGATATGGACCTGTCTGGGTTGTAACTCTGCCGGAACCTGGGCTCCTACTTTGCCCTTTGGCAGTAGTGGTACCCAGTCTCTGGCTCAGTGTTATTCGCCTTCCTGTGCCAATCAAACCTTAAGTTTTACAGCCAACATCAATCGAACCTTTTGCAGTCCATGGTCTGTATATGATGCCTGTGACTGGGCTTA
Organism: Crocinitomicaceae bacterium; assembly: GCA_040880585.1. GTDB lineage: Bacteria > Bacteroidota > Bacteroidia > Flavobacteriales_D > Crocinitomicaceae > Paracrocinitomix. Next base: position 52,331 of record JBBDID010000026.1, on the reverse strand, counting down.
TAGCTATTGCGTTTCTTTAGATCAATGGTCGGTTACGGTTCAGGGAAGATCGGTTGAAACCTTAGGAAATACAACTACCGGAAACGGTACTCAAGATATTAATGATGCTGACTGTCAGGGGAATTCTACGCTAGACCCCGCCGCCCTTTACGGGGTTCCTCCTTACTCTTACAACTGGAATACCGGAGCAACTTCAGCAACCATTAGCGTACCAAATACTCCGGCTACTTATACGGCAGATGTGACAGATGCCTGTGGTACTACAGTGACTGCCACTTTTAATATCTCCTGTCCACTTTCGGTTGAGTTTGGTGAATTTAACGCTCAGGTGAATGATAGATTTGTCAGTTTGAACTGGAACACCCTCAGCGAAGACAATAGTGATTATTTTGACATTCAACGATCATCTGACGGACAGGATTGGAGAACAATCGGAACTGTAGAAGCAGCTGGTCATTCCACTTCTCCTCTCCATTATTCATTTTTGGATGAACACCCCCTTTTGGGTTTAAATTACTATCGTTTAAAACAATATGATCAAGATGGTAGTTTTGACTACTCCAACATTGCAGATATCACATATTCTAATGAGTTTAAAGTCTACCCTAATCCTACTGAAGGAGAAGTAACAATTATACTGACAAAAGAAGCCGCTCCTAATACGGTCTTAATCGTTTTGAACCCTCTGGGTATTGAATTGATGCGAATCCCTATTTACCAACTCAAACAATCTGTTGATTTCGGAGAATTGGCAGCCGGAAATTATATTTTGAAGTTAATGGTAGATGAGCAGCTGAAAGAAAGTCAACGTCTGAGTATTCAATAACATCAGACTTCTACAAAATCTTCCAGATAACTTTTGTTATTTAAGTATTTGGAATAACGTTTATACGAACGGCTTGGATAATAGATAAACATACAACTTCCCTCTTTAATCCAGCTAACCACCTCTTCAAATTTATTAAATGGCACAGCCGGACAACCGTAAGATCTTCCCAACTGACAGGCGTTTCTCTCTAAAAAATCATAGGTGGCATAATCTGCTGCATGCATGACCACACCCCTGGAACTTGCATGGCTATTTGAATGCTCCATCCCTTTTAAGCGCAGTGCCAAATCATATTTTCCACTATAAGTAGTGCTGGTTACATAAAACCCTAAACTACTTTGATGAGAATTATTTTTATTGGAAAACCGTTCAGCATATAATCGGCCGGAATTTACCCCATGAGAACAAAGTGATTTATGAATTACTTTCAGTTGGCAGAGATCCACAATAAACAAACGCACCTGATTAGATGGTTTTGAAAAATCAATGATGGTCAGGGTATCCAATCGCTGTAATTCACCCCGCTTCATTAAGTTGGTATAGCCGATTACTCCTTGTTTAAACGCTACATAACTCAATTCTTTCTCCCCAATTTCCCTGTATAAAAAACGTGTATACACGTCAAAATCCATTTGAGCTTTCTGCAAAACAGAATCTTGTTTCAGCAGTTCTTTCACTACAGGATCTGTCTCATCCCTTTCTAACCCAAAGGATAGTGACGGAAGTAAAATCAAACAGAATAAAAATATTGAGGTTTTACACCCATTACTTACATTCATCATGCACAAATGTACGAAAAACACCTACTTTTGTTACCTCACTTTGTTAAAAGACGCTAAAACAGTAGAACTAAAATTCAAATGAAGAACACCAAGGAAATAGAGAAGAGAAGGACATTTGCAATTATTTCTCACCCGGATGCAGGTAAAACCACTTTAACGGAAAAACTCCTGCTTTTTGGTGGAGCCATTCAAACTGCCGGTGCAGTAAAGAGCAATAAAATCAAGAAAACAGCCACTTCTGACTTTATGGAGATTGAAAAACAAAGAGGAATATCAGTCGCTACTTCTGTGATGGCGTTTCAATATGGAGGTAAACAGATCAATATTCTGGACACACCGGGACATAAAGATTTTGCAGAAGACACCTACCGGACCTTAACGGCTGTGGACAGTGTTATTTTGATCATAGACTCTGCCAGTGGTGTTGAAGCACAAACAGAGCGTCTCATGGAAGTTTGCCGCATGAGAAAGACACCCGTCATCATTTTTATTAATAAGATGGATCGGGAAGGAAGAGATGCTTTTGATTTGTTGGACGAATTAGAAGATATGCTTGAGATCAAGGTGCGCCCTTTATCATGGCCAATAGGAATAGGACATACTTTTCAAGGTGTTTACAACATTTACAATCAGGAACTGAACCTTTTTGCACCCAATAAAACCAAAATTTCAGATGAAGTGGTAAAGATCGATCATTTAGACGACCCACAAGTTGAAGCAATTATTGGTGAAGAACCAACCGCTGAATTAAAAGAAGAATTAGAATTGGTCAACGGTGTCTATGATCCTTTTAAAAAAGAAGAATACCTGGCCGGAAATGTTGCTCCTGTCTTTTTTGGATCAGCAATTAATAATTTTGGGGTAAAAGAATTGCTGGAAACTTTTTTGGACATTTCACCTGCACCCAGAGGTAGAGAAACCAATATGGGATTTATCGATCCTCAAGACGATAATTTTTCAGGATTTATTTTTAAAATTCACGCCAATCTGGACCCCAATCACAGAGACCGGATTGCTTTTTTGCGCATTGTGAGTGGGAAATTTCAACGAAATACTTTTTACAATCACGTTCGTCAAGAGAAGAAGCTGAAGTTTCCCAATCCCACATCATTTATGGCGCAAGACAAGAGTGTAATTGACGAAGCTTTTCCCGGAGATGTAGTTGGCCTTTACGACACCGGTAACTTTAAAATTGGCGATACACTAACCGAAGGAGATACCTTTTCTTTTAAGGGAATTCCGAGTTTTTCACCGGAAATCTTTATGGAACTGGAAAACAAAGACCCTATGAAAGCCAAGCAACTGGACAAAGGTATTCAGCAGTTGACAGATGAAGGTGTAGCGCAATTATTCATACAACAACCCGGAAATCGTAAAATTGTTGGAACCGTTGGGCAACTGCAATTTGAAGTCATCAAATACCGCCTGGAACATGAGTATGGCGCCAAATGTGAATTCGTTCCTAAACGCTACCACAAAGCTTGTTGGATGACCACTGATAACAAGGGGCAACTGGAACAATTCATTAAAGCAAAATCTATGTATCTGGCAAAAGATAAGGACGACAACTATGTGTTTTTAGCAGAAACCCCTTTCTTACTTCAAATGGCACAAACAGATTATCCGGATATTACCTTTCACTTTACTTCTGATTTTAAGGTGGAGCAGGAAAATTAAAGAAAGTAAAAAAAACTATCCATTTGAGCGCAGTGCTTCAATCAGTTGTTCAAAGTTAAATTCCAACACTTCCCGCATTCGATTCGCCTTTTTTTCGTCAAATTTTCTTTCTGCATCATCCATATAGAGATTCTTATTCCGCTCTAACTGCAGGGCATGGATCTGGTTTTCAGGATCGCCAAAATAACGGGTAATGTGTCCCCCTTTAAAGGGATCATTATGACTGAGCTGATAGCCTTCTGATAAGTTTTTCAAGGTGATATCTATGTATTTTTTATCGGCTGTTTTTCCGTCATTATTCCCCAAAATCATCTCAGGGAAAGGTGTTTTTCTAATGGTGGGTACATGCTGTCTAATAGAGTGGGCATCCCACAACAGGGCTTTTCCAAACTTTTCTTTTCGAGCTTCCAGCAGTTCGCGAACTTTTTTATAATACGGTTTATAATATAACTCAATCCGGCGATCCACCTCCTTTTGATCAGGTTCACAATCCGTTTTATAAATAGGATTCCCTTTAAAATCTTGTTTTGGGGTTAATCCGGTTATGATTCTGCCATCTTCATATAAAGGCTTACTGGCCGGATCACGGTTCAAATCAATCAACCATCTTGAATATTTTGCGTGGATCACGGTAATCCCCATAGAGGGAGCAAAGTGATATAAATCATGCAAAAACCAATCTGTATCGTCTAGTGATTGTAATTGTTCCGGTAAATAATGATCTTTCACTTCATCCGGAAATTCAGTTCCACTGTGCGGAATACTTAAAATAATGGGAACTTCTTCCTTTACAGCTTCTTTGATGTAATATGGTTCACTCATTTATTTCTTTTCCAAATAAGTTCGGGAATTTCTTGATCATTTTCAATGATTTCTGCTCTTTTTAAGTGATAAATCACATTGTCGATCATTTTATCCGACACCCAACCGTGAATAGCCCATTCCGTACTGTTATACCAGCGTTCAGCATCTTCTAATTCTAATTTATAGCGACTGGCTACGATTGCCGGTGCATCTTTGTTTTCCATAAATCGATCACATTGATCGTGAATCACCCGCAGCATTCTGATCAATTGCCCGGGATACTTTTCAAGAAACTCTTCCCTGACAGCGATTACAAAACATGGCCATGGCGTTCGGTATTCTCCGATTCTTTTCAATTTACCCGCATCTACATAGGGTTTGGTAGTATATTTTTCCCAGAAAAAAACATCTGTTTCATTTTTATCCAGAGAAGATAAAGCGCCGTTGATGTCATTGATAGTCGTAAACTGCTCTTTTTTCAGTCTATGCCCTTTACTTTCAGCGTCTACAATTGCCATAAGATGGGATCCTGAACCAAACCGACTAATCGCATATTGTTTATCGTAGATATCGCGATAATCTTCTAATGCGTTGTTCATGCCTGTATGAATTCCCCAGGTTAAAGGAGTCAGTACGTATTCTGAAATGATTTTTGACGGATTGCCTTTTATGATATCTGCAATCATTCCTTCAGTCAACAAAACACAAACATCTATTTCATTCTCTCTCAAAGCCTTTGTCATCTGCCCGGTTCCGCCTCCAAAATCCGTCCACTCCAAATCTATTCCGCGTTTTGAAAAGGCACCGTTCTCTTTTGCAAGATGAATCGGTAAATTGTAATGCTCAGGAACGCCTCCTATTCTAATTTTAACTGACCCCATAAGCAAGCGAAGGTATAAAATATATTCTTTCAAATCATTTGATCTACTACATTGAAGAACAAAACTTCAGGAAATTTCTCCCAACCTTTCATGGTAGTTGCCGTAAAAGCTTGTAAATTTGGGGTGTTACTTTTATGCTGTCATTTCGTTATAAAATTTAGAATGCGACAACTCTTAACCTTCATACTGCTTTTTCAATCCATTGCTTTTGCCAAAGAAGTAGAGGTGGATACCTTTTTGATTCGCAAAGAAGCTGAAGTTAAAGAACTATTGACCGATCTCAGGAATGCAGAAGAGGATGTTAAAAAAGAGATGATCAATACCAGTTTGATTGCAGAACTGCAAGAAGTATTGGCTTATCCGGGCGCCATGGAATATGAATTCAGCTCATGGACAACTATGTCCACCATTACCTCTCCTGATGCCGCTTTTCGAATTTTTAACTGGAACATAGAGGATCAGGAGCTTAATCATTCTCATTATTGTTATTTGATCACTCCCAGATGGGGTGACCGACCGAACCGCGTGTATGAGTTCAAAGAAGATCAGTTTACACTTCCTCCGCATCCCACTAATGTACTTACGCCTAACAATTGGTACGGGGCGCTCTACTATAAAATAATTCCGGTAGAACAAGGCAACAAAACCTATTACACCGTATTGGGGTACAGTGGAAAAAACCGCTCTACCAACCAAAAATTGATTGATGTTTTTTACTTTAAAGGAAAAAGCTTGCGTCTGGGGCATCCACTTTTCCAGGCCTCTAAAGATGCAAAGCAATTGGTAAGAAGGGTTTTCTTTGAATATTCTGAAAAAGCAGTTGTTTCTTTGAATGTCAATGAAAAATTGGGAGGAATCGTATTTGACCATTTGGTGCCTGAACAAAAGAACCTGGAAGGCATGTATGATTTTTATATTCCGGACATGACTTATGATAGTTATGTGTGGGATGGAGAAATATGGCGTTATAAAGAAGATGTAATTGCCTATAATGATCCCAATGAAAGTATAAAGCAATGGCATCCTTCAGATAGTGGTGACAGCAGTGAATTTGTTTCTGAAGACAATGAATGGATCAATCCGGTAGATCCGGATTCTCCGGTAAATAGTGGAGGAAACCCTATCGCACCGATTGAAGATGTACGGGATAAAAAAACGCAAAAGAAAGACGAGAAGAGCAAAAAAAATCGAAAAACATTCCGTTTGTTTAAACGCAAATCTAAAAACAGGTCGGCCATTAAGAACGATTGATCAACTGAGTTTTTCCCGGTAAATGTATTTTTTCTGAATCGATTCAAAAGGGCGGTAAATATAGAATACCTTTCCATCCACAATTTGAATCCTTTCTACGTATTTGAAGTGCAATTTAAAGGACTGTTTCACGATCCCTTTTTCTTTATCGATCTCACTTAAGTAGGTATATCCTCCTTTTTCAAATAAAGCATAGACATTTCCTCTGACTTTATCGTGCAATAATGGTTGTTCCCAGCCGGATCGCCGGGCATGTAAGTGATAAGAGATGCGTGTACTGTCTATAAATCCCTCTTCAGGTGTATACCTAAACATTTTATTCTTGTAATGGTCAAATATCACCAGGGTATCTTCTCCGGTTTTAAACAAAGGGGCGTAAACCGGGCGGTAATAAATAGAATTAGTAAAAACAGTAGCGCCTACCCACACCTCTTTGTCAATTCCGGTCTCAATCTGTTTTTGATGTGCCCAAATTTTTGTGCGTACGTCTACATACTTAAATTCTGCCCTGTAAAATTCCATCATGGATGAATCTTCTACTTGTAGGATGGTTGAATAGGAAGAGTCTTCCCGATCAAACTCTAAATAATCAAATGCAGGATATATTTCTGAAAAATTGGAGAAATAAATATTTGATCCAATGGTGTCAATTATCGGCGCCACATATTTGAAGTAATACTCTCTGGATTCTTGCAATGCCCGGATGTGATCTCTTACCACACGAATCAAATAAATGCGCTCCTCTCCTATCAAATGAATGTTTCCCCGATAATCTTCCGTCAACTCCACCGCATCTCCCAAAACGTAATATTTATTAATGACAGTTTGGTTGCTGTCCAATAACCTTAATACCGCTCCTTTTTTAAGTGTTTTTTCATAAGTGAGTAAAATCATTCTTCCGTCCGGTAAAAAAGAAAAGTCTTCTACACTGTATTCTTGCGTTCCAAATAATGTGTCAGGGGTGTTGGGACGTACTTCAAAAATATCAAACATGCGATCAGGCATCACGATTTCAAAGTAAATGGAATCATTTTTTCTCAGGGCTCTTTTTTCCATTCGCTTTGAGATGATGGTGCTGTATGGGGCAAATTTTATGGTTTGAAATTTCAAACTATCCGAAGCATCTTTTTGGTAAGACAAATAGAATCGCCCATTTTTATCACTCAGTACGTAGGTTTTTGGTGTTTTTGAAAGAAAAACCTTCACCCCTTTAACAGGATCCCCCTCTACATCTACTATATCGCCATAAAGCACCAGTTTTTGAGCATGGAGTTGTAAAGAGCAGATCATTAATATGGATAAAAAAAGGTGCTTTAACATAGCCGATTTCTCAGTGGATGCCTCATCCGCAATTATTCCATAAATTTTTCTCCTATTTTTACCGCCGGATGAGAATTTTCCTCAAATATATTAAGAACTTCTTTAGAGATGAAAAAGATACGGTTAAAGAGAAGCCGTTCAATTGGAAAACGCACCTCATCACCGCTTTATTTTTAGGGATTTGTATTTATCTGAATTATGGCTTGGATTACGGAGAATACGCCTCTTTTTATGAGCGCATGATCCACATCAATTACAAATCCTTAGAGTCGATTCTTTATCTCTTTCTTTTTTACGCTCTCCCATTTCTTTTTATCATTCTATTCATTGCGCTGCTAAAAGGATCCCGTACCCTATTACAGCCCAATTATATTATTTATGCCTTGATTGGCTTGCTTTTTTTGTCGCTGGATAGCAGTTATTACATCATGCAATATGCCAATGAGTGGTTCTCTGACAACCCTTATATCTATGGCTGGGCACATGCCTGTTTCAGTAATTTATCCAGCACCTTAACCGTGATCATCCCTTTGTATATACTTTATTTTTTCAGTCGGACTTTTCACCCTGAATGGTATGGGTTTGCACTAAACGGAGCAAAGGTTCGCCCTTACTTATGGTTGATTTTATTTATGATCCCACTTATTTATTTAGCTTCTCTTCGTCCCGATTTTTTAGAAGAATACCCGACCTATATTGACCATTTTGAATATGAGCACATGCGCCTAGAACAGTGGCAAACTGCAGGTATATACGAGCTGTGTTACGGATTTGATTTCATTTCTGTGGAATTATTTTTTAGAGGCTTTTTAGTGGTGGGATTATCACGCATTGTTGGTAAAGAAGCTATTTTACCTATGGTGGTGGTGTACTGCTTTTTACATTTTGGAAAACCTGCAGGAGAAGCCATCAGTTCTATCTTCGGAGGTTATATTTTAGGCATACTCGCCTATGCATCCAGAAATATATTTGGTGGCTTGATTGCACACTTGGGCGTGGCCTGGGGAATGGAGTTTCTTGCATTTATTCAAACTAATTAACAAACCTTTTTATATTGAGTAACGTTATCTATATTGATAGCTTTTGAAAATAAAAGTCTATTCGTTTAAAATTTTAGTTATATATTAGAAAAGTGATTACAGGATTAACATACGGCGTAAAGATCAGTGTAGAGAGTATCTACAGGAAAGACCTCTCAAATTCTGAGAACGGACTTTACTTCTTCAATTACCGAATTGTGATTGAAAACACAAACGATTTTGACATTCAGTTAAAAACTCGTTATTGGTACATTTTTGATTCATTGAACCCTGCCCGTGAAGTTAAGGGAGACGGAATTGTAGGGGAACAACCTATACTTTCACCGGGAAGAAAGCACGTATACGTTTCGGGTTGCGACCTGCATTCTGAAATAGGCTTCATGACCGGGCATTATATTTTTGAAAAGGTAAAAACCAAAGAAACATTCAAAGTAACGGTTCCCAAATTTGACCTGATCACAAAACCCAAGTTAAACTAACAGCTATAGGCGGCTATATGCGTAGCATTGCGGGCAATGTGACTTAAATCACCCCAACCTTCTTAAAATTTCATTAATTTTGGTGCTGAATTAAATCAAAATTAAAATGCCAAACGCAATTTACAACGTACCTTTTCCGGTAAACGATCCCATTACACCTTATGCGCCAAATACAATTGAAAAAGAGCGCCTATTAGAAACCTACAAAGCCATGCGAGCTCAGCAACCTATTGATGTACCCATGTATATCGGTAGTGAAGAAGTTCGTACAGATAATAAGAAAAAAATATCCCCTCCCCATGATCACAAACATGTATTGGGATATTTCAATTACGGTGACGCTTCTCACGTAAAAAAAGCCATTGATGCAGCGCTGGGCGCACGAAAAAAATGGGCAGCCATGCCCTGGGAACACAGAGCATCTATTTTCCTGAGAGCAGCTGATCTTTTAGAAGGTCCTTACAGAAATAAAATGAATGCAGCTACCATGCTGGGACAGTCAAAAAATGCTTTTCAGGCTGAAATAGATTCTGCCTGTGAATTGGTTGATTTTCTTAGATTCAATGTGGCATACATGCAGCAAATCTATACAGAACAACCTGAATCTGATCATGGTATTTGGAACCGATTAGAGTACCGGGGTCTGGAAGGATTTGTTTTTGCCATTTCTCCCTTTAACTTTACGGCCATTGCCGGTAACCTAAGTGCAGCACCCGCTATGATGGGTAATGTTGTGGTTTGGAAACCTGCCGAATCTCAAATGTATTCTGCACAAGTTATTATGGAGTTGTTCAAAGAAGCCGGTGTACCGGATGGTGTCATCAATATGATTACAGTAGATGGTCCGGTTGCAGGAGATGTCATTTTTAAACACCCTGATTTTGCAGGACTTCACTTCACGGGGTCAACCACTGTTTTCAAACATTTGTGGAAAACCATTGGCAACAACATTGACCTGTACAAAACGTACCCAAGAATTGTAGGTGAAACAGGCGGTAAAGATTTTATCGTTGTACATAAAACTTCAGTCCCTAAACAAGTGGCGACTGCTATTTCAAGAGGTGCCTTTGAATTTCAGGGTCAGAAATGTTCAGCTGCTTCACGTGCCTATCTTCCTTCAAATATTGCAGATGAAATTTTAGATCATGTGGTAAAAGATGTAAAATCATTTAAAATGGGAAGTCCGGTTGATTTTGGTAACTTTATTAATGCCGTCATTGACGAAAGGGCCTTTGACAAGATCGCCAGTTACATTGATTTTGCCAAAAAAGCTAAGGATGCTGAAATTTTAGTAGGCGGAAATTACGATAAATCAGAAGGATATTTCATTGAGCCAACTGTTATTAAAACCAGTAACCCCATGTTTAAAACCATGGTAGAAGAGATCTTTGGGCCGGTGATCACCATTTATGTGTATGATGAAAATAAATGGGAAGAAACACTTGAATTAGTAGATACTACTTCGCCTTATGGTTTAACAGGCGCTATATTCAGCAATGATCGATATGCGATTGTTCAGGCTTCTGAAAAACTGGAACATGCCGCAGGTAACTTCTACATCAATGACAAGCCAACAGGAGCCGTTGTAGGACAGCAACCATTTGGAGGTTCACGCGCATCCGGAACCAATGACAAAGCCGGGTCATACCTGAACTTGTTGAGATGGTGCACACCAAGAAACATCAAAGAAACATTTGTTTCTCCAACTGATTATCGTTATCCGTTTTTAGGATAATTTGAGTAGCGAATAGATTAAGGGGACGTCCGTCAGTTTTTGGCGGGCGTTTTTTTTGTGAACTTTTTACTGAGAGATTTTTTGGGGTTAGCTTCCACTTAGCACGAGCGGGACGCTCGCGCTGGCGTGGTGTAGAGGTCGGGGAATCGGAGAAAAACTATTGATAGATGCTTTGCTGAGAAGTCATCTTGCTTCCGAGCAGTTAGGGTCTTTCGCTGTGGTCGTTGATCCGATAAACGAAGGAGCCATAGTGTTTTATGAAAGTTATGGTTTCAAATTACTTCCTGATAGTGGAAAAATGTTCCTGCCAATGGCAACAATCAAGCAGCTTTTCATTTAATTGCTCAACGGTTTCTGGCTTTGCGTTCGTTCGGGTTTTATAGTGCTAAAATCACAACAAAAAGTACTGTCCTTATTACGGTAATGTTCCGCTTATCTTCCATCCATCAACTGTTTTTGAAATAATCATCACCCAACTTCTTGAATGACTTATTTTATCCTCTGTTAATCCTTCTTTTAAATGATACCCGACAAAGAAATAATCATTTTCGCCAAAATAAGACTGATATTCGTTTAGATAGTCGGTAATTGCACGGTCTTCCCTTTTTTCTCTCATGAGATTCTTATCTGTAAATTCTGAAAAATTATAGATTCTCAAATCATACTCATTCAAATACTCTTCATAAGTGTATCCTACACGGTAGCGGTCTTTTGAACTGAATTTTTCACACCAATCCTTGCTGGTAGGAAATCGATCTACAAATTTAATAGTTGATTCATCCGGTTCAAGCAGTCCCATCACAATTACAGAGTCTGCCCATAAGTCATAATTTGTTTTACAATCGTTGTCAAAATAGGTCTTTACAATTTGTTGAGTGAACTCAAACGCATGTTCCTTTTCACTTTTTTTTTGGTTACAACTTGTAAAAAATAGCAGTGCTAAGATAATTTGAATCATATAATTCATGTTTGTGCATGATCGTTTAATACTCTATATTGATCGCTGCTATGGCCTGCAGGATTTATAGATCACTCTCTAAATCGGCTGCTGTAAACTTAATTAGCTGCAATATCTTCATATTTAAGAGTTCAGCCTTAATTTACTTTGGTTGTTTTTGTAATTAGTTTTCATTTTTCATTATCCTGAACTTGTGGTAAAATAAAAGTTCTGTGTTAAAGTATTCTTTCTCGATAACTTTCTTATTACTGAGTATTGCTTCGATTTGAGCAGCTGTACTACTGAAACAATTATCTACTTCTCTTTTGACTTGAAGGTTTTCAAATTCTCCTTTAGAACCTACTTTTACTGAGTACCAGGTCGTCCCCTCAACATGTATATCTATACATCTTCCATCAACTTCAATATAGGAAAAAAGTTGAACAAATCGCACTGAATCAGAGCACAAAAGATAATCGATACTTATCGTGTCGCCCTCTTTTATTATAGACTCGCACCCATAGGTTGAAACAGGCATTAGCACTGATTCTACTTCTATTATTGGAAATGGGTTACCTCTTGATTCCGTGACACTCTTATGACTAGAACATGCACCTATTGAATAGATTGTCAATCCTGTGAATATTATGTATGTCAAATTATTTAATGATTTCACTGAAGCACCTAAGATTAATTATAACTTTCTAGTATAAGCGGTCGGCTCATAAGTTACAGCTAACAATACCATAATGGTTTGTATCCACCCAAATATCGGTAATAAATCTCACTATTAAGAAACCTTGCGTAAACAACCTTTCAAATTTGATTAATTGAATGTGGCATGGTGTTATATTTTGTAAACCGTTGAAACGGTTTGCTTATTCGTTACATTTCTCATAGCCCACGAATTAACTCGTGGGCTATGAATGGTATTCGTTTTATTTACAATGGATTTATCCATTTCACCCTGTCCCTTTGCGAAGTGTAGGTTAAGCTAATGCGGAGCAGAGAATCAATGTTTTATACACTTTACTCATTAAGTATAAATTGTAGATACTTTTCTCTTTACCTTACAGAAAAATTACCCAACATGAATAAACTTATACTGTTATTTCTATTAATTACAAGTTCGTACCTTAATTTTGCACAGACAAATGACGTTGCTCTAGACTCCATGTTAAACAGGTTTAATGTTGGAGAATATTATTCTAATGGAATTGAATATTTCCGACTACCACAAGATCAATTGCGACCATTAAATTGTTCTGCTCTCATTTCAAATATCGGAACCAACGACATTACCAACTGCCACTTAAGAGTTGATGTAAAATATGGAGGATCAACAATTTTTACGGAGTACAGTGATTCAATCTTTATACCTGCTGGTGGACAGGATTCTCTTTACCTCAATACTTCAATTGATTTTTCAAGTCAACCGCAGGGAATGTACACCATTGTTTATACCATGGATTCTGACAGCTCAGATATTAATTTAGCTGACAATGCAGACAGCTTGTATTTTGAAATAACTCAAAACCAGCTTTCAAGAAGTGATTTCAACTTTGTTGATTCCACTTCCAACTATTTTCAGGATACATTAGATAGTTTTGGATATGTTTTCAAATTAGAATCTGATGCTTGTCTTGGTTACATAATGCCGTGGGTCACATATAATCCGGTCAACCCGTCTGTGGGAATTGGAGGCGTTCATGCAAGTATATTTGTGTTAGACACGATTTCAGGTGAATATAATCCGATAGGAACTACGACTGAAATGCCTATTACAAATTCAGATCTTGGAGGTCCGATTATGATCCCTGTGGACTACTGGATGAATGATTTGATAGGTGGAAATACATATTTAATAGCTGTCAATACTCAATTTCATGACTTTTATTTATGTCAAAATTCTATTGATACAACTGTATATAGAGCAATGCATACTGGAGCGCCTGGAGGAGGTTATATTGAAAATGAACCAATGACTAATGTGAGAATGATTAAAATGGATTTTTCATTTAACGATAATTCGCAATGTAGTGTAGGATTCCATCAAGCGGAAAAAGTGGAAATAGAGTTTTTTCCAAATCCGAATCAAGGAATCATTCAAGTCAAATTGTCAGACCAGACGGTTGAAAATATCGGAGTTGAAATTTATAACATGAACGGTCAGTTGGTTTTCGAGCAAAAAATTATTAATCAATCAAGTTTTCCGTTGGAGATTAATCATTTACCAAATGGGGTTTACTCATTTCATGTTATAAACCAAAATATGCGAATTACCGAAAAATTAATAGTCCAAAAATGAGAGCTTTACTTTTTGCAACAATACTATTTTTGTACCATAATGGATTTTGTCAAAGTCAATGGTCGCTTGATTCTGTAAAAGTTATTCCTGAAAGTCCGCAGAACATGGACAGTGTAAAGGTTGTATACTTCATAAACGCTTTGTCTTTGAGTAATGTCATGTCAAAAAATTCAAATGTCAATAGCAGTACGGTTGAAGTAAGTATTTGCTTAAATGTAGGAGGGACACAACCGGGAAATCTTATTACAGATACTGTTTTGGTCGGAGCTTTAGCTTCCGGCGTTTACAATTTGAATTTTACAGTATTTGGTGTTCAGCATAATGATTGTGCGAATATCCAAGATACAGTAGAAGTTTTCGATCAATTTGCGGTAGACGGAAATTTGAGAATTTCTGAAGACCAGAACGAATCAAATAATATTTTTCCTAATCCAGTTTTGGGTCAACTAAACTTGCAAGTTTCAGGCTCTGAATACTTTTTCAAAATATACAATTTAGATGGCAAGATTGTTTTGCAGGGAAATTCATCCAGCAACGTGATTCCTGTAGAATTTCTTTCTAAAGGAAGTTATATTTTGGAAGTTAGTCTCGGTGATAAACTCCTCCGAAATAAGTTTTTGAAATTATAGAATTTTCAAGCTCTGAATGCAATAGTTTACAACGGTTCTGCTGTAGGAAAAGTGGCGCTTTTCTTGAGTATAATTGTGCGCCATTTTTTAAAGCATCTTATATGCATTTCTCTTTTATTCGGACGATTTAGTAGAACTATGATAAAATTCCCGAATGATTCGATATAGAATATACACAAGGGATAGAGAAATTATCAATATGCCAAATTGATTATGATATGCAGGATGCTCTACGGTTATTTTTGAGTGAAATGTTTCCATTATAAAATAACTTGTATTGAAAAGGTAAAGGATAATACCAGCGTATAGAAATAAGTTAAGTTTTTTGAATCCTAGGAGAATTATTGGTGCAATAATAATAGTGATAAAGGTTATGAAGCCGTGAAAGTTTTCTGAAATTTTCAATTCCATTGAGTGACTTTGAAAATTTGTTGACACAAAGAAAAAATGAATAAGATGATTGATGGAAAAGAGAATCATCAAGACTAGAAAGGTTTCCCTTCTTTTTCTTTCATTGAATATTTTTTTTAATCCATAATACCCAATCATTATTAAAATTAAAAGAATAATTGCAGATGAGGCCCTGCCAGAGTTTCTTGCACATTTGTCAAAAACATACTCTGCCTCCGTTGTCCAAATTGCCCATATATATATCAGAAATTCAATAAAAAGAATTAGAATTATATAAAGTGGAATTCGTTTCTTAGTTAACATAGTGTATATTAATGGTCACTATGTTAACGGACGTGCAGATTGTTTATTGCAATTCACGCATTTTGAGGTTTCTACCATATTCTGATGTCCGAAACCTTGCGTAAACAACCTTTCAAATTTGATTAATTGAATGTGGCATGGTGTTATGTTTTATAAACCGTTGAAACGGTTTGGCTATTCGTTACATTTTTCATAGCCCACGAATTAATTCGTGGGCTATGAATGATATTCGTTTTATTTACAATGGATTTATCCATTTCTCTCCACAATTTTAATTTCTTCTGCCCTCAAGTTGTAAAGTTGGTAAACCAATTGGTCTATTTGGTTTTCAAGGGTAGCTTTAATGTTGCCTAACTATACCGAGTAAAATTCACTACCAAACGCTTGTAGCCACTTGTAGGAGGTTGTAGACAAGTGATTATGTTTCTTCTGCCAGCTCTCAAGGCTGCGTACCTGCAAAACAAAAAGAGGGAGCCAAAACTGACTCCCTCTTTATTTTATCCGACAATGTTTTTACCTGCCGGTGTGTTTTATAACAACGTAAAAATTACTTCTTTTTTTCGTCGCTGCTTTCCATTTCAGATTTCAACGCAGATAAAGCATCCAAATCTCCCAATGTAGATTTCTCGCTTTTCTTATTGACTGCATCCAAAGCTTTGCTTCCAGCACCTGTAGAAGAAGTTTTCTTTTTCGATTTAGAAGCAGTAGTAGGTTTATCTTCTCCTTCTTCAAAAGTTCTCGTGTGTGAAACAACAATCTTTTTTGCGTCTTTGTTGAATTCTATCACCTTGAAATCAAGTTTTTCATCCACTTTAGCATCTTCACCACCTTCTTTTCTCATGTGTTTTTTAGGGCAAATGGCCTCAACACCGTGAGTAAGTGCTACAACAGCTGCTTTGTCTTTCTTGTCTTCAATGATAGTTCCCTGATGAACAGATCCTTCAGAAAATTCATCTGCAAAAGCATCCCATGGATTTTCTTCCAGTTGTTTGTGCCCAAGAGCAATTCTTCTGTTATCTCTGTCTAATTCTAAAACAATCACATCTAATTCATCATCCACCTTACAGAATTCTGAAGGGTGTTTGATTTTCTTTTGCCAGGAAAGGTCAGAGATATGAATCAATCCGTCTACTCCTTCTTCCAGCTCTACAAACACACCAAAGTTGGTGAAGTTTCGAACGATTGCTTTATGTTTAGAGTCAACCGGATATTTTTGATCGATATCTGCCCAAGGATCCGGCATCAATTGCTTAATCCCCAATGACATTTTTCTTTCTTCGCGATCAAGTGTCAAAATCACAGCTTCTACCTCATCTCCAACATTCATGAAATCTTGTGCAGATCTCAAATGCTGTGACCAGGACATTTCTGAAACGTGAATCAATCCCTCAACACCTGCAGCGATCTCAATAAACGCACCGTAATCAGCCATCACAACCACTTTACCTTTCAGCTTATCCCCTACTTGTACATCTTCACCTAGTGCATCCCACGGATGAGGTTGTAATTGTTTCAATCCAAGTGCAATTCGTTTTTTATTATCGTCAAAATCAAGAATTACCACATTGATCTTCTCATCTAATTTTACAATCTCTTCAGGATGATTTACTCTACCCCATGAAAGATCTGTAATGTGAATCAATCCGTCTACGCCTCCAAGGTCGATAAATACACCGTAAGAAGTGATGTTTTTAACTGTTCCTTCAAGTACCTGACCTTTTTCAAGTCCACCGATAATCTGTTTTTTCTGTTCTTCCAGTTCTGCTTCAATAAGCGCTTTGTGAGAAACAACCACGTTTCTGAATTCATGGTTAATTTTAACCACTTTGAATTCCATGTTCTTTCCAACAAATTGGTCGTAATCCCTAATTGGTTTCACATCAATCTGAGATCCCGGTAAGAATGCTTCAATACCGAATACATCTACGATTAATCCACCTTTAGTTCTACACTTCACAAATCCGGTAATGATTTCACCTGACTTAAGTACGTCATTCACTTTTTGCCACGCTCTGTGCGTTCTTGCAGTTCTGTGAGAAAGTACTAATTGTCCGTATTTATCTTCTAATTGCTCAACAAATACTTCAACTGTATCCCCTACTTTCAAGTCAGGATTATATCTGAATTCATTGATTGCAAGAACACCTTCAGACTTATAATTGACATTTACCACCACTTCTCTTTTTGTCATGGCAATAACGGTTCCGTCAATCACTTCTTTTTCCTGAATCTGAGTCAGAGAAGAGTCATACACTTCATCCAAACGTTCTACTTCTGCTTCTGTATGCCCTTCATTTTCATAAGCATACCAATCGAAATCTTCTTGAGGCGCTTCAGCAACAGGAGTTTCTTCTTTCGTCGATTCCTCTTCTGATTTCGCTACTGTTTTCGTTTCTTTTGTCTCTGCTTTAGGAGTAGCTTTTGTCTCTTCCTTCACTGCTTCAGCTTTTACTTCAGGCTTTTCTTTTGCATCTGATTTCTCCTCTGCTTTTTTAGCAGTAGTCGCTTTCTTAGCTGTAGTTGCTTTTTTCGCAGGAGTAGCTTTTTTAGCAGCAGTTGTTTTTGTAGCAGGAGTGGCTTTTTTAGCGGTAGTCTCCTTTTTTGCTGTCGTCTTCTTTGCGGTTGACTTTTTTGCTGTAGATTCCTTTTTTTCTTTGGGATCAGCTTTTTTTGCAGTAGTTTTCTTTGCGGTGGTCTTCTTTGCAGTTGACTTTTTTGCCGCTGCTGCGTCTTTTTTTTCCTCCTTAGAATCAGGAGATGTTGATTTTTTTTCGGCCATGATTTGGCTTGTTTTTGTATCTCACTTACCGGAAAGTGAGAGTGTTATACATACCGAATCCGGTTTCGGTTTTCCCATTTTAGTATAGAGCCCTGGCTCAATTTGGGAATGCAAAGGTAATACATCCCATTTAATCAAACAAATTTACCGGTTAAATTAATTGAAAATCAAAGATTTTATCAGTTCCACTTCCCCATGGATTTTTTTAAATTTTCTTTTAGACAGCTTGTCGATCATTATAACTCTTACTCCTTTCGTAATATTTTAATTAGTTTTGCGTCATTCAAACAGAACCAATCAAGACAATAAAAATGAAAGACGTATTTATTATATCAGCTGTCAGAACACCAATAGGCAGTTTCGGGGGAGCGCTTTCCTCTGTGCCGGCTCCCAAATTAGGAGCGGTTGCCATTAAAGGAGCATTAGATAAAGCAAAAATTGACGCCAAACTGGTAGATGAAGTATTCATGGGAAATGTTCTACAGGCCGGATTAGGCCAGGCACCGGCAAGGCAAGCGGCTATTTTTGCCGGAATTTCAACGGATGTCCCTTGCACTACAGTAAATAAAGTTTGTGCTTCAGGTATGAAGTCCATCAGCCTGGGCGTGCAAACCATATTATCCGGAGACAACGATATTGTTGTGGTTGGCGGAATGGAAAATATGTCATCTGTACCACATTATCTGGATGCCCGAAATGGTGTCAAATTAGGTGATATTAAAATGGCAGACGGCATGGTGAAAGATGGCTTAACTGACGTTTACAATCACGTACACATGGGTGTTTGCGCTGAAAAGTGTGCTTCAGAAAAAAATATTTCACGGGAAGAGCAAGATGCTTTTGCGATTGAATCATACCGTCGTTCAACACAGGCCTGGGCAGATGGGAAATTCAAAGATGAAGTTGTACCAGTTGAAGTTCCTCAACGAAAAGGTGATCCGATTATAGTAAGTGAGGATGAAGAATACAAGAATGTAAAAACGGAAAAGATTCCCCAGTTACGTCCTGTCTTTGATAAAGAAGGAACCGTAACAGCAGCCAATGCCTCTACTTTAAATGACGGTGCCTCTGCACTTATTATTGCCTCGGCTGAAGCGGTTGAAAAACACGGTTTAAAACCAATCGCTAAAATAAAAGGATATGGTGATGCTTCTCAAGCGCCGGAATGGTTTACAATGGCTCCTTCAAAAGCAATTCCGGTTGCACTGAAGAAAGCAGATTTACAAATCGCTGATATAGATTACTGGGAGTTGAATGAAGCTTTCTCAGTAGTAGGAATTGCCAACACAAAAGAGTTAGGCTTAAATCCTGAAAAAGTTGATGTAAACGGCGGAGCTGTTTCATTGGGACATCCTCTGGGCAACTCTGGTTCAAGAATCATTGTCACCTTAATTAATGTACTCAAGCAAAATAATGGAAAATACGGTGCAGCAGGAATTTGTAATGGTGGAGGCGGAGCTTCTGCTATGGTAATTGAAAATATATAACTAATTGCCCATCCCATTTTATCCCGATCTGCACGTTTTAGACAAGTAGATCGGGATTTTTTTATCGATCAAGGCAAATAATATTCCGACAAAACCAACCTTTACATCTACAAAATCGTTAATTTTGATAGTTGTAAAAAATAAAATTATGTTTAAAAAAATTACTCTTTCCTTTGTGCTTTTTGTAAGTTTTATTGCTTCAGCACAAAACATTCCTACACTTGTAAGCTATACTATAGTTGACACCATGTGCTTTAATTCCTATAACAAACATTTTCTAAATGTTACCATTGAGGATTTGGATGGAGATAGTACGTATATTGATCTACTGAACTCATCTAATGGTTATTTGGATGACGGTTATTACACTATTATAGAGCCTGCTTATCTTCCCGGAAGCAATACCCGAACATTTAAAATACATGGCAATTCAGCCTATACAGCCCCTACAGGCTTAAATATGGAAAATTTAAATTTTGATATTATTGGAAACGTGACCAATGATGGCGGGGCAGGTTTTGATAATGTCAATAACATTCCCATTTACGGAGATATCATTGCCGATCTTGATTTAAGTGGCATTACTTTTTGCTCAACTGATAATCCGGTAGATATTTCTCAATATGCAAACCCTTCCGGCGGAACTTTTAGCTGGGGGGTTAGTGAGGTAATCACTACAGACGGTATTTTTGATCCGGAAAACTATGCCAGTGAAGCAAATGACGGTATTAATTACGAATATGTGAATTCGGCCGGTTGTATCGGATATGACCTGGAAGTACCTAACATTTTTATATCTCCCACAGCAAGTATGTCGGCTTCTCCGTCCACTTGTGGAAGTGCAGATGGTTCAGCCTATGTTAATATTTCCGGAAACTCACCTCCCTTTGAAGTGTATTGGACTACCGGCTTCACTGAAAGCAATGTTTCTGTATCATCATCTGTGAGCAATTTGTCTTCAGGTGTTTACTACGCTAATATTTATGATGTAAGTGGTTGTCACGTTCAGTCTACTGCTCAAATTATAGATTCTGATATTACAATAACTCCAACCATTACGGATCCAACTTGCCCGGGATCTTTAGATGGTTCTATTGATTTGTCAATTGGCACAAGTGGAAATGTAGACGAAGTATTTTGGTCAAACGGAATGTCAGGTAGTTCCATCTCAGGCTTAGGAGCTGGGGAATATACAGTAATGATCCACACAGATAATAACTGTAAAGCCTATGCTACTTATCAAATTGCTTCCCTTAATCAATTAGGTGTTACTGTTAACAATATAGGTTATGTAGATTGTGGATTAGCTAACCCTTTAATCAATAGCGAAATAGACATCACTACCACAGGAGGATCCGGTTCTTATATGTGGAACTGGAATTCAGGTCAAACTACTGAAGACCTCACTAGTGTTCCTGTAGGTTGGTACAAATGTAGTATTACAGATGCTGTTACAGGATGTACCTGGTCATGGGGTACCGAAATAAACGATTTTTCAGGTCCTTACGCTTATGTAGAAGAAATTATCCCGCCGGATTGTAATGAAAGTAATGGTATGATCGATATATCAGTTTACCCGGCTACAAGTGGCGCTCAAATTGTATCCACTTTGTGGAATACAGGAGCTGCTACAGAAGATATGATCAATGCACATGCTGATTCTTATTCAGTGATTATTGAAGATGCGGATGGATGTCAGGCAACTGTAGCGGTTGATCTTTCTGATCGGCGACCGTATCAACCTACCATTTGTTTACTCACCGTAGACACTTCATTCGTTTACAACCAGGTTGTTTGGGAAAAAGACGTTACTCAGGATATAGCAGGTTTTAATGTTTATCGTGAAACTCAAACTATGGGTGATTTTGAATTAGTTGCACAACGTCCGTACAGTTTAGAGTCTACATTTATGGATAATGCAGCATCACCTATTGATCGTTCATGGAGATATTATATCACAACCTATGATGCTTGTGGCAATGAAAGTTATCCTTCTTTCATTCACAAAACTATTCATACCGTATCTACCACCTCAAATGGAACTGATTATACAGTACACTGGGATAATTACGAAGGTATTTCTTATACTTCTGTTGATGTTTACAGACATGACAACACAAATGGATGGACTTTGGTGGGGCCGGGACAAACTACCAACTCTTTCCCTGATGTACCGCCGGTAACTGCAGGTTTAGATTATATGGTTTCTTTTAATCTTACTGATCCCTGTACATCAACCAAAGCAACAGATTATAATTCTTCCCGATCCAATACAACTTCCGCTGTCTTTGACCCTGGAAATTCAACGGTATCTATCGTCACAGAAGAAAGTGGGAGAATTACTACTTACCCGAACCCGGTCAATGATCATTTGACGATATTCATTGAACAGTGGGAGCAGTTTGAAACCGTTACCATAAGAGATGTTCAGGGAAAAGTTATCCTTACAAAAGTGATTTCTGATGCTAATACGGAGGTATCAATGGGAGAATTTTCTAATGGTATTTATTTTATTACTCTCAGTGGAGAAAATCATACTTTCAATCAAAAAGTAATTAAAAAGTAACACCTCTGTGGGTGTATCAAAAATCTCTCTTATTATTGATAAGAGAGATTTTTTTGTGCGCTAATCATTCTGTCTTTCCCTTGTAAATCTTTTACAATTTCTACTTGTATGAATTGATGTTGATGGAGTATTTCCCGGATCACATTTCCGTATTTTTCGTGTATTTCAAAAAATAACTGCCCTTTGGGATACAATAATTCCTGTGCTAGAAAAATAATGCGCTCATAAAAAATAAAAGGAGATGTATCCTCTACAAAAAGTGCTATTTCCGGCTCATACGCCAGTACATTTTTTGACATCTCAGCTTGTTCTCTTTTCAAGACATAAGGTGGATTACTCACTATGGTATGAAACCGCCCTAATTCTTTCCATTCATCTTTTAAAATATTGCTTTGTACCCATTTTATGGATAAATCGTGTCGGGCGGCATTGCGTTGAGCAACTTGTAGTGCTTCTTTGGAAACATCTAAGCCCACCACTTGCAATTCTGGGTTTCTCAGTTTCAAGATAATGGGGATGATTCCTGATCCGGTGCCTATATCCAACAAGCTCCCCGAAAGGTTTTTACTCAGCATCAAATGAATTAACTCTTCTGTCTCAGGACGAGGAATTAAGACGTCCGAATTGACCTCAAAAGTTTCCCCCATAAAAACTGTCTCTCCTAAAATATATTGGATCGGTTTTTCATCTTTCAATTGCTTCACTACCGACCTGAACCAAAGTAGTTCAGACTCTGAAAAACGTTTCTCCCCAACCAATAGATCTGCTTTGGTCAGGTTAAATTTTGACTGTACACTCCATTCACAAAAAATGCGTATTTCTCTTTCGCTGTACAGGTTCTTCAGTTTGTCCTGAAAGTAGTTGAGTACAGAACGGTAAGAATTATCTTTAAACATTTATTAAAGCTCAGTAATCATGATGTCCGTACGGCGGTTAAGTGCTTTATTTTCATCATTGGTGTTAGGCACTTTGGGTTGAGCCTGTCCAAATCCTTCATATTTTAATCTGGATCTATCAATGCCGTTTTCAACCAAATAATTGACCACTCCTTTGGCTCGATTTTCACTCAAAACCTGATTCTCTTTTGGATCTCCTTCATTATCTGTATGGCCCTGGACAGACACTTTAACGGTTGGGTTTTCTTTGAGGAACTTGAGAAACTGATCCAGTACAAATTTTGAGTCATCAGAAAGCGCATACGATTTAGTTTCATACAAGATATTATCTATGGTGAAGGCTTTACCCACCTTAATCTCTTCAATCTGCATGTTTTCTCCATTCTTAAATGTCACGTTAGTTTCTGCTATATCTTTTCCTTTTATCAATTTTGTATCAAATGAATAGCCTTCTTTTTTCATAGAGATCAAAACATCCTCAGGTTGATCCTCATCTACATTGATCACTGCGGCATACTTTCCGTCATCTCCATTGACATTCACTTCCACATTTTTCTTTGACGCTTTATAGGACACTTCTACTATTGCATCTTTAACCGGTTGTCCTTTATCATCAATCACTTCACCTTTAATAAAAAGCACTTTTTTAGGTCGGGCTTCTTCATAGAGTTCAAAATAATAAATATCGAAACTGGAAGATTTGCTTGAAGTGGTAAAATAAGCCAACTTTCCATCTGTAGAGACAATCAACCCTACTTCATTTGCTTCTGTATTAATAGGGTATCCAATATTTTTAGGCTCCATCCAATTACCGGTTGAGTCTTTTCTTGTATAGAAGATATCTGAACCTCCGGCACCCCGTCGATCCAGTGAACAATCCGAAACAAAATATAAGGTTTCACTATCCTGGTGCAAAAATGGCGCTTTATCATGTCCTTCTGAGTTCACCGGTCCGGGAATCAATTTGGCATTAGACCACTTGCCGTCTTTTCCTCTTGTGGAATAATAAATATCCGTCAACCTTGATCCTTCTCTCCAGCTTGCAAAATAAAGCGTATTTCCATCAGCTGAAATTGTAGGTTGCGCCTCCCAACCGTCTTTGGTATTTATTGCCGGCCCTAAATTTTCAAGTTCAGTCCATTTAAAGTCATTTCTACTTTCTTCGGAACGTTCGATACGTTCAAAATGTGTGACGTATAGGTCACAGTTAGCGTGCTCTTGATAATCTACTTCCTGACAGGCACAGATGTACATTTCTTTGTTATCCAATGAAAGTGATACTCCACCATAATTGGTAAATTTAGGCGTGTTAAATGGGCTTCTTAAAGGATTTCCTGTAGTAAATGTGCCCTCTGGCCCCGGCCGCTGACTCAAGGTGAACTCTTCAATAATCGTCTTAATAATTCCCTTATCAGATCCCTCCCCTTTTCGTGTATAAAATAAAAGTTCATTATCCGGTGATATCATGGGTAAATACTCATGTTTATCCGAACTTACATTTTCTACTTTTACCGGTTCATAAGGAACAGTATTATTAAAAAATTGCTCAAAAAACTCCATCTCTGGTAATATTTCCTCCACATCTCTCTTGTTTTTAGCATACGTATCGCTGTATTTGTTGGGGTCTTTATCCTTAAACTCGACAAATTTCTTAAAATACATGGACGCTTGTCCTTTATCTCCCAATGTGTAGTAAATGGTTCCCAGTTTATAATAAACATCCGAATGGTAATCAGGGCAATATTCCAATACTTTTTTATATCCTGTTGCTGCCGCTTCATAAGCAATGGATAATTGTTTGAAATTTGTTCTACCCTCTTCAAAATTATCCTGTGTTTCCAATGCTTTTTCATAATTATAATTAGCAAAGGAATAAAAGATGTAGGCATTTTCAGGCGCCATTTCAATCGCATCTGTATATGCTTTGATGCGTTCCATTCTTTCTTTCTTTGGATTTTCTGCAACTTTAGTAATTAATTTCATCACTTTTTTTCCGGGCTCAAGACATGATTCATCCTCATCATCTTGTGAAAAAACGTAAGAAGGGGTACAAAAACAAAAGGTTGCCAATAAGATAAAGGGAAGTACAGTTTTCATTTGGTTCGTCAATTATTGTTTTATTATTATCGAGACAAAATCTCAATAATCATTCCTAAAAATACATTACTTCAAAAGTAGTATTTGGTTACAAGCCATTTATCGATTCCACAAATAATACCTAAGAATTAAATCCAAACTCAATATTTTAGACGTAAAATCATCTACAGTTGGTGTTCCGGGAGCCCACAATTCCAAAAAGTGATAGCGGGCCTGTGCACCAAACTCAAACACTCCATTATCCCGCTCCATTAGAGTACTAACACCGGCTCCCAGATATGGTTGAAACTGATTGATCTGCGAAGATATATCTACACCAAAACCCGACCAGGCTTGATTAAAGAATTGATAATTGATTCCGCCACCAAAAAGTGCTACCCATCCCCCACTCAATTTATAATTCAAGAATAAAGGCAAATGAATTGAACCGTATCGATTACTACCGATTAATGTATTATTGACACGATTATCAAACGCCATGTATTCAAAATTCAAGCCTGAATGAAAAGCCATGTTCTCAGCATACCACCACTTTAATGGAATTCCCACATTAAATCCATATCCGCTCTCTGAAGATCGAATTCCTGTGGCCTTACTACGGTGTGTATTTAGGTTCCATGCAGGGGAAACTTCAACTCCCAGTTGCAATCCTTCTTGTGAATAAACAAATGAGGATGAAGCAAAAAGTAAAAAAAGAAACGTTATTCTCATGGATTTGATTTTTACAAAGTTATGAAAAGGATCAGAATCGTCCCTCCCACTCCCCATAAAATTGATCGAGAAAATCCAGCATGTACTGATGCCTTTGCTCGGCCAACTTTTTAGCCGTTTTTGTATGCATCATCTCTTTCAATTTTAAAAGTTTTTCATAAAAGTGGTTGATGGTATGCGTACGTTTTTTGCGATACTCTTCTTCACTCTTGAAAGAGGACGGTTTAACTTCCGGATCGTAGAGTAAATTCCCAAATTTGCCGCCAAAAGCAAAAGTTCTGGCAATACCAATCGCTCCTATAGCATCTAAACGGTCTGCATCCTGCACAATAAGCCCTTCTATACTTTTCATTTTATTTTTTCCTATCCCGCCTTTAAAGGAGCAATTCAAAACGATATGTTGCACTGCTTTTATGTGATCGTCCGAAACTTCTATAGGCTTCAATATTTCTGATGTTCTTTTAACCGTTTCTTCTTCAAAATTTTCCACAAATTTATGATCGGCAATATCGTGTAACAAGGCGGCTAATTCTACAATAAAAACATTTGCCTTTTCTTCTTGAGCAATTAATCGTGCGTTTTTCCACACCCGCTCAATGTGATACCAGTCATGCCCGGTGGATTCTCCAAAAGTTTGTCTTTTTACCTGAAGAACAACTCGACTTACAATCTCATTTTTAGATAATCTCATACTGCCAAAAAAAATACCACCCGTCAAAAACGAGTGGTATTTCAATCTTTAAGGTTAGTGCTATTATCTAGCAACAACAAATTTATTGGTTGTAATCACCTCGCCATTTGCACCAATTACTTGATAAAGGTACATTCCTTCTGATAATTCATTTACGTCAACGGTAAGGATGTTTTGTCCATTTACCGTAACAGTATTCACCATTTTTCCTGTAATATCCATAATATTCACGACACTTACCTTCTGATTTTCTCCAAATTTGAAGTTTACTTCTTGATTTGCAGGATTAGGATATACAACTGTCAGATTTTTCTCTACTTCGCCTATACTTGCACCAGATGATGAAGTTAAAGTTACAGGATTTGCAGAAGTGGAGGTACTTAGTGTATTGGCATTTGTTCCGTCAGGAGAAGATACCACAATAATATCCATATCTACATTTTCAACAATAGGTTGAAGTGAAGCACTTGTTCCAACGACTTCTACGTATTGATCAACAGCTGTAAAGTTTACCGTATAAGAAGCACTTCCATCAGGTGTTACATCAACGTAAGGAAGACCTGCTTGAGAGTAATCCAACAAACTTGAACCGGCAGTAATTGCCAAAACACGATAAGTTGAAACTGTTGTCTCATCAGTAGCAGCATCAAATGTTACTTCTAAATCAGAACCATCTCCATTGTCAGAAATATCAGCTCCAACAACATTCATTGCCGGGTCAGCAATTGTCGCAGTAGATATTGCAAAATCATCTATCTCTAGCGTTGATCCTTCAATCGGAACTGCTGCAATTGAAGATTTAACAGTAATTTGGTAACCTGCAAGACTAGTGAAATTACCTACAAACGTAGCCGTAGCCGTTTGAAAAGTTCCGGCATTATCTGCTGAAGTAAATAACACTTCGGCATAGGCGGTACCTTGAAAAGATCCATTATAAGCTAACACAAAAACTTCTGCAGTATCATTCGGCTGCATATTTGCTCTATATTGAAACGTTACTTCATAGGCGGCATCTGTACTATTTGATTGAGTAATTATCTCACCCGGATACAAATATACAGTTCCTCCATTAGTAAATGTAGAGGTTGTCAATGCACAATGACTAGCACCTTCAGGGGATCCTGTAGTAATTTCATTCACCGCTCCGGGAGTAGTAGATGCACCTACTGTACATGTAAACCCCTGACCTAATAAAGTATCTGCAGTTCCTAAACCAAATGTAGGGTAATGCCAACTTGTTGGATCTAATTCAGGTGCTCCATCCCAATTCTCAAAACCTGAATTCGAAATTGTAATCTGTGCATTCAAGCCTAAAGAAAGCAGTAAGCCAAACGCCATTAAGTAAATTTTTTTCATAACATCTATTTTTTTAAATTTTAACAAATATAACATTTTCAAAACAAAATAAGCTATTAATCGTTAGATTTGTTTGATGTAAACAGTTATTCTGCCTAATCCAAACCTTAATGAAAGTTAAAATCAAATCCTTTAAGGAACTAAATCTTGAGCTGCTTTATGATCTTATTGCTTTACGTATTAGTGTGTTTGTAGTAGAACAGAATTGTCCTTATCAAGAATTGGACGATTTGGATAAAGAAGCTTTTCATCTGTTGATGTTTCAAGAGAATCAACTTGTAGGAGCCGCTCGAATTCTAAAGAACGGAATCGTCTATCAAGAAGTGGCGATTGGAAGAGTAGCAACTCATCCCGATTTTCGGGGACAACAATTGGGGCATACTATAATGAAAGAAGCCATCACTTTTATTGCTGAAAAACTCCGGGAAACTGCTATTCGTTTATCTGCTCAAACTCATCTAACCTCATTTTATGAAAAACATGGTTTCAAAAGTACCGGGAAGACGTATCTTGAGGATGGCATCCCACATACCGAGATGTTACGAACGATATAATTTGTCATGTTATCAACCCATTACAACATTGGCAAAGAATTTGATTTAGTTCAATAAAGCAAGTAAATAATGACCATTGAATTCAAAGATGTATTACCAATTCCCTTAGCCGACTATTCACATGAGCCGGATAGTGTCTGGAAAAGTGAATTCACCTTAAATTTCCCTTCAAAGATTCTCTTGAATGCCAGTAGCGGAAAGGGGAAATCTACCTTTATCAACCTGCTTTACGGATTGCGAAAAGACTATCAGGGTGAAGTAATACTGGACGGAACTCTTATTTCAACACTAAATCTTGATCAATGGGTAGATTTACGGCGCCAACGCCTGAGTGTTATTTTTCAGGACCTTCAACTTTTCCCTGAACTAACGGTTTGGCAAAATCTCAACTTAAAAAATGAGCTTACACAGCACCAAACTGAAGAAAAGATGAATGAGATGTTAGAAACTCTCGGAATTGCAGACAAAAAAGAACAATCCTGTAAAACACTTTCATTGGGTCAGCAGCAACGTGTAGCCATTATCCGCTCACTTTTACAACCTTTTGAATTATTGTTGATGGATGAACCTTTCAGTCACCTGGATGAGAAAAATGCCAGTATTGCTTTGGAATTAATCTGCGAGGAAACCAATAAAAATCAAGCTGGATTTATATTGAGTAGCCTGGGCAGCCGGCACGGTTTTAACTATGATCAGGAACTAAAGTTGTGAAAATGCTTCGAAAAATATTATTTAGAAATAGCACAAATTTTCAATTTATCTTTGCCACGATAGGTGCTTTGGTTGGTTTAACTGCCCTATGCCTGAGTTTTCAATTGATGTTGGATGTCCGATCATTCCATTCAGGAGAGGATGAATTATTTGGACCTAATTCAGTCGTTATTCAAAAAAAGGTCACCAAGTTCAGTACATTGGGGATGAATAGCACTGATTTCACCGAAGAAGATATACAGGCGCTTCAAAATAAAACCTTCATTACAGATGTAGCGCCATTTCAATCGGCAGACTTTCAGGTAGCTATTTCAGAAGTCAAAGGAGACGGCCTACCGCCTTTTTACGCCGATATGTTTTTTCAATCCATCCCTGACCGTTTTATGGATATTGAAGTAGATTGGGAATGGAATGAGAACAGTGAGTACATCCCCATTGTATTGCCTAAAGATTTTATCATGATCATCAATTATGGCATTGCTCAAAGCCAGGGATTTAATCAAATATCTGAAGAATTGCTCATGGCTGCGCGACTCAATATTCATTTAAAAGGGGAGACAAAAAAAGAAATCATGATGGGTCGGGTGGTCGGATTTTCACAAAAAATCAGCTCAATTCTTGTTCCGCAATCTTTTCTTGATTACGCCAACGCAAAGTATGGAAGTGGTAATAAAGTTAGTCCAAGCAGGGTATTCATCACCATTAAAGATGATAGTTACGGTGAATTGGAAGACCTCATGGAAGAGATGAATTTAGATATCGCAAAATCAGCAATAGATGTAGTAAAGATTAAAACAATTATTGGCGTGATTATCGGAATTTTTGGAATTGCGGCCTTGCTAATTACTTTATTGTCTCTGATGGGATTTGTGCAATATTCACAATTGGTGTTGAGTAAAGCCTCTTATGAAATTCAGACCTTGCTCAGAATCGGTTATTCGGTAAAAATGATTGTCAAAACGTTCATTTTACAAATGGCGATTATTTTTGGAGCGATAACTCTGGCGGCGATAAGTGTAATGCTCATCACAAAAATTGCCTTTGTGGATACCTGGCTGGATAAAAACGGAATTCATCTGGAAGAGTCAAGTATTTTACCGACAATCGGGCTGGCGCTACTCTGTTTTATTCTTTTCATTTTATCCAATTATTTAAATGTGAGAAAAACAGTGAGACAGCTGGGAAAGACTTAAAAAACGTTAATTTATTGTTAAACTCATGACGAAAGAAACTTTATCTTCGTCTAAAATTTTAGATTGTTGTTTCACGATTAAAAAAATTAAAAAATACAGCTTTTATTATGAAGAAAATAATCCTTGTTTTACTGGTATTAATTAGCGGACTCAATGCGCATTCACAAAAATTCAAGTTTAAAGTAAACAACTTGAAAGACACCACCGTTTTTTTAGCCAACTATTTGGGGGCTAAATTGTACTATGCCGATACCACCGTTTCAAAAAACGGTGTGATTACATTTAGCGGTGATGAACATCAGAGAGGATTGTATGCAGTTGTACTTCCCGGTCCTCGATATTTTGAATTTGTGCATGATGGAGAAGAAGTGGATATGCAGGTTGGAGATATCAATAAGATGATTGAGAGCATGCAGGTGAAGAAGTCAGCCAACAATAAGGTGTTCTATGAGTACATCAACTATATGACAAAAAAGAAGATAGAAGGAGCAAAAGCGAATGAAATTTACAGCACTTCAGATAATGAAGAAGAAAAAGAGAAAGCCCGACAAACCCTTACAGGACTTGGAAAAGAAATTCGTGAATACCAACAGACTCTTTACGAACAAAACAAGGATCGATTTATCGGAAATATGATCTTGATGTCAACAGACATGGATTTACCTGAACCTCCAAGAGATAAAGCCGGTGTCATTACTGATTCTAATTATGTTTACAATTATTATATCCAACATTACTGGGATAATGTCCCGTTAAAAGATCCGGCAATTGTACGGAATCCGGTATTTCATAATAAGTTAGATAAGTATTTCTCCAGACAGGGACTTATTCAGATTCCTGACACCATTAATAAATATGCTAAATTGCTAGTCGATCAAATGGATCAGGTAGATCAAAAAAATAAGGTTTTTCATTACACGGTTCACCACATCACACAAAAGTATGAGTCTTCTAAAATTATGGGGATGGATGGTGTTTTTGCATTTATGGCTCAAAATTATTACTGTGAGCCCAATAAAAAAGCATATTGGATGAGTGAAGAAAACTTAGAGAAGTTGTGTGAACGAGCCGGAAAAATTGGGAAAACGGTCATTGGAAACAAAGCACCCATGCTTATTTTACCGGATAGCACAGAAGAAAACTGGATCAATTTGTATCTGGTGAAAGCCAAATACAAAGTGCTTTATTTCTGGGATCCAAATTGCGGACACTGCAAAAAAACCACTCCAAAATTACAAACACTTTACGAAAATAAATTTAAAGAGAGGGGAATTGAAATTTATGCCGTTGGAAAAGCCACTGGATCTGATTTTGAGGATTGGAAAAAGTTTATCCATAAACACCAGCTGCAATTCATCAATGTTGGTTTGACAAAAAACGTGTACAATCAAGCCATGGAAGATCCCCGACCGTTGTTGCAAAAAACAACGCTAGAAAGTTTGAATTATACCGACACCTATGACATCTATTCTACTCCACGCATTTTTGTATTGGATGAGAATAATGTGATCCGATATAAACAGCTATCCATAGCTCAATTAGAGGAGATAATGGATAAAGCAACCGGTCATGAAGATGACGAGAAATTGTTTCCGATTGAGGAAGAAGAAAAGGAGAAAAAAGAAGAGGAAGAAGAAGACTCAAATCACTAAAGTTTAGGAAGTCACTTGAGAACATATATTATAATGAAGTGGACAATTTCTTTCGATTAAAAAAATGTTAAAAAATTAAATTTAAAAACAAAAAATTGCAGCCTAATAATAAAATTTTAATATATTTGTCATGTATTTGATACACATCCAACCAAAGGATGGAAAAAGCTTGGGTAGGTATTCGTTATTGATAGTAGAAGTATTACTTTTTCATAAGTTTTGGGTTAAATGAAAATCTCTACATATGTCAAGAATGCCTGCCCATTTTTTATTTCCTGACCCTTTCAAAAAAATCCTTTTTAGCCACATTTAAATCTACCGGATAACTGATTCCATTTACAGTTCCTTTCTCTGTAAATTGCCAACAAATTACATTTTTAAAATCCATATACGGGCAAGTCTCTGCGTATTTAGCAATCCAAAAATCTTCAGTCGATTCAAAAAAATATCGCTCAAAGAAGTTTGCATAGGTGTATATAATAGGGCGTAGCTGTAAGTTTTCTTCGGTGCGGTCTAAAAACACCTTCACCGAATCCAACAGCGCCGTTTTTGAAAGATCGGTTTCAGATTCAATGTCCAGTACCGGGCGCAAGTCAAAATTATATCCACCAATTCTCTGACAAAAGAAATCAGCTTGTTTCTTTGCTGAAAGTGAAGGGATAAAAAAGTGATAAAATCCATAATCAATATTTACAGATCTTGCCCCTTCCGCATTTTTTCTTTTGTTTTTATCCCTCAGCGATACACCTTCAGTAGCTTTTATATACACAAAAGCGATTGAATCATTCTGCACCTTCATATTGGCCGCTTCATTCCAGTCTATCTCTCCTTGATAATGTGAAATATCCATTCCTAAAACAGGGTAGTCTATTGGAATTGTTGGGCCAAAAGCCGAGTAGGTTTTTGTTTTCTCTTTGAACAACTCTAGTATTAACCAGATCGTAAAAACAATCATAAGACCGGAAATCAAGGCGGTAAACTTAAATTTTCGTTTCATTCACAATCAATTACCAAACCGTCATGTGCAATTTTTACATGCCTGGGCAATTCAGCAGTTACCTCTTTGTGCCTCCCCATTAAATGGCTAATATGGGTTAAATATGCTCTTTTAGGAGCCAGACGATCAATAAATGCAAGGGCCTCTTCCAAGCTGAAATGAGATAAATGTTTTTCTTTTCTAAGCGCATTGATCACCAATACTTCAGTGCCTTTCAGTTTTTCAAATTCTTCATCTGAGATATAATTAGCATCTGTTATATAGGTAAAATTACGCAAGCGAAATGCTTTAACAGGTAGTTTATAATGTAAGACATTTACAGGTATGATTTTTTCTCCAAATATTTCAAACGGTTCGTCAGCAATCGTATGCAATTCAAGTTGTGGTACTCCCGGATATTTTTTCTCTCCAAATGCATAATGAAATTCGCGCTTAAGTGCTTCCTGAACGGCAGTAGTTGCATAAATAGGCATAACACTTTTTGACTTAAAGTTAAACGGCCTGATGTCGTCCAGACCTGCAAGATGATCTTTATGCTCATGTGTAAACAGCACAGCATCTACACTATCCACCCGATTATTGAGCATTTGCTGCCTAAAATCAGGACCGGTATCAATCACTATGTTTTTTCCTTCTACAGAAATTAACAAAGAAGTTCTTAATCGATTATCCCGTGAATCAACGGATTGACAAACGCCACATTTACATGAAATAACCGGTACACCTTGAGAGGTTCCGGTTCCAAGAAAAGTTGCCTTAAAGTTTGACATG
Organism: Crocinitomicaceae bacterium; assembly: GCA_040880585.1. Classification (GTDB taxonomy): domain Bacteria; phylum Bacteroidota; class Bacteroidia; order Flavobacteriales_D; family Crocinitomicaceae; genus Paracrocinitomix. The sequence goes on along the minus strand of JBBDID010000026.1, from coordinate 18,484 downwards.
TATCACGCATTTTATTGCTGCAACAACCATTCGGTGCCATTCGTTTGATCCATTTTGATGATTCCATACACCGAATTATAGTAAATTCTTTCAAAATTCTCGGGGCCGTCCTTATCAGGGTCAGTAGAAAGCAATTCTTTCACTTCATAAACCTTATACCAAGCCACACCATCATAGGTCACAGTGTCATGATAAACAATGTGGTGCTTAAAAAACCCATCTTCGTAAGCCGTAAGGTCAAGAGGCATTTCAAAAACATTTGTCCGATAGGTTCCGCCGACATCTTTGTACGGCATATAAATCGCTAAAGTTTTTTGTGAATTATCCGTCTGTAAGTAACGTAAACGAAGCTCTACCTCCAATTCAGGGTCGTATGCAAAAGTGAAAAATGTTTGATCCCATGCAAAATACTCTTCGGTTCTCAAGCGCTCTTTGAAGACAAGTTCTAGCGTAGAATCCAAAGCAGGCAATTTTTTAAAGATGCGATTTCCTGAAGTATAGGGCACAAATTGAATATCCGTTTCGGTATAGGGGGTTGCTCCTTCCGGTAAATTGTTTTGCGGTGGTGGCTCTGCTTTTTTACAGGCCATCAGCAGAAAACTGAAACTTATAGTATATGTAAGCTGTCGTATATTCATAACTAAGAACAGATACGTAAATGTATTATAAAATGTTGCCTAAAACAAATCAGTTGCGCCCCATATAATAGCGGTAGCCAAAACCAATGCTTAAAAATCGGGTGTTTCCGGAATAATCCTCTATAAATAAACCGGGGATTTTATCCAAACAGAGGTATCGGGGGCCAAAATTAGTAGACAGTGCATTGTATCCAATGACCAAACTAAATCCACCGGAAGATAGTTTATCAGTTAAAAATAAAAGTTCAACCTGGGGTTCTATAAAAAAACTGCCTTCTGTATAAGGACCATTTAATTTAGCTCTACAAGAGTCATTTGTAGAAACCATCATAGCATAACCCATACGCACTGAAAAATTGAATGAAAAGCGATCCGTAATAAATTTTTCATAACCAATTTTCCCATACCCTGCCGGAATCTGAAGCCCCCCACCCCAATCAGCATTATTGAGCGCAAATGAATTCACCACAAAAAAAGAGTACTTCGCTCCAATCCCTATAGTCAAACCATTAAAAACGTTGTACTGATAATTAATTCCGCCATTGAACAAACCGTTCATCACCCTTCTGAAAGATTCATTTTTACCTTGTGCCGGAATACCGATATCTATACTGAAGCTTCCTTTGGGTTCAAAAAATTTTTCTTGTCCCAAAACCGAAATCCCTGCAAAAAGAAAGGGGATGAAAAATAATTTCTGAGGGGAGAATTTCATAAACAATAAACGTTTAATTCACTTCACTATTGTTATTCTGCGTAAAATTTTTGCGTTGTCTGTGGTTAAATATAGGTAATATTTACCTGCCTCATAATTTTGTGGATGAAAATCAAAAGGGTATTCCTCCTGTGGAATAGTTTCATCCATTAATGTATCTATTACACTTTCATCTCGGTTCAACAATTGTACTTTCACCTTTTGATCTTTTGCCGAGACAATCAGGAAGCTGGTTTTCTGAGAAAAAACATTCTCTTTTGAAGTGATAAAACTTACGGCTGAGAGTGATTCTAATTTATTGCGTTTAAATCGCTTAATAAATAACTGATAAGCTGTTATACAAAGGAACAATACAGCAGAAACATATAAGACGCCCATAATGACATCAACAGATGTAAATTTTCCCATAGTTATAGTGTAATTACGCCTTTAATTTTTTCCATCTGCTCATATTTTGAAATAATATCTTCTGCATTCAGCATCATTTGTTTAATGGTAATAGCGGTGTATTTTCCTTCTTTGGAGGCCTTCACAGAAAATTCAGCAGTTTCATCAAACACATTTTTAATTTGTACTAATTTATCTTGATCCTCCAAAAAAATAAATTTAAAAGGATAGACCATTGGGTAATTATATCCTTCTAATATTTCTCTGATTTTTTTGTATTTATCCGACATTTTCCAGAATTTTTTTTGCCCGGATTACGGCTTTTCCAAGTTCAGAATAATCATTCGCAGTGCATCCTGAAAATTGTTTACAAAGATAAGGCATAATTTCATTATCGCTGAGTGTGTTTGCTTTTAATTCAGTAGATAATGTATGCGCATCAAAAGGGTCGGATTGTTTAATTGAGGATTCATCATAATCACAGTCGGGTAGGTAAGTTAACAACTTTTGAATATACCTTTCATGTAGGTTTAACAGCTCATTCAGGTAAGAAAAAAGCGGCTCAGCGTTGCGGGTATTTGCAATTTTGAGTTTAAGTTGAAGCAAAAGCGCAGTATACTGGTTCAGATAATCACCTAATTCCATATCAAGTGGTAATTTATTCTGCTCTGGTTTTGTCTCTTTATTTACAAAACGGCTCAGTAATCTCAACTGTTTCCGAATTAATTTGGGATGAGGGATGTGCTGTAAAAACTTCTGTTTGATTTGAAACAGCTCTTCTTCACTTATAGATTCCAAAAAAGTACTATTTTAAAGATTTCAGCCAAGATAAGGCTTCTGCTTCTTTTTCAAATAATTTAATCGGATATTTATGATTTACCATTTTTGTCCCCACTTTAAAAAACATTTTGGTGGATGGATGTACAATGATATATGCTTCCGCTTTTTTAAAATCGGTACGGTAATGGTTCATAAAAAATTGCAGGTACTTTTTTTCTGTTTTGAAGCCCTCCTGAATAATGATTAAAAACTTTATTGCATCTGATTTCCCCAATTCTTTTTGATAATGTTTATAAAGCTGCCCATACTCTTCAACAGTTAAATAGGCATTGGGTTTAAAGATAACTTTTAAAGTGTCTTCATCAATTTTAGAGATAAATGCTGAGCGGGTTTCAATCATTTTTCGTTAATTTGAATACCACAGTAGCTCTATCTATGCAGCAATTCTCTACAATTTACGAAAAAATTCAATACGCCTTAACTAATTTACCCGGCGTATCTGCTCATCTTGAGATGTATCCCGATCGAAAAGTGGTGCCGGAAGCCATCAAATCAGTGAAAAATTACCGCACTTCTGCCGTTTTAGCACTTCTTTATGAGGATCAAGGAGTTCGGATGGTATTGACCCAACGTCATCATTACAGAGGTAATCACGGAGGGCAGGTGAGTTTTCCGGGTGGAAAAATGGAGAATACGGATAAAGATACTTTGCAAACCGCTCTGCGGGAAACGTATGAAGAAATTGGTGTACCTCCTTCAGAAATAGAGATATTGGGGAAACTCACGGATGTTTACATTCCTGTCAGTCGATTTTTGGTGCATCCTTATATCGGTTTTCACAAAGACAAGCCACAGTTCACTCCTTCAGATTATGAAGTAAAGGAGATCATTTCTTTTGACATCAATGACTTAATTGATCAACACAATTTACAAAAACGAAACATCAAGACTACAGAAGGAATGATCATCAAAGACATTCCCTGTTTTATATTGAACGATCGAATTGTTTGGGGAGCAACCGCTCTTATGCTCAATGAAATTCGCCTCATGTTGGTGAGAGAGTAAAAAAAGTCCGGATAGAAACCATCCGGACTTTACTCACTAAAATTATTTTATGCCCACAGGAGAGCGATTTTACTCAGACGTTAAAACCTTACCCGCGCAAAGCCAAATGCTGCAGAAACCGTTGGACTGTTTTGTGTGAAAAAAGTAATGGCATCTCTAGAGGCAATTCCTACTTCATAGGCTCCACCACCTAACACAAAGTTCACCCCTACCGGAATTTGCATATCGTATCCTCCTCCACCGGTTAGACCAGTCATCAAAAACACCTTTCCTCCACCTAACTTCACATCTCCACCAATTCCCCAGGCAAATCCGTTTACACTTCCCGGTAATTCTTTATCAAAAGGTGTCACTAAATCAACTCCTACATGTGCAATGTTGCCCAACTCCAAACTGGCTCCAAATCGCAAGGTTCCGGGTAATTTAATGGTTACCTCTTCTACCCCTCTTAACTTAAAAAAACCGCTTTCTTCCAACATTTCAGGAACAGAGTTAGCGATATTCATATCTTCAATACCACTGGAACTATAATTTACCACTAAAGTATCCACTCCCTCGTATACATTTCCTGTATAGGTCATGGATCCAATATTAGTAACTGAAGCTGCCAGGTGCAATTTATTGAATAAGCGGGCATTTATCCCAAAATCAAATCCAAAACCGTGACCTACAGGACTTCTCCAAAAGTTTTGTGCCTGACCGGCTACTGCAGATGGGTTTCCGCTGGCAACTGCTCCATAATCCAAATCAAATCCCGGACTAAAGGAGGAAATCATTGTATAACTATCTCCGTCACTCGTTAAATTCATCATGGCAATTCCCTGAATGTACTTCGCTCCTACCCCCGCATAAAGAGCAAAAGAGGTGTCTTTTCCAAACAATTTTCTACCATATCCAATGTGGTACTCTCTGTTCAGGCTTAGTCTTAAATAGGTATCCCCCACTAACTCAGAAATCGGAACAGGAATAGAAGCCTGACCGGAAATTACATTTTGAGAAGAGTCGTAACTCATGTTCCCGTTATTTTCTATTCGTACTGTATCGGTTCCGTTAAAATAGTTGAGTGAATCAAAATAACTGGCAAATTTACCCTGAAACAATAGTTCAGAAAAAGCCGGATCAAAACTAGAGGCCCAGGTTGCTCTTGAACGAATCGAAACTGCTATTCCCCCAAATTTTTCTGATTGATAAGAAAAACCAAACATATTGTAATCCCAGTTGAAAGCAAAATCTGACGCAAACCCTTGAGCCGCACTCACTTTTTCTTCATACGACAAGGTATCTAAAGAGCCGCTTTTTATCACGCCCCAGATATTATCCCTCAAATCTTGTTTTGCCAGGGCTTCAGAATAAATAGACATCCCAAACTCTGAGCTTCCCATAGTGACTTTCTTTTTATCATAAGCCTGCCATCCCAGGTTTGCCGGATTGATTCCTAAACAATGATAATCTGTTACAAAAGTAGAAGAAACACCTTTCCCCGTTGAAGGGTAAGCAATGAATTCATTCTGAGCACTTGCAGTAAATGCAAGAGATGCAAGTAGTAGTGTGAGTATTTTTTTCATAGTTTTAATATAAGGTTAAACGTAAAAAACTGCTGAGCATTTTGTCCATCCGGGATTCAATTTAGTTAATCCCTGCTTATTCAGCAAATTTTTCAATTACTTCTTGTGTTACTCCCGTATTAGAGAACCCACCATCATGGTACAAATTCTGCATAGTAACATACCTACTCAAATCTGAAAACAAGCTGATACAATAGTTTGCGCAATCCCGTGCAGAGGCATTGCCAAGAGGAGACATTTTTTCTGAATAATTAATAAACTCATTAAAACCTTTAACACCGCTTCCGGCAGTTGTCATGGTAGGTGATTGAGAGATGGTATTTACTCTCACTTTTGCCTTGATGCCATAATGGTAACCAAAACTTCTGGCAATAGATTCCAAATAAGATTTGTTGTCTGCCATATCGTTATAATCCGGGAAAACGCGTTGCGCTGCAATGTAAGAAAGCGCCAATACAGATCCCCACTCATTCATGGCGTCTTTTTTATATGCCGTTTGTAATACTTTATGAAAGGATAATGCAGATACATCCATCCCTTTCATAGTAAAGTCATAATTTTCATCTGTATAGTGCCGCCCTTTTCGAACATTGACGGACATCCCTATAGAGTGAAGAATAAAATCTAATTTTCCTCCCAGAATTTCCATGGATTGATCCACTAAATTTTCCAGATCTTCTACACTGGTGGCATCTGCGGCTATTACCTGAGCACCTGTTTTCTCGGCTAAGGTGTTGATCTCTCCCATTCGCATAGCGATCGGTGCATTTGTCAGTACAAATTTTGCCCCTTCTTCATGCGCTCTTTCAGCTACTTTCCAGGCAATGGATTGTTCGTTTAATGCTCCAAATATGATTCCTGTTTTTCCTTTTAAAAGTCCGTTTGACATATTTTCAATTTTAAAGTATTATGGTTGACAAAAGTATTTATTATAATCTAGAATGGTGTTTGTTAAATTATTTGAAGTGTTTTTAGTATTCCGACAATCACAGCAATGGCACCTAATCCCCAAAAAATATAAGCGCTTATTTTAAGTCTTTTAACCGACGAGCCTAAGTTACTTACCAATTCATCTTCTGATTTGGTGGAAATAATAAACGGTTTATTTGTGTTGGGTTTTGACACTCTTAAACTTCCGTCTCTATCATTGGCATCCCCCAGAACATACAAATTTTCTCCTTGTTTTATGGCATGTTCAACTTTTTCATAACCGATCAGGCGATAATCATTACCATCCACCGTTCCTGAGCCAAGTGAAAATTTGCCCACAATGGCGCTCAAAGCCGAACCCAAAGAGGGCTCTCCCTTCTCAAAACTGGAATGTACTTTTTCTGAATGCAATTCTGCTTTGGCCGGATCTACCTCTACAAATCCCGTCTCATCTTTGATCCCAAAATTGTTGGCCCACTGCTTGTTTTCTGAAACTACATCTGATTTTTTCTGCCAATGTTGTTGTCTTTTTCCTTCGCTATCGGTCTTCCATTCACGTTCTTCATACTTTCGTATCACTTTTGATGAATAGTAAACACATTCTATCTCAGACAAGCTTGACTGAATCGGCGAGTCGGCATGAGCTTTCCCTTTGAGTTCACAAAAATGGGTGAAATTACCATCTCCCACAGTAGGTGATAAACTATTATAGTTTTCAAGAACTTCCCCCACTGTTGAGGTATCTGTAAGTTCTAAGTGAATCGATTTACTTTCTTTTTTTCCTTTGACCACCCAAAGAATAACGCCGATAACTGCTAAGACGACACCTATGATAATAATTCCCATTTTTTTTTTTTAGATTTATGAATTTTCGATTTTGAAGTTAAAAATATTTTTCAACTCAACTCTTTTTAATCACACAGATAATTTTCAAGCTTGATTTTGAACCATTGATGTCCGGGGAAATAATGACTCCCATTTCCGCCATTTCATTTCCCCATCCGTCTTAGACGGAAAGGGGAAAAGGGTCGCCAGGGATGGTTATTATTTCTAACTTTTTAAATTTTCACTGGACAATAATGATTTTGAACCTTACTGATCTCTTTTAAATCAGGTAGACATTCCGTATCTTTGCAGGAGATGAAGAAAGGGGAAGAAAAAACAAATAAGAATTTCGTCAATCCCATTGATGAAGATAAGATTACTGAAAATCCACATTCGCTGGAATATGGACACCATGTTGGCAGTGCCGTGATCAAAACAGAAGATATCGGTAAACAAAAAGGCCGTTCTATTGCTGCCATGGAACATCAGACCGATCAACAATTGGGTCAAATTTACGAACAAATGAAATTGCTTGCCGACCAAGCTAAAAAGATCAATCAGCGCAAAGAAATTTCAGAGCGCATCTATCAGGCTAAGTTTAGGTTTGAACCGATCATCAATCACATTTATCACTTGTATGAAGAGGAAGACAACACGCAAGTACTATCAATAATTGCTCCCAATCAGTGGGGAAGATCACGCACCAATACCTATACATGGATTGCTACGGTAAAGCTACTGGCTGATCATACCTGGCAAATTTTAGAAACAACAGCAGGTAGTTCGGAAGAATAGTCTTAACTTTATTCTTACATATTTTTAATCCATGAAAATAGAAGCTGTAGATTTAGATGATTATATCACCCAATTACCGGAAGAACGGCAGACGCCCATGCAACGGCTAAAGGACGTCATTGAAAACCATATTCCGGATGGATTTGAAGCCGCTATGAGTTACGGAATGCCAGGCTGGGTTGTGCCTCATTCCCTTTACCCTTCAGGTTATCACTGCAAAGCCGAAGAACCCCTTCCTTTTTTGAGTATCGCTTCCCAAAAGAATTTTATAGCCCTTTACCACATGGGGCTATACGCAGACAAAGCATTAATGAAATGGTTTGTCGATCAATATCCCAAACACAGTAACCGCAAACTGGATATGGGGAAAAGCTGTATCCGATTCAAAAAAATGGAGGATATTCCTTATGAACTTATTGGTGAATTAGCGGGAAAAATGACCCTCAATGAATGGGTCGACCTATATGAAGCAAACATTAAACGGTAGTACCGTAAAAATCCGGATTTACTGAAATGAAATCACTCCTTATCTTAATAGGATTAATGCTGATCTTGCTGCCTGACTTAGGCTTTTCACAGCTGACCACGTATACTAAAAAGTCAAAAACCGGTTTGAAGTACGGTGAAAAAATTATTTATAAAGCTCGTCGGGATTCGATCCGGATAGGAGACGACAGTGTGGCGACCATTTTCAAAAAAAGAAAAACCCTCTATGTGAATTACCGGGGAGAAACGATTTTTAAAGATCGTACCCAAAGCGCTCAGGTTTTTTCATACGGATCAGCTGTTTTACAAGATAAAAATGGACTTTACGGCGCCATCAATGCTGAAGGTGATGTGATTGTACAGTTTATACATGAGCAATCACCTCGTAAATTTAAACGCCTACTGTTAGTTCCCTTTGGTCAAAGTTGGGATTTGTATAGCCCGGAGGGTATTATTGAATATGCCGTTGACTCTGTGGGGTGGCTGAACAACTGGTTGATTGTCTATACCCAAAAAAGTGAACCCTATACATACACTGAAAAACGACTGTTTAAAAAAGACCGGGTAAAAACTGCCTATAGGCGTACAGATTTTATCAATTTATATAATCCCGAATCCGGACGTCAGATTGTAGATGAAGTGGCAGAACTTCATCCCTATGGGCAGTTTGTTCTGCTTAAAAAATTATCAGGTGAACAGTTTTTATTACACAATGGTGAAGAATTTCGTGTAGAAAACATTACCGATTTTAAAGAACATGACGAACATTATATATCCTACCGAAAGGACAGCTTACTCCAACTGGTGAATCGCTCAAAAAAAGACGTAATTATAAGTGGAAAATACCTGAAGTTTGATTTTAGAGACCAATCTATTCATGCCCTTAAAGATTCTTCACAAAATATAGATGCAATTGATATTTTTGATCAACAAGGACGTTTACTTCGTTCGGATCTCTTCTACATTGTTGATTTGGATCCTAACCGCTTCATCTACAAAAAAGACTCCCTTCAATTTATCGGAAGTGCTGCCGGAAAAGCTTTGAGTCCTGAATTTTACGGATTTGGTGATGCTAATGAAGGATACCGAATTGTTTATTACCGTTATTCTTACGGCTACATGAATGATGCTTCTTATGAAGTCTTATCGATTCGCTATCCCATTGTCGCTCAAGAACAAATTGCTTTGACTAAGCGAAAAAGAGGCCTTGATTTTATCCGTACTGTTTTTACCAGCCTGGGTAATCTGGGGAAAGCCTTTGTCGGCAAAGCCCCTACCCCTATTGATCATTATAGAAAATCCCGACCTAAAGGCGTTTATTTAAAAGAAACCGGGCATGTTTTTCACAACGGATGGGCAGTGGTTTGCCTGGATTACTACGATCCCGACAAGAAGTACGAAACCATTCCGGTGGCAGCGAGTAATGCTGATCTCCATTACAATTATATCAACCTTAAAGGAGAACTGCTCAATGACAAAAAATACCTTCAATGCAGCGATTTTCATCAGGGAAAAGCCTAGGTCAAAAATGAATTATATTTTTTTCTGATTAATACTAAAGGGAAAAATGTAATCGATAAAAAATTTACTTCGGTTCGTCAAAATTCAAACGGATACTATATCTGCCGTACACAATACGAAGACTTCATTCTTTCACCGGATTTTAAAATTGTAGCCAGCTGTCAATGTGAAAACTTAAAATTGAAAAACGGCAACTACTATGATGTTAAAGATTCAGGAGATGTCCTCATTTACACAGTTCCTGATAGCACAAATGAAGGGGTGATGAATTCAATGGATTAAAAGGATTCAGATATGTTTTCACCCTTTACATGGTACACCGTTTATTTTTTCTAATTTTATATCCAATTCAAAAAATATGGAACATCAAACTACAGAACAAATGAAAAAAACGGCACTCACGCACGTTCACGAAAAACTGGGAGCTAAAATGGTTCCCTTTGCCGGATATTCTATGCCGGTACAGTATGAAGGCGTAAAGGCAGAACATGAGTGTGTAAGAAATGCAGTAGGTGTGTTTGATGTTTCACACATGGGTGAATTTTTGCTGAAAGGTGAAAAAGCATTGGATCTCATCCAGAAAGTAAGTTCCAATGATGCTTCTAAACTGATTCCGGGTAAAGCCCAGTACAGCTGTTTACCCAATGATAAAGGGGGAATTGTAGATGATCTCATTACCTACATGATTCGTGAAAATGAATATTTATTGGTGGTGAATGCTTCCAATATTGAAAAAGACTGGAACTGGATAGCCTCTCACAATGATTTGGGGGTAGAAATGCGCAATTTGTCTGATGATTATTCCTTGCTTGCTATTCAGGGACCCAAAACCACAGAAGCGATACAATCTTTGACGTCTGTGAATCTTTCAGACATTAAGTTTTACCATTTTGTAGTGGGAGATTTTGCAGGAGTTGAGCATGTGATCATTTCAGCAACCGGATACACCGGAGCAGGCGGCTTTGAAATTTACGTCAAAAACGAGAATGCTGAACAAGTGTGGAACAAAGTGTTTGAAGCAGGAAAAGATTACGGAATCAAACCAATTGGCCTTGCAGCTAGAGACACCTTGCGTTTAGAAATGGGATATTGTTTATACGGAAATGATATTACCGATACTACGTCCCCTTTAGAAGCCGGTTTGGGATGGGTCACAAAATTCAACAAAGATTTTATCAATTCAGATGCATTGGCCAGGCAAAAAGAAGAAGGAGTCAAACGCAAATTGGTTGGCTTTGAGATGATCGATAAGGGTATTCCGAGAAATGGTTACCCAATTGTTGATGCTGAGGGTAACGAAATTGGTGTTGTGACTTCCGGAACCATGTCGCCATCAACCGACAAAGCCATTGGCCTGGGTTATGTCCCAACAGAAATGAGTTTGCCGGATATCGAAATTTACATTCAGGTTCGCCAAAAACAACTGAAGGCAAAAGTTGTTAAACCGCCATTCTACAAAGCCTAAATATCCTGTCAATCCGCTATCAATAAGTGATTTTATCTAAATTTTAATTGAAAATATTTATTCCTATTGAAGGAATTAACGTAAATTGCTTCAGTTCATTCAAGGAATTAACCTAAATTGCTTCAGTTCATTCAAGGAATTAACGTAAATTGATTCAATTCATTCAAGGAATTAACGTAAATTGATTCAGTTTATTCAAGGAATTAATGTAAATTAGTTCATTTTATTCAAGGAATTAATGTAAATTTGTATAATCGATTCAATGTATTTACATTAATTACTTCAACCTATTCCAACAATTAATGTGAATTCATATAGAAAAGTAATGCAGTTTAATTATAAATAAAACAGCCATGAGTGTTGATCACGTAGAAAGAGCATTGTTAAAACAGCTTGACAAAAAGCTGAAACCGCAAAAGGTACTTATTCTGCTGGGGGCAAGAAGAGTTGGCAAAACCGAACTCCTTCATAAATTTCTCTCCCAAAAAAGCCCTGATGAGTACCAATTACTCAACGGTGAAGATCAAAACACGCAAGATTTACTGGCCAAAAAAAGTGTAGACAACTATAAACAACTTGTTGGTAAACAAAAACTCCTCGTCATTGATGAAGCTCAAAAAATTCCTGAAATCGGCCAAAAACTCAAACTTATGGTTGATGCTATTAAAGGAGTTAAAATTATAGCAACCGGTTCATCTGTATTTGATTTAACCAATCAGCTCGGCGAACCCCTGGTAGGGCGTTCAACCGTTTTGAAAATGTTCCCCGTATCGCAACTTGAGTTCGGAAAATACGAAACGTATATTCAAACCAATGGCAAACTGTATGAACGACTCCTTTTTGGCGGGTATCCTGAACTTGTCCATTATGATGACTTCAACGAAAAAATTGAATACCTGGACAACCTGGTCAGTTCTTACCTCTTACGAGATATACTCGAATTTGAAGGCATTAAAAAATCAGGAAAATTAGTTGACCTGTTAAGATTGCTCGCCTTTCAAATTGGCAAAGAAGTGAGTATAGATGAACTGGCCGTTAGCGTAAAGGGAATCAGCAGAAATACGGTAGAACATTATCTCAACCTGCTTGAAAAAGTTTTTGTCATCTACAAAGTAGAAGGCTTCAGCAGAAATCTTCGCAAAGAGGTTACAAAAACCAGCCGCTGGTATTTTTATGATAACGGCGTCAGAAATGCGCTTATCAAAAACTTTAATTCACTTGATATCAGGGCTGATATCGGTGAGTTATGGGAAAATTATATCATGGCAGAACGTATGAAATACAATGCCTACAAGCAAAGACTGGTCAGCACTTACTTTTGGCGCACCTATGATCAGCAAGAAATTGATCTTATTGAAGAATGCAACGGTCAACTGAGCGCTTTTGAATTTAAATGGAATACAAAAAAGAAGGTGAAACCTCCCGGCGGATGGAAAAGAGCCTATCCAAAGGCAAAATTTCACGTTATACATCCAGACAATTACCTTGATTATATTACTTAATTACGGGAGCCAAAGCGGGTTAAAAGAAGTCCTGTGGGAAACGCTCAAGATTTCTTTTAACCTGCTGTTTTAAAGCTCTAGTCTCAACTTCATAGAGTTGTGAGAGGTGTATGTCAAGAATTACTTTTTCTCCACGTAATTCAACAATGTGTTTTGCTATTAATCTGTCTCCTTTGATCAATTCCATTTAGCAAATATAGCAAGGTATCACAAATTGTGACACCTCTCCAATTCCGACTAACGTTTTGCCTAAAATTAGGCATTTTTAAATGCCCCCGCCAGGTACACTGGCCAAAATCTCAGCATCAGGCGGACACAAACCATTGACTTAGCACTGAATCCGCTATTTTCATACACGCTGTTGGTGGTTCGTTGTTTTCCAATCAACTTATTTCAGTTTTTTAATTGCATTACTTTCAAGCAAAGATTTCATCTGCGTTATTGCAACTTTGTTGAGTTGGATAAGTCGTTCCTTTTGTGATAAACCTTGTTCGATAAGCAAAGCATTGATACTTTCCATATTGCTTAAAACAACCAACTGCTCCATTGTTGCATAATCTCTTATGTTTCCCCTCTTGTCTGGGTAGTTTGTGCGCCACTCTTTCGCAGTAATTCCAAATAATGCCACATTCAATAAATCCGCTTCATAGGAATAAACATAACTTGCTTGTTGTTTTGTGATTTCGCTTGGGATTAAATTTTTTCTTATAGCATCCGTATGAATTTGATAATTTACTTTTGATAAAGTTCGTTGTAAGTTCCATTCTAATTTCAGACGATTATTTTCATCATCTTTTAGTCGTTGGAATTCATTGACCAAGTATATCTGGAACTCAGGACTTAGCCACATTGCAAAATGAAAAGCAATGTCTTTGTGAGCATAAGTTCCCCCGTAACGCCCAGCTTTTACAATCATACCGACAGCTTTTGTTCGCTCAACCCATTGTCCAACCGACATTACAAACCTATTTGTTCCTGCTTCTTGTCCAATTACCCCGAATTCGGGGTAATTAAAATCAGAATTGTTGATTTTCTCCCAAACCCCTAAATATTCTAAAGTGTTTTTATTTGTAATCCATTTCCCGATTAGTCCACTTCCTTCTCGAAAAGATGTGGTCATATCAGTCAAACTGATATAGTCAGTGTCATTTTGATGAATGACAGTTATCGTTGATTCGTTGACGTTTATCTTTCTGTTTTTAGACATATTTGTACTGTGTTGTTGAACTAAACCGCTTTCAGCGGCAGCTCCATTCCAAAAACACGTCTAAGGTTTTGTAAACAAAAACTAAAAGTTTTATGAAACCAAAGAGCATTAATGGAAGTGGAGCATACAGCTTTAAAGCTTTCAACATTACTAAGGTAAAAGGTTTAGCTGAATTACTGGAAAAGTTTTCAAAAAGAATTTCAGTGAGTTATTCCACGCAGAGTACCGCAAGAAATTATCAACGCACAATCCGGGATATCAGTTTATATTTTGGTCATCTGCCAAACGAGTTGGAGATTGATGAGATTCTGGATTATTTACATTATTTAAAGGAGCAGGATTTGAGTAGCTCAAAGATCAAGCTTGAAGTTGCTTCACTGAAGTACTTCTATCGCGAGATGATCAATAATGAGTTGCTTGCTTCAATGATTCCCTATCCAAAGGCAAAATTTCACGTCATACATCCAGACAATTACCTTGATTATATTACTTAATTACAGGAGCCAAAGCGGGTTAAAAGAAGTCCTGTGGGAAACGCTCAAGATTTCTTTTAACCTCTTATTACTTAGTACAAGTTAAAGTACAAGATTCAGGGTCTGAGCAAGGATAATAGTATGTCTCACACACTTCCATGTTTATTGTAATTTGATTGGAACCGACTAAATAGCCTGTGCCTTCATAGGTTATACCTGCTTTATCTTCCCCAAAAGTAAACTGTGTTCCACTTATGGTCGCTTGTATGTCGATCGAATCGTCCAGCCCTTGAAGAATTACTCCCCCTTTATTACTGCCTTCAATTACATTCATAGTATAGTTAGTCGTTCCGCCGTAGTAGCAATCCGAATTAACAGAATATGTTCCAAGCAATTTATCACTCAAATAGGTGCAGCTGCCATCATCTTTTTCCGCTTCTGAGTCAAAATTTTCGGCATAAGAATCTACACACCCTTTCTTTTTACAGCTCGTTACTGCTATTGTTAGGCTGGCAGCAATTAGAATTATTCCAAAATTTTTCATTTTCATAAGTTCGATTTTAAATTAAAGTTACTAAATATACTGCGAATCAATGGATGTTAAACAAAGATACTAAACTGTTTAGTGCAACCGTTTTGAATCCCGAAAACTTCAGGATAGGGAGAATCCCCTGCGCCCAATGATTTTGGGTTCTAATTGTTATGCTTAGTTTTTTATCAAATTGATAATTAGTTGGATTACAATTTTCCTTTGCTCTGGTATGCTTTGGGCAACAGCAAGTGCTAGTGCTACTAGTGCATTTTCAGTTATTTTCCTTTGACCGTTTCTGTCCAGATGAAAGTTGTTCTGCTCCAAGTACCAAACAAATACAAATGATCCGATTCTTTTATTTCCATCACTAAAGGCGTGTCCTTTGATTATTGAATACAATAGTTGGGCTGCTTGTTCTTCAATTGTTGGATAGGCCAATCACCGAACACGGTTTGAGAAATACTTCCGAGAATACCTTTAAATGAATCATCTTTTTCGTTTCCGAACAAATCCCCGGCTTCTCCTTTTTTTACCAGTTCCTTTTTTAGTTCTGAAATGGCATTCTTTACGTCATCATAATTTATGACATAGATTATTTCCTTCTCAAGGTTTTTGGTTTCGAGATCTTCTGTATCGTATTTGTTTAGGAGCTTAAATGATTTAGAGTATTTAGTAATAATTGAAAGGAGTCCTTCTGTCAATTGCATTTGACTTTCATGAGCTTGATCGTTAAGAACATCAATTCTTTGTTGTAGTTGAACAATTTTTTCCTTTTGTTCTAAAAAGAGTTTTTCGTTAATTACTACGCCTTTAAGAAGATAATTTCGCAATTTGTCGGTTGCCCATTTTCTGAATTCTGTTGCTATGTTAGATTTAACTCTATACCCTACGGAAATTATTACATCTAGATTGTAATGATTGACTTGGTATGTTTTTCCATCTTCGGCAGTATGTGCAAATTTTGCACTAACTGAATTTTCGTTCAATTCACCTTCCTTAAAAACGTTTCGGATATGTCTCCCGATAACAGTTCTGTCACGACCAAAAATATCAGCAATTTGCTGTTCTGTGGCCCAAATAGTTTCAGCTCCTGCATCAAAAATTACCTGAAATTCATTGTTCCTGTCTGATGGTCTGTAGATAACCACTTCGGTAGGTTTAGGAGTTGTATTCTCTTTATTACTCATTTCAGGTAATTTCAATTAAGTCTGTTCGTCTAGAAAACCTAAAATACGGATTATATTTAAAGCCATCAGGTTTATTCTGTGAGTTTATAATCGGGAAAAGCCGGAAAATATCATTTAAAAGACAACGTAATCAAATTTTACCCGCTTCAAGTCCTATGGCGCAATCCATCTTTACCTCAAGCCAAATTATTGAAATCACACAGCAGGGCATATAGTCGTCACAACTCCAACAGATATTGCTAAGCGGCTTAGTGCAACATTTAGAAAAAATCAGTGAGAGCGCCCTGCGCCCACTTGATTTTGGGTTCTAATTGTTGTGGCCCGTTTTCTACTCTGGGAAGTGCGAAAACCTCCAATTATTACTTTGGTAATCTTGGAAGGAAATTATTCCATATTCAAAATTGAATAAAATTGAATGATCATTTTCTGATCCATTATTGCCTTCTCCCAGAACATTATAGAAAGTCCGTCCTAAGATTACAGAACTGTCGGCAGGTGTCCAATGCGAGCTGTATGTAGAAGTTCGCTGATCAACGATACATTGAAATAACGCATGACGTGATTCGAGTATTTTTTTAGTATCAGATTCTTTGTTGACTTTATCTGGATAGTTTACAGTCCAAAGGAATAATTTATCGGAAAATTTTTTTGGGTGAGAACCTGAGTGATCAGGTTCAGTTTTAAGTTGCACTATAAATGTCAAGTCAAGAGAATCATTAATCAACTTAAATTCTTTGCTTTGTTCCGTCCAGCTTGGAGGTTCGCACTTTTTCAGTTCTTTGTTGTAATTACTCAAGCATTCAGTTTTAAGTTCATTTTCTTGAATTGTAAACGTTAATTTATTAGAAAGTGAATCAACGAAAACGACTTTAGTTATTCCGTTGTAAGGTACTTTCATAATACTCGAATCTTTTAGTTCATAGTTAATTGTTTCGAGATCTTCTTGATTATCTAATTGTTGAGAATGGTTGTCAGTACTTGAACCAGAGCATGACAGCATTGAGAATAGAATAATTGAAGAAAAGAATCGAAAGACTGACATATTTTTGGGCTTAATGGGCTACAAAACGTTTTCGGGCTTTACGTTCGGGTGGGAGACGTTGACGAAGTCAATGTCGCACCGTAGCAAACCCAACCAAACCTACGGAATTGTCCGCAAATGACCAAACCCCACCTGACGTAAAACCCGTGTTACCACATGTTATCTAATTCGCATTTACTCTTATTTTATTGGTATCTATAACCATTTTTTTCTTGTTTAAAGTCACATGCCTTGGTTTGACAACCTGTTCTTTATATTGTTTGTCTTTCCAAGTCTTTCTTATTTGTACGCAGGCTAGTTTAACCGTTACATCAATTCCGTCTCTGAAATTGTCATTAAATAATTGAATAGTAAAACCACCTTGTAATAAATTTGTGTTTCTTCCAGATGCTGAAGTTCCATTACCAAAGTCAAAAGTTTTATTTACTCCGTTTTGGGCTGTGATAAACTTATATTCGACATTATCACCAACAGAAGGCGTTGCGAACATTGAAACTCCTGTTACGGCAAGTGATGCTAAAGCACCATATCCCGTTAATGCACCTATTGCTGAAATGCCACTTGATAAATTACTATTTGCTTTTTCATATTCTTCTACCGCTTTCTGTCCAACACCCAACCAATATGACCAAGAAATGACTTCTGTAGATTGGTATGGGTTAAATTTATTAGGTGAATATGTGTTTGTAGGTAAATTAACATTCAAATAAGCATATTGGGTTTTGTCGATTGCAGTCTCTGAATGAACTCTTTCGGTTTTGTTAAATAATTCAGTTATCAAAGTGTCGATTTTTACTAATTCCTTTTTGGTTTTATTTACGTATGTAGTATCGTACCCTACAAGACTGTCTTGAGTGTATGGAACGTATGTCGTGTCATAGAGTGTTTTCCATTCCCAATTTGTATTAAATGAAATAAATTCTTCGGATTTAGGAATTCGTTGAATTTTTACTTTACATATCCTGCCAGCAAGTGCAGAATTGTTAAACTTAAACAGGTAAACACCTTTTTGATTCACAAGTATTTTTTTATTTTCAATTTTGGTTGTCTTATAGTCCATAAATTTTGAACTACTTGGAAGTTCAATAATTTCAACTTCCTTTAATTCCTTTCCTTTTAATTCCTCAAAACTGAAAACTATTTGGTCGCCTTCTGCAAATCCGTAAAATAGTTCTTCGCTGCCCATACTTCCAATTTTGATAGTCAATTCTGCTATGTCAATAGTTTGCAACTGTCCTGATGCTGTCAAGATTGTCAGGCACGTAAAAAGGGTAAATGTCATTTTTTTCATACTTTCTGTTTTTTTATAATGTGTGGTAACGTAAAGCTAAACATAGCGTAAGCGACGTTTTAGCTTTTTGATGAAGGTATA
>JBBDID010000025.1:0-4809 GCA_040880585.1 Crocinitomicaceae bacterium | reverse complement strand
TTTCTTTGTGCGGCCAGGGGTAATCGAAACCCCGACTCGTGCTTGGCAAGCACGCGTTATACCACTTAACCATGGCCGCAAATCTTTGCTAGTACTCTTTTGAAGCAAGTTCTATCCACTTCATTAATTTTCGCTTCAGAACAGCGCTTCCGATTATAGTATTTCCGACACCGTGTTGCAATGTCCGCTTCTTACTTTTACCTTGTATAATTTGATTTTTATAAAAGTTCTTTTGTGTAAGTCCTAACGACTTACTCCATGCTCGTATACAAACATCTTCATTGAGATCGGGGTAGAGAAGTATCCAAAACCGAATTTTACTGCGTTCAATGCCAAGATATTCCACAGCAAACTTCATAAAAATTCTATGTACATCTTTGCGCGCATTTGCAATTCGTACCAATCTATTAGTTGAATTATCTCCTTCGCCAATGTACAGCATGACACCAGCAATGAAGAGGGGGTCTTTTTTGAAATGTCGATACTCGAGTACCGCGCTTCGTTCAGCTTCAAGATAAAGACGCGTATATTGGTTCAAACGCGCTTTATTAAGCATTTTCATACGCTTACTATTATCTTTTGCGGCACGAGCAACATTATCTTTTTTAATTAGCTTTGAAAATCCCTGTTTTGAAAGCCACGCAGAAACAGTACTGACAGAAACATCTACTATTTTTGCTATCTCTGAATATGTGAAGCCCCGCTTACGGAATTGCACTGCTTGTTCGTATTTATGTTGTAAACGTATCATAGTAGAAGTATATTATATACTCTTCCATCTATTCGATTTACGTTTTATACACAAAAAAGCTGGCCTGAAGCCAGCAGTTGGTGTGAGATCGTAGTTATATTCAATTATAAAGAATTGAAATGCTGTAGTACCTGTAATGCGAAGCGATTTTCAGCTGCGCGTTGACCGAAGCGGCTGAAAGCTCTTTTTATTGCATCTTCGATTATCTTCCTATCGTCTTCAGAAAAAATGTCAGAAACTGCCATGACAGCAAGACAAGTGCCTTCAAGTCTGTATGAAAGATCTCCTTTTTTCTGATCATTGCCATCCAATAAATCGACTACATTTTTCGCATAGAAACTGATTTGGGGCATGGAAAAACTCCTTTTCTGCTTGTAGCCTAGCATATTTTAAATGTAAGTGTAGTTGCAAGAGTAAAAAATCAATATTTATGGTAAAAAATCACTAAAACTTTTAGTTCAGTGCGTTTCGTGGATCTTGTCTGCTTTGATTTACATGGATAATTATTATGAGGTTTGGATATAAATTGGTACAGTTAAATCGGCTGGGGTAACAGAAATGGTAAATAGTACGTTGATCTTCCTATCAGATTTGTATTCTCTATTTTTTGTTTTCTTGAGTGATTCTCTTCCCACAATGTGAGCATAACCATTCTTTAATTTTGAAGATCCGTTCACAAAGTCAAGATCAACAAAAAGATGAGTGGATTTTCTTGACGCATTTACCGAAGCACCACCATTTTTTAGATTTAGAATCGCCAAGAAAATCGCATAGTTGGGATCATCAGTTGCATATACAAAGGCTTTTTGTTCTGGTGTTCCGTCTCGCCCAACGGATCCGTGTGGCGTGAGCGCCACCTGTTTTTCCGGTGACCCGTGAAAAAGAACACCTGCACCTGACACCTTTGATATTATTTGGTCGTGCTCGTCACAGAAATTATAAAAAATTTGCAGATTATTTCTACTCTTAATAAAATTCAAAAACGCAACAACTCCATGAAGCCGTCTTTGTTGGATAAATGTTTGTAATAAATTTTTAGAAATTACTTTGTATCTCATGCATAAAGATAGTATCAAGAATGTTGTGTAAAAAAAAGAGCGGAAGCATATAGCCCCCACTCCGAGTTGATGGGGTGGACGGTAGAATTTTTCAAGAGAGTAGCAAGTAATGCTATCCTATACATATGAAAGAATCATTTGAAAATTCGTCACTTTCAGAGCCCCGACTCGTCATTCCTGCGGAGTGGGGGAAGCTGAAAGACATTCGAATACGAGCTGTTACTGATAGCCCACAGGCATTTGGAGATACTTTGGCCGAGACAGAAGAACGCACTGAATCAATGTGGCTGGAGTGGATACAGAATGCAAAAATTTATGTCATTGAAAGCAGTGACCGGTTTGTGGCATTAGCAATATTCAAACAAGATATTGATGGCGTATGGATGATAAACGGTGCATGGACCGATCCAGCATTTAGACAAAAAGGTCTCAGTAAAAAGTTATTTGAACAAATATTCAAAGGTGCAAAAGAATTTGGGGTTACAACGATTGAACTTGGTGTAAATCCAATTCAAGAGGAAGCAGTAAACTTCTACAAGTCACTGGGTTTTGAAGTGGTTAACCACCATTCAAACGAACGTATGGGAGACGGCAAGGAACATCCTCAAGATGTCATGAGAATTAGTTTGGATCAAACTTAATAGCTGCCTTCTCGAACATAAAACAGTTTGCATTGTGTTTGTGAGGTCAAGTTTCTAAAGAAAATGCACAATTCATTGATGAATTGTGCATTTTCTTTGACTATGTGCGCCTGCCAGGACTCGAACCTGGAATAACTGATCCGAAGTCAGTCGTGATATCCATTTCACTACAGGCGCAAATGAGAAAAAATACGGAAATTTATTTACATATTATTTTCGAATGCAGCGCCTGAAAGATTTTCTTACAGGCGCAAATGAAAAACGGTATGGGAGCTTGCTCACATATCAATTCTGAATGCAGCGCCTGAAAGATTTTCTTACAGGCGCAAATGAGAAAAAATATGGAAACTTTTCACAATATAATGCAAAAAGAGAGCTCCCATACACACTCTATTGCCAAAGTATCATACGGTGCTTACAAGGAAAACGCAATAAAACCTGATACAATTGCCGTACATGATCATTCGATCTGACATACCCACAGAAGTACAAACAATTGCTGATACGCTCGAAAACGCTGGTTTTGAAGCGTACTTGGTTGGCGGGTGTGTGCGTGATCTTCTTATAGGACGAACGCCGAAAGATTGGGATATTACAACAACTGCCAGACCAACAGAAATTGAAGCGCTGTTTAATGAAACATACTGCAATAATGAATATGGAACCGTTGGTGTTGTAAATGAAGAGGCAAGCGATGTACGAGTAAAAGTTGTTGAAGTAACTCCGTACAGAAGCGAATCTGAATATTCAGATAGGCGTCGTCCTGATACGGTTGCTTTTGGTGTTTCGCTTGAAGAAGATTTAAAACGGCGCGATTTTACCATAAATGCGCTCGCATACAGCTTAAAAAATGAAAGTATTGTTGATTTATTCGGCGGATCGGACGATATCGCACATAAGCGACTTAAAACTGTAGGAGACCCTTCAGAACGCTTCGGAGAAGATGCGCTACGCATGATGCGTGCCGTCCGGTTAGCCTCAGAGCTCGACTTCACTATTGAATCAGAAACGATGACTGCAATTGTTTCTAACAATAAGCTTTTAAGCCACATTTCTATTGAACGTATTCGTGATGAATTTTTACGTATAATTGCTTCTGATACGCCTTTGCAAGGTATTATGCTACTTGAACGATTGGGGATGATTGAATACGTACTTCCGGAAATTAAAGATGCAATTCTATGTGAACAAAACCAAGCACACGCATTTGATGTGTATGAACATTTACTACGTACGGTACAAGCGGCCGCAGATAAGAAGTTTTCTCTCGAACTACGGTTAGCAGCATTACTGCACGATATTGGCAAACCAGCTGCTCGTAAATGGAGTAGTGATAAAAATGACTGGACTTTTCACGGACATGAGGTAATCGGTGCGCGAATGACAAGAAAAATTCTGCGGCACTTAAAAGTGAGTCGAGAAATGAGTGAATTTGTCGAAAATCTCGTTCGTTGGCACATGTTTTTTTCAGACCCCGATGAAGTAACGCTTGCCGCAGTGCGCCGGACAATTGTACGCATCGGCAAAGATCATATTGAAGATCTGTTGAATCTTCGTATATGCGACCGTATTGGCACCGGAAGACCGAAAGAACAGCCGTTTAGATTCCGAAAATATAAAGCTATGGTTGATCAGGCACTTCGTGACCCTGTTTCCGTCAAAATGCTCAAGACAAGTGGGGAACATATTATGGAAATTGCTGGGGAAAAGCCGGGGAAAAGAATAGGATACATACTGCATGCACTACTGGAAGAGGTGTTGGAAAACCCTGCAAAAAATGAAAAAGACTATTTAGAGAGCCGTATTTTGGAGCTTAATGCACTCAATGATGCGGAGCTGTATGCACTAGCTAATAAAGGAAAGGAGCGACAAGCTGCTGAAGAAGCCGCTGCACTAAAAGAGATAGAGAGAAGTCATAAAGTTGGGTAATTTTCTGTTTATCCGAGCGGGACAAGCGTATTTTCTTTTTTTGAATAAAATTTTGCAGAGCGTTTGACTTAGTTCGCCCAGCGATTTGTTTATCTGCGCAGGACGCTAGCGTATTTTCTCCCTGTGTGGTCGAAAATACTGAGCGTCTGCATAGAATTTTTGTGAAAAGTTGCTAATTAACGTTGATGTTCCAGCGATTTTTTTAGGAAAAAAGAAAGAATTGGGAACTCACCACAAGAGTATTTCCATTTTCATAGTCGCTACGCTCCTTGAAAATTGGTCAAATTCGCAATAGTCGCTTCGCTCTTTTGGTTAGGCATACGTATTTTCTCCACTTTCAATCGAATTTTGTAGAGCGTTTGACTTAGTTCGTCTAGCGATTTGTTTATCTGCGCAGGACGCTAGCGTATTTTCTCCCTTTGGGGTCGAA
>JBBDID010000024.1:0-31031 GCA_040880585.1 Crocinitomicaceae bacterium | reverse complement strand
TGGGGGTGAAGAATGACGGAACAGTGGAAGGAGTGATTGAAGATTGCGTACAGGACATTGTAAACAACATTGTTACCAATGCCAATAATCCGCAAAAGCTCAGTCCTCCGTTTTATCTGTCAACACAGGTGCTCGATTATGAAGACAAGAAAGTGATCTACGTATATGTTCCAGAAAGTTCGCAGGTACACAGCACCAATGGGAAAATTTTCGACCGGAATGAGGACGGAGATTTTGACATTACCCGGCAAACCGAGCAGGTTACCCAACTCTACCTGAGAAAACAAACCACCTATTCCGAAAACCGGATATATCCCTATCTGAAACTTTCGGATTTCAAAACGGAATTATTCAGCCGTGTCCGAACGCTTGCCAAAAACGAGCGAGCAAACCATCCCTGGCAGGACATGACGGATGAAGAACTGCTGAGTTCAGCCGGATTGTTCAAACACGATCACCAGACCGGGAAAGACGGTTATACACTGGCTGCTGTATTGCTCCTCGGAAAGAATGAAGTCATCCAAAGCGTATTGCCCCACCACAAAACAGATGCCATACTCCGGATAGAAAATGTGGATCGCTATGACGACCGGGACGACATCCGAACCAATCTCATTGAAAGCTACGACCGGCTCATGGCATTTGTACGAAAACATTTACCCGACAAATTCTACCAGGAAGGCGAACAACGCATCAGCCTCCGAGACCGGATTTTCCGTGAAGTAGTCGGGAACCTGTTGATCCACCGGGAATTTGCCAACGCTTTTCCGGCCAAGTTCATCATTGAAAAAGATAGGGTACTGGCCGAAAACTGGAATCGTCCGCATGACGGAGGTGTGATTGACCCGGCTAACTTTTCACCCTATCCCAAGAATCCGGTAATCGCCAAATTCTTCAAGGAAATTGGCCGGGTGGACGAACTAGGTTCAGGCGTTCGGAATACCTTCAAGTATTGTGGAATTTATACTCCGGGAACAAAACCGGAATTCATTGAAGAGGATGTTTTTAGGACAATTATTCCATTAAAGTCTGAAAATAGAGCTGCCCAAATAACTACCCAAATAACTACCCAAATAACTACCCAAATCATTTCGGATAAAATTATTGAACTGCTCAGGCAAAATCCTACAATGAGTAGAAAGAAAATTGCAGAAGTATTGGGTGATATTACCGAAGATGGAGTTAAATACCATCTGAATAAACTGAAAGAAGAAGGAAAAATTGAGCGTATTGGTGGAACAAGGGGAAAATGGAAAATAAACGTGTAAATGAACATGAAAATTAGTTGGCTCATGATGGGCTCACAATGGACTCATGATAGGCAGCCCAATTTTGCACTACCTGTACCGCCTGGCGGGTAAAAAGAGTAAACGCAAATGGTTTTGAGCTAGAAAACTCACCCTTATTAAAAAATTCAAGATGAAAAAATTAACCACTCACATTGAAAAAAATATCGGTTTATGGGCACTCATTGCCCTCACTTTAGGACTGGCTCCTTTCACTCCGGAACCCCATATTTGGGGGAAACTAAAATGGATTGCAGGCGGTGCAGAAGGCATGAAAGGAAAAGATTGGTTTGATACTTTTCTGCACGGCATTCCCTGGCTAATTTTCTTACTGTCGATCTTGCTCAGATTAAGAACGAAATTTTCAACACGGAAAAATGAATCGAAATAGTTGACACAGAACCGATACATTAAAAAAACCTCTACATTTGTTCTTGTATAAAATGTGAACCTTTTATTGTTTCTTTCGTTAACTTAATATAAAACACAGACTTATGTTCCCTTATCACGAAACCTTAAAAGAACGAATTCAAAATAATGAATTAATTGGCTATGAGGTGGTTAATAATTATGTTAACGGATCTCCCAGACTGTTACTTTACTTTGAATCAGAACCTAAAATTCGACCGGTTTTAAAGCATAAGATCAAGGAATACAAAAAGATTTTGGATAAGATTGAGACCAAATTTGAGCAAATCACAGAAAGTATCTCTCCTATCATCTATTAATTTCCCGGAAGGCAGATTGCATTTTTACTTACACTTTCTTGGATGATTTTTGCTGAAATAAGGTGAAATAGAGGTTTTCAAGTCCTTCCTTTTTTCTATCTTTAAAGAGAATCTAAAACAGTAGCCGAATGTCAGAAAATGATACTATTTCTAAGAGCACCATTATTGCCTACCTCAAAAAAGAGTTGGACAATGAAGATATGTTGAGAGTCGATCGTTGGATGTCTGCCTCTTCTCATAACATGAATACATTTACTGAGATTCGAAAAAAATGGTTAATTGCACGTGAAGAAAAAGCCAAAGAAAATTCCGGTGACCCGGTCAGAACGAGAGCAAAACCAGCAAGGAATAACTCAGGAGAGGAACTGGTTCCTATTAAAGAACCCGCAGGAACTCAAAGTAGCGTCATTGCCATTGTTGCATTTGTTATTCTCGTTGCTGTTGGAACTATGGTATTCTTTCTTGCCGGCGTAAAATAGAGACTCTTACTTTCTCTTTATCCTTTTTAAAAAACAAATCTTTCTATGAGCAAAAACTTACATCACCCCTGGCATACGGTATCAATTGGTGAAAAGGCACCGGATATTGTGAATGGAATTATTGAAATCCCCAAAAATACCCGTGCTAAATACGAATTGGACAAAGCATCCGGATTACTGAAAATGGATCGCGTAATTTATTCCTCCATGTATTACCCGGCTAATTACGGATTTATTCCAAAAACCTATTGTGGTGATAAAGACCCTTTAGATATTTTGGTGCTGTCTCAGATCAGCATTGTACCACTTTGTATGGTATCGGCTAAGGTGATTGGCGTGATGCGTATGGTGGATAGTGGCGAATTGGATGATAAAATCATTGCGGTAGCTGAAAATGACATGAGTGTCAACCACATTTCAGATATATCCGATTTACCTGAGCATTTTTTTAAGGAACTAAGAAACTTCTTTGAAGAGTACAAGAAATTGGAAAATAAAACCGTTGAAATCGAGGATTTTCAAAACGCCCGGGTAGCAAAAGAAATTATTCAACAGAGCATCATTGATTACCGTGAACTTATGAAGTCAGAAGAATAAAAACAGGGAAAGTAACATTATTCTTATTCTGTTTTTTTTTACGCTGTTTTGTACAAGGGATAATTGTATTGTTGAAGCAGGTTAACTCTAATCGTTATGAACAGCAATTTCCCGTTTCTTGAATCGGCGGACAGGGAACTGTCCCATAAGAACAATATACGCAGCAGTCTCCTTCTTTCGGTTTTAACAAAGTCTTACAATTCTTACATTCATAGAACCAAGAGCAGGCATCTGTTGGCATTTCCTCTGTTTTTTTATATCCACACTCCGGACAAGTTATTTCTGATTTTAATCTACTTCCATTATAGTTTTTTTGTCTCGGTAACGGTATACCCCGTTGAGTTAATTGCTTTTGAAATGTCGTTATCGTTAACTTTTAATTTATCAAATTCAACAATTGCATTACCATCCTGGTAAGAGACTTTGGTGTCTCCAATCCCTTCCAATTTCAATATTTCATTAGTAACATGGTTTTCACAGTTTTCACAGGTCACCCCTTCAATGATAAACTCCATTTGTTTTGTGTTCTCTGGAGCAATTTCAGTTGATACTGCATCATTGCTATAAAACACCCGCGAATAGTAGGGAAATGTCAACATTAGCACTGCAAATACAGTGATGATAACCAGGAACTTTCTTGATTGCATGAAGCCGGACTTCACATCAGTTTCACAATTACAATCTATTTTTTTTTAGACTTCAACTTTTGATACCACGCCAATCCAAGTGTCAATATAGTCAATCCAATTAAGTAAGGTCGAGCTGGTTCCATCCATGAAAATGCAGAAGCCATTCCGCTAGTTCCAGCTACTAGGGCAATTACAGGTGTGATACAGCAAAGTGAAGCAGCGGTCGCTGTCAGTAGTCCAATTCCGGCTATTTTGCTATTCGACTTCATACGGTTTCAAGTTTTTGGTCTTCTTAACGAAATTACCTCTAGAGATAGCTTTACTCCCTAATCTCACTAAGATAAAGCTCCCAAATTAACTTTTTCGTAGAGCCAAAGTTTTTCTCTTTCCGCAAGAGTTTTACACTAATTACTTCAGATTTTTCAGTAGAAACCGCATCCTTATTCTTTGAATTTAACAGGGAGTATTTAACTTTAAACTTACAAAGGTAGAACCCCTCTTCAGATGGAACGAAGCCCTGTAATACTTCAATTGAATTGAGTGTTTTGTAAGTCGTTCCCTTTCGGTATTCTTTTAAATAATCCGTTATTTTTTCAGCTTTTCCATTCAGGTAGATTTGAGAGCCAGCTTCAAATTCTTTTACAGCCATTTCCATAGCTTTGTCACGAACAGCACTCTTGTGTTCTTCATTTGCCATGATTTCCAATTGTTGGTAGTATTCTTTTACCTTTTCAGAGGCTCGTCGCTGATAAGCTTCTAAGTCTTTTTGGTCAAGTGCGTCTTTACTCAAATCCCATTCGGGTTTATTAAAGTTGCCGTTACCGCTCTGAGCTCGGGAGTTTATCCCCGCCATCAAGCAAATTATTAGTGTAATCAATATCTTATTTCCTTTCATCTTCTTGTGTAATTCGCATTTTAATAATTTCTCCATCCATATATTTTGTCTCCAGAATTCGCAGATTTTTCAGATTGCCAATCGGCATGGTCATTCTGTCGATAAACTCTTCCCTGTTAAACATTTCTATTCCCTGGTTGTCATTTGTTACCAGTATGATCATAGCGTCGGCATGAATAATTTTGTCTAGCTGTTCTCTTCTTCTTTCCCAATCTTCAGTATTTGAAACAGATAATTGATGAATGAACATGCTGTAATCATCTATTTTAAGGGGAATTTTTTTTATTTGTTTATCGTACATATTCATTGTGAACGTATCTGTTTTGTAATAGTCAGCCTTTGCTATAAAACGCAGCTCTTTTTTATCAGGATTCAATGAAACACATCCTCCTGAATCCGCTTTAAACACCTGCAATTCTGTATTTTCACCTATCAACTGTATTTCTAGATTTTTATCCACAATAGGGATGCCGAAATCTGAATCCGTAAAACACAGTTTGCATTCAATTTTATTTTCTGTCTGCAAAACAATCATACTAATCAAACTTGTCACTAAAATCAGTAATAACAGAATCAGGATTGAATGCCTGTAATTTTTTTTATCTTTTTTGGGTCGATCTTCTTTAATCCCTTCCTCAATTTTTTGCGTTTTAAAATCATCCCAGTTTTTATATCCGCAATACTCACTTAAAAGGTTTAGTATATCGATTCTAGGTAATTTATCCTCCTGATCAGTTTTTAAATGATCGTAAAACCATCTCGTACTGATGCGTCCTTTTACTTTTTCCAGCAATTCATTCTGAAAATTCTCTATCATCCTTCCATTCCATTCAGAAAGATCAACAGGACTGTCCGGATGTTGTTCGCGAAAACGGTTTACCAATTCCTGTTTAAGTACTTCAAAATAAATCCTGTCAGGATGCCTCATCACAACAAATATATGAATACTCTGCCTTTAAAACTATTGCAAAACAGTTTTGCAAAATGCAAATTAATTCGCCAAATCCTTTGCAAAACAATTGATTGGAAACTCCTGCTATGTTAAGTTAGATTTGATCGAAACAAAAAACAAAATGTTATGAATCAATTTAAATTTAAACTATCAGTTATTATAATGATGTTACTTTGTCCGCTAATAATATATGCCCAGCGGGGTTATTCTACAGCATCTTTACACTGGGGTAAAATGAATGCTGAGCAGAAACGCGACGCTATGAAAAGTGGAGCGAATTACTTTGAATATGGGATTCCGAACCCTGAAGATGTAATCATAGAGGAGTACTTCAATTATCACACTCATGAAATAGCTATGCCGGGAAAGGATAAAAGTGTAGCTCTTGATTTGCAATGGGGTAATCCAACAATAAATGAACATAACAATAGTGCAATATTTCAGCTTGGAATTGCAACTTCAGACCTAAACAAAGGGTCGATTGAAGATGCCCCGCCTGTAAATGTAAGTCTTGTGATCGATAAAAGCGGATCTATGTCATCTGACAGCAGATTGGTCAACGCAAAAGAAGCTGCCACTGCTTTTATCAGTCGTTTGAGACCTACGGATCATATCTCTATCGTGGCATTTGATAATAATGTTGAAGTGGTTTTAGCTTCTACACAGGTAGGTGATAAAAAGAAGGTACTTGCTGCAATCGACAAGATACAGTTGGGAGGGTCAACAAATTTAAATGCAGGGCTAATTGCAGGATATAATGAGGTTGCAAAGGCTTATGTATCAGGAAGACCTAACAAAGTGATTATGTTGACGGATGCTTTGACAAATACAGGTGTTGTTTCACCTCAAAAAATCGTTCAAAATTCAACTGTATTTAATAAAGAATACCACATTGATATAAGCATGATAGGTGTTGGTGTTGACTTCAACCATGAACTTTCAAGGCATATAACAGATAATGCAAATAGTTCAATTCATTTTATCAATGATTCAAAGGACATAAAAAAAGTATTTGTAGATGAGGTGGAAAGTCTTCTATTCCCTGTTGCCAGAGACGTAAAGCTTGTGCTTGAGTTTGGAGAAGAAGTGACAATTGGGAAGTTCTTCGGATACAACCCAACTATTGAAGAGAACCGAATCGAACTTGATTTAAAAAACCTAAATAAAGGACTAACTCAACTATTTATTGGCCGAATCAAAGTTACTGATCCATCTGCAAAAACTTATCGCATGAAAGCAACCCTGGAGTACTTCAACATTGCCTCAAATGAACAACAATCGGTAACGATTATGAGCAATTTAAAGTACGAAAATAGCAAAGGCATATATGATCCTTTAGAAAATGCTGAGGTGCGAAAGAATTACGCAATAGCATCAATGGGTCAGGCAATGCATGATATGGCGCTTTATGTAAAAAACGGACAGAAAACTAATGCAATGATGACCGTGAATAAGACAGTAGATTTTGTGCACACGCTTTTTGACGGGAAGTTTGATCCGGATGTAAAACGTGTACTGGACATTATTAAGACATATCAGGCAGATATCGAGTTAGCACTTGAAACAAATAAAAATAGATCAAGATGAAAAATTTAGTAATACTTACACTCGTTTTATTGGCTTCAAACGCTTACACACAAGCTATTAGCCACACATCAAATTCTATGCAGTTCAGGGATTATGCGAACAATTCAGAGCCTTTAGCAAACAAAGTAAAGGAAGCGAATCTACCGGCGAATCAAAGAGATTTTGAAGTTCTGCTGAGTTCGTCTGATACAAATTCAGCACTTTCAGTAGCGGTAGTGATAGCCAGGTTAGAACAAAAGCGATCCTCTGAACAAATTCCGGGGTACGTAGGTGAAGAAAGTGCTGTTGACAGTTCTCAAACGGTAAAGGCTTTGACCACAGATATGAAGGCAGAGCTCAGCGTTTATCCAAATCCAACACGAAGCAGATGTACGATTAAGATTGTACTGAATAAGCCATCTGAAGTGAGTTTGAGATTATATGCCTCCTCAGGTAAGTTGCTGAGAGAGATATTGAATAAAGAATTTATTGCTAATCAGTATGATGTAGTTATTGATGTTTCAGATCTCAGCGCAGGACGATATATGTTAACGCTTCAAACTGCGAAGTTGTGGGTTAGCGAAGCTGTAATTGTAACAAAATGATACTTCTTGCTTAATAATGACAGTTGGATTAATAAATCGCTTAATCAGTATCAGCCTCATCATGGAGATGCTGATTAGCAAGCCGGTTTGGTTGGACTCCCTAAGGGAGTTTCCAACCGCGCCGGTTATTGAGAATCTGGAATGGGGAGTAATTGGAGAGCTTTTGTTGGTTTGCATTTTAATTGCTTCATTAATATTGATAATTCGCCCACTAAATCGATATCTGATCATTGTAATTGTGATGTCCTTATTCTTGCTGGTTCTTGAAGATCAAAATCGATTACAGCCATGGGTGTTTCTTAACAGTTTAATATTACTGTGTTCTGTTATTTATAGTGATCAAAAGGAACGATACGCAATCACAACCATCTTATTGATATTAAGTGCGAGTTATTTTTGGGGAGGGTTACAGAAAGCAAATTTCTTTTTTGGTACAGAGATGTTTCCCTGGCTGGCAGAATTTACAGGTCAACAAGCCTTTTTGCGAGAACATCCAATTGTGGGTGTCTTAGTTGCGGGAATTGAGGCATTGGCAGGATTAGGTTTAATGTTCGGTTTTAGTAGAAAAATTGCTGCAATTATTCTTCTTTTGATGCATGTATTTATACTGACTGCACTTGGTCCGTTTGGACATAATTGGAATCACGTAGTCTGGCCATGGAATATCTGTTTTGCCTTGTTATTATTTGTGTTGAGTAACAAAAAAGACATAAAATTGTGGGAAAGGACTTTGTTCAGAAAAAAGTACTACATATTTTTTTTTGTTGCTGTGGCCGCCCTTCCTTCATTAGGAGTTCTGGGGAAATGGGATCATTTTTTATCAGGAGGATACTATTCTGCGGTAATACCCGAAGCTATTTTTTATTATCATGAAAAGGACCGAAGTAACCTACCTGAAAGTTCAACTGATTTTCAATATTTCACTAAAGGTACAAGAGAAGAATTTGTATTAATTGATCAGTGGGCGTTGAATCATTTAGGGGTGCCCTCATATCCTGAAATTCGAGTAAAAAAGCAAATAGGTAAAAAGCTTTGTTCATGTTTAGATTATCCTAAAAAAGCAGGTTTAAGGATTCATTATAAGTATCGTTTTACCCAGGGAAGATTTGAAACATTAGAATTTCCGTGTTCTAGTCTAGGATTTATTACTGGTGGGTTGGAGTGAGTGTAAACGCGAGAGTGAAGAAAAAACAGAGTGGCGTCATCACTTTCGCTCTCACACTCACTCTGTTTTTTGTACTTGGGGCGGGATCAGGGCTTACCTTCCCCTTTCGTTCCAAGATATACTTATCAGATTTTCTTGATTTTCTCTGAAAAAGGAGAATACAAACTGAAGTAGAGTATGTTGTCAATGCTTTTTGAAGGAATGGAATCATCCAAGATTACAGGTTCGCGGAACCACACTCAGATCATCTATTCGTATTTCATAGTCTCTCGGTTTCCCCAACTTACTTTTTGTGGAAAGTTCACCAGAAATAGAAAATTAACTTTCGATAATACCTTTCGAGTTATAGATTTTCGTTCCAATTTTGTATAAATCGTATACGAATTTTACTTTTTTCCTAGTTCTCAAATCATCCGAAATAAAAATATGGCAATAGGCTGCGAAGTTAGTATGACTAGAATCCCAAAGCCGGGCATAATTACTGTTCATAGTTAGTTTATCTTTCCAGTACCCAAGCATATCGAGCAATTCAAAAACTGCTGCAATTCTATTGTGCAGACCATACCCTTCACTAGGAAACAAGTTCATTGAGTAATCTATAAATCCTTCAAAAGTAAAATTACCCCACACCGACACTTTGTTGTCAAGGTGTTCCAACAGATCTTTAGAGCTCAAATTATTTACAACTTTATCTACCCCAAGATCCTTAGTAATTTGCTTCCTTTGGTCAATTGTGACCAAATTTGACCATGACCGCATCAATTCTTCAGCAGGAACTTCATTAATAGTATTATACACATTCTGTGGAACTTGGCTCAAGAAGTACATTCCATTTTTTTCAAGATCA
Organism: Crocinitomicaceae bacterium; assembly: GCA_040880585.1. Classification (GTDB taxonomy): domain Bacteria; phylum Bacteroidota; class Bacteroidia; order Flavobacteriales_D; family Crocinitomicaceae; genus Paracrocinitomix. The sequence continues at coordinate 21,282 of JBBDID010000024.1, read as the reverse complement.
TGGTATATATAGCGATTTGATGTTATTTCAGAAATTGTCTGAAAACGAGATCGTAAAAATGAATCTCTCTCCTCTAAGGAATTAGAGGACTTATTCTGTGCTTCTTGAATATGTGATGCTGAAAAGGGAATTTCAAGGTTTTCATCTCCAACCCACGATAAAATAGAACTGAAATCAAGATTCCCTTTTTCAATTTCTACAAATACATTGTTATCGAGATAAATTCGTCTCACAAATAACAAACGACTATTGCAACTAAAAGCAGCCTGTACTGAAACATTTAATTTGCAATTTGCTACGGTTTTGTAGTAAACTGCAAATTAATCCTTCACAGGATTAAATTTAGTACCCGTTCGCAAAATATACCACATTCTGGACAAAAACGTGAACAAAACTAAATGGACTCATAAATGGCTTATGGCTTAAACCAAATTGACCGTAATTAAGAAGCACAAATTAATTGCGCCATAATTGCGCCAATTGCGCCAAAACAACATTTAATTAATAGGGCCATAATGGGGTCAATAGGGTCAACAGGGGTCAACAATACTAAATTAATGGGCTCAAAGAGCTCATAAAGGGTTCAATAGGCTCACGGCTCAAATCAAATTCCACAAAGGTTGTATAAGATATGAAAGAATCAATGATTCACATGGGAGATGCTAATGTAAATGGCAATTTCCTATTCCTCTGGTCTGTGTCGTTAAATTCTAAATCTTCCAATCCAATAGCTTTCATATCTTTCATTTGACAGTAGATACTACGCTCACTGCTCATAGATATTTCTGCATCATCAAACTGGTGCTGAACAATTGATTCAATTTCTAAGCTATCAATTTGGCGCTCAACATCCATTTTGGAAAGAAGAAAGAAAATAACATCCATTTGATATGAATAACCTATTATGGAATTTCTTGAAGGTTTTATTTTCTTCTTTGTTGGAATCATTACTCAATAAGTTTAACTGTCTGATACCAATAAAAAAACGCCTCCGGATTTGATTTCTTTAGCTTATTCAATCTTGTTTCAAAAGGTTGTTCAATCACCCACTCAGCAATTTCCTTCGGGTCTGAAAATCGTTGAATTTCTTTTGTTCCTGTTTTGATGATCGCTGTGAGGTAAGCTGCTTTAGCCGCCGGAACCATAGCTCTTTCCAGATGAAACGGCTCAGAAAAAATAAAATTCCGGATATTTTGTATTCCTTTCTGAAGCTCATTAAAGTTACCTTCACCTGCTTTTCCTCTGGTTCCTATTACCATTCCGGTTTGAAAGGTGTCTTCTAAAACGTCATGCGGTGATTTGTCTGTAAGTTCCCGGTATGCTAGTTCAGTTTTTGCAAATTGATCAAATACTTTGGCTATAGTTTCTACATCTTTGGCAATATCAAACAAATGTCCAATATCAAATAACTGTTTAATAATTTCAACCTCCTTGTCACGGCCATAAGGAACTCCGGTTGTGTTCGGAGCATAAGCCGTTAATTTATCACCCAGGATTGCTTCCGGTACCGGAACTGTAACCGTTAAATCTTCACCTTCTGTGATCAGGAAAGATGATTTGATTGGAATTTCAGTGGTATGCGCTCCATAATGACTTTTCTCGTATAGAATATCGAGTAAAATATATTCCTGTTCAGCCCGGGCATTGGTAACAGGTTTGTAGTAAAACTTGTAATGGGCTTTCTCAATATTGGAATGTGCTTTCCGCTCATCTTCTTTGTACTCAGTAAAATCTGAGTTTTTTATGATCTCGTCAAAGAGGATTTCAATGTTCTTTGGTTTCTCAGATACGATAATATCTATGTCAATAGAGAATCTTCTTGGTTCCGGGAGCAATAGCATCAGGGCTGTACCTCCCTTAAAGATGAATTGGAGTTCACTTTGCTGAAGCAGTTCCAGCAGGTAGAGTGCCCGCACCACTTTTTCTACAAGAATAGGGTCTGCCTTGTGCTTTTTGGCGACCTTCGTTATCCATTCATTATTGAGTGATTCTTTATTTATCATACTCTAAGATTTGGCAGTAAAACTTGTTTACTGCCGTTTCTTTGTAGTTTTATTTATTAATTCTGCTATCTCCTCTTTCTTATTTCTACGATTGGCATAACGCAAAAGCTTAGGTTCACTTATGGTATATTTTTCAAATGCAGATTTGTAGATCCTTTCCAATTCAGCCCCTTGCTGTGCGCCAAACAACTTTTCATCACAATAAATATCCACCAGCATTTTTTCAAGCGTTGTGGTGATTACTTTATTCACTTCCTGTGTAGGTGATTCTGTTGTCAGTCCGGTAAGGATAATTGGTTCATCAGCGTTGGCTACATATTTGTCCAGCACTTCTTCTGATGGGTCAAGGAATACTTCTTTGCCCTGATCTTTCAGGGAATAAAAAACCGATTCCATCACCTCTTTTTCAATTTCCAGAATAGTGTAAAAATGAAAAGGCTGGTGTACCATAAATTCATTGAGCCATTTGGTCGTCCAAAGGCAGATATTTACATAAGGAAACTGTTTATGAATAGACCCATAAAGATATTTCAGTGATCTTGAAACATTAGGTACGTACGTGTTGGTCTCAGCCAGAGAATACATTCCCCTGGCAATCCGGTGCAGCACCCCCTGTTTGTTTAGCTCATAAATCCGCCAGTCAACCGTTGATCGTTTTACCTGATCCTCAAATTTTTCATAAAACCTGATCAGGTCTTCAACAGTAATCCGCTTGCCATGAGCAAAGGCGTTCCGTAGTTCTTTAATGTGTAATGACTTGCTAGCTATGATTTGCGTTTTTTCAAATATAACACTTTTTCTAAGATTTGGCAATTATTGAAATTTATTGCCGAATCTTTGGCGTCTGAATTAGGGTCAGGCGTGAGAAATTTTTTCAAATACACAGCTATTTATACCCCCGGTGCAAAACCTGAATTTATTGAAGGGGATATTTTTAAGACGGTTATACCGTTAGTTGGTGGTACTGTGGAAAAAAGTTCGGAGATAGGTTGGGAGAAAATTTTGAATGAGAGCCTTCTAGCAAATCAAATTGGCTGTAAATACATTGCACAGTAATTGCCCAAATTGCACATTCCGGTTAGCTGTTTTGATCCGTACTGACTTAGACAAGGGTGACTGAGTTCAGAAACGGTATTCTTCTTGTGATTTAGTTTTAATTCGCGATAGATACCAGAAAATGGTACTTATCGCAAACCAGAACTAAAATCAAAGTGAGTGTGAAAGCGAGAGCGAAGGCACCACTCTGATTTTAGTTCAAAAGATGATTGTATTGTCGAACCAGATTAACTTAAGTTTTTAATCATAGCGTAAAGCATTCTTGAAAGTTCATCTGCTTCCATTGAAATATTTTCAAATTCAGACTGAGTAATTGTTTTTTGATCGCAAAGGATGTCTAATACTGCAATACATTCAAAAAGTGAAGCGCGTGCGATAATAAAGAAGTTCCTTCTATCTGCTTTAGAGAATTTACCTGAACCTTCTGCAATATTCAATGGGACGCTAAATGATGCTCTGCCCAATTGGTCGATTACATATTTATCCAACTTTTTTGCAAGAATAATGCTTTTGCAATTAACATGAAACGTCTTTGCTTTTTTATAAACTTCTAGTTTTTGGAAATCGAACATACATTGAATATTAGTGTGAGAGCGAGTATTATCAGAGCGAGTGTGAGTGTTATCAGAGCGAGTGTGAGAGCGAGAGTGAAGAAAAAAATCAAAGTGAGAAACTCCGCTCTCGCTCTGTTTCTCACTCTGATTTTGTACTCGGGGCGGGACTTGAACCCGCACGACCATAATGGTCACAAGATTTTAAGTCTTGCGTGTCTACCAATTCCACCACCCGAGCAATTTCGCTCAACCCTCGAAGTTGAGCGAAAAAATCATGTCTTCCGAAGCCCGGAAGACGTGGTTTGGCGAGCGGGAGACGGGATTCGAACCCGCGACCCCGACCTTGGCAAGGTCGTGCTCTACCAGCTGAGCTACTCTCGCTTATTTGTTTTTACAACACATTAAAAATGCATACTGTTTTCAACAGTTTCCCTCTTAATACATTTCTCACATTTTCAGGGTGGCAAATATAACACTAAAATTACAATGCGAAAATAAAAAGAATAGAAGATTTAGCTTTCTCTCTCTTTATCTTTCATGTGCAAATTATAAATCATCCCGTCTGACAATCCAATTTTTGGCACTACAATTTCTTTTGTGTTGATTTTATTAAAAATATTGTGATAAATTTCAAAGGCGGGAATAATTACATCTGCACGGTCGGGTTTTAATTTGTACTCAGACATCCGTTGTTTATAGCTAAATCCTGACATTTCATGATACAATTCGTCAAACTCTTTTAGCAAAATCGGTTCCTTTGATTTTTTGCCTAAAATTTTATGAATTTTATTAATGTTTCCTCCTGTTGCAAAGGTAATGTACTCAGTATCTTTATTAAATTTAGAATCGATCCATTTATCGAGTTCTTTCCATATCTCCGGTTTGACTTTTCCGGCTAACATTCTCAAGGTTCCTACCGCAAATGATTTTGAAGCCACTTTTTCACCTTCTCTGAAAATAGAAATTTCAGTACTTCCCCCTCCCACATCTATTACTACAAAAGGTGTTTTTTGTTTGGCGTCCAGTAAAAAGAAAGTGGATAATATGATTCGGGCTTCTTCCGAACCATTTATAATCTCAATGTTGACCCCGGTTTGTTTTTTAATCAATTTTCTGACCTCTTTTCCATTTTTGGCCTCTCTCATGGCAGATGTGGCACAGGCTCTAAGTTCTTTCACTTCAAAAACTTCTGCAATGAGTTTAAATGCCTGAACAGACTTCACAAACTCAGTCAATTTTTTCGGGGATATTTCACCATTTTCAAATACTTCTATCCCTAATCTCAGAGGGATCCGTGTATAAGACACTTTTTTGACAAAATGTTGCTCATCCTCTTCTTCAACTTCACCAATTAGTAAACGCGCCGCATTGGTTCCTATATCTATCGCTCCAAATCTATTCATTCAATGATTTGGTTTTAAAATAATGATACACTTCCATTTGTGAATTATAGGGAAGATCGGAATTACCGATAAATCGTTCGTTTTTTTGAGCAACATCAACAATTCTGGATTTTGTATTGTCCTTTAAAGCTGCTTCTATCATAAATTTCAAATCCTTTTGAATGTTCTCATCATACACCGGAACCGTTACTTCAATCCGTCCGTCAATATTTCTACTCATCCAGTCTGCAGAAGAGATATAATATTTCTCGTCTCCACCATTTCCAAAAATAACAATTCTTGAATGCTCTAAAAATCTGCCGACTACACTCCTGACTTCAATGTTTTCAGAAAGTCCTTTCACACCCGGCACCAAAGCACAAATTCCCCGAATCACTGCATAGATTTTCACCCCTGCCTTTGATGCTTCATATAACTTTTTGATCATCCTTGAATCCACCAAATTATTAATTTTTAGATAGATATAAGCATCTTCTCCATTTTTGGCATGTGAAATTTCAGTATCGATCAATTGCGTTAACTTTCTTCTGGTATTAAAGGGAGATACCATTAATTCACGAAAGACCGAGCGATCAAAATTATTTTTAAAAATCTTAAATACTTTTTCTACTTCTTTGGTGATAGAGGGGTCTGCTGTCAACAAAGAGCAATCTGTATACACGGTGGCTGTTTTTTCATGGAAGTTTCCTGTTCCTACATGTGCAATCAATTGTATCTCATCTTCATGCTTTCGTTTGATCAAAAACAACTTGGAATGCACTTTAAGATTAGGCACCCCAAAAAGTACATTCACCCCGTGCTCTTCCAGCACATTCGACCATTTAATATTATTGGTTTCATCAAAACGGGCCAGTAATTCAATGACTACTGAAACTTTTTTTCCGTTTTTAGCTGCCGAAATCAAAGCATTGATAATTTGTGAATTCTGTGCTACTCTATAAAGATTTATTTTGATGGATGTCACTTTCGGATCAATCGCTGCTTCTCGCAATACATCAATTATGTGCTGAAAACTTTGGTAGGGGAAGGTGATCAAGACATCCTCTTTCAATATCTTCTTGATCAGGGAAGCTCGTTTATCTTTAAAGGCCGGATGAACAGATGGGGGAGCCGGATCATAAACAAAATCTTCCCTACCAAAATTTGGGAAATTCATAAAATCCTTAAAGTTGTGGTAGCGACCACCGGGAATAATGTTTTCACCCGCTTCCAATTTTTGGGCAGCCATTAAATAATTGAGCATATCCAAGGGCATGGCCGAATCATAAACAAAGCGAACCGGTTCTCCTTTTTTTCGCAATTCAATGCTGTCCTGCATTTTTTCAAGAAAGCTTTTTGAAATATCATCATCCAGGTCTAACTCAGCATCTCTGGTGATTTTAAAGGTATAGGCCTCAATTTTATCAAAAGTGAAAATTGAAAAAATACTCTCCAAATGAAATCGGATGATATCATCCAACAGAATGATTTTTTGAATCTCCTGCTTACCGGGCAGGATAAAAAACCGTGAAATGTTATTGGGGATCTGAATCAAAGCATATTTCACCTTGGTGTGTTCATAATCCGTCATTTTAATCGCCAGATAAATTCCCTTATCCTGTAATTTCGGGAAAGGTCGTTGCTTAGACAACATAATGGGGACAATGTGAGCGCGCACTTTCTGCTCAAAAAATTCGGATACATGGATGATTTCATCCTCTCTCAAATGCGTCTCATTGGTTTGAAATATGTGATTCTCTCTTAATTCTTTGAGTGCTTTCTCATACGATAACTGAAACAATTGTTGTTGATCGAGAACGATTTGTTTAATCGTTTTTATAAGTTCTGCAGGTCCACCTTTAAATCCTTCTACTCTCTTCGTTCCCAACAGCCTCATACGACGCACTGTGGCCACTCTTACCTTAAAAAATTCATCTAAATTATTAGAGTATATACCCAAAAACCGAATGCGTTCTATAAGCGGGTTACTCTCATCCAACGATTCTTGCAGAACACGCTCATTAAAAGATAACCAGCTTAATTCTCTGTTAAAGAGCTCCATATAAAATACACTTTGAAATGCCTTCGACTTAAAATAAAAATACCAGCTAGTAGTTTCTACTAGCTGGTATTTTCACCTCAAAAAACTATGTTTCCATGAAAAAACAGTTCAAAGGTAATTCAATCTGTTTGATCTCCAAAAAAAATTGTGGTTTTTTTTAAAAAAATTCTTTTCGGCCTTGCAATAACTATAATTCCTGCTTTTCCCTACTTCATAAGTTAGTAGGAGTCTCGTTCGGATCAACCTTAAGTAAGTAATTTCTTGGCTTAGTTTATTTAATGATTAACCGGTCTGAAAAAACTTTCCCTTTGAAAAGAAATTGCACGGTATAAATACCCGGAGATAAGTTTGTCAAATTTAATGATATTGCTTTCTCTGTTTCAAGATGAACCATACGCCCCTGTGTATCATAAACAGCTACATTATCGACATCCTGACTGAAACTAAAATGACCTGAACTTGGGTTAGGATATATTAGAACAGTTGGAGGGCTTACCCCTAAATAACCTAAATCTGAGGAAAGAGTGACAACCCAGAAATCGTTTGAACCGTTTGAGTTTTCATCTTTGTCTCCTGAGATGTTGGACGAGGAGGAACCAAACAGGATATACTCATTATCATTGCGCTCAAAAATCCCTGAACAAGACTCCCATAGTGTTCCACCAATATTTTTATCCCATAAAACTGTTCCGGATGTATCTAAAGAAGTTAACCAATAATCAAGATCCCCAACATTCGGTTCTGTTTTCGTGCCGGAAATATCGGAAAAAGAACTACCGGGAATTAAAACCTGTCCGTCTCCTGTAAATGTTGGCATACCTACACTTTCACTCAAGTTTCCACCTATACTTTTTTGCCAGATAAGCGAGCCGGAATAATCTAACTTAAGGATCCAAATATCCGTGATGCCATAATTTGGTTCTGTCTTTAATCCACTTACCCCTGACAAAGAAACTCCGGATATATAATAACTGTTTTGGCTGGTTAGTACGTTGCAATCGGCATCAAAGTCGTCACCACCGTAACATCTGTCCCAAATTGGTGTGCCGGAACTATCTGCTTTTACTAGCCAATAATCTTCCGAGCCATACGAGTCTTCTGTTTTGGTTCCTGATGTATTTGAATTTGAATGACCGGATATAATCAAGTCTCCATTTTCGTCAATGACCATTCCTCCGGGTTCTTCAGATTGACTGCCTCCATAAGCTTTGTCCCAAATGATATCCCCGGTATCTGTCGTCTTAACTAACCAATAATCAGTTAATCCATAAGATGCTTCTGTTTTGTCTCCTGAGACCCCGGAGTCTGAGCGTCCTACCATGTATATAGAGCCGTCTGTTCCCTCACATATACTTACAAGGCGCTCTTCTCCTGTACCACCATATGTTTGCTGCCAAAGAATAGTTCCGTTGTTATCGATTTTAATTAGCCAAAAATCATGTCCCCCATTTGTGCCAACAGTTTTATTACCTGACACGGCAGATTCAGACGAGCACGCAATTAGAAAATTCCCGTCTTGCAGCGAAATTATCTTTCCTTCAGAATCATTATCGCTACCACCATAACTAGCCTGCCATGATATTGAGAGGTCTGAATTTAACTTGACAAGCCAAATATCTGACATGCCAAAGGTAGCAGTTGTTTTATCTCCGCTGATACCGGAAAGTGATTCTCCCAGCAATAAAACTGAGCCATCAGTATTAACAACATTTGATGTAACATTGTCTAATTGATCCCCACCAATTGTATTCTGATTCGATATCAATACTGTTTGTGAAATCAAAAAACTATAAAAAGGCAAAGAGAAAAAGGTAAGCAGATATCTTTTCATAGCTTTTTCAAGTATTAATGTTTTAAGTTAAACGATTCCAAGGTAAACAAAAAAATTAAATAACAAAAATTACTGAATCAACAGGTTACAACCCCGAATATCCGAATGATCAAACCGCCCCAACACTTCAAATCCCCCTGAATGGGTCTTTCCCAAGTCTTGTGTCGCGATAAATGAACAGCTATAAATATTGGCCAGGTCAATCACATTAATTCCACCGGATTTATGTTCAATCATTTGAAAAGGGTCGTTGTGTTGTCGGATGAGTACCTTCATCCAGGGCGGTGTAAAGAACAACTGATCCTCTTTTGAATATGCCTGAGACAATAGTTCTGTCATGCCATATTCTGAATGGATCTGATCCAGACCAAACCCTTCTTTGAGTTCCTGATGTAACGTTTCTTTCGTCAACTCTGTTCTTCTCCCTTTCATCCCACCGGTTTCCATAACAATACAATCAGAAAGATCTACCTTGTATTTTTCAGATAGATCTAACAAGGCGTAGGAAACACCTATGAGTAGAATTTTTCGATTTCCTTTATAACGCTCAACCAAGCTAAGCAATCGCTCATAATCATTGAGTAGAAAACTACTTTCTTTATATTTGGTCCACTGCATCAAATGATCTACCATATAGATCAGAGAAGAATGCTCATTCTCATGGTAGGCGGGCAACAATCCCAAAATCAAATAATTTTCAAGGTGACCGTAAAAATGCTCAAAGCCTTTTAAGAATGAAAGTTCATACAAACTAAGGTCTGCAATGTGATGCTTGCTTCTTGTTTGACCGGTAGTTCCACTACTGTAAAAAACCTTCTCTGTCAAGGTATTTGTTGATTTTACGGTATGCGTTTTAAAAAAGGATATCGGTAAAAAAGGGATTTGCTCTACTGTCTTTACCTCTGATGGGGGTACCCCAATTAAATCAACAAATTTTTTATAAACGGGATTATTGGCATATTGAAAATGAAATACCTGTAACGAAAGATGAATAAATTCCTCTTCTGAATGGATCGAGAAAATTCGTTTCAGATCAAATGGTAATTTTTCTACCTCTTGTACATTCATCTATTAATCGCTAACTTCGTTCAAATATTTCATGACTGGAAAAACAAAAATAACGCTAATTAGTTCCGTTTTACTTATTTCATTCTTATTTCTATCCTGTTTTAAAAGTGAAAAATTTCCGGATCAACCCATTATTTCAAACGCACAAGCTGAAGTAATGGGTGATAGTGCATTGATTTCCTTTGATTTTACAGATGGAGACGCCGATCTTGGCCTTTCTCCTTCAGACACCTTTGGCGTGTTTGCTCCTGACTCTTTTTATTACAACAATATTTATCTTGATTATTTTGAAAAAGATGACGAACTTGGTTGGGTAAACGGTGTAAATTTTTCAGGTGATCCTGTTCATTTTGGTTACCGAATCAAACCCATTCCGGTGTCAGAAAAAACGGAAGGAATTAAGGGTAGAATTGATGTGTTTGTTGTGCCCCAATACCGCAACAAATTATCTCCTGAATCGGATACCGTTAAATTTGAGATTACCTTAATTGATCGTGCCCTTAACGTGAGTAATAAAATTGAAACTCCAGCCTTGATTGCTAACTAATTTATAAACTTCCCTCACTACAACAGATGTTAATCTATATCTTATCCAGGTCTGAGACCTTATACACTACTAAACGAATCTATCAGGCCGGCATTAATCGAAAACACAATGTCCGTGTGATTAACTATATGGAGTGTGACCTCCTGATTGAAGATGGAAAACATAAAATTGTATACGAACACGAATTTCTTATGGTGCCGGATGCAGTGATTCCAAGAATCGGGAGTTCGGTAACTTCTTACGGTTGTACGGTGGTTCGTCATTTTGAACGTATGGGTGCCATGGTTTATAATAAATCTGAGGGGATTCTCAATTCCCGCGATAAATTCAGAAGCTTACAAATGCTGAGTAAAGCGGGGATAAAAATTCCGAAAACCTATTTTTCTTACGATTTGTATTACGCAGAACGAGTTGTGCGGGAACATTTGGGATATCCTTTCGTTCTAAAGGTACTGGAAGGAACTCAGGGGCAAGGAGTCTATTTAATTGAAGGAGAAGAGCAGGCCGTTGATTTTTTTAATGATTTTAATGAACGCAAAACCCGTATCATCCTACAACAATATATTTCTGAATTTAAGGGGAAAGATATTCGTGTTATTGTAATTGGAAATAAAGTGGTTGCCACTATGATGCGAGTAGCTGCTGAAGGTGATTTTCGATCAAACATACACCGTGGAGGGAAAGGTGAAACGGTTCTTCTCAGTGAAAATGAAAAAGAGATCGCGATCAATTCACTCCATGTTTTAGGATTAGAAATGGGTGGGGTAGATATTCTTCGGTCAGAGACCGGAGCTATGATTATTGAGGTCAATTCTTCTCCCGGTTTTGAGGGAATTGAAGGGGTTACCAAACACGGAATAGCAGAAGAATTGATTATGGCAATTGAAAATAAATATAACCATGATAATTAACGGACAAACCATCCCCAAAAACCGCAAGACAACAATCGATATTAAGATTGCAAACCTGCCTTCTAACACGCCCATTGATTTGATCGCGAAAGTGTATCGTGCTAAAAAAGACGGACCTACTTTACTCGTTATTGGAGGTGTACACGGAGATGAAGTTAATGGAATTGAAGTAGTCAAGCGGGCAGAGCAAATGAAAATGTTTTCTAATCTGATCAAAGGAAATGTGATCGCTGTTCCGCTCTTAAATATTTACGGCTTTATCAATTATTCAAGAGGCTTGCCTGACGGAAAAGATGTGAATCGCTCTTTTCCGGGATCATTCAACGGCTCTTTAGCTTCCAGAGTGGCTTATACGCTTCGAAAAAAAATATTGCCGCATGTTGATTTTTCCCTGGATTTTCATACAGGAGGAAAAAGTATTTACAATTTCCCACAGGCAAGGGTTTATCGTGATGATAAAGAAAGTATAAAACTAGCCGAAGAATTTGGAGTCCCTTTACTGATCAAGACCTCCCTGATTAGTAAAACACTACGAAGGACAGCACATAAAATGGATATTCCTATGATCGTTTTTGAAGGAGGGGAATCATTGAGAATGGATGAATTTTCTATCGAAGAGGGGTTAAAAGGCCTTCAACGCGTGTTGATAGCAAGGGGAATGGTAAAAGGAATGCCGGAAGAAAGTAGACAAATTGTCATTGAAAACAGTACCTGGTTGCGGGCGTCAAGATCGGGAATGCTCAAATGCTTGAAAATATCCGGAGAATATGTAAAAGAAGGAGATGTATTAGGCACCATTACGGGCCCATACGGTAATTTTGAAGCCAAAGTGAGGGCAAAAAAAGATGGTCTTATATACGGCCATAACAACCAACCGGTAGTGACCCGCGGAGATGCTTTATTTCATATTGGATTTGAATAAAAACACCATGTATTATCCCGCTCAGCAAGTAAAAGGGAGTGTTTTTAGGATTTAAAAGATCAAAGTGCTATAAAACGATAATAAGGGTAGCGGATACAATTAGCAAGGTTGCGGAAACAACAACTATTTTTTCTGTCAGTGATATTTTCTGTTTACCCTGAAACATATTGTCAAAAAGATAGTTTACAACCTTCGTCATAGTAAGTAGTATTAGAGAGTTCTTGTAAAAGATATACGCTCAAAAATACTCAAGGGATGCCTGTCATAGGTTAAATTCATGTTATTTTTCTATGAATTGCTCACATTCACCGATTAACGGTCTTTAGGGTTTTGAAAACTTTTTATTGGTGATTTGAAGGGACACTTCCTTATTACTAAAACGAAGGATGTATTCTCCATCAGGAACATTAAAATTGATCAAACTCACTTTATCTCCATAACCCCGGTCAGCAATATGCAGCTGTTTATCATACAGTTCATAGTGGGTTGCTTTAGAAAAATAAACCTCTCCATCATTTATTCTATATTTCACCTTTTTTCCTTTGTGTTTCACCGATACAGCTTCTGAAGGTAGCCGTTCGTGATCAATCCCTGCAACCACAGCCCTAAATTCATTTTCTCCTTTAAATAAAAAAGGAGAGATGTCCATCTCGTATTTTTTTTGCTCTGTAATGACAAAATTTGGACCGATTTTCACCCACTCTCCCCATTTATACTGCTCTATCTGCACCCACATTCTCAATTGAGGGTAGTTTTGAGAGGTTCTCCAATGCAACTGATTCTCTTCATCAACATATAAAGTATCTACAGGGTCAATGATCTTGGGTAGAAATTCATTAGGATTGATAATTCGGAAGTCACATCCCTTTTGGTAATAAAAAGTAATCGAAACAGTATCAAAGATTTCAATTTTCGTCCTATTAGAAATGTCCACCTGATATCCCTCATATAAAATTCCGGAAACGACCTGCCGGTTAACGGCGATTGAATCAAAACAATCACAATATGACCAAGGTTTTGTGGGCTTTTCTCTACACTGGACATTTAGATTACTTCCCCTGAAAAATCCCTCAAAAGTATATTGTTGTACTTTTTGACTCCATACCGTTGAAACAGTAAGCAAAAAAAGCAAGATGAGTGGTATATATTTTAAGGGTAACAAGCGATTTGATTTTATCACAAAATACTAAGAATTTAAAGGGATAGACCAATTCTCATTCCAAAAAATCCGTGACGACCTGATAAAACTCGTCCTGCGCTTCAGCGTGTACCCAATGGCCTGCCTCTTCAATGCTATGAATCCGGGAAGAGGGGAGCTTTTTTTTCAGGTCTTCTATATCTGAATCTAGTATATAATTACTTTTTGCACCTCTAATAAATAAAGTATCCACCTCTATTTTATCAAATTCAACTTCAGCTAAAATATTTTCCATTTTTTCACTGAGAACATCCAGATTCATCCGCCAGGCCAACTTCCCTTTTTTTACCCAATACAAGTTTTTGAGTAAAAACTGTCTCACGCCCCATTCTTTAATCGTTTCTTTCAACTTTTCATCCGCTTCCCCTCTCGAATCAATTTCATCCAGATTCAGTGAATGCAATCCTTCCAGGATATGGTCGTGATGCATGGGGTAGGCTTTGTACCCAATATCTGCAACTACCATTTTCTTAATCATTTCAGGATGCTCAGCAGCAAATGCAATCACCGTTTTCCCACCCATTGAATGACCGATCAAATTTACTTTGTCATATCCCAACTCCTCAATCAATTCATGTAAATCTTCTGCCATGATATCATAATTGAACGCATCTGAATGCGGTGATTTTCCATGATTTCTCTGATCTACAAGATAGACCTTGTAGTGATCTGAAAATCTTTTGCCCAATGTTTGCCAATTATCAGAAGATCCGAATAATCCGTGTAAAATAATCAATGGTTCACCGGTTCCATAACTGCGATAATTTAATTTCATACGATCAATTGTTTTTTATACATATTAATGGTGTTCTCCAAACCCAGGTATAAGGCATCTGAAATCAAAGCATGACCAATTGAAACCTCAAGAAGCCCCGGGATATTTTCTGTGAAGTATTTTAGGTTATTCAGATCTAAATCATGACCGGCATTAATCCCCAAATCGCATTCCATGGCCACTTTTGCGGCTGCTGCATACGGTTTTACTGCCTCGGCACGATTTTTCAGATACGTATTGGCATAAGGTCCGGTATACAATTCTATTCTATCGGTCCCTAACAGTGCAGCATTTTCAATCATCTTTGCATCCGTCTCAATAAAAATAGACGTCCGAATTCCCAACGCCTTAATATGAGCAATCACCTCACTTAAAAAACTTTTGTTTTTTACCGTATCCCAACCATTTTCAGAAGTTAACACATCCGGTGAGTCCGGAACCAATGTCGCCTGATGGGGGCGTACTTCTTCAAGCATTTGCATAAAGCGTTCATTGGGATAACCTTCTATATTAAATTCTGTCGTGATAATAGGAGCAATGTCATAGACATCTTTCTTTGTAATGTGCCGCTCATCCGGACGGGGATGGACCGTAATTCCATCTGCACCAAAAGCCTGACAATCTTTTGCAATTTGCAATACATGGGGGATGTTTCCTCCCCTTGCATTTCTTAAGGTTGCTACCTTATTGATATTCACACTTAGTTTTGCTGTCATTCCGATAAAATTCTCAATTTACCGTCAAATTTATCATTGTTAGAACAATTATTAGTTACATTAGTTGTTAATAATAAACAAAGGTAGCAGTCAGAAAAAAATGCGAGCAGACGATCTTATAAGTGAAATCATACCCCCCCTGAGAAATATTGAAACAGGAGAACGTGCCATGGACTGGATGAATGAACTACGTGTAAGTCATTTACCCGTTGTTGAAGGCAGCAATTATATCGGCTTGATATCTGAAAATGACATTTACGATATGCCCGACCCTTCTTGTCGGATTTCAGATTGCTTTCCAAACTTACCCAAGCCATTCATACGGGCAGATCAACACGTTTATGAAGTGATGAAGATCATTTCAGACCTTAAGATTACGGTTGTTCCTATCCTTGATGAAAACAATAATTACCTGGGGTGTACGGATCTGCTTTATCTGATGTCACAAATTACTGCAGTCAATTCAATTAAAGAACCGGGAAGCATTCTGGTACTGGTAATGAACACACATGACTATTCATTGACTGAAATAGCAAGAATTGTAGAAGAAAATAATGCAAAAATTTTGAGTTCTTTCATTACCTCACATCCCGATTCTACAGAATTGGAGGTTACCTTAAAAATCAATGCGGATAACATAGACAGTATCATCCGAACCTTTAACCGCTATAACTATTCAATTAAAGCAACTTTTCAAAAAGGAAAGTTTCAGGATGACCTCAAAAAGAGATATGACGAATTGATGAATTTTCTTAATATGTAATGCTATGCGTATCGGAATCTACGGACGATCATTTGACGATTCATTTATACCGAACATACAAGTGCTGTTTAATACCTTAAACGTATATGGTTGGGAAGTTTGTATTTACGAGCCTTTTATGTCTTTTTTAGAGCCCCGAATCTCTATGGAAGTAGAGCCTCAACTTTTCAAAAAACATCAAGATGTCAGAAATAACATAGATGTTTTGATCAGCATTGGTGGAGACGGCACTTTTTTAGAAACCATCCATATTGTTCGGGACAGTGGTATTCCTATTTTAGGGGTGAATACAGGGAGATTGGGGTTTTTGGCCTCTACCTCAAAAGAAAATATTAAATCTTCTTTACAAGATATTAAAGAAGGAAGGTATCGCTTGCAAACCCGATCGTTGCTAAAGCTGGTTACGGAAGAAAATTTATTCGGAGAAGACAATTTTGCCCTGAATGAACTCACGGTACACAAAAAAGAAACATCTTCTATGATCACGATTCATACCTATATCGGTGATCTGTATTTGAATTCGTACTGGGCTGACGGATTGATAGTAGCTACCCCAACAGGTTCCACGGCTTATTCATTGAGTTGTGGTGGCCCCATCATGGTTCCCGGCGTACGGGATCACGTCATTACCCCTATTGCACCACATAATCTAAATGTACGACCCGTTGTGGTGCCGGATTCAAGAACCATTCGCTTGAAAATTGAAGGAAGAGGACGAAATTACTTGTGTTCTTTAGATTCCCGATCGGTCACCATTGATTCTGCAATCGAACTGGTACTTCAAAAAGCTGAATTTGAAATCAATGTGATCCAAACAGAAGGTCAAAACTTCCTGAACACCATTCGTAATAAAATGATGTGGGGATTAGATCGTAGAAATTAACTCTGGTATGTGAGTAGCACATGCCCACTTTTGTGTTGATTTTTAATCATTTAACGCTATGGTGGTGGCCGTAACATTTAACCCCTGAATCATTTCGTTAAAATCTGATCGTTAATAACTCCTTTCTTTTTGCTGCAAACAGACAAAGAAGCTCACTACCTTTTCAGTTAAATAATTTAAAAAAACTCTTTGACATCCGCTTATGGCAAAAAAGACCACTCCCAACAAAAAAATATTTGTCTTAGACACTTCAGTTCTTTTGTTCGATCACGACTCTATTAACCATTTTGAAGACAACGACGTAGCCATTCCCATTACCGTTTTAGAAGAACTGGATAATTTTAAGGTAGGAAATGAAACTAAAAATTATCAGGCCAGAGAGGTCATCCGTGCGTTAGACAAACTCTCTGGAAACGGAGGATTAAATGACTGGATTCCATTGGGGAAAAACCGGGGTAAAATCAAAATTGTTATGTCAAATTTGGTGAACGGGCGGGATGCTGAAAAAATCTACGGTCGCGGTAAAAATGACCATAAAATCATCAATGCAGCCATCACCATAGCTGATGCTGCAAGAGATCGAACAGTGATCATGGTGACCAAAGACATTAACCTTCGCCTCAAAGCGAAAGCCATGGGCTTACCCTCTGAAGATTATTTGACCGGAAAAGTAAAGGATGTCAAAAAAATGTCAGACGGCTTTCCAATCATTGACGTTTTGGATGCCGATTTCATTAACGAAATCTATAAAAAAGGACGGGTGGATGAAAAAGGAGTTTTAGGTGAACTTAAAGTTGCCAACGGCTATTATATCCTAAAAAACGGGAAAGACTCTGTTTTAACCCGTTATGATGAGGAAGATAAAATGGTAGAGCGTGTTGAAAAGGAATACATTTACAGCATAAAGCCCCGAAATGCCGAGCAAGCCTTTGCCACCAACGCTTTACTTAACGATAAAATTAAACTGGTTGCCCTGCAAGGTGTAGCCGGAACCGGAAAAACCTTATTGGCTTTAGCCTCTGCTTTAGAACAAAAAAATAAGTTTTCACAAATTATTTTGGCACGCCCCATTATTCCGCTAAGCAATAGGGATATCGGTTATTTACCGGGAAATGCTGAAGATAAAATATCCCCGTATATGCAACCATTGTGGGATAATCTTAAATTCATCAAAAGCCAATTCAAGTCTACCGAAAAGAAAAGCAAAGTGCTGGATGAGATGGAAGAATCAGGAGCGCTTTCTATCACTGCTTTGGCATTTATCCGGGGACGATCACTCTCTAATGTGATGTTTATTATTGATGAAGCACAAAATCTGACCCCACACGAAGTAAAAACCATTATTACCCGTGCCGGAGAAGGAACTAAAGTTGTGTTTACCGGTGATATCCATCAAATTGACACCCCGTATATGGATGAGGAATCAAACGGTTTGACCTATTTAATTGACCGATTAAAAGGCCACCCATTGTTTGCAAGTGTCCGATTGGAAAAAGGAGAACGCTCTGAGTTGGCTAATCTGGCGAATGAATTGCTGTAGATTAAATTATTTACAGTAAACCGTTCTGTCTGTTCAATTTTTGCGGCTTTTTGATGGTATAAAAGCAGGTTCAGCTACCTTCTGAAGAATGAAGTTTAACCGTGTCATTGAAGTTGTTGCCTACTTGTTCCTTCTCAACAAAGATCATTCACTATCTTTGAAGGCAGAAAAATTCAAAAGATGCCTAAAAATTTCATTGAAGAATTAAGATGGAGAGGAATGCTACAAGACATCATTCCCGGAACCGAAGCCTTATTAGAAAAAGAAATGGTAACGGGATATGTGGGTTTTGACCCTACTGCCGATTCACTTCATGTGGGAAGCATGATCCCCATTCTTTTGCTCATGCATCTTCAACGCGCAGGTCATAGACCGGTGGCTTTGGTTGGTGGTGCAACCGGCATGGTAGGTGATCCTTCAGGAAAATCAGATGAAAGAAATCTTCTGGATGAAGAAACACTCGCTAAAAATGTCGCAGGTGTTCGTTCCCAATTGGAAAAATTTCTAGATTTTCAATCCGGTGAAAATGCTGCCGTTATGGTCAACAATCTGGATTGGATGAAAGAATTCTCCTTTTTAGCATTCATCCGTGATATTGGAAAACACATTACGGTCAATTATATGAGCGCAAAAGATTCGGTAAAAAAACGCATTGATACCGGACTTTCTTTCACTGAATTCTCTTACCAATTGGTTCAGGGATATGATTTTTTGCACCTTTACCAAACCATGGGATGCAAACTGCAAATGGGAGGATCAGATCAATGGGGAAACATCACAACGGGAACCGAGTTGATCCGCAGAAAAACAGGAGGAGAAGGATTTGCATTTACTTGCCCCTTGATGACCAAAGCAGATGGAGGGAAGTTTGGTAAAACAGAGTCGGGAACCATTTGGCTGGATCCTGAACGGACATCTCCTTACGATTTTTACCAATTTTGGGTAAGAGCGACAGATGAGGATGCTTCAAAATACATCCGAACTTTTACTTTTTTATCAAGAGAAGAAATTGAAGCCCTGGAAACCGAACACCAAAAAGATCCCGGTTTTAGAGCATTACAGAAAAAATTGGCTGAAGAAGTGACCATAATGGTACATGGAGAAGAGGCATTGGAAACCATTTTGGCGGCCGCAAAAATACTTTACGGAAAATCAACTTCAGAAGACATCAAAAAATTAAGCGAAAAACAATTTCTTCAAATTTTTGATGGTGTTGCGCAAGCTAAAGTTTCCAAAACTGATATTGAAGCAGGTTTAGGTATCATAGACGCATTATCTGCAAAAACAGGTTTTTTGAGCTCAAACAGTGAAGCGCGCCGAGAACTAAAAGGAAATGCCATTGCTGTCAACAAAACTAAAGTTCAGGAAGATTATACCATTACCACCACTGATTTAATCAACGATAAAATGGTATTGCTCAGCAAAGGAAAAAAACACAACTTTATTTTAATGGTAGAGTAAAATCAAATATGCTGATTAAAGCAGGCTTAATTATAGGGTAGCTACCTTTCATTTTTCTATCTTCCCTCAATTGAACAGATGGAATTACTTTTTTTCATATTGCTCCCGCTTATTGCGCTTCTTTACGCAGCGGTTGGGCATGGTGGCGCAAGTGGCTATCTGGCGCTCATGGCCATCTTCAATTTTGCTCCTGAAGAAATGCGCCCTACCGCTTTGTTGTTGAACCTTTTTGTTGCGGGCATTTCATTTGTGCATTTTTATCGTGCCGGTTATTTTAAATTTCATTTATTTCTTGCTTTTGCCCTGACTTCTGTTCCTTTTGCATTTTTTGGCGGTCACTTGCAATTAAACACTTCATGGTACAAACTCATCTTGGGGATATTTTTGCTGTTTTCGGTAGTAAAAATGACCGTTTTCTTCCATCCTTTTTCAAAACCGAAGAGACAGCAGGATGTTGTTAAAACCCCATCTTTTCTCATCAGCGGTTTGATAGGGGCGGGAATTGGGTTTGTATCTGCCTTGATTGGAATTGGAGGGGGGATTATTTTGAGTCCCGTCATACTCTTGATGCGGTGGGGAAGTATCAAAGAAGCGGCGGCTGTTTCGGCCTTATTCATTTGGGTAAATTCGTTGGCCGGATTAATCGGGCAATCTACTACAGGCATTACTTTCTATCATAGTTGGTGGGTCATGGTGATTTTTGTTGTCTTGGGTGGGTTTGCGGGGGGATATATCGGCAGCAAAATGATTCCCAACAAAAATTTAAGGTATTTATTGGGATTTGTTCTATTTCTGGCGGCGATAAAACTTATCTTTACAGTATGACGGTAACCGTACTCTACTTTGCACAAATCGCTGAAAAAATAGGGGTGAATCGTGAACAATTTGAGTTAAAAGACTCAGTTAATACAGCAGATTTAGTTTCGATTTTGAAGGATAAGTATCCGCAGATTACTGAGCAGAAGTTCAAAATTGCCGTCAACCAGTTACTGTTGCAGGGCGAAAAAGAGCTTGAAGATGGAGCTGAAATTGCGCTACTTCCTCCATTTGCAGGAGGATAAAATAAATGATTATGGCAGATAAGAAAAAACCGAAAAATGTCTTTGTTGAAGGAGCCATTACACCTGAAAAAATTGCTGCCTCAATTGCGCATCATCAGGTAAAAACGCGGATTGGAGCGCATGATATTTTTTTGGGACAGGTAAGAGCAGATGAAGTTGATGGCAAGACCGTTCGGGCGATTGAATACACTGCATATCAAGAAATGGCATTGAAAACTTTCCATGAGATCAGAGAATCGGCCTTTGAAAAGTTTGACCTGACCTGCATGCATATTTATCATAGTTTAGGCTTTGTAAAGTCGGGGGAAATTTGCCTGTTTGTCTTTACCTCATCTGCTCACCGCAAAGACGCTATGGACGCTTGCCGTTATTTGGTAGAACAAATCAAAGAAAAAGCCCCTATTTTTGGAAGAGAGGTTTTTGAAGATGAAAGCCATCAGTGGAAAATGAATCAATGAACAATTAGCAATTAGCAATTAGCAATAGGGCAATTAGCAATTAACAATTAGCAATAGGACAATTAGCAATTAGCAATAGGGCAATTAGCAA
>JBBDID010000023.1:0-31397 GCA_040880585.1 Crocinitomicaceae bacterium | reverse complement strand
TTGCTAATTGTTAATTGTCCTATTGCTAATTGTTAATTGTCCTATTGCTAATTGTCCTATTGCTAATTGTCCTATTGCTAATTGCTAATTGTCCTATTGCTAATTGCTAATTGTCCTATTGTTAATTGTTAATTGCCCCATTGCTAATTGTTAATTGTCCTATTGCTAATTGTTCTATTGTTAATTGCCCTATTGCTAATTGTTAATTGTCCTATTGTTAATTGTTAATTGTTAATTGTCCTATTGTTAATTGTTAATTGCCCTATTACTAATTGCCTTTGTTTTGAGCGATCACAATATTGTCCAACGCATTAATTACATTAGAAATAGCTGTACGAATCAATAATTTTTGCTGTGGGTTAGCGTATCCCAAATGATTGGCAATTGTGATGAGCTTAAGTACTTCCCTTAATTCCTCCATGACGATCATAAAATTCTGATTTTGCTCTTCCTGATCAGATTTTGAAGTGCCGTGAGAAAGAAATGAGGATATTTCTAATGCTTTTTTACGCAATTGCGGCCTCAATTGCTCGGGATCACCTTTTGGAAAGTGGTCGGTTGTTTGAAAAACGTACTTGATCAACTCACGCGAATGGTGGCGAGCGTCAATTTTAGCTTGCATTATTTCTTTGGAAGAGTGCATTTCAAGCTGAAAAATACAAAAATTGCTTTAATCAAGGTTTTTTATTAAGTTTACTACTTAACTCTAACATCATGAAAAACTTACTACTTCTCTTGATATTTTTACCGCTTTTTTCTTTATCTCAAACCCAGGGACCAGGTTATAATTACTGGGATTTTCAACTTGACAGCATTTCTGAGAGCCAATTGCAATGGGATTCGACTCACAATGAAAATCTGATTTGGGATTATGGTGATAACCAAAAAGTATTTTTTGGAGATTCATTAAATCCAATTCTCGTGACCGATACTGTTAATATGTATGATACGCTTATAGATGCTTCTGTTGATTTGATTTTAACGCGGGCAGTTGATGGTTCTAACACCACGATTGAAGATGCCGGTTATGTTTTAGAGTTCTATCATAAATTGGATACAGATACCTCTTCTGCCGGAGGGTATTTTGAAATTTGTTTGGATGATGATAGTACCACTTACATAAAGAACGGGGATACTTTGAAAACGTATTGGTTAAGGTTCCTCTTGAACTCAGGGGATACAACTAATCAGTCACCTTATGGCCAAATACAACCTTTATACAAAATGATCTCCGATAATGGTGACACTATTAGCCCCCCGGAAGCAGGCGGCGCTCCAACTTATTTCTATCACGAAATATACGGATACCATGATTCTTTGTTTAATGGAACTGTTGGATTTACAGGTACATATTCAGAGTACAAATACTTTTTCATGGACTTTCAATATGGCGCAGGTGGTATAAAGGCAAGTGATATGGATGACACCTTAAGGTTTAGGTTTCATTTTGTCTCAGATTCAACTTCGTCAGGAAAAAATGGTTGGGCATTAAAGGATATTAAAAGTGGTTATTCAGTTCATCCAACTGGGGGTGTGGATAATTTACATGGAAATAATTTCATTGTATATCCTAATCCGGTAAGAGATGAAATTTTCATAAAATCAACTCAAGAAATTTCAGTTAAAAATTATCAATTTGAGGTTTATAATTTGAATGGTAGTTTAATTACAAAAGAATCCCTCAATGGCAATGCTTCTATTAGTATTTCGAATTTAGAAGCGGGTCTTTATTTGTTGGTTATTAAGTCTAGTGAGGGGATTGTGGTTGAGAGTAAGCGATTCGTAAAACAGTAGCATAGACCTGTATAACAATTGAAATTGTTCTGCTGAAGAGGATTGTTTTGGCAGTGATTTGATCGTAACTTGCAATAAATCAAATTTCACACTTGGTCTTTTTCAAAATTGGTTTTAAAGCTTTCTGTCAGTGTACGGAAAGCTTTTTTTAATTGATCGTGATTGTTTTAGAAACGGCATCCTCTATTTGATCGGCATTCCAAACCGTTAAGGTGACTTCATAAAGGCCGGGATCATTGTAAAAAACTGAATCGTTTTGGTAGGTAGAGAAAATCCCATTTCCAAAATCCCACTCCCAGGCTACAGCATGAGAGGACTGATCATAAAAATAGACGTAACAGCCGGAATTACAAGCCGCATTGTCCACATAAAAATTAGCGGTGGGAAGTGGTGCATCCGGCTCGTTGTTACAAGCGTTTGTCAGCACGATTAACAGTATTGCAAAAGATCTTTTGAACAAATTTTTTATCCTAAGATACGAGAAACTACTTGACGATTTTCATCTCTTCTACCAAATGCGGTGCTTCTCCATATTTATCAATGACCCAAAGCACGTATCGGATATCGACTGCAATGTTTCGGCACCTGGATTCATCAAACATAAAATCGCTCATGGTACTTTCCCAACTTCTATCAAAATTGATCCCGATTAAATTCCCTTCAGCATCAATGACTGGACTTCCTGAATTTCCACCGGTAGTGTGATTAGAGGCCGTAAAACAAACCCACAATTCACCATCTTGTGTATAGGGTTCAAAATCGCCCTTTGCATAAAGTTCAACAAAACGATCGGTGAGTTGAAAGTCAGGATTGGATTCGTCGTGTTTTTGCATGACGCCATCAATGGTAGTGTAATGGGTGTAACGCATACCGTCATAAGGGGCAGATCCATCTATTTTTCCGTAGGCAATGCGCATGGTGGAGTTGGCGTCCGGCCACATTTTTTCATCAGGAAACATGACCATCATCCCTTCTACATAAATTTTTAATAACTCTTCCTGCTTGCTTTTGAACAGCTCATATCCCCTTGCCACATTATTAATATACGCCATGTACACAGCAGTTGCCAGTTTCAATGCGGGATCTTTTTTTAGCTTTTTGACCCATTTTTTTGAAAAATTATTTAACATAGCTTGCTCTTTACCTGCATCTACCAATAGTGATTTTTCAAAAATGTCTTTTTCCAAATCTTTCCAACTGTCTTTAAATCCAAGCGGTAAAAGCTTACTCTCAACAGTATTTGCGTAAATATCGCTGAGTTGAACATAAATTTCCCGGTCAATGTCTTTGTTGTAGTTCTTGTAAAAAGAGACAGACCGATTCAGTAGTTTATTGACTTCTTCATCTAACTTTCCTTCTTTTTCAAGTTCTTCGTATTTATTAGCCAGTTTGTAAAAGTCAAATGCATGACGAATAAATTCGGGTCCCACATAAAAATATTCTATGAACATAGATCGGGCAAACTCATATTTTCCACCTTCTTTTTGTAGTTCATTTAAGTCTCCGATCACATCATAATACCGCGCTTTCCACGCAGATTGTTCTGCTGCTTTTGCCCTATATTTTTCTTCATATCTCTTCTTTACATCCAGCGCATGTAGTTCTTTTAGCCCACCCAATTGCCCGATCCATTTTTTCCAGGCATTTGCAATTCTGGCTTGTTTTGAGGCATATTGAATCCTGACCAGATCATTGGCGTTCATGGCGGGTTTGATTACCGCTAAGCTGTGTTCTCTCATTTTAATGCGTGCAGGCCGCTCTATGTTCATGTAAAAATCAAGTTGGCCGGAGGTTAAGTGCTGCTCTGTTTGTCCCGGAAATCCATAAATCATGGTGAAATCGCCTTGTTTTTTGGGTTTAATACTCACCGGCAAAGCGTGAGCGGGTGCATAAGGTTGATTGTTTTCAGCATAAGCCGCCGATTGATTTTCAGCGTCTGCATAAATTCTGAATACGGAAAAATCGCCGGTATGTCTTGGCCACACCCAGTTATCTGTATCACCTCCGTATTTTCCAATTGCCGAAGGTGGTGCGCCCACTAAACGGATGTCATTGTAATCTTCAGTGATGAGCATAAAATACTGATTACCCTGATTGAATGCTTTGATTTTAGCTACTTTTGATTTGCTCTGCTCAGCAGTCAATTCAAGCTCCTGTATATTCTTCGCAATCAGTTTTTCCCGTTCTTCAGAAGAAAGATCCCCTTCTACACCTTTAAGCACTTCTTGGGTAACTTCTTTAATTTCTCTGACAAAAGTCACTCGCAGCCAGGGACAAGCCAATTCATCTTTTTGAGATTTCGCCCAAAATCCATTTTTTAAGTAGTCATTTTCCAATGATGAATGCTTTTGAATGGCATCAAAACCACAGTGGTGATTGGTTAAGATCAACCCTTGATCAGAAACTATTTCTGCCGTACAGCCTCCGTTAAATTGAATGATGGCATCTTTTAAACTGGAATTATTGGTAGAGTAAATCTCTTCAGGAGATAATTTTAAGCCATACGTCTTCATATCTGAATGAAACATCTCAATCAATGAAGGAACCCACATTCCCTCAACGGCAATGGCGTGAAAATTAAGGGTAAAGGCAACAAAAAGTAAAGCAATTAATTTTTTCATCATCTATCTGTTTTTGAATGGCGATATTTACTGATGAAACAAATATACCATTGTTTTGGGAGCTAATCAGACCGCTTTATGGGAAAGGTTATTTTCTGTCTGCTGAAATAATATTAACAAATGCTGAATTATGAATTTTGAAAAACATGTTGCTGCTGCAAAAACATCTCGCTTTGGATTGTGGAAATTGAATCTGGGACTTTCTTATATGATTCCGTTTAACAAACCTCACGGAATTAAAATCAACACACTTTCAGATGATAAGGTCACCACTGTGATTCCGTGGAAACGAAAAAATCGAAATCACATTAAAGGAATTCACGCTTGTGGTATGGCAACCTGTGCAGAATTTGCTTCCGGTTTTTTGCTGTTGACCAAATTAGAGGCTAAAAATTACCGGCTAATCATGGAATCGTTGGAAATGAAATATCATTATCAGGCAAAAACAGCGATTACAGCAATCTTTGAATTGACGGATGAATGGGTGAATGAAAAAGTGATAGATCCGCTAAAAACAGAAGATGCCGTCTTTGTAAAATGTGAAATCCACCTGTATGACACGCAAAAAAATCAGGTAGCAACGGGCTATACCAACTGGCAGATAAAATCATGGAGTAAGGTAAAAACGAAAATTTGAAGTAAATACTGCAGATAGTATTGAAATCATTTATTTTACTGAAGTTTTAAAAAGAATACAATAAAATAATCAGGGAAGGATACAATATTTTCTTTGATGAAAAGACAACATAAGGAAAGCGGTTTTCTGATTAAACCGTTATTTTTGTAGGGATTTATGGAAATATTAAAATTCATTTTTGTTTTAGGGATCAATTTTTCGATTTTTGGTTTTATTTGGGGGATTTTCATGTTCCTCTTGCGGGCATTACAGCCACCTGCTCAGCAGAGAAATGAAGGCGTTTCTTACGTGCTGAGGATTATAAAATATTTTTTATTGGTATCTGTAACAGCAAATTATATTGCAGTTTATGAAATGGGAGAACCGGGAGCAAGAGTAAGTACTATGAACATTGTGCTTGGATCAATTGTTTTAGGACTTTATTTGCTGGGAAAACTGCAAAACAGGACCATAATGAATCAGATTGCCAAAAATCCTTTGATTTCACAGTTTTTACCCAAAATAGACCCTAAGGTGGAGCGCTTTTTACTCATAGGTTCTTTGCTGTATTTTATTGCCTGCTTGTTGTATCCGATTATGGTTGACAATGCAGTGATCAATTGGTTTACAGAAACCATTATCGGTATCTACGAAACCCCGGTGATCGGCTGGATTTTCTCTGTGATTGCCTTTTTCTTTTTGATTTCAATTATTATGAGAGGCGCAAACGTTATTGGGAAGATTTTGAATGGAGAATCCATTACTGACAATCCAAATGTTGGAGGATCTGTACATTTTAGATCTGAGCGCAGAGATTTTCGTGAAACAACTGAAGAACACGAAGATGAAGAAGGATTTGTAGATTATGAAGATGTGACGGAAGAGGAGGAGGAAGACTCCGCTAAAACTTCGTCGGACGAGGGTAAATAGGGTTTTCAGTTCTCAGTTCTCAGTCTGATAAAACAGTTACACTTTAAGCGAATAGAACTCGCACACTTACTATAGTGAAGGTAACCAAGCGCAAAAACCTAAAAAAAGCTCCAGAAAATTGGTTATTGAAACTTGTAGCTTGGTTTTGAGGTGCCAGAATCTAATACTTCTTTATTCGGTTGAGTTTACAAATTAAAAACAAAACTTCCTCCCTGACATCTGGCATCTGAAATCTGAAAACTGACATCTGACATCTGACATCTGAAAACTGTTAATTAACAATCTCCCCATACAAATCATAATGATCAGCTGAGGTAATTTTAACATTTGAAAAATCACCAATTCTTACGTGATTTTTGTCTGAAATTTTTACCAAGACCTCATTATCAACCTCAGGCGAGTCAAATTCTGTTCGGCCAATAAAAAAGTCACCTTCGGCTTTGTCAAAGAGTACTTTTACTGTTTGCCCCACCTTATTTTGATTGAGTTCATAAGAAATTCCGGATTGCAACTCCATAATGATGTCAGCGCGTTCTTGCTTTACTTCAGCCGGAACGTCATCATTCAGGGCATGAGCAGCGGTGTTTTCTTCATGCGAATAAGTAAAGATCCCCAAACGTTCAAATCGGCTTTTTTCAACCCAATCATACATCTCTTGAAAATCTTCTTCTGTTTCTCCCGGAAAACCTGAAATCAAGGTCGTTCTCAAAGCAATTCCGGGAATTTTTTCTCTTATTTTATGGATCAGGTCTTCGGTTTTTTCTCTTGTGATTCCCCGTTTCATGGCTTTGAGTATTTTAGTAGAACCGTGCTGCAAGGGCATATCCAAATAATTGCAGACGTTTTCACGATCTTTCATCACATCCAAAATATCCATTGGAAATCCAGAAGGGAAAGCGTAGTGCAAACGAATCCAATCAATGCCGTTAACATCCGCTAATTTATCCAGTAATTCGGCTAAATTTCGCTTTTTGTAGATGTCTAAACCATAATAAGTGAGGTCTTGTGCAATCAACATCAACTCTTTTACGCCTTGCGCGGCTAAAGATTTTGCGTTATCGACCAATTGATCAATGGGTGTGGAGATATGTTTTCCACGCATGATGGGAATGGCGCAAAAAGCACAAGGACGGTCACAGCCCTCAGCAATCTTGAAATAAGCATAGTGAGAAGGGGTAGTGAGTAAACGTTCACCTATGAGTTCTTTTTTATAATCTGCTTTTAAGGTTTTCAATAAGCGAGGAAGATCCCGGGTTCCGAAATAGGCATCTACTTCAGGAATCTCCTTTTTCAGATCATCTTTGTAGCGTTCAGAAAGGCATCCGGTCACGTAAATTTTCTCTACTAATCCTTCTTTCTTGGCATCTGCATACCTTAAAATCGTGTCAATAGATTCTTGCTTGGCATTGTCAATAAAACCGCAGGTATTAATGATCACGATCTCGGAATCATCCTGCTGCGCCTCATGCTCAACGTCAAATTTGTTGGCTTTGAGCTGCGCCATCATCACCTCTGAGTCAAAGATATTCTTGGAACATCCCAAAGTCACGACATTGACCTTGTTTTTTTTGAGTGTTTTCGTCTTCATAGTAATCAGCCTCTATACTTATATAGTGAGCGTGTTTGTTTATAAATTTCGCTGACAAGGCTTGCGAAGGTCAAAAAAGCGGAGTTTACTAATGTAATCGAGCCTTTTTTGGACAAGCATAACGCCGTCAGCGGATTTTATATACGGACACTAATTAAACAATGAGTCTACAAATTCTGTCTTGTTAAAGACTTGCAGGTCCTCAATTCCTTCTCCCACACCAATATATTTAACCGGAATTTTCATTTGATCAGAAATTCCGATCACGACTCCTCCTTTTGCTGTTCCATCCAGTTTAGTGATGGCCAGTGCATTAATTTCTGTAGTAGCTGAAAATTGTTTTGCCTGTTCAAAAGCATTTTGGCCGGTAGAGCCATCCAGCACCAGTAAAATTTCATGGGGCGCATCCGGTATGACTTTATGCATTACATTTTTAATTTTCGACAATTCATTCATCAGATTGATTTTGTTGTGCAATCTTCCTGCGGTATCAATGATCACCACGTCTGCCTGCTTTGCTTTGGCAGATTGCAAGGCATCAAAAGCAACAGAAGCCGGATCAGCTCCCATACCTTGTTGAATAATGGGAACCCCCACCCGGTCTGACCAAATGATCAATTGCTCAACAGCGGCGGCACGAAAAGTATCAGCAGCACCTAGAACAACAGATTTACCCATCTTTTTGAATTGGTGAGCTAATTTTCCAATGGTGGTGGTTTTTCCCACGCCATTTACGCCTACCACCATAATGACATAAGGTCCTTCTTTTACATCAGGAACAGTAAATTCGGTGAGGTCAATGGTGTTGTTCTCAGTAAGTAATTTTGCGATTTCTTCACGAAGAATATGGTTGAGTTCATCCGTATTGACATATTTTTCTTTGGATACACGCGCTTCAATGCGTTCAATAATTTTGAGGGTCGTTTGAACACCTACATCTGAAGTGATGAGTACTTCTTCAAGGTTATCTAAAACTTCGGCATCAACCGTAGACTTCCCAACCACGGTGCGGGTGAGTTTGGATAAAAAACTTTCTTTCGTCTTTTCAAGACCTGAATCCAGCTTTTCTTTTTTATCCTTAGAGAAGATTTTATTGAAGATACCCATAGTCCTTTAGCAAAAAAAGCTTCTTACCACCTGATGCGGAAAGAAGCTAACTGAATACTTATTTACAAACACGAATTACTTTTGATCGAACCAATCTTTTACAAGATTGTTGTGTACCATCTCAGTTTTAAAGGTGTATGATCCGGTTTTCTCGCTCTTGATCATTTTGATGCATTTTGTATGCTCTTTCCCTCCACCGGTTTGTAATGTTGCTACCGTTTTCTTAGCCATGTCTTAATTAATTATAGATAAAAAGATCAAAGTGGACGCATCCTCTTGCTCTTCTAGTCTGTTTTATTATTTAATTTCTTTGTGTATTGTATACTTTTTCAAAATAGGGTTGAATTTTTTCAACTCTAATCTATCCGGAGTATTTTTTCGGTTTTTAGTCGTTACATATCTTGATGTACCCGGCTTACCGCTTTCTTTGTGCTCTGTGCACTCCAAAATTACCTGCACTCTATTTCCTTTTTTTGCCATTTTAAATGTGTGTTGTTCTCAACTATTTTGAACTGATTCCCACGAATTACAAACTGTTGTAGTGTGTGGAAAAAGTTTTAAAGTAGTGCTGACGTTTACTTCAAATATCCTTTTGCTTTCGCTTCTTTTATGCAAGCCGTAATTCCCTTTTTATTTACTGTCCGTAAGGCAGAAGTAGATACTTTCAGTGTGATGTACTTATCTTCTTCAGGTAAATAAAATTTCTTTTTTACCAGATTAGGGTAGAATTTTCTCTTTGTTCTATTCAATGAGTGAGAAACATTATTTCCACTCATTACTTTCTTTCCGGTAAGTTGACAAACTCTCGCCATTTTTTCTAATATTTTATCTTCAATCCCTTCTGATCTATACCAGAATTTGGGAGTGCAAAGTAACTAACTATTTTCTTGTTTTACAAATAAAGAGAACAAAAAAGTGTAATCAAATGTTAAGAGGATTGAAATTTCATGATTTTCAGTGTAAAAAGAAGGAGAAAATAATGCAAATTAAGGGGTAATCAATAGACATTTTCTCCTGTCCAGTTCCCGGCAGGATCATAGTTGCAGACCCAGATTTGCCCTCCACCTTTGCATTGTGCTACCCCTGCTCCCAGTAGTTTTGTATCCCTCCAAATTATTTGTGTATAATGGCCATACCCTTTTCCTGATTTGTAAACAGGGCGTCTGTGGTTAAAAAATTCTTCTTCTGAAGCCCAATAATCGACAACTCGAATAGCTGTTGTTTCACCAGAACTTCCGTAAACATTTTCTCCGTAATCATCCTGTGGTCGGTGTTTTAGCATACATTTTTTAGCCAGTTGATCTGCCCAATTCTGAGCATATACAGATAAGCTGTCAGACCATTCAAGAGGTGGAACACCTACCTTTTTTCGGTAGTAATTATGCCTTTCCAGTAAGGCTTCTTTGTCAAAATCTATTGCATTTCCCAATTTAGGTGGAATGCGAACACTAAAAACAAAAGAAGAAAGAAAAAACCATCCCCCTACTATAAAAATCAAATGCTTAACGGCTACCATAGAAAAGTTATTTCCCTCATTAAAAATACTAAAATTGAACTATAAATGAATAACAATTCTTTAATGAATCGTTACATTTGTTGGCTCTAATTAAATGAAAGGATGAAGATATCTCTAAATTGGTTAAAAGAATACATTCAGACGGATCTGTCACCTAAAAGAATGGCTGAAATCCTTACTGATACAGGGCTTGAAGTGGAGAGTCTTGAACTGATTGAGACGGTTAAAGGAGGTTTGCAGGGAGTTGTTATTGGTGAAATACTTGGGATAGTAAAACATCCTGATGCAGATCGCTTACAGGTAACCACGGTGAATATCGGAGAAGAGAATACGCTCCAAATTGTTTGTGGGGCAACCAATATAGCAGTAGGGCAGAAGGTTCCGGTAGCTACGGTTGGAACCACACTTTATCCCAAAGAAAATGAGCCTTTCAAAATCAAGAAATCAAAAATTAGAGGGGTGGAAAGTTCTGGGATGATTTGCGCAGAAGATGAATTAGGGCTGGGAACTTCACATGATGGGATTATGGTGTTGGAAGAAAGCGCTGTGCCCGGACAGGTTGCAAAAGACTACTTTAAAATAGAAGATGATTACCTAATAGAAATTGGTTTAACCCCCAATCGTGCTGATGCTATGGGGCATATTGGAGTTGCCCGTGACCTGAAAGCGTATTTGAATTATCACAACAATCTAGAGATAGAGTTGGATTACCCTTCTATTGATCTACCGGCAACCGGAAGCGATCATGTACACCTTGAAGTGGAGGATGAAGAAAACTGTCCCAGATATTCAGGTGCTGTTATTACGGACGTGAAAGTCGCTCCATCACCGGACTGGTTGCAAAACCGCTTGAGGAGTATAGGTTTAAATCCGGTGAACAATATTGTAGATATCACCAATTATGTAATGCATGAAACCGGTAATCCATTGCATGCATTTGATTTGAATGATGTTGACGATAAAGTGATTGTCAGAAAAGCGAAAAAAGGAGAAAAAATTGTTACCCTGGATGAAATTGAACGAGAATTAGATCCGGAAGATTTAGTAATTTGTAATGAAAAGGGACCTATGTGTATCGCGGGTGTTTTTGGCGGATTACATGCAGGAGTGAAGGAAACGACAGCCGGTATATTTTTGGAAGCGGCTTACTTTAATCCGGTGAGTGTAAGAAAAACCGCAAAACGATTAGGGGTTAGCACAGATTCTTCTTTTCGATTTGAAAGGGGAGTAGATCCCAATAATGTCGCTTTTGCACGTGATCGGGCAATTTGTATGATCCTCGATATTGCCGGAGGAACTTTAGGAAAAATTCATGATCATTATCCGGATTTGATTTCAGACAAAGAAGTGCTGTTTGACCCCAAAATGAGCCGCAAGCTGATGGGGATAGACATTTCGGATAAGGATATGAAACGAATTTTGCACGAACTGGATATTGAGTTTGTTTCTGCTGATGAAGATGCATGGGAGCTGAAAGTTCCGACTTATCGTGTTGATGTGAGTAGAGAAGCGGATGTGACCGAAGAAGTATTGAGAATTTATGGTTACAACAATGTCCCCTTACCTGAAAAACTAAATAGTTCGATTACGTTTAGAGAAAATAAAGAGGTCGAAAAAATTTATAATGAGGTAGCTGACCTTTTAGTGAGTCGTGGATTTTATGAGATCATGAACAATTCACTTACTTCATCTGAAATTTGGGATAAAATAGAAACGCATTCTTTCAACCCTGAAAGAGATGTGAAAATGCTCAATCCTTTATCGCAAGAACTTGACGTGATGCGGCAGACACTTTTGTTTGGCGGACTAAAAAGCATTGAATACAATCAAAACAGGCAGCATTCAGATTTGAAATTATTTGAATTTGGAAAAGATTACCGAAAAGACAACGCTTTTTATTCAGAACGTAAAAAGTTAGGGATTTGGATTACCGGGAATAAAACTCCAGAAAACTGGACAGAAAAGCCACAGAAAGTTGATTTTTTCTATTTAAAAGGAGTAGTGGAGGCCATTTTGATTAAAATTGGAGTATTCAGAAAACCGGTAGTTACTTCAATATTGAATGACTTGTTTGAGGATGGATATAGCCTGAATATTGCAAAAAGATCTGTAGTAGATTTAGGTTGGGTTCGTAAAGATATTTTAAAAGAATTCAATATTAAGAATGATGTTTTTTATGCTTGTTTTGATTGGAAAGTAGTGGAGGATATCTGTGTAATGAACCGTATTAAAAGCAAACCGCTCCCCAAAGCACCCTTCGTCCGTCGGGATTTTTCACTCTTGTTGGATCGTTCTGTAAAGTTCCGGGATATTCAGGATATTGCCACTGGGGTAGATAAAAGTATTCTTCGTCAGGTCGGTTTGTTTGATGTGTATGAAGGTGATAAGTTACCGAAAGGGAAAAAATCCTATGCCGTTAATTTTATTTTTCAGGATGATGAAAAAACATTGAAAGACAAACAAGTGGACGCCATCATGGATAAGATTAGAAGTGAACTGGAAAGTGAGCTGAGGGCTGAACTGCGGTAGATTTTTTTATTCTTTTAACACCTTCTTAAAATCCGCTATTTTTTGATCTGCAATGCTGTCCCAGGTGAATTTTTCGCAAACCAAATTTACCGAACTATCTTTCATCTTTAAAAGGTCGGATTCATCCATCTCAATTATTTTTTTCATAGCACCCATAATTTCAATAGGTTGCGGCGAATTGAGTAAAAAACCGTTGTTGTTGATCATGCGGGATGTTGCGCCCACATCTGTGGCTATAACAGCATTGTGACAGGCCATTGCCTCCAGAATTACTGTTGGCATTCCCTCTGCATGCGAAGGACAGAGCAAACAATCTGAGTTTTTCAAGAAAGTCCTTATTGCTTCAGCATCTCTTATTTCTCCTTTATAAATGATCCGTTTGTCTTCAATTTGAATCGATTCCGGTATAGGTCCTATAAAGACAAATTGAAACGGCATGTCTTTTTGATCCAGTAAAAGAAGTAAAGCTTTATTCAGTTCTTCAACTCCTTTTCTCCTTTCGTTTCTTCCAATAAAAATAAATGATCGAACAGGATTTTTTACAGCGGGTGCCTGATCAATAATCCAACTCTTTTCTATGCCATTTGACTGTAGTAATATTTTTTGTTTTGAGATTCCTAGTTGAGTTAGAATTTCACTGATTTTACCACCAAAAGAATAAATAAAATCTGCGTTTTTAATTTGATATTTTACCGAATTCCTCAATAAGTTGTGTGACAGTTTAATTTTAAAGTTTGCTGCTGTTTGAAACATTTCAAATCCATGAAAATTGACCAAAACAGGCAAGTCAATTACACCTTTTTTCTTTTGACGCAGAAATTCCCATCCGGTGAAACCCTGTGCATAAACCAGGTCAAAAGTGTCAATTTTATCTTTGATAGCCTCAAAAATAAGTTGCGAGTAGCGTTTATTTTCACGTATATAATGACCCGGAATCCTTCCTAAACTTGGGAAGGCGATTACTGATTCCTTTATATTTGAAATGGCACTACCATAAAGCGCTTCAAACGCTTCTTGAGTATATCCTTCCCCCCCACAATGAAACAAATGTATCTGTAACCCTTTTTGGGCCAATAGTTTTGAAAGCACGAAAGAATGTTTCTGCATTCCCCCAATTTGAAAAGGGGATATTCCATCTGTAAGAAAAAGTATATTCACAGTATTCGATTCGTTTTTTTCAAAAAATTAGGTCTTTTTTCTGAGCAGTTTTAGATGGGAACCTTTCCAAATTAACCACTCCGCCACCAATAAATTGGGCACCCATCCCAACCAACCCACTAATCGATAAAGATCCATAGGGGGCATTTCGTAAATGTAGTTAACTATTACATATTTCCACAATCTTAATGTGATAGCGGATAAGGCAAGCGCATAACTTCTGTACATAAATTTTGCATGCGCTTCAAAAGAATGATTTTTTGCCAGAACGAATGCCCGGTAGGTGAAATACCACCAGAGCACAGAAAGTAAGCAGAAGGCGATTACAGAAATAATTCCTCCGTTAGCCCAAATCCCCATTATAAAGCCTGTAGGAGCACTTAGGCATAAAACAACGATTACGTAGAACATTCCCATTTTCCGGTGTACTTTCGTCCATAAAAAATGCCTGGAAAATTGAGTGAATCCTGCAATTAAAGCAAAAACACTAGTGAAGACATGAATGAAAAACGCAAGGATCCATATATTTGATAGGGTGCCGGGGTAATCACGAAAAACCCATTGCTTTATACGTAAAAATGCAACATTTGTCTCCAATTGAAAGTAGGGTATTGAAATCAAAACCATGAGAATGGTAAAGAATAATAGACTTAAAATGATGGCGATATTAAAAGTTTTGCGTAAAATAGTAGTTGCTAATTTTGAATCAAATTTAATCATATGAAAACAATCTTTTATCTATTCGCCCTTACACTATTTATTTATAGTTGTAATAATGAGCAAACATCCAATGAAACCTCTGAAATATCCGAAACGGAAGAAGAAGTGGTGCCGGAAGAAACAGAAGAAGAAAATCTGTTGGCTGCTAATACTATGAACCCAAGAACGTATGGCGGAGAAAAGAGTGAAGCCCAGTTATTCATTGATGAACATTATGCGGCTGCCGATCAAACAAATGAAAAGCTTATCGGTTCTTACGTGGGTGATTTTGGACCGAATATGATCAATATTACAATTTATGAAGCCAAAAACGGAAAAGCAGAGGGGTTTTCAGTGTGTGCAGGCAACTTCAGGAAAATTGACGGTACTTTTAATTTGAAACAGAGAGAGGTGTATGATTTTGTAATGAATGAACCGGGAGATGATCAATATGACGGTAAATTTGAATTTACTCTGAATGCATCAGAAGGTGTTGTTGAAGGGAAGTGGACACCTTTTAAAGAAAAAGGGAATTCATCCAGAAAGTATAAGCTTAATAAACGTGCCTTTGCCTATGATCCTACAATAGGAAAGTACCCACAAGCTTCACAGCGTGAATTAACAGATGAGGATTTGAGCAATATGATGGAAGAAGAGCTTTCTGAAATGCGCAATGAAATTTATGCACGTCACGGATACAGCTTCAAAAATAAAGATTGGAGATACCACTTTGAAAAAAAAGAATGGTATATGCCTATGGGAGTAGATATTCGTGATAAATTAACAGACGTTGAAGCCATAAACATAGAGTTGATCTATGAATATGAAAGCTAT
Organism: Crocinitomicaceae bacterium; assembly: GCA_040880585.1. Classification (GTDB taxonomy): domain Bacteria; phylum Bacteroidota; class Bacteroidia; order Flavobacteriales_D; family Crocinitomicaceae; genus Paracrocinitomix. Next base: position 16,005 of record JBBDID010000023.1, on the reverse strand, counting down.
TTCCAGGATTATTATGATGATTACGGACGGTAGCAAAAAGAAAAAAGGAGAACGTAACCCTATTTATTTGCTACCAAATTTACATTGCGACACAGTCTGACAGCTACGCAGCAGAGGAGATTAAAAAATGAAGAATTTCGATTTTTTCAAAACTTCAATGCCGAATACCAGAAAAGCTGACTTTTACTTGGGCTGCTTAGGTGGTTCGGTATTTATTGATTTCAATAGAATAGGAAATGACCAAATATCATTAGTCCGAATTTCATTTGACGGATATGGATGCTGTAATTTACATAAAAAAGCTGAATTGCTAAATAAAGAGGAATCGACAATGTTTATTGAGGAATTGAATAAAGAACATCTAAACCAAGAAGTAATAACAATATTGGTAAAAAAGACAATAAAACTAAATGAAGAACAAATTTGGAAAGATGCTCTTCAAGAATACGAATTAATGTAAAAGAATAAAAAAAGCACCTAACACTACATATGGCTTATGAAGCTGTAGAAGAAAATTTTGTACATTTAAGTAAGATTAGTGTCAGCAGACAAGAAAGCACTTCGGAAACCGCCACAAAGCAATATGCTCAAGCGTTATATGCAATTGTATCCAGTTCGTGGTTATAATTTAATTTTCCACTTAATATTATCTAACTTCTTTTTGACCATTTTCATTGAATCTAAAACCTCGTTACTATCTGGCAGTTCACCAAATACTAATTTACTGAAGTCATTTTCATAGGTGGACACAAGAGACTTCCATACTTTATCCAGATCGCTGAAGAAAAGTGATTCAGAAGGGTGGTTTGCTAGCCATTTATTATTATTCTTATAGCTTTCCGAATCATCTTGTGCGACCTTCAATAACATTTGATCAAATTTTTCTGATTCAAAAAACTTATACAGTTCTTCATCTGATAATAACTGAAAAATGTCATAGGTATGACGGACTTTCTTTTTCAGGTCTTCAATTGGTTCAATTCCATAAGAAAACCTAACAAGACTCATGATTTTCTCACAGACTGTCCTTTCTTTAGCTAAAACTTGAATTGTAAATGGTGCTAGTCCATATTTAACAATTGTGTCACTGTCACCACTCTGTTCTAACATCCCATATATGTATGAACTGATTTTTGTTTGCACATATGGCTCATGGCTTCCGAGCCATGACGCTTCTACTACGATAAAATCACGTACTTGTCCAAAGTCACGTTTAAATATTTTCTTGTATGCATGAGCAGTTTTCCTGTTCATACCTCTTTTGCGTGTAAGGCCTTCTACCTGTATTTCAGGTAATACTTCCGACACTACCGTACCAATTGTCTTTATTTTGTTTTTTAATTGCCCACCTGTCTCCTCTCCTCTTTGAAGTACTACTAAGTCAATATCTTCAGAAAATCTATCAATCAATTCCCAACATTTCGATAATGCGGTTCCTCCTTTGAAAATTGTTTCTTCTCCTATTTGATTTTGAAATATTTGAAATAACGCAAGAGTTACCCAGTAGTCTTTTTCAACATAAATATCTAAAAGATCTTTTTTGTCAGCTGTAGCTCTAATGGCTTGTTCAAATAATTTGGGATCTTCATGTAATCTCATTCTATATTCCAATTTTTCATTGTTGGTAAAACATTTTTAGAAATTCCCATTTTATACTTGGTTATAGGATTTAAGGATGAACCTAGTTCGCTTCCCTTTTTTCCAATTGTTTCCAAAATTGCCCCCAATAAAGCCCTTGTTGCGGGATTATATTTAATAGCAAGCCTAATCAACCTGTTTATATCCTCTTTACTTAGTTTTTGAATCAAACTTATAATCCGACCACATGCTTCATCAATTGTTGTATCCGGTATTTTCTTTATATACCGTATTGAGTCAAGAATCTGAAGAAGAGGAACACTTTCTTTTGTTATTATATTCTTCTGTTTGATAAATAATATTTTGTACTTCCCCCGCTTTAATGGAGGGCGGAAATTATTTCTACCAATTTGAATAACATTACTAACCTGAGTAGTTAAACCAAGTTGATTATAAATTCCCAAACCAGTGATATACCCTATTAGTTTTCCTTGTTTTTCCAACAAGTCCTTTACTATTTGATATTGTTCAGGGTTCAATGATCCAAATGGAGTTTCTTCAGGTTTATAATACTTCCCTTTAGAAAGCTTTTTTATCTTGTCTGCTGCTGCCATTCTATTCAGGCATTTTATAACAGCTTCTTTACTATCCACCTCACTAACAAAATCCTTATAGGTAAAAACATATCCTCTAGGAAGTCTTTTTATTCTATTCTCTATGTATTCAGTTGCTTTCAACGGTTTTAAATATTTTATCCAAATATACAAAATGTCCAGTAAATTATATAAAAAACTGGACAAATTAAGTTGAAAAATTAATAATAAAAGCTATGAGGATACGTCAGACGTGTGTCGCTTTAAGGACTATCACGGACTTGACACACGTCTGACGTATCCTCATAGGTGTTAGTTGCCTAATTCAACCAAAAAAGATGAAGAAAAACAGCATATAACATAAGTAAATATCACTTCCGCCTCTTTTTGCCAGCACTCTACTCCCATTAGCGTGTTCAGTATCCGGGGCACCAGCTCACGTCGGAGCTCCCAGGATCGTGGTTGACCAACGCGCTCGCGACGGCATAAAATGCCTATATTTACTCAAACGTTATGCTTAAATGAAAACCAGAGAGGAGCAATTAAAATCTTGTAAAATATGTAGGAAAAGGAGGTTCCTTATGGAAAAAGGATTGGTTTGTTCATTAACAAACGAATGGGCAGATTTTGATGATAATTGCCCGGAATTTGAAATCGATAATGTAGCAGCTAAAGAACAGGAAAGCCAAGAAATATCAGAATGCAGTTGATAAGGTGGCAAAGGAGCTTTCAATGAAAACAATAAATGAATTGAGTTCCATGCCTGATTGGGGTAATATTGAAAATCTTGACAACATTCAACTTGGGTACTCAAAATGGAAAAGAGATGATGATATTTTACACATTCATATCCTAGCACAAAGAACTGTGTTTCCGTTTCCCAGACTATACAGGAAATTTCATGCAGGTATAGCAATTGAAAACGGAAACATAAGAAAACTCACTGACACGGAACTCGGAGAATACGACTGAAATACAATGAAAAAAGAAATAATAAATAAAATAGTCGTTAATACCGAAAATGAACTTCTTTTAAAGGTTATTGGTGCAGGCAGCCCAGATTATCAATACGTCTACAGAGAAGCGGCAGGTGTATATTGGGATGAAAATCAAAAGGGATTTAAGTCAACTCCAATTAGGGAATGGAAAGTTTCAGAATGGTTTTTCCACATTACGGATATAGTGAAATCAGGTCTAAATGTAGAATTGACAATTGATGAAAATGTGGAATGGAAAAATATCCCAGACGAAGAAAAAATTAAAATTAAAAACGCCCTACAACAGCGCATATAACTTATGGCGGGATTTTCGTTAAATTCGAGATTTGGTCTTCGGATCAAGATTATCCTAGAATGAAAGATCAATCTTCGGAAGCCGCCACAAGCCATATGCGCAAAACGTTAGCTACAATCAACCCACAATTTTGATCACTGGCGGACCAAACTCGCAGAACGACTCCACTGCGTTTCGACTTCGGTGGTGAGTAAGAGGAATTCCAGTTCGTGATCATTACTCACCAAGACTCCTTAAATTTAGATTTTGAATTTTTACCAAATTTTGGTATTTTTGTATAAATAGAAGATACAATGAGTAAAAACACATCTATATCTCTTGGTAATTATTTCGAGCAATTTGTACAAACACAAATAAAAGCAGGTCGATACAAAAATGTCAGTGAAGTTATTCGAGCCGCGCTTAGACTCCTTGAAAATGAAGAGAACAAGACCATTGCGCTCAAAAATGCCATTCAACAAGGACTCAATAGTCCGAGAGTTGAAGACTTCGACTTTAATGATCATCTTAATAAATTAAAGTCGAAAAACAGCAAGAATGGTTAAAATCGTATTACGGCAAGAAGCCATTAACGACCTAACAGATATCTGGGAATACACTGTTTATAAATGGTCTGAAACACAAGCGGACAAGTATTACAACATCATAAAATACGCTTGCTCTGAAATTGCTGAAAATCCTGAAATTGGAAACAATTATGATAGTATCAGCAAAAACTTGCTTGGGTTTAAAGCTGGAAAACACATCATATTCTACCATGTAGTTTCCATAAACGAGGTTGAAGTCATCAGAATCTTACACGGAATGATGGATCTTAAATCAAAAATGCAGGAGTAGAAAACTGTAGCTAACATAGAACTATGCTAATAAACAAGTAATATTTATCTTTTTTTAGTTCAACTCAGGCTTTTTACTTCTGAAATTTTCATTATAAACTAAACCTGATTCTGCAATTGCAAAAGCTTATTTTAGGAGCTTATTACAAGCTACCCAAAATTCACTCCTTGCTTCGCCGAAGCTTCGCAAAGGCACAGTCCGCCCTTTTTTACCGTCCACTTTAGCTCCAGTGGCTTGTACATAACCGGGTTAGCCAGCGCACGTAGGACAGCCAGTATCCGGGGTTTGGCCAGCGCACTAGCGGGGCAAATTAAAAATTGCTAATTTTAGGGTAAACGTTAGGTTGCATAAATGATAGCAAAAATTGAAATCACTTTAAATAGGTCAAAAGAGCAAGTCATTCAGTTTCTAAAATTAAATACTGTTACTCTAAGAAACAAATTCATCATTGGTTCTTTATAAACTACAGCTAATTGGAAGAAATTGGATAATCCTGATAATTTTAAGTTTCGGCTGAATTTTGGACTGGGGCCAATTAGTCCTTGGTGGGGTAAATGCTCATTAAAAAGTCATAAAAACGAAACTAAGACAACCTTGTCAATTTTAATACTCCCCTACGCCGGCGCGAGTATAATGAAAAATTTATACCTTCATCAAAAAGCTAAAACGTCGAATTAAGCTATGTTTAGCTCTATCTTATGACAATTATTAAAAGTCCTGTAGAACTACTATTTGTAAGTATTTTTCATGTATAGGTATAAAAAATAATAGTTTTTCACAACTAATAATTGATTTTCATGCTATATTTGTAACTGTATTTCATAAATAGACAGCATGAGTAACTATTTTTCACAAGAAGTAACTAAGTTTCATGGAAGACCTACACCGGAATCTGGTTTATTGGTCGGTTACGCATTTCTAATAACTGAAATTGAAAAAAACCTTAAAACGAATGTTCCATTACCGGATAGGTTGGCTATTGTAACTAAAAAACATCAAAGATATAACACAGACCAATGGCAAGTATTCACAATAAGACATCAGCCTAATGATGATCTGACAAGCCATTTAAGTTTTGCTTTAAAATATGAAGCGATTGATCTTTTTATCTTAAAAAAGTTCTTTCAATATACAAAAGAAGAGCCGGTCATGAATATGATAAAGAGGGAGCCCACAAGCCAATATAGCAGAAGGGTGTGGTTTTTATATGAATGGTTAATGGATACAACGCTTGATATTCCGGATTTAAAAACGGGTACTTATGTTGAAATCGTTAATTCTAAGTTTCAGTTCACAGGTCCTTCATTTAACTCTACCCGACACAGAATTAAAAACAACTTACCCGGGACTCATGATTTCTGTCCAATGATTAGAAAAACCGAGAAAATTGAGTCGCTCATAGCAAAAGATCTATCAGGATTAATTGACAAAGGGTTAAAAGCAAGAGACAAAGAACTTGTCAGAAGAGCTGCAACATTTTTATTATTGAAAGACTCCAAAGCATCTTTTGCCATAGAAGGAGAATATCCACCTAACCTTAGAGCAAGAAATTGGGGAAAAGCAATTGGTCAAGCCGGAAAAGAACCCCTAACTTTAGAAGAGTTAGAACGGCTTCAAAATATTGTGATTGGACCAAAAAAACTCAAAAATATGGGTTTAAGAATACATGAAGGATTTATAGGAGAGCATGATCGAGAAAACTTTTCTCCAATACCCGACCATATTTCAGCTAAAGCAAAAGATTTACCTTCATTGATGGAAGGACTATTAGAGACCAATAGCATCCTGCAAAAATCAGAATATGACCCGGTTTTGACAGCTGCGACTATAGCATTCGGATTCGTATTTATTCACCCGTTTTCTGATGGAAATGGTCGAATTCACAGATACATAATTCATCACATCCTAACTCGTATGAGATACACCAAGAAAGGAATGATATTTCCGATATCTGCTGCAATATTGAATCGAATTGATGAATACCAAACAATCTTAGAATCGTATTCATCTCCCAGAATAGATTTGATTGAATGGGAGCCAACCACAGATCATAACGTTAATATTCTAAATGATACTATTGATTTATATCGTTACTATGATCTAACAAAACAAGTAGAATTTTTATATGAATGTATCGAGGAGACAATTGAACAAATAATTCCGGAGGAGTTAAAATATTTGGAAAAACATGATCAAATGACTCAACACATAAATACACATGTATCTTTACCAGACACAAAGGTGGATTTGTTGATCAAACTTTTAAATCAGAATAATGGTAAACTATCAAAAGGGAAAAGACAAAAAGAATTTGAAGAATTAACAGATGAAGAAATTTCAACAATCGAAGATAATTTCAAAGCCATTTTTGAAGACGATTGAGTGGGGCCGCTCGCACCCGTACCTCTGCTCGCGCTCGTCTGTGACCCCCCGCTACCGCACGAATCCTTTCGTGTGGTGAGGGGTCAAATACTAGCAAGAACTACATCATCCAACAAACCTCACACCAGCACGAGTCAAGATGAAAATCCGCTTTAAAAAATCTTGGGATAGGTATCCGGATCACTTTCATGCATGAGGTCATAAACCCAGCGCCGGCACGAGCGGAACGCTCGTGCTAAGTACCTAAAAAAATCAATGTAAATCATCCTCTGCCCATACCTTTGGAAAGGTAAGCTCAATTCTAGTCCCCTCACTTTTATAGTCAGGAGTTGTTTTATCAATTGTTCGGACAGAAAATCCATCATGAAAGAGCTGATTCAAAATGTTGATTTTTGAATTGATCAATTGCATTCCATGAGAAACATGATTCTCTTTTTCAGAATTTTTTTTCTCTGAAATGGCATTTCTACCGATACCATTGTCATCAATAGTACATATAATATCGTTTGTGTTTTCACTAAACAAGATGTTGAGTTTTCTGTCCGATTTTTTGGCTGAAAGCCCGTGAATAATTGCGTTTTCAACGAAAGGCTGTATCAACATAGGAGGAATCAAAAGTTCTTCTGCCCAAAGTGTTTCATTGACTGAAATGGAAAATTCAATGGGGTTTTGTGTACGTTGTACTTCCAAATTGACGTATTGCTCCAAAAATTTCATATCTTCAGAAATAGGAATAAAAGAATGCATGGAGTTGTCTAGTGTTTTTCTCATCAATCCGGCAAAAGAAGATAAATATTCAATGGCGGTTTCAGTTTTTTGACCCAGAATGAAATATTGAATAGAGTTGAGAGAGTTAAATATAAAATGTGGATTTAACTGTGTGCTCAATAGTTGGCCTTTCGCTTTGAGTGTATGGTTGATCATGTTTTTTTCATCTGTGATATTTGTACAATAAATGAGCACGGCGCCATTGGTTTCTTTTACAGGGGTAAGACTTATTTTATACCATTCATGGTTATTGGATTGATATTCAATTTCTTTTTCAGCATGATCTCCCTTAAGGACAGGCAAAAGTTTTTCAGCGAGAAGTTGTAAACGCCTCTCTTTATTCCTGGTGAATTGATGACACAATTTCCGAAAGTTTGTTCCCTTACAGCTACCCAGCAATTCATCATCTGCTGATTCAAGCCCTAAGTTTTTCCATTCTTCATTGGTGTCAATAATTACTCCGTACCTGTCAATGATAGCAATACTGTGTTTAAATGAAGCAATGAGGTTGGCCATGTATCTTTTTTCATTTCGCTCCAAATGACTGCGGTATTTTGATTGTTGATAATAATAAAGTGCAATTCCTACAATAGCAATAGTGAGGGCACCATAAAAACGGTTGAAATCAGGGATCGAATTTTCGTAATTGTGTTCTGAAATGTAAAAGCCCACTATAATTAAGATAGCAGATATAATCGTGATCCAAATTAGGGTTTTTGTCTGCTTGTGCCAGAGTGCTATAATCATAATCATGACATAGAACACCCAGATAGAGGCTCCTAATGAGGTGAAATAGTCTACTGTCAAAACAGAAAAGAAAAGGATTAAAGTAAGCATGTGGAAAGGTGAAATTTTCCTGAGTAGTTGGTGAGGTGTATGAAAAGATTCATTGGTTAGTGACATAAAGTTTGTTTTACTTGTTAGTATTTTTTTTACTTAAAATTGTACCTAAGTGAATTACCTGGATCATCACAAATCATTTAGTAAATCATCCAAATCATCTTGATGAGAAATCAATTTTGTAATGTGCATTTTTCGTAAACTTTCATGAAGAACAATACTCTTGTAGTTAAAAATGCCCCAGATTAATGCGGATGGATAGGTTATTCTGACCTGATCCAGAAAGACTTTCAAATCGTTGGTGCAACTGGCAATATCTGTAATGATAATTTCCGGATTTCCTGTATTTCCTCCACTTAAGGGGTGTAAGGAAAGATCTAAAACGGTTTTTTGATGACTTGACCCTACTGATTCTGCCAACGCCTTTAAGTAATCAAAATTTTCGCCTATAAAAAGAATATTCATCTGTCTCGTGTTTGTAGAGACAAAGTAACGGCATCATAACTGGATAAAAATCAGTAGAATCCTGAAAAAAATAATATCCGTAAAATACGTAGTTAACACTTTTTGGATAAAGAGGTGAAAAGTAATTGTCTTTATTAACCCCGGATTAAATCTCTACAAACTTGTTTTGAATGGCAAGTACAACAAGCCCCGCCACACCTTTAGCTCCGGTTTTGGAGATCAAATTTTGTTTATGGGTTTCAACTGTCCGTACACTGATAAATAGTTCATTTGCTATTTCCTGATTGCTCATATCTTTAACAATCATTTGAAGTACTTCTCGTTCACGTTCTGTCAGTGTGACGTTCTTGCTTAAAGTTTCTGATTTATTGAATTTACTGAGGTGATTCATTATTTCATGACTGACTTCTTCACTGAAATAAGTTTCATTATTGTGTGCCATGGTAATAGCTTGTGACAGTTCATCCAGGTGTGAGTTTTTCAATACATATCCCATAGCGCCGGCCTGCAACATTTTTTTTATATAGGTGTTTTGCTTGATCATGGTCAGCGCTACAATTTTAATTTGGCTGTTATAGGTTTTACGCAATGCCTTTGTCAGCTCAATGCCATCCATTTTAGGCATTTCTATATCGGTTAATACGATATCCGGCTTGTTTTCCATTTCACTGATCAATTTCAGCGCTTCAATCCCGTCACCGGCCTGACCTGCAAATTTAAATTCCGGACATTCTTTAATTAAACTGATCAATCCTTTTCTGACAATATCGTGATCATCTATAAAAAATACGTGAATCATATGGTTTTTTTAATGGGTGGTTTATTAAGCTCTATATAAATTGTGGTTCCTTTATTTTTTTCACTTTCAATAAGTAAACTGGCACCGATTTGATCGGCCCTGTATTTCATAGTGTGAAGCCCTACCGTATCATCCGGCAATAATTTTTCATCCAAAGAAAAACCGATACCGTCATCTTTTATAGTGAGTTGGAGGAGCTCATAGAAAGTCAATTGAATCACTACATTTTTAGCTTTAGAATGCCTTAAAATATTGTTGAATGCTTCCTGAACGATTCTAAATAACTGTAACTCAATTTCAGATTCCAGGCGAAATTCTTTGTCAAACTCAAACACAATTTTTGCTGTGTCATTTCCGGCAAGCGATTCAATAAGTTCCTCAATTGATACAATCAAGCCAAACTTTTTAATGGACTGCGGCATAATACGGTGAGCAATAGATCGGCTTTCTTCAATGGCGGTATTTAAGAATCCCTGAATTTTCTCAAACTTATCCAACGATTTAATTTCAGGCAAATCAGTAGAGAGGTTCTTTAAGTTAAGGCTGACAATACTCAGGTGTTGGGTAAGTGAATCGTGAATTTCACGGGCGATATGAGCACGTTCTTTTTCTATAGCTTCTAAAATGTTCTTTGTTTTTTGTTGGTGCATCTGTATTTTATCGGTGATGTCCTGAGTGGTGCCGATTAATTTAACAACCTCACCTTTCTCTTTAACCGGCATACATATCGTACGGATATATTTTATATTTCCTTTTCCTGTTTTGATTCGCAGATCAATATCGAAAGCATGGTTATTCAAAATGGCTTTTTCTAACAACTGCCGATATCCGGGTAGATCTTGTTCAAAAATCATGTTTTCAAGATACTCTAAGGCTGGAGGCGCTAAGGTAGGATCCCAATCAAAAATATCTGCCATCATGGGCGACCAGCTAATTTTTTGATTTTCAATGAGGAGTTCCCAGTTCCCAAGTTTTCCAATACGTTGTGCCTGTAATAATTGTTCCCGGCTTTCTCGTAGTTCCAACGCTTTTTTTCTGATTTCGCTGATGTCTCTGCTTACGTACAAAACATAGTTGGGACCCTGATCATTCAAAATAGGAGATAACATGGTTTCGACGGTTCGCAAATCACCCTTTCCAAATTCAAAACTTGTAGTAAAGTTTACTGAGCAGTTTTCATTAAGCGATTTTTTGTAATAGGCCTCAATTTCCCGGGCTTCTTCTGTTGTACGGTTCGTATTTTTTATATAATAGGATTTGAGTTCCTGATTTAAATAATGATCTAGCGGGATGTTGTTTTTTTTATGAACTTCTTGTCCTGCACGGTTAATATTGATGAAAATAAATTGACCATCCAGATACCTGGTCAAACCAATGATTTCTGTTGTATTGTTAAGAATAAGAGAAAGTTGCCGGTTTTTATTATTGAGATTTTTTTGCTGTTTGATAAGTCGGTTGTAGAGCGCCTGAATCAAAACAAAAATAAGTAAGGTAGAAATAAAAATAAAGACGTAACCCTTAATGTTCTGAATGTGATGAATCTGCTGAGGGTCATCTGTAAAATTAAAAACGATACTATCGCTAAAGTATATCCAGCATAGGCCAAAAAGAAGATAAACAAGAGCTATAATAAATGGTCTCGTCATGTTAAACGTAAATTTTTTATTTTCAGGGGTTAACGTTTGTAAATGTACGTTAAAATTAGGCAAACGAAAACATAATTTCAAGAAGAAAGTAAAAGTGATATCTCAAACCACACTAGCTAAATCTTTTATGGTCAGATAATTGTTTCCTGAGCCACATCATAGCCTTGGTTTTGTCGGTAAATAACTTGGTTTTGATACAAGGGCGGTTGATTTTTATGTAAAATTGTCCCACCAGCCGGTGACCTAAAGAATTTACTAATAATGCTTTTGCAATGGTGTTTTGAACGAATTCAGCACTTGCCGCAAGTTCTCTCGCCTCAGTACTGATGTCTGACATCATCCCGGATACAATTAAAACGCAATACGGTTGTTCACCCATCAGCTGCAGATTTGCCGCTTTAATTTCCTTCAAATTTTCAGCGGTAACGGTACATCCGTCATGAACAATGTTTTCAAGAATACCATCTTCTAATAAAGTGATCGTTGATATAGACGTTTCAACGGTGACCGATTTTTCTTTATTCATAGTGGCTTATACTTACTTTTATTTCAGGAATTTACCTTTTGTCTATTTCGATTCAAATGCATGAACAAAATTTTTACTAAAAAACCGTATTGATAGATCAAATGCTAAAAAACCGTATTGATAGATCAAACGTTTAATTTAAGGTAAAGGGGAGGTCGAAAATAGAATTAAATTTGAATATTGAGAACTAAAAAAGGCAGATAATTTACAATTGTTAAATATTTAACAATCAAAAATAAAACTGTTATAATAAGATGTGTCACCCGAAGTCTGTTGATAGGCTACATGATTCCTAACTCTTGCGCTTCATCATGTGAAAGCATCAGATCTCTTTTGATTTTTTTGTCGGTAGGTTTTAAACTGATGAAATACATAAAACCAATGACAATAAACACCATATAAAATAAATTAGCAGTACTTAATAATGCAATGACACCTAGAAGAATCGCTCCTTCAATCAATGCAAACCGAACGATATTAGAGGTAAATCCAATTGTGACTTTTTGCTGTAACATTTTTGCTTCATTTACAGCTCGGATTAATTTTTGAAATAAAAAATTACCCACGACAATAGCCAGTAAGATGACGGTAGGCACAAGGAATAAAAAAGTATCGGATGTGGCCGGAATGTTAAAATGCTGATCGTTGATCGTTAAATAAAAAGTAACAGCAGTAAAAGCGATCATCCCCAAAGCCAACATGGTGTAGAGTAAATTGATTATTTTTTTAAAATTAGAAGGATTCATCTGTTGCGATTAAAATTTTCAAAAAAGGAGAATTGATATCTATCTGCCGTAAACAGATACAGCTCTCTTTTATTGGTGAAATATTGGTCAAATGAAGATACTATATTTTATTGACGGGCTAAAAAGTTGAGTACATTTTTTTTGATGCGTTCTTCTATCCCGTTTTGATCGGTTTTTATGAAAGGATCTCCCGTAATAGTTTCGTATAGTTCTATGTAACGATCAGAGACAGAAGTGACAAAATCCTCCGGAAGGTGGGGGAGAGTTTGCCCTTCTAATCCTTGAAAATCATGTGCAATCAGCCATTCTCTAACAAATTCTTTAGAAAGCTGTTTTTGTTTTTCGCCTTTTTCCTGTCGTTCTTCGTATCCGTCTGCATAGAAATAACGGGATGAGTCGGGGGTATGGATTTCATCAATCAGGTAGATTTTCCCGTCTCGTTTTCCAAATTCATATTTGGTATCTACCAATATCAATCCTTTATTTGCCGCCATCACAGTTCCGCGCTTAAAAAGTGCCCGCGTATAATCTTCCAGTTGGGTATAGTCTTCTTTAGAGACGATACCTTGTTCAATAATCGCTTCTCTTGAGATGTCTTCATCATGACCTTCTTCGGCTTTTGTTGCGGGAGTAATAATGGGCTCAGGAAAACGATCATTTTCTTTCATTCCTTCAGGAAGTGCTACGCCACATAATTCTCTTTTTCCGGCTTTATATTCTCTGCCTGCATGTCCTGCTAAATAGCCGCGAATTACCATCTCTACTTTAAAAGGTTCACAACGGTGTCCAACAGCAACCATGGGGTCAGGGGTGTCAATTAACCAATTGGGAACAATGTCAGAGGTTTCTTTGAGGAACTTGGCGGCCAATTGGTTCAGCACTTGTCCTTTGTAAGGGATGGCCTCATGCAAAATATGGTCAAAGGCTGATATGCGGTCAGAAGCAACAATTACAAGCAGCTCATCCGCTATGGTATAGACATCACGCACTTTACCTTTATATAAAGCGGTTTGGCCGGGAAATTGAAAGGCAGTAGATTTTATGGCATTCATAAGTGAAAATTGTCTGCCAAAGTTAATTTTTTTTATCCGGTAGTAAATGGAATTTGATCCTTTTTAAGAAAATGGAAGTGCAGGAACCGGAACCGATTTCAAATTTTCCAGTCACACTTTACTCATCTTTTAACGCTTTAATAATGGCTTTTACCAATTTGTGGCGGATCACATCATTTTCATCTAAAGTCACTATTCCAATTCCTTCTATATCTTTAAGGCGATCAATAGCCATAACAAGACCAGAACCTTGATTTCTGGGCAAATCAATTTGTGTGACGTCACCGGTAACAATAAATTTAGCAGATTTCCCCATTCGGGTTAAAAACATTTTCATTTGGGCGGTGGTGGTATTTTGCGCTTCATCCAAAATCACAAAGGCATTGTCTAAAGTTCGCCCGCGCATAAAGGCTAAAGGGGCAATTTCAATAATGTTGTGTTCTATGTACTCCGATAATTTTTCTGCGGGAATCATATCGCGTAAGCCGTCGTAAAGGGGTTGCAAATAAGGGTCCAGTTTTTCTTTGAGATCACCGGGAAGAAAACCGAGATTTTCACCCGCTTCCACAGCAGGACGCGTCAAAATGATCTTTCGAACTTCCTTGTTTTTAAGTGCTCGCACTGCCAGTGCTACTGAAGTATATGTTTTTCCCGTTCCCGCCGGTCCGATCGCAAAAACCATATCATTTTCTTGTGAAAATTTGACCAGTTTGCGTTGGTTGGCCGTACGTGCCTTTACCATTAAACCCGCATTTCCGTGGACAATTGTCTCTCCGTGATCTTTAAAAGTTAAATGCTCTTCATCCTGTAACATAATGTTTTCGATACTGTTCTCAGTGAGTTCATTGTATCGGTTAATATGCCGCATCAGCAATTCAAATTTCTTTTCAAATTGTTCAATAATCTCCGGTTCACCCATTACTTTTATGGTATTCCCTCTGGAAATCAGTTTTAATTTTGGAAAGTACTTACGAATAAGTTTGATCTTTTGATCATTTACGCCGAACAGTGTTACCGGGTCTATGCCGGCAATTTCAATGACTTTTTCTTGCAAAATGTTAATTAATTATGTTCAATTCAATTTATGGAGTAGAAATTAACTTTAATTTTGAGTAAAATTAAGAATTTAAAAGGATGGACGCATCTATTTATATGTAAATTGTGTTCATGATTGTTTTTGGAAATTCAAAAGTATGAGTATAATCACCCTTACGACAGATCTTGGCCTGAAAGATCACTACGTGGCTGCACTTAAGGGACAATTATTATCTCAACTGGATTCTTGCCGAATTGTAGATGTTACCCATGAAGTACAACCTTTCAATTTGGGACAGGCGGCTTATTTTGTCAATAATATCATGGATGATTTTCCCGAAGGGACGGTTCATTTTATTGGGGTTGATCATTTGCCGTATATTTCTATTGGTAATCCTACACAGAACTTGTATCCGGTGGTGATGAAACTCAAAGGGCAATACTTTGTGGGCTGTGATAACGGATTTTTCTCCCTAATTAATGGCTATGAAGAAGCAGAAGAAATCATCCGAATCGATAATTTTACCGCTAAGACCGCCTTGCGATTTCCAACACGAAAAATTTATGTACCCGCTATCATTGCCTTGTGCAATGGGGCTTCACTCACTGATTTGGGCGAGCCGGTGACCGAATTGCGAAAAGCATTTACCACCCAGGCTGTTATAGAGAAAGATGTGCTGAAAGGAACGGTGATCCATGAAGATAAATACGGTAATGTGATTATCAACATTACGGAAAAGCTTTTCAACGAAGTGGGAGCAGGGAATCAGTTCACGATTTACCTCAGACATACCGAGTATTTTATTGAAAAGATCTCCAGCAGTTATTATGACGTTCCGGTAGGCGAAAAATTGGCACTTTTCAATGAAAATGGATTTTTGGAAATAGCCATTAACAAAGGAGTAGAGGACAGTGGAGGAGGAGCGTCTTCACTTTTGGGCTTGCGTGTGAAAGATACACTGAGAATTGAATTTCACCCCAAAGGGAGCAGAGACAATATTGAAGAATTATTTGTAGATAAATAGGTATGGCAATACAACGAATTGTAAAAATGACATTCAAAGCAGATAAGAAAGATGATTTTCAATCCTTTTTTAATGGGATAAAAGATCAAATTGCCGCACAAGCCGGTTGCCATGAAGTTCGCTTGTTGAGAGATCAATCAGATTCAGGCATTTTCTTTACCTATAGTGTTTGGAATGACCAGACAGCTTTGGACCAGTATCGAGAAACGGATTTATTTGCCAAAGTATGGCCCACCGTAAAAGAATGGTTTGCAGAAAAACCCGAAGCCTGGAGTACAGAGCTGGTAGGTGAAGCAACGCATCAGTAAAGTAGGTCTCGTCATTTTGAACTTCAACATTCGGCGTTCGAAATTCAATATTCAATATCTGCTCCGCAGTAGCTGTGCTGCTGCGGCTAGTTTAATTTCTTTCCTCACTTCA
>JBBDID010000022.1:0-32425 GCA_040880585.1 Crocinitomicaceae bacterium | reverse complement strand
GAAATGGTACAGGAAACGGAAACAATGGAAATGGTACAGGAAACGGAAACAATGGGGGAGATTCAACAACTACCGATACTACAGAACCTTGTGAAGATGTTATTCTAAGTGTAAATTCTATTTCTACAACCAATACTTTTAGCGGAACCACCTATTCAGTGTACTTTACGGTAGATAGTGTTGATTATTACAGTACATATACTCCGCATACAGGAACATTTGATTCAAATTACCCGCACAGTTATGGGGGCACAGATAGCAATCAGGTATATATTGTAATTGATTTGGTCAATGATTGTGGTACTGTATCAGATACTATATTTTTTAACAACTCCAGCCATGGTTACGGTAACGGAATTGCCCCACCAGTTGTTGAAGCAGAAGAGAAAGTAAACCTCTTTCCTAACCCGGCTACTGAAATAATATATATCGGTTATCAAATTAAGGAAACCGAAGATAATGTACAGTTCAGTCTGATCAATACAAATGGCGAAATCAAATTGGTTCAACCACTCTATGAGAATAATCAGGCGATTAGTGTTCTGGACGTTGAGCCGGGTGTTTATATCTACATGATCACTTCAGGTAATGAAGTAATCAAGAAAAGCAGATTAATCATCCGATAAAAAAGCAGGGCTGAAGGAATTATTTCAAATGAAATTTTTCTTCGGCCATTTCTGCAATATATTCTCCAATGGCTAATGAAGCTGTGGCGGCAGGTGAAGGTGCGTTAAGGACATGAATTGAATCTTTTGTATGCTCGATTCTAAAGTCATCCCGCGTATCTCCATCTGCCCCTAACAGCAAAGCCCTCACTCCGGATCGACCCGGCTTGATATCATCCATTTCCAGAGAAGGAATCATGGTTTGCAGCGTTTTAAGGAATAATCTTTTTGAAAAAGCCCGGCGATACTCATTTATACCAAATCTCATGTTACCAAAAAACAACTTCCATGTCCCCCCATAACTCAATGCATTTAGTGTATCGCTCCAACTGAAATCTGTTTTTCCATATCCTTCCCGTTTAAAGGTAAAAACAGCATTGGGGCCACATTCAATTTCCCCATTTGTCATTCTCGTAAAATGCACACCCAGAAAAGGGAAGTCAGGATTGGGTACAGGGTAAATCAAATTGTTTACTTTATGCTTTGCTTTATCTGTTAGTTCGTAATAATCACCTCTGAACCCAACTACTTTTTCTTTGATATGCACGCCATCTTTTTTAGCCATCCGGTCGGCTTGTAAACCGGCACAAAAAATGAGCTTCTTCGCTCTGATTTTTAATTTATCCGTTACAATCTGATGAATTTCCCCTTCTTCTTCAATCGCGATCACTTCTTGATTGAGCATTATTTTTGATAGCGGATTTTTTGCCTGAGCTACCTCTACCATTTTGTTGGTCGCTCCTACAAAATCAATAATTCCTGTACAAGGCACCCAAATACCGGCAATTCCCTCCACAAATGGTTCTATTTCTTTCAATCGTTCTACATCTATTTTCTCAATACCCTCAGTATTATTTGCCAGACCGTTTTCAAAAATCTTATCCATAAAGGGAAGTTCTTCTTCTTTAGTGGCCACTACTACTTTCCCACAAACATCATGATCTACCTGATATTTTTTTGCAAAAGCTACCAGTTCATGCCGTCCCTTTACGCAATTTTTAGCTTTTAACGAACCCGGTTTATAATACAATCCTGAATGGATCACCCCTGAATTATGACCGGTTTGATGAGCTGCCAGTTGGTCTTCTTTCTCAATTAAAACCATCTTAATCTCCGGATTTCGCAACTGCAATTTATAGAATGTCGCCGCTCCCACAATTCCACCGCCAATGATGGCTACGTCAAAAGTATCTGTGTTTTCCAAAATCCCTTAAATTTGACTGCAAAATTAATGAAAGCTAAAGTTTGACGAACGAATCTCAAAAAAAAATACCGCATATTTATTTTGAAAATCTGGATGCATTGAGATTCATAGCTGCTTTCAGTGTATTTATTTTTCATTTTTTTGCCGATATTAAAGGTTTATATCCACAACTGAGAGATCAACCCTTCTTTGACAAACTACAGATTTTTGCAGATAAAGGCAGTTTGGGGGTTAATTTTTTCTTTGTCCTTTCCGGTTTTTTGATCACTTATTTGATCCTACATGAGAAAAAATATACCCGTCGTTTTAATTTGGGCAAATTTCTCATTCGGCGAACACTTCGGATTTGGCCGCTCTACTTTTTGGTCATTCTCATTGGTTTTGTGTTATTCCCCCTACTCTTCTCAGATTATCATACCACCCATGATCCCCGTATGTATGTACTCTTCTTAGCTAATTTTGACGAAATTATTCACGGAGCTCATGATCCGATTAACTTTCTCACGGCTCCCTGGTCCATTGCAGTAGAAGAACAATTTTATTTATTTTGGGGAATCAGTCTTTTTCTTCTTTTCCGTATTCGACAATTCAAGATCATGCACCTGATCGTTTTAATGTATGTTATTTCGTTTATATTTCGCTATCTGTATATGGATCATGAACGCATACTCTATTACCACACCCTTGCTGTTTGTCAAGATATTTTGAGCGGTGCTTTTATCGGTCTGGCACTATTTCACAAAAAAAAGTGGTTAGATACCTTGAAAAAAATAAAGCAGCCCTGGGTGATTCTAATTTATTGTATTGGACTCACGCTCTGCCTTGCAAAAAATAAAATTTTTAGTCACGAATTGATTGTTTTAGAACGATTGGTTTTGTCCGCTTTTTTTGCCTTTGTAATTCTGGATCAGGTACGGGGAGAACATTCCTTTTTTAAGTTTGGAAAAATTAAACTTTTCAATTACCTCGGGAAAATCTCCTACGGCCTCTATATGTATCATCTGATCGTGATGTATTTATTGCTGAGATGGCTACCGGATTTTGAAGCTTCCAATTACGCCATGATCCCCATCTATTTTATTTCAAGTCTATCCATTATTATATTGGTTGCCAGTATGAGTTATTATATGATCGAACGACCATTATTACGCCTTAAGCCTAAATCGCTAAACAAAAAACTATGATAGAACTATCAGATTACGGGATATGCAAAGCCTCTTTAGCTCCTGTGCGCGCTGAAGCTTCAGACAAATCAGAAATTGTCACACAATTATTATTTGGCGATTACGTGAAGGTTTTAGAAAAAGGAACGCCCTGGGTTCGCATCTATTTCCCTGCAGATGATTATGAAGGATGGATGGATTTCAAACAATTGGCATACATTTCAAAGCAAGAGTTTGATGCGGGACATACTGCAGATCATCTTCTGGTGAATTCAGACTTCTTACAAGTTCAATCCCCCAATGGCATGCAATGGTTGGTGTTGGGATCTAATCTTCCCGGGCTAAAAAACGGAAGTATTAAATTGGGCGATTTGGAATATGAATTAACAGAAGATCTGCCTTCACTAAATGAGTCGCTAACAGCAACCGCCAAACGCTACCTCAATACACCTTATTTATGGGGAGGTAAAGGAATATTGGGAATTGATTGCAGCAGCCTTACGCAAATGGTCGCAAAACTACATGGTAAACGGCTTGCGCGTGACTGTTTCCGGCAAGTAAAGGCAGGTGAATTGGTCAGCTACAGTGAACGAAAAAGTGGTGATTTGATGTTTTTTATTAACAATAAGGAACACATTCACCATGTTGGTATTCTACTGGACGATCAGCAAATTATTCACGCAGCCGGTGAGGTTCGCATTGACAACTATGATGAAAAAGGTATTTTTAGGGTAGATTTTAACACACATACCCATCACTTTCACAGTATCCGGAGAATATGAAACAGTTTCAAATTTCCCTATCCCCAAAAGAACGGGGATTTCATCTGATCACCAAAGAAGTTTTACAACAATTGGACGAGATTCCTCCTCCTACGCCGGCGCGAGCGTCTCGCTCGTGCTAAGTACCTAAAAAAACCTATATCAAAAATATAGATAAATGTCAATTGGATTGATTTACCAGAGAAGTATATTTTGATGTTCTGGCTCATAATTTGGCTGCGCAGGATATTCATCCTGCGCCAAACCTAAATCATGGTGATATATATCACCAAACTTAAATCTGAATAAAATTATTATTTTTAACTTGTGAGTAAACGATCAGGATTAAAACATACAATAAAAAAAGAATCAAGTTATTTTTTAACACTTACTGTAGTTGGTTGGGCAGACGTTTTTACAAGACCCGTTTATAAGGAAGCTTTAATTGATTCATTGAAATATTGCATTGACCATAAAGGATTGAACGTTTATGCTTACGTTGTTATGACGAATCATGTTCATTTATTGGTGAACTCAGAACCAAGTTTTAAACTTGAAGATACAATCAGAGATTTTAAAAGACATACTAGTAAAACAGTTATTAATTTAATATTAAGTGAACCTGAAAGTAGACGTGAATGGTTAATGAGCTTGTTTGGAATGGCCGCCATAGAAAGCAGTAAAGTTCAGAGGATAAAATTTTGGCAAACAGGAAACCATGCAATAGAAATTTATAGCGAAAAATTTGTTTGGGAGAAAATAAATTACATCCACAATAATCCTGTTCGGTCAAAATTTGTTTCGAAACCAGAGGGTTGGACTTATTCATCTGCAACAAATTACGCTGGCATTGATTCTGTTTTAAAAATACATACCTTGACACCAGGTTTATCTAAAATCAGGCAATTTTATTATTATGATAGATGAAGGGGAAATTTGAAGGGGATGAATATCCGCTGAATTTGCGGTTAGCGCAGGATGGATATCCTGCGCAGCCCGGGATCTACCCTGAAGGTAGTACTTTCAAAAGCCCCGATAATAATGGTGAAGTTGTAAGTGTCAGACAAAATAATGTGTTGAATTCTGAATCAGATAGTTTAGAACATCTCATCATTAAAATAGCGCCTAACCCAACAAAATCAACAATTAATATATTAACCAGTGGGGTTGCCAACCAAGGTTTGAATTGGACACTAACTGATCTTAACGGCAGACAACTTAAATCCGGAAAAACAAACCAACCAACCTTTACCATAGACCTAACCGTTTATGAAAGAGGAATGTATTATCTACGGATTGGGAATAAGAATGAAATACAAACATTTAAGGTTATAAAACAATGAAAAAGATTCATATGATTTTATTTGGCTTTTTATTCTTAGGAGCATGTAATAAACCTAGATTAGAAGGAGACTCTGCAATTCTTTTAGGTGAGTGGAAATGGTCACACACATATAAGGTTGTTAATACTTGTAATCCTCCTTCTTCATCAGTAACATTATCTCCTTTATCAGAAGGGACAACTTATTTCGTTGTTTTTGAGAATAAAAGAGATTTTACTTTTATACAAAACGGTGAACAAAAACTTGAGAGTAAAATAACTGACATAGATTTTACGGATCATCCCAATTCTGACCCGTATTACATCTATACATTCGCATTCACTTTAGAAAATACAAAGTATAACCCGGTAGGTGGTTTGGTTGGTGCAGATACACTAATACTAAATTCTTCATTCCCTTTTCAAGACACACAATGTGAAAATTATTCCAATTATTTTGTTAGGGAATGAATGTTCTTTTTTGAGAATTGAAATAAAGTCAGAGAAACATCTTTTAAAATCCAGGGTTGCCAACCAAGGTTTGAATTGGACACTAACTGATCTTAACGGCAGACAACTTAAATCCGGAAAAACAAACCAACCAACCTTTACCATAGACCTAACCGTTTATGAAAGAGGAATGTATTATCTAAGTATCCAAAGTGAACGGGATATACAAACATTTAAAATTATAAAACAGTGAAAAAAGCTAGCCTAATTATACTTTGTATGTTTATCGTATTCTCATGTAAAAAAGAGAAACAAGATAAACTGGAGGGAGAAAAAAGTATACTTATTGGAAATTGGTACTGGATCCATACTTATCATGAGTATAATAAGTGCGAACAATGCTGTATCATTTATGATACATTACATCAAGTAAATAGCGTGAATAAATACGAGATGAGATTTGCAAAAGAGGGTGAGCTGAAATTCTATCAAAATGATGAACTGACTAAAGAATACAGAATTGTTTTTGACGATTTTTATAAATGGCAGTATGGGTGGGGAGATTATGTGTTTGATATTCATCTAAACAATGACCCCAATAACAGGCTTTTGGGCGTCGTCTCTGAAGATAGCCTCTACACCTGGGATTATCCTTATGAATCTGATGATCAAAATTGTTTTACTTATCAAAACTTTTTTATAAAACAGTGAAAAAAACCAGCATAATTATATTTTTTGGTATGCTTTTAATGTTTAGCTGCAAAAAAGACAAGTTAGAGGGTGATTCAGCTATTCTAATTGGTGAATGGAAGTGGGTTTACTCTAATGAAATAAAAAACACCTGCAATCCTCCTTCATACCAAGTAAATATTACACCGAACTCAATCAATTCAACTTTTAAAATTGGGTTTTTAAAAAAGGGTAAAGTAGAGTTTTTTCAAAATGGAGTCGAACAACCAGGCTGCGCAGGATATTCATCCTGCGCCAAACCTAAATCATAGTGATATATATCCCTCCGCTGAATTTGCAGTTAGCACAGGATGGATACCTGCGTAGCCATAGAACGCAGCCATAGAATACTCTGAAATTCAACATCAAAAAGATCGGCAAACAGAATTTATCATCATTAGATGTAAAAAGTCAATCCTCCATTGTAAATTTGAACGATAGCCATTTTGCATTAGGCAAGGAAAAACAAACAGAATTGAGCAAGATAAAACCATTTAAAGCCATCCGCCCTACGCGCGATAAAGTCTACTTAGTAGCTAGCCGTCCATATTATGCCTATAAAAAGAAGGTATTAGACATTAAATTGGAAACCAATCCATATACATTTTTACATGTCATCAACCCTGAACGTGACCTTGTAGAGATGATGAACATCAACAAAATAGAACGTCATCAAAAATCCAGGGAAAAACTGGAAGAATTTATTGAACAGGGCGTTTTTATTGAAGATAAAGAAGACACTTTTTACCTCTATCGTCAGTCTAGTGAAAATAAATCATTTATTGGTTTGATTGCCGGTGCTTCAATAGAAGAATATCGATCAGGAAAGATCCGAAAACACGAGGAAACCATTACTTCAAGAGAAGAGCATTTTAAAGACTACCTCAAAATTGTAGAATGTAATGCCGAGCCTGTATTATTGTTTCATTCACACCATGAGGATTTATACCAGCTTTTGAATTCTCTTGCTGAGAATCGTCCTGAATATGAATTTTCTACTACAGAAAAAATAAAACACGAAGTGTGGTTGATTCAAGACAAGCCACTCATTGATCGCATTCAGTCTTATTATGAAGAGATCGATCGTATTTATATAGCAGATGGGCATCACCGCTGTGCTTCTTCTGACCGATTGAGTCAGGAACGCAATGCAAGACCAGAAAGTACACAGAATTTTTTCATGGCTTATTTTATTTCAGAAAAAAACCTTGAGATTATAGAATATAACCGTTTGGTGAAAGACTTAAACGGATTGAGCGTGAAGGAGTTTTTTGAGCAGATTGAAAAAAACTACCGGGTAGAACTAATGAGTAATCCGATTAAAAAAGTCACTGAGAAACACTGCCTGATGATGTACCTGGATCATCAATGGTATTTGTTGTCAGTAAAAGAGGGTGTCTTTGATGAAAACGATCCGGTAGCGCAACTGGACACAGCGATTTTAACGCAAACGATTCTCGCCCCAATTTTAGGGATCAGTGATTTAAAAACAGATGACAGAATTGAATTTATTCAGGGGAGCAAAGGTCTGAAGGGAGTTGTCAAAAAAGTAGACGCTGCAGAGTTTCGTGTGGGTTTTGTATTGCATCCCGTATCCGTATCTCAGTTAAAAAACGTAGCCGATAATCAACGGATTATGCCCCCTAAATCCACCTGGATTGAACCGAAATTAAGAAGTGGATTAACCATGTATCCTATCTATTATGATTAAAGAACGATTAACTGAAATAAAAGATCAGTTGCCTGAATACGTAACCCTTGTGGCCGTTTCCAAGACAAAACCGGCAGAAATGGTTCTTGAAGCATACGAGGCGGGACAGCGCGTTTTTGGTGAAAATCGTGCGCAAGAACTAGCCGAAAAACACGAACAACTTCCAAAAGATATTGAATGGCATATGATCGGACATTTGCAGCGCAATAAAGTGAAAGTTATTGCCCCATTTGTCAATTTCATCCATGGTATTGATTCCAGCAGATTGCTTAAAGAAGTCAATAAACAGGCAAAAAATAACGGGCGAACGATTGATGTGCTTTTACAATTTCACATAGCTCAGGAAAGTTCAAAATTTGGTTTCTCTATGGAAGAAGCTGAAGATCTTTTGCAGTCTGAACTTTTTCAATCATTAGATCATATTCAAATTAAAGGAGTGATGGGAATGGCTACATTTACCTCAGACAGCAGGCAGGTACGTGAAGAATTCAGGCAGTTGAAAACCTATTTTGATCAACTCAAATCGACTTATTTCAAGGCAGACCCACATTTTAAAGAAATTTCAATGGGAATGAGTGGAGATTATGAGATCGCTTTGGCTGAAGGCAGTACTATGATACGGATTGGAAGTTCTATTTTTGGAAGCCGGAATTAGACTTTGAAATCAAGCACTACAGTTGTACCGTTTTCAACTTTTATAGTTACACTTCCCTCTAGTTGAGAACTCAAAATATTAATCAGTTCTATTCCCAGGGTTTCTTTCTTTCCACTGATGTATTGTTCAGGTATCCCTACGCCATTATCACGAATGGTCAACGTATAATGAGCTGCCTCCTTTTTCACTAACTTCACATGGATTTCACCAGATGTTGAATCCTCAAAAGCATATTTTACTGAATTGGTCACCACTTCATTTAAAATCAATCCAAGAGGGATAGCTACTTCCAAATCAAAAGACTCATTTCCGCATTCTATAACGTACGCAATTTCTTCCTTTTCCCCTTTATAAGATCGTATGATGGATGAAACCAACTCATTGACATACTCTTTGAAGTCAATTCGCTTTACTTCACTTTTTCTGTAAAGTAATTCGTGCACCAGCGACATGGACTGTATGCGACTTTGTGCATCCGTTAACACTTTTCGTCCCCTTTCATCTTCTTCTATTCCATGCTGCAAATTGAGCAGGCTTGAAATGATTTGGAAATTATTTTTAACCCGGTGATGTACTTCTTTAAATAGTACTTTCTTTTCATCAATAGATTCACTTAACTCCTTTGTAGTTTTGCGATTTTTTCGATAGGCATTGGAAATAATCAAAATGATCAGCAAAAGACCGACTATAGAAACAATAAAAAGGGTATAAATCCATATTTTTTTATCCCTTTCAGCCTGAATTTCAATTTCCAGTTTTTCACGATCCTGTTTGTTTTTTAAATTTTGAATACGATCATTGAGATGAACTTCTTCTTCTTCAAAAAAAGATAAAAACTGGTCTACAATTTCTCTGCTATTTTTTTCATCCACTCGTTTACGGTGACTTAAAGTTACCCTCAAATAGTCATTTGCTTTTTTCAGATCACCTGTTTGCTGATAGTTATCGGCCAGTACTTCATAAAAATCTATTCTCTCTCCGGAACTAAACTGATCCAATACATCTGGTTCTATAGACAACAATAAGTCCAACGACCTTTTCAATTCCCCCCGCGCCATAAAACACTTTGCCCTCCAGAAATTATTTCTCACCCTTTCTGTTCTGTTCTGTCCCAACTCAAATTTTTTGTCGGATTGTTCCAAATATTTTAAACTCAATTTGTATTTACCCCTCCCATAAGCGGACATGGCAAGTACTTGAAAATTATAGCCAATTGCTCCCTCCTGCCCCAACATTTTTTTCTGCTCCATTCCGGCAATAGCATAGCTTTCAGCTTTTTTATAATTTCCCATATGATAATATATCTGCCCCAAATTTCCCAGAATAACAGAGCGAAGAACATTACTCTCCCAGGAATCTACCCGGTGTGATATATTAATTGACTTATGCATATTGTCTATCGCTTTTTGATTGGCACTTAGTTTTTGATAGACAATTCCGATACTGGAATAACAATAAGCACGATTCAAATTGACCCTGTCTTTGTCAATGTTCATGTACATTTCAAAATTATCTTCAATGACTTTAGTGGCTTTCTTAAATTGAACCAAGGCCTGAATGTGATCATCCTGAAATAAGTACAAATTCCCTTGATTATACTGCGCCATAAAATAATCCAGTGAATCCGGATATTGCTTCAACAATTCAATGGATTGATTTCCAAAAATAATCGCAGAATCCATCTCATGCATAAGAAACCTCTCCCGCCCTTTCAGTTGCAGTGCTTTTCCTAAATAATAATTAGATTCTATTTTCTTTGCCAACAGAAGGCAAGAATCTGCATAAATAATAGCAGAATCTATATTAGAGCGCTGTTTTACTACCGCCAGATCATAACAGCTGTTAAAGCATTCTTCCTTTGATTTATTCTGCGGTTGAGCATTCACTGTCAACAACAAAAAACAAAAAATATGTACTATCAGTATTTTCAAAAAGACTCATTTAATGAAATGATACTGCAAAGATACAACCGATTCCTCTTTAATTTTCTTTTTCCCCTTTATAAATAATGGTCTGCTTTCAGTTATCTTTGTTGCAATTTTTGAAAAAATGAGTAGAAAAACAATTAGCTTAAAAGCCGGGAAAGATAAATCTGTTGTGAGAAAACATCCGTGGGTATTTTCCGGTGCATTGAAAGAGGTAGATCCCGGAATTGAAGAGGGAGATTTGGTGCAATTGATAGCAAACAAGGGGAGGGAATTAGGCTATGGACACTATTCCCGCGGCTCAATTGCAGTGCGAATGCTCAGTTTTGAAAAAGAAATTGAACCCCAACAATTATTCAAAGACTGTATTCATTCTGCTTATCAACTGCGTGTTTCACTGGGCTTGGTAGACAATCCTGATACCACAATCTATCGTTTAATTCATGCCGAGGGAGACAGCCTTCCGGGGCTCATTATTGACCATTATGATGGCAATTTAATTGTACAATGTCACAGCACGGGGATGTACAAAAATCTTCCGTTGATTATAGAAGGAATTAAAAGCGTCTATGGAGACACATTGAAATCCATCTACCTAAAAAGTGAAGCTACTTTACCAAAAGATTTTAACGACTATGAGGGAGACGGGTATGTTTTTGGATCGGCTGAGGTACCGGTAACGGCTACTGAATATGGGAATCTATTTAGCATAAATTGGATATCCGGACAAAAAACGGGTTTTTTTATTGACCAACGGGAAAACAGATCGCTAATTGCTAAGTACGCTAAAGGAAAGAAAGTGCTCAACACCTTTTGTTATTCAGGAGGATTTTCTATCTATGCCTTAAATGCTGGTGCTACTTTGGTACATTCACTGGATTCATCTCAAAAAGCCATTGAATTGACAGATGAAAATGTAAAGCTGGGTAAATTTGAGCCCTTCAGGCATCAATCTATTGTTGCTGATACCATGGACTACATCAAAGATCTACAAGAAGATTATGACATCATTATTTTAGATCCGCCCGCTTTTGCCAAACACAGAAAAGCCAAACACAATGCTATACAGGGGTATAAGCGCCTAAATGCACACGCCATGCGACAAATTAAGTCAGGTGGAATTATTTTTACTTTTTCCTGTTCTCAGGTTGTGGATAAAGTACTTTTCACGAACACCATCATTTCTGCGGCAATTGCGGCAGAAAAAAAAGTGCGTATTTTAGAGCAGTTACACCAACCGGCTGATCATCCTATTAACAGTGCCCATCCTGAAGGTGAGTACCTAAAAGGACTGGTTATACAAGTGGAGTAAAACATGCTTGAATTAACGTATCGACGAATTCTGATCATCACACTTCCCCTGATGTTTGGAACATTTGTACAATCTGTTATTACGATTACAGATGCTTCCTTTGTTAGTGAATTGGGGAATACCGCCTATAATGCCGTTGGGCAGGGAGGCATGATGTACATAGCTCTTTTCATGTTGTCTCAGGGATTGGCAGACGGAACACAAATTACAATCGCCAAAAAGTATGGAGAGCAAGACTTTTCAGCAGTGGGTCGGACACTTTTTACGGCCCATATTCTTCAGTTTTTACTCGCCCTTTTTATTTTTTTCGCTTTCATCTTCTTAGCAGATATTTTGATCCTGAAGATCGCAAAATCAGAAGCCATTGGTGAAGCCATGATCACCTTTTTGCAGTATCGCAGCTGGGGTATATTTTTTGCCGCTCTTCAAGTCTCTATGGTTGCCTTTTTCATTGGACTTGGAAAAACAAACATTATTATTATTTCTACTCTGATTCTTGCCGTTTGTAATATTGTGCTGGATTACGGTTTGATTTTTGGGAATTTCGGATGCCCTGAGCTAGGGTTAAAAGGTGCAGCAATTGCTTCATCCTGCTCAGAAGCCATTTCTTTTCTGTTTTTGCTGATCTATGCCAGTAAAGCCGGACATCTCCAAAAATTTCAATTTTCAATTCGCCAAAAATTTGACTTTATTATCGCCAAAAAACTGATGTTTTTGAGTACTCCCCTCATGTTTCAAAGTATGCTCGCACTATCTACCTGGCTCGTCTTTTTTAGTATGATCGAACATATAGGCCACATAGAACTGGAAATCTCACACAACATTCGTTATATGTATTTTATTGCCTTTGTTCCCATCTTCGGATTTGCAGCCGCTACTAAAACGTATGTGAGCTATCTGGTGGGGAGAAAAAATTATAAAGCAATTCCCCCTACTCTTTTCAAGATCATGTTACTCTCACTATTGAGCATCTTGTTATTGTTTCATGGAGCGCTTCTTTATCCCGAAACCTTAATAGGAATTGTAGCCCATAATCCGGACGCCTCTGCGGAAGTCATCCAAAAAAGTGCAGAAGCCTTACAGTTTGTTAGTGGTTCTATTTTTCTATTTGCACTTGTGATTGTTCCCTTCCATGCCATCTCTGCATTGGGTCGGACGGGCGTTTCTTTTACCATAGAGTTAATCAGTGTATCAACTTATTTGTTGGCTTGTTATCTCTTTATAGAACTTTGGCAGTGGGATATTGTCAATATTTGGACGGTAGAGTATATTTATTTTTCTGTAATAGGTTTGATAAGTACAGTTTTTGTTGTATTTTATATGAGACGGTTTAAGACTTAATTTATTATCTTTAGAAAAAGTAAAAGTCAGGGATTAACTAATTTAAATTTTTATAACTTTAGACACTATGAAAAATACCACTATTGATAAATATCTTGTTCCTTACGATTTTACTCCAGCTACAAAAGAAGCCTATCATTATGCACTTACTTTAGCTAAGACTGCTGGCGGCGAAGTAATGTTAGCCCATATCGTGAAAGAAGAAGCTGAAATTCCCTCAGCAAAAAGAGAACTTGAAAAATTTATCGCACTTCAGACGGAAGATGCAAAAGCCATTACTGATTTCAGGGTAATGGAGGGAAGTGTTTATGAAGACATCAACCAAATTGCAGAGACGGCTGAAGCATCTGCTATTGTGATGGGGACGCACGGTAAAACAGGCTTACAAAATGTATTTGGAAGCAATGCGCTGAAAATTGTTGCAGATTCACATATTCCCTTTATTATTGTTCAGGAAGGGGTAGACAAATCTCAAATTAATGATATTGTAATGCCTTTTAGCTTTGAACGTGAAAGTTTGCAAATCACTCAATTTGCTACAGCTATGGCTAAAACATTTGACGCCACAATTCATCTGGTTGGTTTTAGAGATCATGACGATTCGCTTTTTCACGATATGAAAATCAATCAGGCGATTGTTCAAAAATACCTGGTTCAGCAAAAAATAAAGTACAAAATTGTTACTTTACCCAGTAAAGATAATTATGAGACGGAGTTGTTAGAGTATGCGCATACACAAGGTGCTGATTTATTTGCAGCGGCTTATTTTGACCAGGGATTTCGCTCTTTTTTCCATTCGTTTGTAGATGAATTGATCAACAACAAGTATAAAATACCGGTAATTACCGTTAACGGTCCGGAAGTGATGAATCACAGCCCACGACTTACTTATTTTCCCATCTAATTTATAAAATAGTACATGGGGGAAAAAATTGTCTTTATGGGGACTCCCGAATTTGCGGTGGAGTCCCTTAAAAATTTACTTGACTGCGGCATGAATGTAGCAGCAGTTGTCACTGCTCCTGATCGACCTGCGGGAAGGGGAAGAAAAATCCAACTATCAGCGGTGAAAGAATATGCCCTTAGCAAGGGCATTGTTGTTTTACAGCCTGAACGTTTAAAAAATGAACAATTTTTACAAGATTTAAAGGCAATTCAAGCAGATTTATTTGTTGTAGTAGCATTTAGGATGTTACCTGAAGTAGTATGGCAGATGCCTCCTAAAGGAACTATTAATTTACACGGATCATTATTGCCCGATTATAGAGGAGCAGCACCAATCAACTGGGCAGTTATTAATGGAGAAACAAAAACCGGAGCAACTACTTTTTTTATAGAGAAAGAAATTGATACCGGGAAGATCATTGATAAAGTAAGTATTGATATAGGTAAAAATGAAACCGCCGGTGAACTGCATGATCGCTTAATGGTCGCCGGAGCCAAACTACTTTCTGAATCCGTTGAAAAAGTGCTGGATGGATCGGTGACTCCTGTTGATCAAAACAAACTGATGCAGGGAACACTGAAAGCAGCACCTAAAATATTTAAACCCGATTGCAAAATCAACTGGAATAATTCAGCGCAAGAGATTCACAATAAAATTAGGGGCCTGTCACCCTACCCTACTGCCTGGACAGAAATCAGCAAGGATGGACAACTGAAGTCCCTGAAATTATTTACTTCTCGTTTTCATCCCTCTCATCAAAACTCAAATGGCCAACTCAAAGTAGAAGATGAACGACTGTTTATTGGCGCCAATGATGGATGGGTTGAGATCCTTACACTGCAACTTGAAGGAAAGAAAAAAATGAACACCTCTGATTTTCTCAAAGGATTCCCGATCACCGAATGGAAAATCAATCCCTAAAACAGAATGATTATCATGAAAAAAACTCTTGTATGCTTTGTGCTTCTGCTGACTATTGTAGCAGCCGGGCAGGAAATCATCCGACTCAAAGCGGTAAAACCAAGTGAGGATGTTGAAAATATTTGGGTGAAAAAAATCGCTGAAGATGATTTACAGTCCACTTTCCTTATCTGGATAAAAAAAGAAGTACGCCTTCACAAGCATGCCCACCACTCTGAAAACATATACGTTTTAGAAGGAAAAGGAGAAATGACAATTGGTGACGAAAAACTCGTCATTAAAAAAGGTGATTATTTTAACATCCCAAAAAATACTCCACATGCTGTAAAAGTACTTTCGTCTCGTCCACTTAAAGTTTTATCTATACAATCTCCAAAATTTGATGGAGAAGATAGGATATTCCTTGAGGAGTAAAATATTTCGCTAAAAGCCAGTAATATCAAGGATTTTAGCCGTACTTATCAACATTTTGCCGATTTTATTAACAAAATGACCTCTTTATACCCCGAAACCCTTGCGTGGTAAGGATATTCGAATATATTTGTTCTGTTATATAAAATATTGTTTAACCATAAATTAAAATTGATTATGAACAAATCAGAATTAGTTGATGCTATTGCATCAAAATCAGGGTTGTCTAAAGCTGACTCTAAAAGAGCTTTAGAAGGTTTCATTAATGCTACTGAAGGAGCATTGAAAAAAGGAGACAAAATTTCTTTAGTTGGATTTGGATCTTTCTCTATCTCTAGAAGAGCAGCTAGAACAGGAAGAAATCCTCAAACTGGAAAAGAAATCAAAATCGGTGCTAAAAACGTAGTTAAGTTTAAAGCAGGAGCTGATTTATCTAAAAAAGTGAACTAAGCACTTTTTTAGTATAATTTTAGACCCATTCGCTTTTGGCGGATGGGTCTTTTTTTGCTTAACAGATTTCTTTCATCATTAGATCGATCATTCAATGGATAAAAATAAATGGTTACTTCAGCAGTTCTACGAACACATTTCTGAAAACAAAAGATCAAAATTTGAGCAGATCATCCTGAATCGCACCCAATATATTACGGTAGTTCTGGAGGATATTTTTCAGCCACACAATGCTGCTGCAGTGCTAAGGTCTTGCGATTGTTTCGGTGTTCAGGATGTACACATCATTGAAAATGAAAACACCTATGCTCCCAATAAAGAAATTGATATGGGTTCTTCAAAGTGGTTAAGCCTTAATCGATACAATCAAAAAGAGAACAATACGGGCGATACCATTGAGCAATTAAAACTAAAAGGCTATAAAATTGTCGCCACTACCCCACACAAAAATGACTGCCTGATAGATGAACTGCCATTAGACCAACCTGTGGCTTTACTGTTTGGTACCGAAGCCAGCGGTTTATCTGATCTCGCTATGGATGCAGCTGATGAATTTGTTAAACTTCCCATGTATGGATTTACCGAAAGTTATAATATCTCGGTTTCTGTGGCACTGGCACTCTATGAGCTTACTGAACGCATGCGAAAAGATCCCGAAATAAACTGGCAACTATCTGAGGAAGAACAAACAGCTATTAAACTTAATTGGGCAAAAAAAGTCGTCAAGAGAAGTGATCGTGTAGAAGCTCTGCTCAATAAGAAATATACTAGTGTGATGATTGATAAAAAAGTCAACTAATTTTCCACTCTTTTTCCTTTATGCCGCGTTAAAATTCTTAAACGTAGCTATGGCTATGCTTGCAAATTTTACCTTGCCTAAAGAAAAAATAATCGCAAAATTTTAGTTCCCCTTCTTATCAATTATCACACTAGCGATTTTTAAGGCGTTGCATCAGCTGTTGAAAATCCTGACTGATTTTAGAATGATGGATATGTACTGACTTCGATACTGGGGAACCCTAAATTAAGAATCGAATGATTTTTGGAAATCCCTCTTTTCTTATATGCTTACTTTTTTGTCTTAACACAAAAAAGTAACAAAAAAAGTCAAGCGCCGGCGTTCGTTTTCTAATTTGATCATCCTCAAAATCTAAATCATGTAATTATCCTCCCTGGCGGTCGGACGAACATGATTCTTAACGATTTTTGTGGTGTCAAATTACGAAAGCCTCACTAATTGCGCAACTTACTCCTCGTAAAATAATCTGATCCAAATTTCACCTTGCCTAAACGTAAAATTTTAGTTCCCCTTCTTATCAATCATCACATTAGCGATTTTTAAGGCGTTGCATTAGCTGTTTAAAATCCTGACTGATTTTAGAATGATGGATATGTCTTCCCTCTTTCACCTGAAGTTTTCCTTTTGAAATAGTTCCGTATTGCATCCGGCTATCTGTACTGTAAATAAAGGTAGAAAGCATATTTGATTCAGAAGTAGCTGCGATCAGAGGATGATCCGGTTTAAAAAGCACCGCATCAAAAGTATCACCAATTCCAAAATACGTTTCACTTAGGTTTCCCATGGCTTTTCGCCCACTCAATACTGCCATATCCACTGCGAATTTTCCGCTATCCCCCTCTTCTGTTGATGTAAAGGTGTTGCGTTTATGAGAGAGCAGCCGTTGGCCATAATCCAAAAGGCGCAATTCTTCAAAAGGATTTAATCCCACATGTGAATCTGTACCGATACTCCATTTCCCTCCAAAAGATTGAAATGATTTTAAAGGAAAAATTCCATCTCCTAAATTTCCCTCTGTAGACGGACAAAGCACTACATGTGTACCTGATTTGGCAAGGGCTTCAGTTTCACTATTTGTTAAATGTGTGGCATGAACAAAATGATAACGTGAATTTAAATCTATATTTTCCAGCATCCACTCTACAGGACGTTTTTTTAGGTATGCCAGAGAGGCCTCTATTTCTTTCAGTTGTTCTGAAACATGGATGTGAAAAGGTGCTTTTTGATCTCCTTCCTTTGCTACCCGTTGGATATCTGTTGGCTCAACTCCACGCATAGAATGAATTCCAACCGCCGTCTGTGCGTGTTCATATAGATCGCAGGATTTTTGACTGGCTGCATACAATTCAAAGTAATCTTCTACGGTAGAGGACAAAAATCTTTTTTGTCCTTCAACTGCGGCCTGTCCAAACCCTCCTTTTTGATAAAAAATAGGAATAAGTGTTATCCCAATTCCCACCTCACTCGCCGCAGCAACCAACCGCTCTCCCATCTCAGACAGATTACTGTAAGGCACGCCTGATTGATCATGATGTACATAGTGAAACTCAGCCACATCTGTATATCCATGCCGTAACATTTCTGCATACAACTGCGCAGCAATTGCCTGCAAATCATCCGGTGAAATACGCAAGGCCAAACGATACATAGCCTCCCGCCACGACCAAAAATCATCTGCTACCTCTCCTGTAGCATGTCGTTCAGCCAATCCAGCCATAGCATACTGAAAAGCGTGCGAATGTGCATTTTGAAAACCGGGAATCGCCCAGGCTTCAACTGTTTCAAACAGATGATCGGTTTCAGTTTCAGAAGATATAGAAACGATTCGCCCTTGAGCATCTACACGTACATACTGATTGTGATGCCAGCCGTCTTTTTGTAATAAGGAACGTAAAAAAAATGTCTTCATAAGTGTATGAAGATCAAATTTAGAATTTTACTTGGATAAATCCTTTAAAATAGTAGAACTGATCACAGAAACAAAGATAATGGATGCGCGATAATTTGGAGAAAATGTAGTCCAATCTCCTCCTTGAATCTCCCATTCAGAAAAATTATCCGTAACAGTAGTAGAAATTCCGGAAACTAAATCACCGGTAATTGCCCAACTGTTCCAATTTGATGTGCTGAGAGTTACTGATTTTCCTTCACTGACAATCTGCCATTGCTTGAATGTTGGGTCTTCAGCAGTAATGGTGATGTCTAAATCTTTTACTTTCCAGGCTGAAAAATCATCCGCAGTTGCCGTTTCCAAGCTTCCCTCTAATCCCATATAAGAATAGCTCCAACTGTTCAAATCATTTGCCGTTTCTGCCACAATAGAATTGTC
Source organism: Crocinitomicaceae bacterium (assembly GCA_040880585.1). Classification (GTDB taxonomy): domain Bacteria; phylum Bacteroidota; class Bacteroidia; order Flavobacteriales_D; family Crocinitomicaceae; genus Paracrocinitomix. Next base: position 13,332 of record JBBDID010000022.1, on the reverse strand, counting down.
TCCATGCACCCAATGATTATAGTCTCCCGAAACATTTGTCGTAATTTTGCTATTCATAAACCCCTCATGAGCAGTCTGTGAAATTGCTGTATTCAAGAGAAAAATAAAAACTAAAAAAGGAATACCTTTGTACTTCATAACCTTATTATTTAACACCGCTTACCGTGTGATTATTCATCTGTCTTTTTAATAGACGTATGAAAAATCTATTAGTTTGCTCATCACATCATTTATATTTGCAGTATGAAGATAAGAGAAATTTTAAACTCATTAGAATCACAAGCTCCCCTGAGCAGTCAGGAAGACTATGATAATGCCGGTTTAATTGTTGGAAATAAAGAGAAAGAAGTCAGCCAAACATTAATCTCACTGGATTGTACAGAGGAGATTATAGACGAGGCGATTGAAAAAGGATGTAATCTCATTATTTCACACCATCCTATTGTTTTTAAGGGATTAAAACAACTCACCGGCGCTAATTATGTGGAGCGCACAGTCATCAAGGCCATTCAACATGACATTGCCATCTATGCGGCACATACTAATTTAGATAACTATCAGCAGGGGGTCAACAAAAAAATAGGCGATTTACTGAGAATCACCCATCCCGAAATATTAGCTCCTGTTTCCCATACACTTGTAAAACTAATCGTATTTGTTCCCCTTGATGCATTAGATAAAGTACGGGAAGCTATTTTTGATGCCGGAGCCGGTGAAATTGGAAATTACAGTGAGTGTGGGTTTCATACAGAAGGGAAAGGTACATTTAAAGGAAATGAGGCGAGTAATCCCGCTTATGGTGAAAAGAATCAACGCGCTGAAGAAAAAGAAGCACGTTTAGAAGTATTGATGAGTTCGCACATCTGCAAGCAAGTGATTGCTGCTATGAAAACAGCCCACCCTTACGAAGAAGTGGCTTACGATCTTATCTCTTTACTGAATCAAAATCCTACTGAAGGTGCCGGAATGATTGGTGAACTGGAGAAAGCAATGGACGAGAAAACCTTTTTGGCACATCTCAAAGAGACATTTCAAACCGGCTGTATACGGCACACTGATTTTTTAAACAAACCCATTAAGCGCGTGGCCTGGTGTGGCGGAGCCGGTAGTTTTCTTTTACCATTAGCTAAATCTAAACAGGCAGATATTTTTATTAGCGGAGATTTTAAATATCATGAGTTTTTTGATGCTGAAAATGAAATCGTTATTGCAGATATTGGGCATTTTGAAAGTGAGCAATTCACAATTGATTTAATTGCGGATATTATCCGAAAAAAAATTCCTACATTTGCACCCTATTTAACGGAAAAAAATACAAATCCGGTAAACTATTTTTGATAAGATGGCGACAAAGAAAAAAGTTGACAACACAGTTGAGCAAAAGCTAAACAACCTATATAATTTACAACAGGTAGATTCTCAAATTGACAAAATCAGAACATTACGTGGAGAATTGCCACTTGAAGTTGAAGATTTACAAGATGAAATTGAAGGACTGGAAACTCGTCTGGCAAAATTGAATGAAGATAATGACGAGATGAAGCTATTGATCTCTGATCGTAAAAACATGATCAAAGAATCAAAAGCAGCGATCAAAAAATACACTGAACAACAAAAAAACGTTCGAAACAATCGTGAATTTGATTCTATTTCAAAAGAAATTGAGTTTCAAGAATTAGAAATTGAATTATCTGAAAAAAAGATCAAAGAAGCTGAGGCAAACCTTGAACACAAGAAAGAGGTCATTGATGCGGCAAAAGAGAAACTGGATGAAAGGAAAAAAGACCTAGATATCAAGAAAAAAGAATTAGAGGCTATTTCAAAAGAGACAGAGAAGGACGAAAAGAAGTTGATGAAAGAATCCGAAAAAGCCAAAGAAAGTATTGAAGAACGATTAGTTGGTGCTTATAAGCGACTTAGAAATAATTCAAAAAACGGGTTAGCTGTAGTTTCTGTAGTAAGAAATTCTTGTGGCGGATGTTTTAACGAAATCCCACCACAACGACAAATTGACATTCAAGCTCGTAAAAAATTAATCGTATGTGAACACTGCGGTAGAATTTTAGTTGAGCCGCCGGAAGGTGAAAAAGAAGATAAGAAATAAATAAAATCCCGGCTTTTAGTTGGGTTTTTTTATTTTTATACCATTATGAAATATTTCTTCTATATCCTTACCGCCAATATCTTACTTTATTCATGTGGTAATTCATCTTCAGAAGAATCAATAGCTGAAGAAGATAAAATTAATGAAACAGATAAGTCAACTGATAAAGTCTGGCCACAAACTGAAGAAGGATACGTGGACACATTAGTTCCTTTTGAGCGACAGATAAAATTCGAATCAAAGATTAAAACACCTCAAATTAAAGAAGACATTTACTATCAATACTATTATAATGGGTTCGAAGTATATGACAGCGTGAACATGCGTAATCAAATTACTCAGCTTCACGTCGGAGATACCGTAAAATATCTAGGTGGTTACAGTGATGTGTGTTCCTTCAAACGTTTTAAAGGATATCGGTGGGAAGTCCTATTAATGGATGATTCAACCAAAGGCGCCACAGGCAGTAATTTCTTACTTCCTCTTCCGTACCCCGGCGAAGAACTCAAAGACAGATCTCTGTTAGGATACCTCAAATATTACCTGTTGGAAACAGGCCCCTCCGTAGAAAGAGGAGCTTTCCACGGTGAAAAAGAAATCGGTCTTGAAGATGAATGGCAAGAAATAGAACGAAATTTTGAGGGAGGAATTGTATATAAAAAAACCAAACATTATGAAAGTGGTGCCCATATTGTTTATATCCCAAAAATGTCGATAGAAAATGGATTATTCTTTTTAGACGCCTTATTCACCGATCACAATTTTCTGGAAATCACAGAAGGATTTCCAACGAAAGAGAGATATGAATTTGAAGATGAAGAATGGGGGGCATCTTATATTGAAGTAGACTGTGATTATGGAGCCATTTTAATGTTGAACAAAATTAAAATAAGAATGGGAGAAGGGTGTGGCGAATGGTACAAAGTAAGACCGGCTGAAGGTGGTATTGAAATTGAGAGCGGCAGTGGATGTTAGACCTGCTATTTATATTTGTTAGTATTCAGAAACAGTTATATTTGACCAACAAAAAATTATTACATGGGATTACTAGACGGAAAAGTAGCAATTATAACAGGAGCATCCAGAGGTATTGGAAAAGCAATCGCTGAAAAATTCATTGAAGAGGGAGCAACAGTTGCGTTTACATATTTATCATCTGAAGATAAAGCTAAAGCTCTTGAAAAAGAATTATCTAAAAACGGAGGAACAGTCAAAGGGTTTAAATCCAATGCTGCAGAATTTGATGCTGCACAACAATTGGCAGATGCTGTTGTAGAAGAATTTGGTCAAATTGATATTTTAGTCAATAATGCCGGGATTACCAAAGACAATTTATTAATGCGAATGAGTGAAGAAGACTGGGACGCCGTAATTAATGTGAACCTTAAATCTGCATTTAATTTAACCAAAGCAGTGATGCGGCCAATGTTAAAAGCACGGAAAGGATCTATCATTAACATGAGTTCTGTTGTGGGAGTATCCGGAAATCCGGGGCAGGCCAATTATGCTGCTTCAAAAGCCGGTTTGCTGGGATTTACGAAATCTGTTGCTCAAGAATTGGGATCAAGAAATATCCGTTGTAACGCAATCGCTCCGGGTTTCATTGAAACTGAAATGACAGAAGCGCTTGATGAAAAAGTAGTTCAGGGATGGAGAGATGGGATTCCCATGAAAAGAGGAGGAACACCGGAAGATGTTGCCAATACTACTGTTTTTCTGGCTTCGGATATGTCTGCTTACATTACCGGTCAAACACTGAATGTTTGCGGTGGTATGTTAACTTGTTAATCACATAAGATTGAAAGAAAAAGACGGATTTACTTTAATTCTGTCTTTTTTTATGCACTAAAACGTTTAGATTTAAAGCTGCTATTTTTTAAATTATAATTTTGTCTTTCAAACATTTATCCTTCAAAAATTCATTTATCTGACATTTGGGTCGACTCATCTGTCTATTATGTATGCATAGCTAATTTATTTGTATGGTATAACATGATTGACTTATTTTTGCAGGCGAAACAAGTTAATAATGAAAGAAATAAAATGTAGAATATCCCGGATTCGTCAATTATCTAATGAAGTGCTTTACATTGATATTGATCCTCAACAACAATTCAGTTTGAATGATTTCAACGAACTGAAAAAAGCAGCTCTGCAATTGGGAGAAGGTAAATCTTTTTACAACATTATTAATGTGGGTGAAAACACCCTTCCGGATAAAGCAGCAAGAGAAATGTCTTGTAGCTTGGCCGGCTCTTATTACAAAAAAGCAGATGCCTTTATCATTCATTCTTTGGCTCAAAAAATTATGGGAAATCTCATGATCCGCATACACAAACCTGCAGTACCCACTCAATTTTTTAAAAGTAAAGATGCGGCTGAAAAATGGTTGAATTCCCTTCGTAAAAAGGAAAAAGTAGTGGCTATTTGATTTTTTTGAACTTTTTTATCGAAAATCAGTATACAATAGTAATATGACACGCTTATTGTTGATGCTTTCTGTTACTTGCCTACTCTTTTCTTGCTCAGAAAAAGCGAGTTCTCCTTCTGTAGTAAATCAAATTACCTATTCTATTGAAGATTGGGAATCCTTAGGATCTCAAACCCTGGTTGTCATTACTGCTGAAAATTTATCTGCAAGCAAGCAAGATATTACCTTTAGAGTAGAAGCAAAAAATAGTCAGGGAGTAAACTTTATAACCGACAGCACCGTCTGCTTCCAAAAAAATCAAGCGCAAAAAGAGTTGAAATTTTTACTTGAAACAAGTGGTGAGATCAAAGACGTTTTTATCAGTACCTATAACTGAGTTGCCTCCTCTTTCATTTCGTTTTCAGAAGCTGCAATTATTGTGGTTACAGTTGCATCTCCCGTTACATTCACCACAGTTCTGCACATATCCAAAATTCTATCTACCGGAATAATAATAGCAATCCATGCAGGATTCAGACCTACAGAAGTCAATACCATCATCAACATCACCAGACCTGCACTTGGAACTGCTGCTGAACCAATAGATGCTAAAGTAGCCGTCAGCACAATGATTAATTGCTCCATAATCGATAAATCAATCAAATGGATTTGTGCCAAAAAAATCACTGCTACAGCCTGATAAAGAGAAGTACCGTCCATATTTACCGTGGCTCCAATAGGCAAAACAAAGCTAGAAATTTCCTTTTTCACCCCTACACCATCTTCAACACACTCCATAGTAACAGGAAGGGTTGCCGCAGAAGAACTAGTAGAAAATGCAGTTAGCTGAGCAGGAGATATCTTTCTCCAAAAATCTAAATAACGGATTTTTTTGACCAGTATAGAAACAAGCAGTGGGTAGAGCAAAATAAGAAATAACAATCCCGCAAACACGACCAATGCATACGCCCCTTGTGAAGTCAATACTCCCAAAAGCTCATCTACAGAAGTTGCCATTTCAGACAATACACCTGCCATCAATGCAAATACAAAAAAGGGAGCTCCTTTCATCACAATATCCACCATTTTTAAGAACACCTCATTAATGCCATCAAAAAGCGTAATGACCGGCTGTGCACGATTAGCAGGAATAAAAAGCAGGCATATCCCAAAGAAAATAGCAAAAAATATCACCTGCAACATCAGTTTGGGGTTCCCCAATGACAAAATAATATTCTCAGGCACCATATCCACCAAAGCTGATAAGGGACCGGAATCTTTCGTCTGCTCTGCTTTTTGCTTGATGTCTTTTACCTTTTCTTCCATTACCGCTCCCTCTCCCCTTGCTTTTTCAAGTACATCTGCATATTTTGGGTCTTCAGAGTAACGAAGATCATCTTTAAAAGCGATCTCACCATCCATTGATTTTACCCATAACTCGTAACTGATCCGGTTTTGAATACGCTGCTCCATAGGAATTGCACTACCCGGTTTTGCCAGGTTTACAAAGAGCAAGCCGATAGTCACAGCAAGAATAGTTGTAATCAAATAAACACCCAAAGTCTTTGCACCTATTCTTCCCAGTTTTGTGATGTCCTTCAAGGATGAAATTCCAACAATAATTGAAAACAAAACCAACGGTATAGCAATAAACTTTAATGCACGAATGAAAATTGTACCGAAGGGTGACACCCAATCTTTCGTAAAATCATTCCAATCAAACCGTATCGACAAATACGCCCATACAATACCCAATATCATCCCTATAAGAATTTTCCAATGTAGTGCCAGTTTCCCTTTCTTGTTTTTCATACGGTTAAAATTAGCGGAATATTTGAAATATATTGAACTATCCTATACTAAAAAGCAGCGTAGTTTTTCAACAAAATCAGTAGCCACTCCAAAATAAAATAACAAGACATCTGAACTTTATGTTAGAAAAAATGTTATATTAATAACACTACTAAATAAAGAAGGTTTAAAAACGTGTTAAAATCAATGGGTGTTAAAATTTAACTTGTTTGTGATTTTTACATTGCTTACCTTTGTTTTAGTGTTAAGTGTAAAATATATTATTATTAAGAACTAAAAATTTGAACTATGATGAAATCATTACTTTTGAGCTGTATATCCTTACTTTTTTTCGGTGGACTATATAGTCAAATAAATTCCTTCCCTTATGTCGAAGACTTTGAAATGGAAGGACAAGGACCAACATTTGGTTGCCCTTTATCTTATACAATGGTAGCCCCTGGCTGGACCAACCTAACCACTGATGGCACCGATTGGTCTGCTGATGTTGGCGGAACTGGTTCCTTTAGTACCGGACCATCAGTGGATCACAATCCCGGGACAGGAACAGGACATTATTTATATACGGAAGCTTCTTCCTGTCTTTCAACTAGTGCAGTGCTATTGTCCCCCGAGTTTGATTTATCGGGAATCGGTGCTGCTACTGCTGCGGATATGAGTGTATGGTACCATATGTACGGCTCGTCCATGGGTACTTTGACGATCGCCATTACTACAGATGGAGGCGTAACATGGACTGATCTTACTACTTTAACCGATAATCTTGATTTATGGCAAGAATACACATTAGATGTAATGCCTTATGCGGGAAGTACTATTCAATTTCGATTTACCGGCCTTACCGGAACGAACTACTACAGTGATATGGCTCTAGATAATTTCTCTATTGTTACCCAGTTCACTGATGATATTGGTGCCATTTCGGTAGATTCTCCATCAAATCCGATTTCAACAGGTGTACAATTCGTTACTGCATCCATTTACAACTATGGTACAAATACCGTTTCAACAGCAGATGTTAATTGGAGTGTTAATGGTTTGGTACAAACGCCTATCAATTACACAGGTACTTTGGCTCCTGGTGGAACTGAAGCCGGATTGGTTCTCGGAGCATATGACTTTCAGCTAGGTATGACAGACGTATGTGTCTGGACCAGTCTTCCTAACGGAAATGCTGACGCACAACCTACAAATGACTCTATATGTGTCTCTTTATGTACCGGTTTGACCGGAACGTATACCATTGGTGGAGGAACACCTGACTACACTACTTTTAGTGATGCAGTCAATGATTTAATACAGTGTGGAATTTCAGGACCGGTTGTTTTTGATGTAGCCGTTGGGGTGTACAATGAAAACATTATTCTACCTCCAATAGTTGGAGCTTCAGCTACCAACACCATTACATTTAATGGTGCATCAGCAGCTACCACTGTTTTAACACATGATGCTTCTCAAAATGCAACCGTATGGCTACAGGGTGGAGATCACATCTCTTTTTCCAATATGACCATTGAAACTACCGGAATCTCTGATGCATGGTGTGTGTTTTTAAGTGATATTGCAGAATACAATACCGTATCAAACTGTAACCTAACCATGCCTGTTGGAGCTTATACAGATGTTGCAGGGGTAGTAGCCAGTGCAGACATTCTGGATGACTTTACTGAAGGCAACAACGCCAACTACTGTACATTTGACAATAACGTGATCAGTGGAGGAGAAAGAGGCTTTGCCTTTGAAGGTGAAACTGCTTTTGCTAGCTGGATGCGTGGAATCACCGTTACCAATAACCACATTTATAATATTCAGGATTACGGAATCTACTGTGATAATCAGGATTCCCTGATTTTTTCAAATAATGTGGTAGATTCTATTTTAAACAACCTCGGAGATGGTGTATATTGCTTTGACATTGTCAATTTTACATTTGAAGGTAACACCATTAACGCTCCTGATTACGGGCTATATATCTCAGATGGTAATTTTAATGGTGATGGGGCTCCTTCCGGGATGTCTAACATCATTAATAATATGGTAAGTAGCTCTACAGACTATGGCTTCTATTTCAATGATGTGGAAATGGTCAATATCTGGCACAACTCTGTCTATACAGAAGCAACTACAAGTCCGGCTTGTTATGCCTTTGACTTAATTGATTGTGATGTGAGAAACAATATCTTCTACGGAGGAACAGATTACGCCTTTGAAACAAATGCAGATATTGTTACCAATAATAATGCATTCAATTACAACAGTTATTTTACAAACGGGCCTACTTTAATCCGTGAAAACTTGAATGATTATGTTGACTTAGTGGCATGGCAAACTGCACAACCTTCACAAAATGTGAATTCAGTTGAAATGGATCCGGATTTTTTCGGTCCCAATGACCTACATATAATCTCTCCTCTTTTTGACGACTTGGGAAGTTCTGTAGGTATTGCAGTAGATATCGACGGAGAACTAAGACCTCAGGGAGTCAATGTAGATATCGGAGCAGATGAATACACATCTTTGGATGATGATGCAGTATTGCTTAGTATTGCTCAGCCTAAAGGACTTACTTGCGGTGACAGTGCTTACGAAGTTAAAGTAGTACTCTCAAATAACGGAGGGAACCCTATTACTTCACTGCCGGTAGAAGTAAATATTACCGGGGTAGTTACTACTACACTCAACGCAACTTACACCGGTACACTAAATTATAGTGACGTGGATACATTCGTTGTCGGAACTATTGACACCTATAATGGAGGGGCTATTACTATGACGGCTTATACACAGTATCCTGGTGATCAGAACACTTCCAATGATACCATTTACAATGCTACTGCGGACTTTATTCCTTTTGAACCTTCAGGAGGAAGTTATCCAAGCTGTGGCTTTGATTACACAACCCTGTATGGGGACAGTAGTTATGTTTCTTTATTTGAGTGGTGGGATGCAGCAAGTGGCGGTACTATGGTTGGAACAGGAACTACTTTTGATGTTCCATCCATTACTACTCAGGATACCTACTACTTGCAATATGCTTCAGGAGGTGTAGATAGTTTAGAGACTACATTTGCAGGTGGTAACGGATGTGGTGGCGGAGCCATGTTTGACATCTCTTCAGTCGGTACTGAAAACTTAACCGCTTTACGTGTAAACAGTGGTGTTGCAGCAGGAACGTCAATACCTGTTACGGTGCACTATAGAACGGGTACTTACGTAGGTAGCGAAACCAATGCTGCTGCCTGGACGACTGAAGGTACTTATAACATAGCTTCAGGTGGAGCAGGGTTACCTTCAGAGCTGATTACACTCAATACACCCATCACTATTCCAAGTGGTCAAACTATTGCAATTTATGTAGAGTATGATGCGCAGTACACAAATGGTGCTAATACCTACACGGATGGCAGCATAACAATTACTACGGGTGTAGGGCTTTGTTCTCCTTTTGGGGGAGTTAACGATCCAAGATCATTTAATGGACGCTTATACTTTGGTGCAGATCCTTGTTCTGCTATCAGAATACCTATTCAGGCTATACAGACTGCACCTGCGGATGTTAATTTAGGACCCGATTCAACCGCTTGTGAACAAAACGGTGATGTCATCCTTAATCCCGGTTCTGGTTTAACTGATCACCTATGGTCGCCTTCAGGAAATACCGGCGCAACAGAGACTGTCACTTCTAACGGACAATATTCAGTTACCGCTACGGATGCTGATGGTTGTACCAACAGTGACACCATTGTAGTATTCTTTGTAGACTGTCTGGGAATAGACGAGTACAACGGTCTTTCAGGAGTGAATATCTTCCCGAACCCAAGTACCGGTCAATTTGAATTACAGGCTACTTTAGAAAGCGGTGTTACAATTGAAGCAATTGAAATCCGATCTCTTGACGGTAAGCTGATTCAGTCAGCTCAAGCCAAAGTAAATAACAATTATATTACTGAAAGCTTTGACCTGAGTAAAGAAGAAAGCGGTGTTTATTTTATCCGAATTCTGACTTCTGAAGGTTTATCTGTTCAAAGGATAACTATTAAATAATATACCTTACTTTAAGGTAAAGGGTCTGTAGCTGTGCTACAGACCCTTTTTTATTGAGTTTAAGAAATTCTTTAAGCTATCGGAACAGTTAAGTGCAAATTTATAGGCTCCCTCCACCTCATCAAAATCAAATACTTTCAACAAAAGCTAAAAAGACTTTTTTATGAAGTTCAAGGTCCATATCAGGAGATAGTGAAACACGGGCAATATAATCTTTGTCGCCTTCTTTTGTAGTGCCTTGAGTAGATGTTGCGGGGATGGTCCAATAACATCCTTTTAGCTGCCCATAGCTCACACAGTATTTACTTTCACTAGGGATTTCTTTAATCATTAAATTGATTAATTTATTATTTAATGCTCTTTTATAAGCTTCTCTTTCTTCATCAGTATTGCCTTTAGTAGGAAGGTCTAATGAAAACACAGATGGGGTAAACCCTTCTTTCGCCAACTCTTCTGAAACGAAATTGATTTTAGCCGACGGTAAAACATCCTTGATGAAATTCACATATTCACGTGTATTCTTGTACGCATCATTAATCCTTTGTTTCATTGAAGGTAATTGTTTTGCTAATATTTCAATCTGAAGATCTGTAGCCTCATTATCGCAAAGTCTTAGATGCTTTTCTATTTTTTCTAACAAATCTTCGGCTTTCTTATTCGCTACACAGTAGCCAGCAGTACATTTTCCTCCGCTCGGGAATTTTGATCCGCTAACATAAGAAATGGTTCTGACTGTTGAAAGTATTTCACCTTCACCTAAAAAGTGTACGTTAGGACAAAATGTCTGATCTAAAATAAAAACCGGATCAACAGCAGCTTCACCCTTGCTTGTTTTGCGGGATGCGCTTAAAACAGTCTTCAATTTTTTAAGATCGGGAACTTCAACTCTGGGATTTGTTGGAATTTCAGCAATTATGTAAGGGACAGCATCTTCCTTCGCCACTTTATCTAAAATAATATCAATGCTTTGAACCATATTGTGATCACCATCCACCGGTAAATCCACCACCTCAACCTTATCAATGCAAGCAGCAACTCGTCTTGCCTGGTCATTTGTTCCACCATAACAATTTGGGGGAACAATAATTTTGATGGCTTTTCCTTTATGTTTTTCCAGTGCATTGTGAATTAGCCCCATCATTATCGCATATTGAATAGATAATCCAGAAGAACCTATTAGCGCCTTGGTTTCTGTACCGGTAATCTCTTTAATTGAATTTATGACAAGTTGTTTGTTTGCGTCTGCATCACTTTTCTTATTACCGATAGAAGACTTACCTATGAGAAGCTGTAAGGCAGAATAACAATCGGCCGGGGTCATGGCAATGGTCTCCCTTCTTCGAACATGCTGAATTTCTGAAATATAATGCTCATTTTTCTCACCATTTACTAATAATATACTTCCCAGCTGAGTATGAGCATTGATAAAAAAGTCGATTTTTGAGCTGAAGTCAAAATCACCCATTTCATCTTGCTGTGAAATGAAGATAGTACTACCATCAAAGCCGGAAATATCTTCTATATCCTCAACTTTTTTTAATTCAAACTTGTAACCGTAAACACGCTGCAGTATTTCAGTGTCAAAATAATCCGGTAATTCATCTGTATATAGAATTTGGGTGTTCCTATTATCTAATAAATTTTTTCTCAGAATTGCCAAAACAGGAATCGTCCTGGAAGAAAAACTAATGACATTTTCTGCTTTGAGATCATTTAAGTTAGCGATACCCCATTCCAGTATGCAAGATAATGGATGGCCTAATCGAATATAGTCAAAAGCGGTGGGTAATTCACTGAGTACTGATGGTTCAGAATTGTTGGCTTTAAATAAGGTTTCAAACTGTTCCAAAAACTGGGTCTTAGCCAATGTCTCATTATAAATATCTAGCCTATGTGTTGTTAGCTTCAACCAGTCAATTGGCATATTTTCTAATACCGCTCCAATATAATTTAGCATTTTATTATCTTTCATAAATTTCACCTTTAGAATAGGTCGATCGGTAGCACAGATTAATTAGATTTTTATTAAATATTAAAAGTGTTACGTAGCATTTTGCTTTATTTTTCCTGACGATTGAGCAAAATTAGCAATTTACTGCGTTCACCGAAAATTTATTGTAAGTGAATTCCGATACTAGTGCGCAGCCAAAATGGAACGAAAAAATGTCCAGATTAATGTCTTCCTAAAGCTGTGATAAGGAGCAAAATTTTAATTGAAACATCTATGTTTGAAAAAAATTTCGTGTTAATAAATTATTGTGCCACCCAACCGCCATCCACTGTCATTGCGTGTCCGGTAACAAAAGAAGAGGCATCAGAACAAAGCCATATAACCGCCTCAGCTACTTCCTCAGGCTCACCCATTCGTCCGATAGGTTCCATGCTTTCAAACTGTTTTTCTACCTCTTTGTCTTTTCCGGTCAAACGGTCAATCATTGAAGTTTTGATAACCCCTGGACAAACAGCGTTCACACGAATACCTGATTTGGCGTACTCCAATGCACCATTTTTTGTTAAACCAATCACTCCGTGTTTGGATGCTACATAGGCAGGAATTCCCGGAAATCCTACCAAACCAGCTATGGAAGAATTATTTGCAATTGCTCCATTACCTTGTTTGAGCATTAACTCAATTTCGTATTTCATACATAACCACACGCCCTTAAGGTTTACTCCAATAGTGTGTTCCTAGTTTTCATTGGAACATTCGTGGGTTGGAGCAGTAGCTCCTTCTACACCTGCATTATTAAAGGCGTAATCCAATTTATCATATTTGTCAATGGTTTTTTTCATCAGCAACTGGATATCAACTTCACTGGACACATCACATTTTACAAAAAATGCTTCTCCGCCTGCCTTTTTGATTAAGTCAAGTGTTTCATTGTCTTCTACCCAATCGGCAATAACTAGTCGTTCCTTAAAAAACAAGTTTTTTATTTCTCTCCAAGATTAAAGATATTAG
>JBBDID010000021.1:0-145114 GCA_040880585.1 Crocinitomicaceae bacterium | reverse complement strand
CTAATATCTTTAATCTTGGAGAGAAATAAAAACCTTGTTTTTTAAGGAACGACTATATAGAGAATGAAGAGGATAGGTAGTTTCCAGAAAATTCCTTTACTTTTGTTATTCAATAAACAGGAAATCAAATGAGTTTAACTGAACGAATCAACGAAGACATTAAAATCGCTATGAAGGCGAGAGAAAAGGAGAAGTTGGATGCACTGAGAGATATCAAATCTAAATTGTTGCTGGAAGCTACAAGTGGTAGTGGAGAAATAACAAAAGAGACAGAAAACAAGATCGTCATGAAGTTGCACAAGCAGCGAACAGAAACCTATGAATTGTACATCAAAGAGGGACGAGAAGATTTGGCCGCTGATGAGAAATTTCAGGCAGAGGTAATTTCAGCATATCTCCCTGAAATGATGTCTGAAGAAGAGGTGAGAAAAGTGATTCAATCAAAAATTCAAGCCGTAGGAGCCTCCGGCCCGCAAGATATTGGAAAAGTAATGGGCCCGGTAATGGGTGAATTGAAAGGAAAAGCCGACGGGGCTTTAATATCCGGTATCGTAAAAGAAGAATTAAATCGTTAAAACGAGCAAAAAATCAGTACAATAAAAAGAGGCTGTCTCTTTTGAGACAGCCTCTTTTAAATGATTGGTTTGACCCTCAAATGACTAGTTTCCGTTATCGTTAAAGATCCATATTTTACTAGCATTGGGAAAGTGTATACTGTTCATCATAAACATAATTTTAGATTTTTTCATACTTAAAGTTACTAGATACATATTGCTTTTCCTTTGTTAAAAAACCCTAAAGCATGATTCTTTTATTGAAATGTATAAAAATGGAATTCTTCGGTTTCAGACAATCGCCTATTATTGATTATATTTACCGTTATGGTAATGAACTGCTTACTTTGAATTGAAAATAATTTCAAGCTGTTCTTTGCAGCATTGTTGTTGATAACGACTAATTTTTGATGAAAAACACAACTTATGAAGCTGAATGCTATAATTGTTGATGACGAAGACCTGGCCAGAAAAAACTTGAGCATGCTACTTGAGGACTACTGTCCCGAAATTGAAATCATTGGTGATGCCGGGACAATAAAAGAGGCGCGCTCATTGATTGAAGACAAAAAACCGGATGTCGTTTTTTTAGATATTCGTATGCCCAGTGGCTCTGAAGGTTTTGAATTACTAGAATCGCTAGAGAATCGAGATTTTCTGGTTATTTTTGTTACAGCATTTAAAGATTATGCCTTACGGGCTTTTCAGGCAAATGCTATTCATTACGTATTGAAACCGATCGATATTGAAGATTTGAAAGATGCTGTTGATCGGGTAATTCAGGTAAAAAACACATTTACTGAACACCCGGATAATTTTGAGACGTATTTTGAATCGATCAAAAACCTTTCCAGCTCAATGCAATCTGAAGGGTATGGGAATAAAGTAGCCATCAGTCACACAAAAGGAATAAAGCTCATTGAAATTGAAGATATTGTATACCTGGAGGCCTCCGGAAATTGCACTGTGCTATATTTTAATGATGGCACAAGGTATCTTGATACCCGAACGCTTAAGATCTATGAAGGCATTTTAAATCCCGGTATTTTTTATCGCATCCATAAATCACATATCATCAATATGCAATATTTAAAAGAATATCTTCATGAAGATGGGCATTTTGCTGTGTTGAAAAACGGGAAATTATTATCGGTAGCCAGAAATCGGGTTTCTGCCTTCGTTAAAACACTGAAAGCTCTTTAAGTGAAGTTATTTCTCCTTTTTTTAACGCTTTTATTCGCTTTTAGCGGATTTACACAGCAGTATAGCTTTACCAATTATACCGTTGATGACGGTTTGGCACAATCGCAAATCAACGAAATTATACAGGATGAATGGGGATATCTGTGGATCGGAACAGAATCCGGCTTGAGTAAATTTAACGGGCTGGATTTTACTAATTATTCCATGGGAAACGGCCTTCCAGATAATAAAGTTGAAAAAATATTTTTTGATCAGGATCGAATCATGTGGGTGGGTACTCCTAAAGGGCTAGCCCGATTTGATGAGGACAAATTCATTCCTTATTTTTTTAAAGAACCCCTACGAGTCAATGATATAGATCAATTTCAGGGGAAATTATTTATCGCTACCAACACCGGTCTGTATGTTTTAAATGACGATCATTTTGAACAGATTCCATTTAAAGATGATGCTGAAAACCTGTACATCCGAGCCCTACAAATTTTGGATGATAACACGCTGGTTTGTGGTACAAAAACCGGAATCTACTCCTTTGACGGAGCAAATTATACTGCTTTTAAAGATAGCAGCTTCCTTCAGTATAACATTTCTGATCTGGACATGATCCGCAATGAACTCATTTTTTCAACTTTTGGAGAAGGGGTGTGGAATTACCATTTAAAAAAAGATAGTTTATACCAATATCCCCTTGATTTTAATCGGATCAGATCCATGTATGTCCATGATGAAGTGATTCTATGCTCTACCATCAGTGGGGGGGTGGAAATCACAAATGAAAGAATCACCTATTTTACGCAAGAAAATGGATTAATCAATGAACGTCTCATTTGTAGTTATATTGATCGGGAAAACAATTATTGGCTAGGTACTGACGGCAATGGTATATTAAAATTTTTAGGGAAATCAATCACCTCATTTTCTGTTGAAGACGGTTTGAGCTCAAACATTGTTATGAGTATCTCCCAATACCCCGATAGCACTTTTGTTTTTGGTACGTACCGTGAGGGATTGAATGAAATTGACTTCAACAAAGAGTATGTGTTTCACCTCCATCAAAAAAACGGTTTAAAAGATAATTCCGTATGGACTACTGTTGTAGACAAGCAGGGTAGATGTTGGGTAGGCACCTCAAAGGGAGTTCATTGTTTAGAACATGGTAAACTCACCGAAAACAAGGTAAGTAAAGAAATAAACGCCAAAATAAGAAGTATTGTCATTGAAAATAATCACTATTATTTTGGGGGTACTTCGGGAATTTATCGGTATGACGGTACGAATGTACATTTTTTGGAAGAAACTAAAAACATGAATATAAACCAGTTGTATGTTGAAAACGGAACTCTTTACGTGGCGAGTAGAAATGGCTTGTTCGCTATGAGCACATCCAACAGTGTTGTACAAATCGACACCATTAAAATCCCTGAAACAAATATCAACTCTGTTGTGGTTGACGACAGAAAAAACCTTTGGATAGGGACAGAGAATGGTTTATATGTAAAACTTCCGGAGCATGGCGTTGTTCCTTTTGACCTGGACCGGTCTGATTTTAAATCAAAAACTATTTTAGGTCTGATCAAAAGTAAGGATCATAACATTTGGGTTTCAACCATGAGCGGTGTTTATCGCATTTCTGGGAATGAACAAAACTTATATGATTACCGCCTTTTTCGATACGGAACCGCAGAAGGGCTGATCAATTTAGAATCTAACCACAATGCCTTGTATGAAGATTATTCAGGAAATATTTGGGTGGGAACTTCTGTAGGGCTTGCACGAATCGACCCTTCTCTTGACCATATACTTTTTGATTTTAAAAGTCCTGAACTCCATTTCACCGGAATTCGACTATTCATGGAAGGGTTTGATTATGATCGTTTTGAAGTTTCTTACGGAACAAATAAGGAGGTGCCCAACGCCATTACTCTTCCCTATAATCAAAACCACCTTACTTTTGATTTTATAGGGATTAACTTAAAAAACCCTGAATCTGTTTTATATGAGTATCGACTGGTGGGGGCTCACGACTCCTGGTCACCTTTATCACAGGCAAAATACGCTACCTATTCAGATGTTGCTCCCGGTGAATATGAATTTCAGGTCAGGGCCACCAATAAGAGTTTTATCTGGTCAGAGATAAAGCATATTCAGATCACCGTGCTTCCTCCTTTTTGGAAAACATGGTGGTTCACCATTTCACTTTCCCTGTTCGGTTTTTTACTTATCCTATTGATTTTTCAAGTGCGCATAAAGGCGATAAAACAGAAACAGGAAAACGAAAAGTTAGGTTATAAAAACCGTTTGTTGTTTTTAGAGCAACAATCCCTGAATGCTTCTATGAATCGTCATTTCATTTTTAATTCTTTGAACTCCATACAGTATTTCATCAATAGCTCAGATAAGTTGAGTGCGAATAAATATTTATCTAGTTTTGCCAAATTGATCCGAAAAAACCTGGACAGTTCTACATCTAACAATTTTATTGTTAGTCTTCAAGAAGAAATTGAACGCATCCAATTGTACCTTTCTTTGGAAAAAATGCGTTTTCAGGAAAAATTTGATTACGAAATCAATGTAGCAGCAGATTTAGACACAGAAGAAATTGAGATTCCGAGTATGATTCTGCAACCTTTTGTAGAAAATTCAATTATTCATGGTGTACTTCCGTTAGAAGACAGAATGGGAAAGATTCACATCAATATTTTTAAAGAATTGGGAGATGTGGTTTTTGAAGTTTCTGATGACGGGGTTGGAATAGACAGCACCCTTCAAAGAAAAAAAGATCCCATGACCGGAGATCACGATTCTAAAGGGATGGAAATCACAAATAGGCGGATTGAATTGTTGCGAAAACTTACCGGAGACCATCTCATGATTATTGGTCCTTATCAACTAAATGACACAAGCGGTAAGCCCATTGGAACCAAAGTAATTATAAAGATGGGGATGAATCTAAACCCCGACGGATAAAAAAAAATGTTAAATTTCTTGTTTTAAGACTATTATTATGGTATATTTGTTAGTGACTGTGTACATTTCAGTATAAAAAAATGAAAAGAATAGTCTACATATCATTTGTAATCGCCCTAATTATAGGGATTTCTTCTTGTGAGAAAGAAGAGATTAAGCCGTTTTTCACAAAAGACCAAACGACTAGTGATGGTGGTGATTGTTTTCATAACAACGGCACAAAGGGAAGTACTGACATTCCCACCACTGATTTTGATGGAGTTAAAGATCCGGATGAAGACCCGGATTTTGACGAGGATGGTAACATTGTAGACCCGGATGAAGACGAAGATTTCGAAGAAGAAGAAGACGGTAAGTAAAATTGATTTCTTTTGATAATAGGTAATCCATCACTCCAAAGTAGATGGATTTTTTATTTTCAGCTATCTATGAAAAATTTACGTTTCTTTTGATCTTTCTTTTTCACAGCTTATACTTATATTTGATTTGTGAAATCATTGGTTGTTATTACTCACTTCTTTTTCCTTAAAAGGGAATACAAGTTTCACGAATAATCCGGGTTAATTCAGATTATTTTCTAATGATCCAAAGGGGGTTATTTGCCCCTGCGTATTGCAGCTTTGCGTTGCCATGCATGGCAACTCCGTCAGGGGTTTTGAACCCTGACGGAGTTTGTTGCCAAACTGCAACCGCAGGCTGACTGAAAAGACCTAATTTAGGGTGTCCCAGTGTCGAAGTCAGGGGCGGCTAGTGTGGTCGCTTAACCACTATGCGAATTATCATTCCTATCACTTTTCAACTGAATTGAACAAAAAAATCCGGATGCACAGGAAAGTGTCCGGATCTTTTTGCTGTTTTCAAAGATATTATTGCTTTATCACCTTGGTTGTTTCCATACTTCCATTCGCTTCAATATTCAAAAAGTACATCCCCGCCGGAAGTTCAGAAGTATCATAAATAATTTTTGTTTGCCCGGAGACAATCTCCCCCTGATAAACAATCGCCAGCTGCTGACCCAATGCATTTGTCAAAGTAATTGTATAATCTGCTGTATCGTAAACATCCATCTTGATTTCCATTTGATTATTAACGGGGTTTGGATAGACACTGAGATTATCTGCAATTGGATCTTCAATTAGGCTTGCCATAGCTCCCGAAGAAATATTGATATCATCCAAATAGATGTTGTTTCCATTGTCATTTTCAAACTCTAATTTAAACCTGAAATTATCAATGTAAAAGGCTGAATTAATATTTGTGATCTCTACCTCTACCCAGTCATCTTCAGTAGGTGTAAAAGCTGTTGTTTGTGTCTGATCACTTAAGTCATCACCATGAATATTTTTTCTCAATGTCCAGGATTGACCACAGTCTCCTGAGATAAAGAAACGCAACCACTCATCATTTGCAGTTAAACGCTTACGATAGGCATACTTAAATGTAAAAATAATATCGTCTGCGGGATCTACTCCACTTAAATCAATTGTTCCGGATACTAAATGGTCTTTTGATTGATTGGTTAATCCAAAATTTGCCAATTTTATACATTGGTCTCCACTAGCACCAAATCCAGACTGAATTACAAAGGTTTGCCCCCCATCTTCATTTTCAATCAACCAATTCTCATTGTCTGGAAGAGAGGTGTATTCTTCAAAACTCTCTATATACGGAATTGATTCTCCCGGACCAGCTAACACTGTAACATAATCCGTTTCAATAGTTGATACCACGCCAGTTCCATCTGTAGCTTCAAGCGTAACACTATATACGCCCGGTGTATTATATGTTACAACCGGATTGGGGTCATTAGAAGTGGCTGGTGTACCGCCATCAAAAGTCCAGGTTCTGTCCGTTACATTGAAATAAGATTCATCTGAATAATCCACTGTTTGACCTTGACAAATAACCGTGCGTGTTGATGAGAATTCAGCTTTACACAACTGAGCTGGAGATCCTACACCTGTAGCAGTAGCATTGGCAGGAGAAATTAAATCCTGCATAAATCCAATTCCGGTAAAATTACCTTGCATAATATCCCTTTGATCTTCAGAAAACATATATTGACAAGGGCTGTAGCTCATATAATTTTCAAATTGGTCATAGGCATCAAATCCATAATGATCATTGGTAGGAATTCCAGTACAGGTGTTTTGTGAAGTAGAACAAGACCATTGTGCTTCGCTTACCGGTGGTGTATCACAACAATAATCTCCTCCGGCTGAACAATCTGAAGTAGAGCAGCCATCTTGAAAGGTGTGAAGCAAACCAAAACAATGACCCAATTCATGCGTTAATGTTCGGTCATTTGAAGTTGCCGTACCTGTATTTCCCATACGATCATGACGAATCACTACGCCGTACGTATTTGCAGCTCCAAAATAAGGGAACTGTGCATAGCCCAAAGTTGTTCCTCCTCCTGAACCGTCAATTGAAGTAACTACCCAAATATTAAGGTATGAATCTCTGGGCCAGGCATCCAATCCTCCTGAGCTGTAAAATTTAACACCATCATCTGCGTTCACTCCGGCCTCAGGGTTATAGCGCCTTTGTACTCCATTGGTGCACTGCCCATTGGGGTCAATTTTTGCCAATTCAAATTGTATTTCTGAGTCTGCTGCAACCGCTTCAAAAGGAGCATCTGCTGTATTACGTACACTTCCTGTGTCTGCATTCATTTTTTGGTAATCTTCATTAAGGACTTGAATTCCCGATAAAATTTGATCATAAGTAATATTGGACGGGCCTCCATCATGTATCACATGGACAACAACAGGAACAATGCCGATTACTGCCCGATCGTTCATTGAACTGGCAGCACTCTTTGCCCGCATAATTGCTTGATGAATTTCTTGTTCTGCGCCCGGATTTAAATTCAGCAACCTTTCATTGTGTTCATCAAATCCGCAGACGCCATTTTCCTGTGCCAGTAATGGTGTCAACAGAAAAGTCATTAGAGTAAGTGTTATTATTTTTTTCATGGAGGTAGATTTTATTTCTTAATTAGTTTTACAGTTTGCAATTGTCCTTCACTTTTTACTTCAATAATATAAATTCCTTTTGCAAGATGATCTGTACTCAATTCAATTTTATTGACTCCTTCTGCTAGATTTCCCTGATGAATAGTACTCACTTCCTGACCTAAGGCAGAAAGCAGTCGTATCGCATATTCCTGATCACTCTTCGCATTTAGTTTTAAATAAGTCGTACCATTTGTTGGGTTTGGATAAACAGTAAGGGATTTGACCTTATCTTGCTCAATGATTCCGGTCATAGAAGCCGGATACAAGTTGATGTTGTCAATATAAAGATTGTTTCCTCCGTCATTTTCAAATACAAACTTAAATCTGAAGTTGGATACGTAATAATCAGAGCCGATATTGGTAACATCAACAGAATACCAATCTCCGGAACCTACCGGAACATAACTTGTGCTGGCTGTAACTTCACTCAAACCATCCCCGTGTAAATTTTTTCGTAATACCCAGGTTTCTCCACAGTCTTTTGAAATATAGAATTGCAACCACTCATCATCCGAAGCATCAACTTTTCGGTAGGCATATTCAAAATTAAAGATGATAGGATCACTTCCATCCACATTGCTCAGGTCAATAGGTGCTGAAATCAATTCATCTATAGATCCGTCATTCACTCCGTAATTGGCAAGTACTGCACAGCTTGGTGAGCCACTTGCTCCTAGTGCTGTGGTCAACTCCCAACTTCCGTTTTCACTTTCATCAAAGATCATCCAATTGAGGTTGTCGGGAACAGCTGAGAGATCTTCAAACCCTTCAGAATAGGGAACTATTTCACCCGGATCGGATAAAACAACAATGTATTCGTTTACGGTTGTCGATTGATTGGCTGTTCCGTCTGTAACGTCTAAAGTGACGGCATATACCCCTGGTGTGTTATAGGTAACCACAGGGTCAATAGCCGTTGATGTGGCAGGTGACCCTCCATTAAAAGACCATGATCTACCAACTACATTGTGGTACGATTCATCCGTAAACTCTACCGATTGCCCCACACAAATGGCGCGTGTGTTTGAAGAAAATTTCGCTTCGCATAAATCGCCGGGGCCATCTGTACCTGTTGCTGCCAAATTAGAAGCTGTCCATAAATTATTTCGTTGTGCTGTTGAGCTATTTAGCGCTGTGTGCATTCTAGCAGCTTGCCCTTGCGTAAACATGGTAGAACAATAAGAATATTCCATGATATTCTGCACATTATCAATCACATCAGAAGTCCAATACCCATCTGTATCATCATTGCTGCAAGTATTTCCATCTATATCACAAATTGTCCATCCGATAGTACGGGGGGTGTCATCCACATAATCATCTTCGCTACATGCTCCGGATTGACCGGGATTGTTGTTGCTGCCCCAACAGTGGGATAAGTTTAACCAATGTCCCACCTCATGTGATAAAGTATGACGAGCCGTGTTGCTACCGGTACCTATTGTACCCATATAGTCGTGCCGCATATAAATACTTCCCCCCATACCGGTTGCGCTATACCAGTTGGCCGGATTATTGGTGTATCCTGCTGCTCCAGCCGGATCTTGACAAACAAACACATTCATATATCTATTTTGTGGCCAGTTACCGTGTTCATTATAAACATCTGCCACTAAATCATTGTCGCCGTCATGTACGGTGTTTTCAGTATATGTTCTGGTTATTCCCGGATGACAAATACCATTCGGGTCTTTAGTAGCTAATCTAAATTCAATATCGGCATCACTAACAATAGCATCAAAAGGCGACACGGTGTTTCCCACATCACTGTTGGTTGCACTAAAATCTGCGTTCAACTTCTCAATAGCGTCATATACTTGCTCATCAGAAATATTGTCTACCCCACCTAAGTGGCAGATGTGAACGACCACCGGAATCACATAAGTAGATCGTGCATTTGGATCGTACTCTTGCAAATACTGCCGGTATTCGATTTCGAAATTGGCACGGTCTATACTGTCCTGAACAGCTAGTTCAGGATGTTCTTCAAACACTCTATCACGGACGATATTATTTGCACAATAATCCGGATTTTCAGGTCCGTAATGTGTGTGATTTTGATGATTTACTTCTTGTGAATAAGAAGAAATGCTCAGTAAAATTACCAAGGAGAGTAAAAGTTTATTCATCTGTTTTTTTCATGGTTGCTCTTCAGATTTCAGTGACTTTCTGAATTGCGGTTTAACATAGTTGATTGTACAATTTACCACAATTATGGCAAACAGTCAAGCACAAGGTAGTGAAAGGGGTGAATTATTTATCCTGTAGAGTGTCAAACGGAAGAAAAACGTTTTAAGTGGATTCACAGTTCCCTTACGGAAATAATTACTTCTTTAAATTTTTCCGGATGCTCTATAATTTGATACAATTTCTCTGCAACTGTTTGAGGAGAGAGTAGTTCATTGTTGGTTTTTAGTGCTTTAAATCGCTCCACATCTCTAAACTTAGCTTCAGAAACAGAACGTATTTCATCCTGCATTTTGGTGTCCACCACTCCGGGGGCACAAGAGTGTACGTGCCAATTTTCTTTCTCTTCCCATTGTAATTCTTCAGCCAGGGTCTCAGAAAACAGATCCAATGCTGCTTTTGACGCACAGTAGGTGGCCCAGGAGGGTACCGGTCGTTTTCCTGCACCTGAACTGATGTTTAAAATATGAAAATTGCCGGATTGTTCACGAAAAGACTTTACAAAATTATTCATCAGGATCTGTGGAGCAAGCGTATTCACCTTCATGGTTTTCTCAATGCTCTCGTTACTCACATCACCAACGGGAGCAACCTCCCCCAAAACGCCTCCATTATTGACCAAAATTACCTGCTTTGCAAGCATTGAAAAATCAAATTTTTTCACTTTCGATAGATCGGAGAGATCCAATTCTATAAAGGTGAAATTTTTGGCCTCCAGTTGATTGGTTCTCGATAAACCAATTACATGAAACCCTTTTTTCAGCAGCAGCTCCACAAGCGCTTGTCCCACCCCTCTTGAGGATCCGGTGACATAAGCCAGTTTATTGTGTTGGACAGTCATTTTCTAACCAGGCGATCATTCCACCCTCCAGATTTTTAACCGATTCGTATCCCTGCATTTTTAGAAACATACAGGCATTCATGCTTCTTTTTCCGCTACGGCATCCTATAATGATTTGTTTATCCTTAGGCAACTCATCCATTCTTTGCTGTATATCTCCCAGGGGAATATGCAGGTGATTTACTCCATAGGCCACTTCTTCTACTTCGTAGGGCTCACGGACGTCTACAAAAATACTGCCTGAATTAACCGCTTCTACCGCTTTTTTCGGTGCAATTTCTTCTACATTCATCTTTTTTATTTTAATGCGTTTTTCAAATCTGCAATCAGATCATCCACATCTTCTACTCCAACACTCATTCTGATCAGTGAATCTACAACGCCTGATTTTTCACGTTCTTCTTTTGGAATTGCGGCGTGTGTCATTGAGGCCGGATGTCCGATTAGTGATTCTACACCCCCCAGTGATTCAGCAAGGGCAAAGATTTTTGTTTTTTTCAGGATATCGAGTGCATCTTGCATTTTGTTTCCCTTTAACGTAAAAGAGATCATCCCTCCAAAACCTCGCATTTGCTTTTTTGCAATGACGTGATTGGGGTGATTTTCAAGACCGGGCCAATACACCTTATCTACTTTATCATGAGTAAGTAAAAAAGCAGCTATTTTTTCTGCATTTTCACAGTGTCTTTGAATTCTCAAATGCAAGGTTTTGATTCCCCGCAATACCAAGAAAGCATCCATAGGACCTGTAATTGCTCCGGAAGAGTTTTGAATCCTGTACATTTCATTAGCAATTTCTTTATCATTACAAACCAAGGCTCCCATTACAACATCCGAATGACCTCCTAAAAATTTGGTGACCGAATGCATCACGATATCTGCCCCCAGATCAAGTGGATTCTGCAAATAAGGCGTTGCAAAGGTGTTATCCACCGCCAGTATTATGTTATGTTTTTTTGAGATTGCTGCACAGGCTTCAATGTCAATAATGCTCATCATAGGGTTGGTAGGTGTTTCTACCCAAATGAGCTTGGTGTTCTTGTTCAGGTATTCTTCAATACTAGCGGCATTTTCCATTCCAATAAAGTGAAATTTAATGCCGTATTTTTCAAAAATACTTTTAAATAGACGATACGTCCCTCCATAAAGATCATGGGTTGAAATCACTTCATCACCGGGATTTAGCATTTTCAAGACACAGTCAATGGCCGCTAATCCACTCCCAAAACAGGCGCCGAATTTTCCGTTTTCAATGGCAGCTATATTTTTTTCTAAAGCGTCCCTTGTTGGATTCCGTGTCCTGGAGTATTCATACCCTTTGTGTTTACCCACTTCTTCCTGAACATAAGTGCTGGTTTGGTAAATAGGAGTCATAATTGCCCCCGTTGCCGGGTCAGGTTTTACTCCTGCATGAATCGCTTTTGTGCCGAACTTCATGTCTTTTTCTTCCATATACTGTTTGAATTGAATCACGAAATTACAGATTTTATCGGGTTTATATCGATCAAAATGGGGAAAACCCGGTAAGTGAAGGTAGCTTGAGTTAGAAAAACGCCCTCAACTCCATTCCGCCGGCATGAATTGCATTGTTGTCTTCAGACTTTCGTCCGTTATAATTAAAATTCAACTGAAGATTCTTGGCTACTTTTCTTTGGTAAGATAGTCCCCAGGTAAAGTTGTTACCGGCTTTTAAACCTTCTAACATTTCAAAGGCAATGGAAGTATTAGAGGAAGCTGTGTACGTAATCAGAATATAATTTGCCTGAACATTAAAGCTTCCTTTTTTTGCCTGATTATATCTTAAATCAAAACCGACATCTCTTATGATCGCCGCCTCTTTTAGGTCTGAATTGTTCTTCTTTTCTGCGTACTTCCCATTTACACTTATTCTTAGGGTAGTATTAGGCTGGTAAGAGAAAGTGGGAGCGATTTCATTATAATCAATGGCGTAATTACGAGCCGGTGCATAATCGCTGTTACTTCTCTTTCTTCCTAAAACGCCATTCACACGCAGGTTGTAGTACTTACTTAGGTTCCATCTAATGCGAATTTCATGAAAAGTGTTAAGACGTGAATCAAATCCATTGGATAACAAGATTTTTGATCCATTCTCCTGAAAAGAATAATTGGCACCAAAAACGGTATTGGTCTTATTAAAATAAAATGTGTTTCTGAAGGATGTTCCAATAGAAACTAAACTGGTATCGGCTATGTCATAAACAAAAGGGTTGAAGGCATTGAAATTATCCTCATAACTTGTTTTTCGGTTGATTTTGTACACCACCTGATCAGAAAAACGCGATAAAAACTTGCGTATTCCCTCTTTGGAACGCCAAAGCCGTCCGGGGCGCAGAAAAATACTGGAGTTGAACTGATTGCTATACGTTCTTACATAGGTGTTGGTAGGAATGAAAACACGGATATAATTTCCCTGATCTTGAAATGCGGCGATCTCAAACTCCCCTAAATCTTTTATTCCGTCATTATTGTAATCTCTCCATGTATGTGTTCCCTGTCCAGTATTTACTTCAATAAATATGAACTCTCTTTTTAGTTCTAATCCTGATCCGAGTTCATAAAAGGTAGTAGCCGTAAGGGCTCCTTTCCAAATTCGAAGAAGGTGTTCCAATCTGTTCAGAATGGTGTTTTCAGGTTTACTGTTAAACAAAGTGGTATCAATCACATCCAGTCTTCTATAATTAAGGTTTAAGCGTACAATATTTTTGGGATTTTTTAAAAAGTTCAGTTGCATACCCACATTTTTAGCTCTTGTCGCCTGGGTCAATCGAGATGAATCAGGAAACCAGTCGTATCTTTCGCGGTAATAGAGTTCTACTTGATTTTTTGAAGAGTCCGTAGTAGAGACAAATGCTTTCCAATCATAAAATCGGTAAGATGACTGTTGTAAATCAGTCGTGCTGTTTATAAACTTTTCATTTTGCTCATGGATATCCTCAAATCCTACTTTTAATACTTTAATTCGCTGTGTAATTTTACTGTTGTGACGTAGAAAAGATGTTTTTTCAGCACCATCAGAAAGTAGCCAACTGCCATCTATTTCCGCATCAAATCCATTCTTATTGATTCTCGCTTTTACATTATTTCTTAATCCCCGATAATCATCCCCCCACATAAAGTTCTCAATATCAAAACCAAATGAGCCAGTATTTTTAACTAAAAATTTAATTTCTGCATTGGATAAAATTTGATCTCCACGATAGGGTTGGTTACGTACGTTCCAATCGCGATCAAATTCTGCCGAACGAAACCACTGTATGGCCTCAAAAGTTTTTTGTTGGTATTCAAAGGCTGCGTTTGTCTGCAACTTCCATTTTTCTTCTTTGTCCAATTTATTTTCGGAATTCCAGCGCCATTTGACAGCAATACCCTGATCGTCTTCACCATGTAGAGAAGAGAAGGTATTTATGTCTCTGTTACTCAAGGCAAATTCAATGGAAGAAGAGATATTTTTTGCAAAATGATAGGATGTCCCCAGACTGAGCATTTGCTTTTTCTGGGGTGCTACTAACAACTGGACCGGCTCAAAATCACCCTGCGACACACCGGAAACAGGCGCTACCCACTGATACACCCTTCCATTGGCCGTAAACTGCTTAAAGACGTAATTTCCATTGCCTGCTCCTACAAATTGAAATGATGCCTGATAAATTGCTGAATCCGGATTCACTGAAAACACCAAAACCGAATCATACCCCAATGAATCTACCATTTTATACAATATCCTATTATCAAAATAACCTACGCTATCCACACTGTTTGCAAATGCATCCTGAATGCTATCTCCCACCTCTGATAATATCTGCCTTTTTTCAGTGGTCAACGTCTGTTGAATGGTTTGATTTTTAGCATCTTGCTCACTATATACATTGAACCATGATTTGTATTTTTCTCCTTTCATTTCAGCAGAATAGGCCATTAACGAACGGGCATAGTTGAGGTCAGAATATTGAAATTCTACAATGATTCGCTTATCTTTTGTTACCAGCTGGTTGGCTGTGAAGGTCACCTCAGCTGTATTATAATCTATTACATAATCATATTCCTGACCTCTTTGCATTAATTCACCATCTATATATACTTTTTCGGTACCTGCTAATACGATAATATACGGCTCATTATCCGCCCCTTTCAATCTATATGGACCCTGATTGCCTTCTATTCCCTGAATGATGTTTCTGGAAAATTTTCCTCTTGAAAATGCGCCGGTTAACTTGTGAGATACCTCTCCTTTTAAGCCAAAAGCATCTGCCGAATGGTATCCCTCCAAAGAAACTCCCTGGGTACGTTTGGTATAATTCAAGAAATAGCCGCTAGGTTTATACAGCCAAAAATCTCCGCCAATAACGGCAAAATTATCGTTGTAGACTTTGAGCTTGACCTGATCAAATTCTTGCAGTTTTTGTGTGTTTCCTTCTGGTTGAAAGGGGATATTGTTATCAGAGATTGATCCGGTGAGGTAAAGATTTGGACCGATTTGACCATCCAATTGTAAGTTTAAAGTAGATTGTAGAGAAAGGTTTTGTGCATTACCAACCGTCACTCCTCTAGAAATACTTCCCTGTTTACTTAATTTGTTGGAGCCAAATAGATCGGTGTCCTCTTCCATGGTAGAAACGGAAAATTTATAGGGATCAATGTCGGTAATCGTATCCGGAATAATGATATCGGGAGATTTGTGGAAGAACTGCTGGTTAAAATTAAGCGGCGTGGGTTCGTAACGTATTATGATTTGATCAGCTTCTTGTTGAGAATTAATTTTTAACAGGGCTTTGAGGGGGTCTAAAAAGTAATCACTTTGTGGTATTTCTTTATCTCCAATTTGCACCACAAATCCGGTTCGATACACAGAAACGGTATCAAACTGAATGGTGTCTTGTGTAAAAGGGAAGGTCTTTTCATAGAGTGTTTGTCCCCAACCATTGAATGTTACACAAAGAAGTATTCCCAGTAGTATGTAGCTGTAACTTCGGATCATTCTTGCTAATCAACGTAAATATAGGCTGATTAGGCAGTATACGGAAAATATAGGCTTAAATTGTTATTGGGAGATACGGATATAAGATCAAATTTAGCCGAGACCGCTCCAAAAATGGTGCTGTCCCGGAACTAAATTCTAACCCTTCTCTTCACACAGATATAACGGACATTTAAATTTGGTTACCACAGCAATGTTGAATTATCAATTAAACATTGAAAAAATGTTGTAACAATTTAAAAAAACATGACTGAAGCCTTATTGATTGACTTATCTTTGTATTCAGAACGATTAAGATGAAAAGAACTGCTCTACCCGTTTCTATTGAAACATTCATAAAAAACATTAAATCCAGCTTTGAAAAAAGTCCTGAAATTATTTCGAAATTATTGAAAGATGCCGATATTAAAGAGTCTGAATTGAATCAGTGGACAAACTTTGATCACCCTAAAAATGAAGGATACGGCCGCAGCCTGATCTATAAAGATTCCCAATTTGAAATCATGGTCATGTCCTGGGCGCCTAATGATGCAACAGCTATTCATAATCACGGATATACCAACTGGGGAGCCGTTCAGGTATTTGGAACTCTGGAACACACCGTTTTTGAAAAACAAGAAAATTTTCTAGTTACCTCCTATAGGGAAAAATTGAACGACAAAGAAATTATTACCGTAGATGGTGACCTAATTCATCAAATGGCAAATCATTCAGATGAAAATGCACTTTCAATACATGTGTATGGAACCTCAGAAAATGCTCCTGGCATTACGGATGACGCCTTGATTTATGATGTGGGGGAACATGAGCTACTCCAGGTTAGCGGAGGTGCTTTTTATGATCTACCGGCTTCTGAAAAAACCGTTGTGAGCTCTGCTATTTATGCCGATCGATTAACCGAAATCGCTCATTACGCCTCTTTATTAAGACATTATCTGAAAACAGGATACCGAGGTCCTCACTATCGAAAATCGGTGAATTACTTTCAAGACCGGTCTTTTGAAAGCAGATTAATTACAGAATTGGAGATGGATAGTAAAGGTGTCCTCTATTGGGTAGAACTGAATAAAGTAAAAATCCTGTTGAAAAAATTGAATGAGTCCAGTCGTATCATTGACTCTATCCTATTAGATATTAATGATTTTGATCGATATTCTTAATGTTTTCATCTTTTACATCAAAATGAAGTTCATTCTCCTGTTCATAATCCCCTTGGCCATTTTATCCTGCAAAAAAGAGGATCCCAATGATCCTTCCCCAACTAAGAGCAAAGCGGCCGATATGGAAACCGTTTTTTCTGAAGATTGGGACAATTGGCGGTTTTATTTAGGCGATACTACGGTAAATGTTACCACTGTATTTACTGAAGATTGGGATAATTGGAATTTTAACTCAGACACTGCTTCAGGAAGCATTCAGACCAATTTTTCAGAAAGTTGGGACTACTGGAAATTAACCAATGCTGATTATACAATCATTTTAA
Organism: Crocinitomicaceae bacterium; assembly: GCA_040880585.1. Lineage (GTDB taxonomy): Bacteria > Bacteroidota > Bacteroidia > Flavobacteriales_D > Crocinitomicaceae > Paracrocinitomix. The sequence goes on along the minus strand of JBBDID010000021.1, from coordinate 127,863 downwards.
GAACAGCTTTCTCAAATGATTTTGACAATTGGGATATTGATGATGCTAACAGTAATTGGCATGTAGACCTTCAAACCGCATTCAATGAAGACTGGGATAACTGGGACATGGTAGATAGCGACAATGACATCTCTCTGGATATTGAAACGTTTTTTTCTGAAGATTGGGACAATTGGCAGGCTTATGGCGTATTTCCTGACAGCTACCCCTTGGAATATCGTATCGCTGTTTTATTTGTTCCGGTCATGGTTGGTGTATTGAAACTAAAAGGAATCATATAACCCTTCTTCAGTACCCAAAAACGATCTAAAATAAGACCTGATCTTTAGCAGACAATTGATGTCCTCCCCATTCTACCACTGTAAATCCTTTGCGTTCTATGCGCAATTTGGTCAAATCCTGTTGTGGAATCTCTATGCGTTCGTTTAAAGGTTTAAACACCATCATGATCCGAATCAAACTCTCCGGTTTTGGGGTGATTTTTAATTTGGCCATTTCTTCATATTCTTTGGTAGAAAAATGTATCAAATTATACGGGTTAGATTCCATCAAAGGCAACCAAAACACAATAAATTCATTGGCTTCTCTTCTGTTCAGGTTAAGAACTTCCAGTGATTTTTCTAAAAAGAAACGACTGTCTTTTCCGGCTATGACAAATCCTTCATTCACTGTAAACGATTTTCTATTTTCTCCTTCCCAATACAAGGCATAATATTCCTTTCCCTTTTCATCTATCAAAGTTCCGTCCGGTTTTGCCAACACTTTCCAACCTTCCTGATAATCCGGATAAGTTGTGGTCAGAGTTCCGTCAAAATCCAGACGAACATCTACCAGAGTTTCTTTTTCCGGATAAATATAAATAATCGGTTTGGCCATCCCATCCATGGCATCCGGATCCATTACAAAAACCGTTGTATCCAGTTCGCCTGCAACAAATCTCTCATGAAGTTCTAAATCACCCCAATAGTTGTATAATTTCACATCTCCATCCAGCCAACCGTCTTTAAAATCTAATTCAAAAGCCAGATAAGGATCTAGATCAAAAGGTTCTCGATATCCGACCAAACGACCGGTAAAAACATCTCCATTAATGGTAAACGCTCTTTTAAAAGATGCTTTCTCTACCACTCTCTCTATGCTATTTTCTTTGGATTTCTTATAATGAAGGCTCGGCATTATACTTACTACGGTAAGTCCGTCTTTTGTGGTAAATGCATTCTTCTTATCGGTAACGGTCAATGCAGAATTGGATTGATCAAATTCCCAATCAGCACCATAAGGAGCTTCATAAGAGGCTATCCACTCTCCATTTTCATACTCCCGACTCATAAAAAGATCACCTTCAGGCGTATAAAGACGGACAAAACCATCTGCATTTCCATCAATGACGTGATAATTGGCCAATTTTTTTGTTTTGGAGCGATTATAATAAACAACAACATCAAATTCTCCTTTAGAAAAATCATCCCAAAGACCAAAATCACCCACCATAATCCCCAGGCCCAATTCATTCACTTCATCCTCTCCCCCCCAATTTTTTGAAGGGATCATGTGAAGTTCTGTAAATTCTTGATGCGAAATTTTTTCTCCGTTTTCATCTTCTACTACTTCCAAAAAAAATTCATTATCAGGACCGGATGCAATCATGTATGCCGTTATTATTTTTTCTTCTTGTGCGTCCTCTTCTATTTCGTCATCAATACTTACCACCGTATCTAAATCCATTTCTGAAAGCGGCTCTTTATCAGTAAGCTCTTCTGAATGATCAGTAGCACATGCAGCCAATAAAAAAGTAAAAATCGTCCCGGTATATAAAAATCTCATATTCATATTCAACTGTTTAACACAAATGTATAGGAAAATAAAAAATAATCTACTATTCAACTGTAGAAATAGAGAAACTCGTTTTCGCTATGGGTTTTGATTGAGGAGGGATGATGTAATCAATAAGAAACTCACTCATTATAACTTCTTAACTTTCTTATTTCAGGAAAAAATTAAATAAACCGGCAGGACAGCACAAAATCCCACGCTTAAATAATAACAGAGATTTGTTGGAAGAACTATTGGAAATGATGGCTTAACCCTTTTTTCTACTCTTGAGCTTAAGAAAATGTTTAACCGAGAAAAAAAGGCTTCCGATTATGAAAAATATCGGCCAAAGATAATATTGTAAAGGCACTTCAACCTCTTGACGCAATTCAATTACAACAAGCAACTTTTGTAAACTGATCACGAAAATAACAAGGCTGATCAGTATCATCAGGTAAGAAAAAGTCGGGTGATTTAAAAAACCTCCGGATTGTTGGCTGGTAGAATTAATTGCTGCAAGTTCCCGATCAGATAGGGTGCTACAAATGTCAGAAATCTCGTCTTTTGTATATCCTTTTTCAGCCAGTTCTTTTCGGATGTCCCCCAAAGAAAGTTCATTCGCAATTTTTTTAGGCAAATAATGGGCAACGACTTTATCAAGATCCATTTTTACAGAATTTTGATGGTGTTCATCATAGCTTCCAGTTCACGGATATATTCGCGCTTATCAAAGCGGGGAGCAAATATATAGCCACAAACGGTGACCACTTTATTGGTGGTACGGTTATAAATGCTGTACTGCACAAAAGGACCGCCTCCGGCAACACCTCTTCGTCCGTCATGTTTCCACAATCCTCTGAAAATAACTGCATCTGTGTTTTGGTAAGTAGTTACCAGTCCTTCAGGTGCACAACAAGGATCGTATTCGGTAGCCATATAAGAACCTTTTACCTCACCCGGCACCTTGTATTTGAGCACTGAATCACGGTGAGCCATAATGTGTATAGGATCTATGGTTTCTTTGGAGTAAGGTTCTGACCACAATAAAATGCCCTGTTGAATCCAGTAGGTTTGATTATCCGTATGATTGGCTTGAGACCCTAGCATATCTCTGGAGCGCTCTCGCTTTACCCACATAAAATCATCTTCTCTCACCTTGAGTTGACTCTTTCTGGGTAAGCAAATGCTGATTCCAAATGTGTTTTGCGCCTGTTCATCCACAGATTTATTGTGTGAAGATTTGTATTCACGGATCAGCGAATTAAGTTCAAATTCATTGATGCGTTGTAGAATCGGATCAAAATCATGACGAATAAAGTGCAACATACGCCCTAAATCAGAATCCTTAATGATCAAAAATAACTGTCCTTTTGCGTAATAATCTTTTTTCTCTATGACGGCAGTTTCTGCATAAGTTGAATCAGGATCCAGATAAATTTTTAGCATAACCCGGCTCATTTTATTGACATGTGTGAGGTCTTCGGATTGCTTGTGAAAAAAATTAAAAACCGGCTCAGGACGCAGATAAGGTCCCTGAACGTTTTGATCCAGTTGCGCCCTTAAAGCCTCACCTATTTCTCCATTCCAGTAGTGATTTTTCATGAGAACCAGTATATGACCATGTTCTCCCGAGGCATCCGGAAGTAAATCCGAGCGGCTTAGTTTTTCACCACAAGCAATAAGCAGTAGCGAAGTCAGTGCGATCAGTACATGTTTCATTTTCGTGGATGTATTACGTTCGATAAGTTGGCTGTGGGCACATTTACGAACTTAATTTTATTAAGAGAAGTAGACCTTCTCACGTAAAAGCGGCTTAAATTTCTTTAATTCGAATTTTATCTCCCGGCTGCATACGCTTTGGATCTAAGTCTCTGTTTAACTCTTGAAGTCTCACAAAAGATATGCCAAGTTTTTGACTCACCGTCCAAAGACTTTCACCATTTTGCAAAATGTAATACTTGTATTTTCCGTCATAACTGTAGGAATTTTTTGTTGATGATGAAGTTTTGCTTTCAGAAGAACGGCTGCTACTTTGATTGCTTCCTGTACTAACCATATACTTGCGCTCAGTTACCATAATGGTCAAATTTTGTCCGGGATATACGCGGCTATAACGCAAATCATTCCACTTTTTGATGTCTTGTACGGTAACATCATAAATTTCTGCAATGCGGGCAATTGATTCTCCCTCTTTTACCAGGTGTCTTTTCTTTTTTTCCAGTGCAACAAAGCTCATTTGCAAACTGTCTAGACGGTTTTCGTAAGTGTAAATATCTTCTTCTTTATCCAAAAACAAGCCGATTTTTTCAAGTGGAAGTGTAATGCATTGATGAGGATCGGTTTCAGGAATGATGTCTGTTTTGTACATGGGGTTTAAATATCGAAATTCCTCTTCCGGCAGTCCGATTGCAGAATCCAGATAAGAAATACGGACACTTTTAGACAGGCAAATGGTATCAGTTTCATGCTGGTAGATCATGGCTTCACGGGGAACAATGTTGTGTTCAGGATAATAGTTCATCATGTAGACCATGGCAATAAAGTTGGGAACATACATTTGTGTTTCTTTTGGGAGATAGGGGCGCAATTTCCAATAATCCATTTGTCCTCCTGAGCGGCGAATGGCTTTATTTACATTTCCGGGGCCTGCATTATAAGCAGCCAAAGCAATGCTCCAGTCACCATACATTCCGTGGAGATATTTTAAATAGCGGCAAGCTGCATCAGTCGCTTTTTCGGGATGCATGCGTTCATCTATATAAGAGTCGTTTTCAAGACCAAACATTCTTCCCGTACGGTACATAAACTGCCATAATCCGGCTGCACCGGCTCTTGATTTAACCGTGGGGCGCAAACCGCTTTCAATAACCGAAAGGTATTTTAATTCAAGGGGGATGTCGTATTTATCAAGGTATTCTTCATACATAGGAAAAAACAGCTTGGATCGCCCCAAACAGATCGCCGTAAATGTCCTTCTTTTTCGGACAAAGTAGTGCAACACGCTTATCATATCGTCATTGGCCTGAATGTCAATGACGGTTTCTCTGTTCAATTTGTTTAAACGGGCCACATACACTGAATCAGGATAAGTAGGACGATCACTTTTTTCATAACCCATAGAGTCAATAACGGCATAAGCGCGTTCTTTCCCCCAGGTTTCTTTGTAGTGTTCAAAAAGTGAATGTTCTACTATCTCAATAAATCGCTCGTATTGAAAGGTGTCAATGTAAGCCGTGTAAGTAGCTGTATCTTGTGCCTTAACAATTGGGCAGAACAGGAGGATTGATATGGCAGTTAAAAAAAGTCTCACTTCTCTTCAAAATTATCCATCAGGTAAGCAGAAAAGGCGAGTAAATCTCCCTCTTCAAAGTGTTTGCCCATGAACTGAATACCAAACGGCATTCCATTTGAATGTTTCCCCAAAGGCAAAGAAATAGCCGGATTACCTGATAAGTTAGCTTGTACGGTAAAAATGTCCTGAAGATACATGGTAATCGGGTCATCTATTTTTGCACCAATTTCAAAAGCAGTGGTAGGGGTAGTGGGAGTAAGGATAAAATCGTAATCAGATAAAATCTCTTTGGTTTTGTTTTGAATGACGCGTCTTACTTTTTGCCCCTTGGTATAATAAGCATCATAATAGCCCTGAGACAAGACAAAGGTGCCCAGCATAATCCGCCGTTGCACTTCTTCACCAAATCCTTCAGAACGCGATTTTTTATACGTATTTTCAACACCTACTGCCTCAGGAGATTGGTAACCATAGTGTACTCCGTCATAGCGTGCTAAATTGGAAGATGCTTCAGCAGTGGTGAGTACATAATAAGTAGGAACCATGGCGTTGAGGTAAGGAAAATCCACGGCTTTTACTTCGTGTCCCTCGGCTTGTAACCGCTCAATCAAAGCAAGTGTTTGTGCCTTAATTTCAGGATCGATTCCTTCCCGCTCCAAACAATCAGTGAGATAGGCGATTTTATAATGTTCTTTTTTGTTTGCTTTCACTGCGTTTAAAAAAGGAGCAGTATCTTCTTGTAAAGCGGTGCTGTCAAATTCATCTTTCCCTGCAATTACCTCCAGTAATAAGGCTGCATCTTCTACTGTGTGGGTGAAAGGGCCGATTTGATCAAAAGAAGAAGCATAGGCCAATAAACCGTATCTGGAAACCCTGCCGTAAGTGGGTTTAAAACCAATCGTTCCCGTAAAAGAAGCGGGTTGTCGGATAGATCCTCCCGTATCACTACCCAAAGTAGCGGTGCACATCCCGGCGGCTACAGCTACGGCTGAACCTCCTGAAGAGCCTCCCGGAACCATTTTCTCATTCACCACATTTTTTACCGGTCCAAAAGCAGAGTTTTCATTGGAAGAACCCATGGCAAATTCGTCACAATTCAGGCGACCTATAATTACTGCGTCTTCTGCTAAAAGGCGCTCTACAACAGTTGCATGATAAAGAGATTCGAAATTTTCCAGAATTTTTGAAGCGGCAGAAACGTGATGACCTTTATAAGCCATATTGTCTTTTAATCCAATGACCATACCGGCTAATTTCCCGGCTGTTCCTGCCTTAATTTTTTTGTCTACCTCTTCAGCTTTGAGTAACGCATCTTGTTCAAACACTTCCAAAAAAGCATTGAGGTGATTTTTTTCTTTGATCCTTGCTAAATAGGTGTTCGTTACATCAACAACAGTTTTACCTGATGTCAAAGCCGCTTTGATTTCAGCAAAAGATCTATACATAAAGCGAGTAGAAAATTAATCTTCAGATTTAGAGTCAGATTTTGAAGGGGCCTTATCCGCATCTGCAGTCCCGTTCATCTCATCTTTGAATCCTTTGATCCCTTTCCCCATTCCTTTCATTAGTTCAGGAAGTTTTCGTCCCCCAAACAACAAAAGAATCGCCAAAACTATAAGCCCAATTTGCCATGGACCAAGCATTCCGGCATATACTACATTTTCCATCTTGAATATTTAATTAGTAAATGTGGATGCAAAGTTACGAAAAATAAGAAGATCAAAGAGAAATAAATAAAGGATCGATTAAAAAACGGATTTACTTCATTATGAGTAGGTTTGACAGATGGAGTTGATCGATATTCGATATTCAAAAAAGAATGACGAACAAGGAATGACGAACTCCGAATCACGAAGAAAAAAAATGAACTTCCCCGAAGGATAGGATCGCTTGATAATACTAAAGTCAAGCCATTTCACATCCGCCAGTTGGCGGAAAGGGGAAATGAAATGGCGAAAATGGGAGTCGTTATTTCCAAAATTTGTCAATGCTGAAAACGACCCTCATTGAAAAACAAACTAATTTTATCCAACTCTTCCCCCAACCCCTAAAGGGGAGGCCAGCACTCATTCTATTAGAACGCAGATGAAATATAAATGAGCACAATACTGATTCGAAAGAAAACCAAAACTGTGAAATGGGCGTGGCGCCCCCCTTTAGGGGCCGGGGGAAGCGAGGCTGAGTGACAAATTCACTATCATTATTCAGTGTAACAAACCCCAGAAATTAAAAACACCCCATTCCGTCTGTGACGGATGGGGAAATGAAATCCGAATTAGCTTAAAATTATTAAGTTTACATTTATGCAGATAGAGATACCAAACAACAACAAGGCGCGGGTTGTCATAATTGGAGGTGGGTTTGGGGGAATCCAATTGGCCAACATGTTGCGTAAAAAAGACATTCAGGTGGTTCTTATTGATAAAAATAATTACCATACTTTTCAACCCCTCATGTATCAGGTGGCTACTGCGGCATTGGAGGCAGAGTCTATTGCATACCCCATCCGGAAAATATTTAATAAATCGAAGAACATTTTTTTCCGTTTGGGAGAAGTGAGTCATATTGATGCCGAGAAAAATCAGGTGCATTTTGGCAACGATACCCTTGAGTACGATTATGTAGTTATTGCCAGCGGTGCACGGACTAATTTTTTCGGGAATGAAGGTTTGACGATCAGTTCAATGCCCATGAAGAGTATTTTGGAGTCGCTGGATTTGCGAACTATGTTGTTACAAAACCTTGAGCGCGCATTGTTGATCGGAAATAAGCGCAAAAAACAGGGCATGATGAATATTGTGATAGCGGGGGCAGGTCCTACCGGAGTGGAACTGGCGGGTGCCTTGGGTGAGTTGAAACGCAAAGTATTTCCAAAGGATTATCCTGAATTGGATCTGAGTAAAATGAATATTTATCTTGTACAAAGTGGTGAGCGTGTGTTGCCCATGCTTTCACCAAAATCGTCTGAAAAGGCAAAAAAATATCTTGAGCGACTGGGGGTCACTGTTGTATTAAAAACGCGGGTACTTGATTTTTTTGGTGATTATGTTCAAACCAATACCGGTAAGGACATCATAGCCAAAACTTTGATCTGGACCGCCGGGGTAACCGGAAACCCTGTGGGGGGCATTCATGCTGATTCTATTGGACGCGCCGATCGCATTTTGGTGAACGAATACAATCAGGTAAAGGGCTATGAAAATGTTTTTGCAATCGGTGATGTGGCTTGTATGCAGACCGAAGATTATCCGAACGGCCACCCACAGGTTGCTCCCGCTGCTATGCAGCAAGGGAAGTTACTCGGGAAAAACCTCCTAAGGAAAATTTGTTACGACAAGCCTTTCAAACCTTTTAAGTATAAAGACAAAGGTGCCATGGCTACAGTAGGCAAAAATAAGGCTTTGGTTGAAATGAAACGCCTGAAGATCAGAGGAGCAGCTGCATGGTTTATCTGGATGATCGTTCACCTTTTGTCACTTGTAGGTTTCAGAAACCGGATGATCACACTTTTCAACTGGACCAAGAATTATTTCAGTTCAGACAGAAGCATGCGCCTGATCATTACACAATTTGATCTACAGGAAGAAAAACGTAAACGCCGCAAGGAATTTGAACAACAGGAAATACAGAAGTAACCCTTAACCCCGAAAGGTCTTCAAGACCTTTCGGGGTTAACCTACTTACTCAAGATTTTGAAATCAGAGCAGCATAAATCGCATTCACTTTTTCATGGATGAGTTGAAAGTCCTCATCTTTTTTCATTTCAAAATTCATTTTATTGCGCAATTGCTCTTTGTAAGTCTCTTCCAGTTGTCGTAAAAACTGCAAAATAAGAACATGTATCTTTGCTAAGTGAAAACAGTTCTACTCATACTGCTTTTATTATCAACTCAAATATCATTTGGGCAAAATACTCTAAATGAGTATGAAAAAGGAGAGTATGAGAATATAGTCAGTCGGTCATCTTATATTCAAGAAAACGGTTCTCTGAATGAAAAGTGGCTACTAGCCAAAGTTTATGGTAAGTTAGGACGTCAAAACGATTATTTCAATTCGATAAAAATAATTAAAGAGTTGAATACTGAAAGCTCAGAAATAGTTTATCATACCGAAATTTCAAGATATTATCAGCAGATGTTGTTCATTGATTCCTGCCTTTATCATGCAGACTTGAGCCTTAAAACACTTGAAAACTCAGGTTCTTCGGATTCTGCTATCATCTCTGCGGTTTATTGTCAATACGCTAATGCTATGCGTAACGGGGGTAGGTATCATCAGGTCATTAATAAAGCGGGGGCCAATTTTTCAGCTATGAAAAATAGATGCGACTTCTTGCTTAGCTATTTCAATAAAGCACTCAAGTATACAAATACTGAAAATATCAGAGCGGATATTGTTCGAAATATCGGCACCATGTATTCTGACGCTGCTGCTGCGTACTCATCAAAGGGGGGGGAATATATATATTTTGCTGAAAAGTCTATCGGTTATTTGGAAGAAGGCTTGAAGATTGAAACATCCCCAGCGGATAAAGCCATGGGGCACGCTCTTATAGGTCTAAATCAGTTTTACATTACCGAATATGATAAAGCTGATAAATCCTTTCAAAACGCACTAGAATTAACCAGAGAAAAACAGAGCGTAATCTATCCGAAACAATTTATATTAATTACTGATTGGTGGGGAATAAATTGCGAGAATTTATATGAATTGACAAAAGATGAAAAGCATTTAAATCAAGCTAATTCGATATACAGGGAGAACTTGAAGGTATGGTTCAATCAAAAAGACCGTTTTAACATTAATGACGCATACCATAACTCAGCAGTTAATAGATTAGTGTACAATAATTTAAAATTATTTGAGCTTTCTGAAGATAGTGCATACTTACACCAAGCGTTTCAGTTTACTGAAATGTCTAAGTACCCAGCCTTTTATGACTCCACTAATACCATAAAAAAAATCCAACAATCGATTCCAGCGAATACCGCTTATGTTAGCTATGTGAGTATAAGTAGACCGTGGAGGAACGTTGCATTTGTTATTACAACAGATGAATTTCAAGTACGGTGTTCTAAAGAGCATCCCGTTGAGTTAGACAATAAGAAATTGAGCTATTTGTATGATTTTTCAGATTTAAAGCCTTTTAAAAAATGGAGCTATACGTTTTACGAAAAGTATTTTCAACCGACTGACTCATTACTAAAATCAAAAAGTATTAACCGAGTGGTCGTAAGCAATTCCGACATGATGTCTATGTTGAATCTGGATGTACTGGTTTCCGATACTACTGGAAACTCGTGGAAAAGTTTGAATTATCTGTTTCATCAGTATCAATTTTCTTACGCCTTATGTGCCGGAAGTTATTTTAATTCAAAACCATTCAAACATGAACTTAAACTTGGTTTATCCCTTGGTGAGTATAAAGATGAGCCAAGTCTAAGATTTTCGAAAAAGCTGGCATCTACTTTAGAAAAACAGTACCAATTTCAGTATAAAGAAATAATTGAAAACATAAGCAACTATGATGTTTCCTTACTGCTAAGTCACGGCAATAGTAGTTATCATAACTCAACAGCCTCTGTAAAGCTAAACTCTGAAAATTCTTTGAGTACATCAACAATTGAGTCATTAGACTTATCAAATGAACTTGTCATTTTTTCGGCTTGCAATACAAATGCGTCCCAGCAATACTTTAGCCAAGGTGCTATTGGTAATTTCAGTCTGGCATTTAGAAAAGCCGGTAGTAAATCAGTACTAACAACAAGTTGGTCAATAGATGATAAATCAAATGCTTTTATCATTGAGAAATTCATCCATTATCTATCTGAGGGACTCCCAAAAAATGAAGCCCTTTGGCAGGCTAAAAAAGAATATTGGGTTCAATCGGAACAAGATGAAGACTTTAAACCTTTATACTGGGCGCCTTATATTTTAACCGGTAACATAAAACCGCTAAATATTCAAAAGAAATCTTTAACACCTGCATTCAATTATTATTGGCTATTGTTGCTGCTCCTTTTGCCTTTAGGAGTACTAATTAAAAACAGGTTCTTCTAGAATTTTCAGGGCTTTATCATAGTAAGGATGCTTTTTGTCTTCACTAATTTTAGTTAATATGTCTTTTGCGGACTTAAAGTCTTCAATTTTGATGAAGCACAGTGAAAGATTGTACTCTGCCTTCTCTTTAAATACGCTGTTGGTATCGACTTTTTTAAACATTTTTATTGCATTTTCAAAGTCTTCAAGCTCCATGTTAGTGCATCCCAAGAAGTAAAGTAATGTGTCGTCTTTTTTGTTGGAAACCAATAGTTCGTCAAAGCCTGATTCAGCCTCTTCATATGCATTATCCTTATACGCTGCCATGGCTTCATCAAACTTTTTATTTTTGGCATCACTCATCAATGTTGGTAGTCCTTTTTCTTCAACATAATATTTTGAATATAGATTTTCTCCTTCAGATGACTGTTGAAAATACAGAAAATAAAATAGGGACAATCCAACTAGTGGAATAATGACCGCAGCCACTTTAAGCCATGGGAATCTAGGTGTTTCAGCTTGTTTCAAAAGGGCGTTAAAATCTGTGTTAGCATTCTGCTCAACACTTTTTACTGTTGTATAGTCCCATTTGTTTTTCCTAAGTAAAGCAATTAATCCTTTTACATCATCAAAATCAGACACATGTATTTTTAATTCCTCAATAGTAGATTCGTGTGACTTGGCATCATCAAGGAGAACTTTAATTTCTTCAAGGGTTGTATGTTTATCAAGTCTTTTCATTCTACATGAATTGCTTCCACAAATGTCGGAGTTTCTTTTTACTTGTGCTTAGTGTATTTCGAACAGTGTTGTATGAGATATTTAATTTTTCAGCTATTGACTGATTGTCATATCCGTCAAAATGTAGCTGAAATATAATTCTTTGCTGTTCGGGCAACATTATAATCAACTCCGAAAAATCGATTTTAACTGCTTCATTATTATAAGAACGATTAAAAAACTGAGAAATACCATTCAATAATACTTTCCGGTTTTTATCTACTTTAATTTTATCAAGACATTTGTTTTTTACTATGACTTTAAGAAAGACCGGCAACTTTTCGTTTACTCCTGATAAGTTTTCTTTTCTTGCTTCAATTGGCATTTCCAAGAGTTTCAAAAACACATCATTTATAAGGTCATTGGCACTACTTTCTTCTTTGAGGTAATGAAAGGCAGTTAAAAAAAGAGTCAACTTATTTTTTTCATAAATGCAACTTAGCGACTCATTGTTGCCTTCTATGAATTTGCGCCAGCTAAACAGCGTATCACCTGATATTTTTTCTGCTTTTTTAATTTTTTTTCGGTCAAATAGTACAACTCTTTGAGTTGCTCGTTCAAAGGTTACAAAGCTATTAGAAATGGCTGAACTCCCAGTTCAGTTTAAGGAGCTAATTTTGAACTTATTGTAAATGGACATACGGATAATAATGAGAATAGACTCTTTAATCAGCAGAGGAAACACAGGTTCTCCTAAACAGCTTGGTGAACGTCTCGGCTTATCTGAAAGAGCAGCCTTTAAGTATTTGAAATTTATGAAGGAAGAATTGGATGCACCCATTGAGTATTCGAAATCCTCTTGTTCGTACAAGTACACTAAAAATGGTGAATTTAATTTTAAATATGAAAAGCTATGAAAACAATTTTTAAAACAATTGTATGTGCTTCTATTTTGGCTTTCACTTCTTGTGGAGATAATAGGTCAGAAATTGAAAAGTCAGCAGATGAATTTTGTGAGTGTTTCAAGAAAGAGAAAATGAAGGAAAGAAATAATTGTACTGATGATTGGAAGGAGAAATATAAAGGTATTGAAATGAGTGAGGAACAAATAGATAAAATGACAAAAAGAGTAGAGGAGTGTTCTGATGATGATTTAACTGCCGGCAGATACAAACAGAGAATTAGAAATATAAAAAAGTAGAACTATGAAAACAACAAACTTAATTTGCATTTTTGTATTGTTAGTTTTTTCTAAACTTTCTATATCTCAAAACTATATTGAATACTCAAATAAGCTGAATGGGGTATATATTCAGGAATATGATGGTACTCCTGACTACAATGATATTTATATTTCAAGTCCAACAGGTGATTCGAAGCCCTTTAATGCTGTTTTAGGAAATTGCTACAATGACGGGGGTAGTAGGTTTTGTGAAACTAATGAAAAAAGAATTTTCATGGGAGGTAGAGATGGAGATGAGATCTTTATCGAACAAGATGAGGACAATGCATATTCTATCTGGTTTGAAGTCACTGATTCCGATACGGTATGTGTGATTGCTTATGATTATGAATACCCCACTAAATACATACTTAACAGAAAAGCAACGCCCGTTGAGGAAGGTGAAGTAAAGTTTGAAAGTGAATCATCAACAGAAACCAACGACAATGAAATTCCGGAATACATCAAAGAGAAAGACTGGGATTCTAATTTTTACGGTGAATGTTTCATGGGTTACCGTGGAGAAATAAGAATAGATGGAGACGGTGCAGATCAATTCATTGGATATTTAGAAATTTTTAATGAAGGATTTGATGAAAACGGAGACGGTGAGTATGATTCCGAAAATGATGTAGCTCCTTATTTAACTCAAATATACTTTCAATGCGAAGGAGGGTTATATGGCAACTTAACTGTAAAAGTTTGGGAACAAAATGATAACAGCCCCTTTGAATATTCTGAAAAGAAAATGGAAAAAACAGAAAGCTATATTCTATTTGATAGCATAAAATATGAATTAACAGATTGTAGATAAACAATGGAAAAGACAGCATCCCAAAGTATTGAAAAAGCTAAAAATGTTTCAACTGATGATTTAAAAGCAGTGATTAAGAGTGAGAATCCTAAACTTTACGATCAATTATTAATTGTTGCTGATAAAAGAACAGACGTATTTTATAATAATTATTCTGCAAAAACATTTATTAGAAAAGCATACAAATACACATTTCCTCTAAAAAATGATGTTGTAGATTTGTTCAAAGTGAATTTTTTAAAATCCTCACAATCTGATTTAGTAAAAATTGAAGAGGAAAATATCTTTGATAAAATTGATGCAAACAAAGAAGAAATAAGTTCACTTAATGAAAAAAAACTACTTTTTTGTGATGAAATAAAAATTATTGCTGAAAATAATCTACCCAATTCAAAACAACCAAAATACTATATACCTGAATTAACAAAATCAAAAACTTGCAATACTTGTTCAGGGGAAAAATACCTTCAATGCAGTGAATCTGAATGTAGAGGCCAACACATTTATGATTGTTATGATTGTCAAGGTCATGGTGAAACAACCTGTGAAAGTTGCGACGGAAGACATGAATATACTTGTCCAACGTGCCATGGAAAAGGGGAAATCACTTGTGGTCCTTGTTCAGGAAAGGGTCAAGTTGAATGTAATTCTTGTGACGGAGATGGTTATAAAAAAGTTAATGACGGTAGAACGGAGAAAAAGGTTTGTTCTAAAAGATGTGGTAACGGCTGGGTTGATTGTTCAAGTTGCAGAGGTACAGGACTAACTAAATGCAAATTTTTTGGTAGTGAAAATACAATTACTGGTGCAGCCTTTAGATCCGCAATTGGAAAGAAAAAAGAGTTTTGTAAAGGAAAAGGAACTATTGTTTGTAATAAATGTAAGCCAAATGGAAAAATTGATTGTGATACTTGTGAAGCAAGTGGAAAATTAACCTGTGAAGTTTGTTATGGTGATCACGAAGAGAACAGATATGGTAAAGTTGATTGTGTTACTTGTAAAACTGCAGGTAAACTTGGAATACTTACAACTGTTGAAACCCAAATTAATGACAAAACATACTCTAATCCAACACTTTTATTAGAAGAGTATAAGGATAACCAATTGAAATCAAACGACTTTACTCCTTTTGTAGAAAAAAAGGCAAAAAAAGAAATTTATTCATGGTTAAATGGTCATGAGGAAAGTCATTATGACAATTATTCTAAAGATTTATCTGAAACAATACGAAAGTCATTAGAAATATCAACAGACAAATACCCAAAAATATTGAAGGAGTCTATAGAATATACTTGTATTCCTATTTCAAGACTAACATACAATCATATTTTAAGTGGAACGACACACGAGCTATCTGTTATTGGAATACACCTAAACAATCCAAAAGTAATTTTTCATTCTGACCCCACAAAAGTAGAGGTTGAAAAGGGTATTGAAAAAAACGCCATTAAAAATATTATAGGAAAAGCATTTACTACCAAAAGTTACAAGAAAAAAACAGAAAAAAGAAATGAACTTATTTTATTAATTCACCTTGCTAAGGCAGATGGAGAAATAGAAGATTCTGAAAAACAAATTTTAGCAAAAAATATTTTAGACTTAAATGACTTTACTAACAAAGAAAAAAAAGAGTTGTTTGACACAATGAGTAGTGATACACTTCCCAAATTAGATTATAAAAATGCTATTTTTTATTCAGATAACTCTGCAAATCAAGCGATATTAAAACTCAAAGAATTAGGTGAAAAAGCAGATGGAAAATTTGAAACTGCCGAAAAAGAAAAAATAGGAGAAATAGAAGAATTAATTCAAATAGGCAAAAAAAAGAAAAAAGGAATTTTATTAAATTTTGTCTTTACATGGCAGATAAGTATTCCATTTTTTCTTTTACTAGGGGGAGGTATTACTACAGTCATTTGGTTTTTATTATTTAATCCTGAATCTATTTCATCAGAAAATATTAATAAAAACCCTGTTTCAGAAAATGAAAAAACAGAAACGACTAATGACGACGGTAATTTACAACCAAATAAAAATACCACATCAAAAAATGAAGATGAAGCAAACACTAAGAACGTTGTTGATGTTGAAAATGAAGATTTAAATAATAATAAAGAAATATTCACAGAACCTACTATTGATATCCAATACTACAAAATATCAGACCCCGACGGCTACTCCAACCTAAGAAAAACACCAGGCGGTGAAATTATGCAAAAAGTGAATGAAGGCGAGCTTTTTGAAGTAATAGGTGAAGAAAACAAACACAAGAAAGTGAAGCTTAAAGATGGCACCATTGGATACATCCATGTTTCACGTGTAGTTCAAAATTAAAAACAAATAAATATTATGAAAAAAGCAATTTTAATTTTGACAATGTTAGTGGCAACGGTGGGAGTATCGTTCAGAACTAACGCACAAGGAGAAACCCTTCCTTACACAATGGATGTTGATAACGTCACACCTGATTGGACAGATGTTGGTACAGATGCGAATTGGTTAGGCACCAATAATGCAGCTTGGCAGTTCCCTGAAACAGTAGATGGTGATGTAGAAATCTCAAAATCTTTCGATTTATCATCAATGGATAGTATTCAGATTGATTTGGATATTACTTCAGACCCATCATATACCGTCGAAATGGAAATTTACATTGATGTTTACGATACTTCACCGGATGCTTCATATACACTAAACGGTTCTGCTAACGAAACATTCATGTTTACTAATAGTACAAGTTTCGCTTCAAGCACAAATATATATTTCATACTTAAATATATTGGCACCGGCGTTAATTCAATAAATACATTCATCATTGAAGTTAATTCATTTTCAATAACTGGTTATGAAAACACAGGCTCGGTTGGAATTAACGAAAATGATTTATCCAATACGCTTGAAGTATATTCTTTCGATAAATCTATTTTCATCAGTTCAAATGAAACAATGGACGCTGATGTTAGCGTTTATAACATGAACGGTCAGCTCTTGAATACTCAGAACTTGAAACTTTCTAATGCTCAGACTGAGTTAAGTCTTCAAGATGTTCAAAGTGGAATCTATTTTATACAAATTCAAAGTGGTAAAACAATATTAAAAAAGAAGTTATTCATTAAATAAACCATCATGGTAAAAGTTAAAGTAGAAAACGAAAACGCAAAAGATATACAAATCTCGAATGATTTAATCGAAATAGATGTGGCACATCCATTATTGAGTAAAGAATTAAAAAATAAAGAAAATGAAAATAATTGAAAAAGATTTAAAGCATCTTGAAAAAATGTTTGATGGCTTAATGAAAGAGTTAGGTTGCAAACTTGATGTTAGAATAGTTAAAATTAATGCTGATAACAATGATAGTTGGAGTATTAATGTAGATGGAAAAACGGTTATAGTGATAGATTGTAATAATGATCAGAATGTATCTGTTTGCTCACCTATTCCCTCTTTAAATAATAATCCTGATATATTAGATGGTATTGAGAGGTCGATAAATACACGAGTCAAACAAAGAATAAGAAATGAAAAAATTGATGATTTGTTGAACGAAAAATAAGTATTATGAAAAAAGTATTTAAATCTTTATTTTTTATTGCAATTATAAATCCTTTACTATTGTCAAGTCAAGAAGTAGTATCTGTTCAAGGAGATTCTTACAACAATGATAATAAAAGTGTTGATTTCACAATAGGTGAAATAATTATTAACACAGTTTCAGATAGCACTAATGATATAACTCAAGGATTTCATCAAACAAAATGGGATTTTCTAAATATCGAATTACATAATTCTAATGTTGAAATTAAAGTTTATCCAAATCCTGTTGAAAAACAATTAAATATTGAAACTTTTCCTTACAAAAACATTAATTACAAAATGTATAACAATAAAGGTCAAGTTGTTTTAGAAGGAATACTTACACAAGAAATAACAAGTCTAAATACAGAAAACTTGCAATCTGCAAACTATACACTTATTCTCTTGAACGATAAGAAAGAAAAAATAAAAACTTATAAACTTATAAAATATTAAAATTATTGTTATGAAAACAAGAATATATTTTACATTAATGTCATTAAGTATCGTTATATGCTCTTATACTCAATCACCAGAGGCATTTAAATATCAGGCTGTAGTTCGTGATGGTGGTGAAATAATAACAAATCAAACTATAGGTTTTCAACTTTCAATTATACAAGGTAACCCTTCCGGAACAATTGTTTATACTGAAACTTTTACTCCTGTTACAAACTCTTATGGTTTAGTAAATATTGAAATTGGTACTGGAACTACAAACGATAACTTTTCCACAATTAATTGGTCTAATGGCCCATATTATATTGAAACAGCCGTAGATTTTTCAGGTGGAATTTCATATACTATAATGGGGACATCTCAATTGATTAGTGTCCCTTACGCATTGTACTCAAAAAACGCAGAGTATGTCATCAATGATAATGTTGATGACGCGGATAATGATCCGACCAATGAGCTACAAATTTTATCTTTTTCAAATGACACTGTATACCTTAGTAGCGGCAGCTATGTTGATCTAAGCAGCTATAGTGTTGACCTTGTAGATGATGCAGATGCTGACCCAACAAATGAATTGCAGGTATTGTCTTTATCAAACGACACACTATATCTTAGTAGTGGTGGCCAAATATATTTAGGGAATATTAGCTCTATTTCAAACATGCCTACCATTAGATCAGGGCAAAACTCATTAACAGACGAATTTGTCCCTCATGACATTAATGTCACTTTTAGTTCTCCTATGCCAAATACAAATTATTCAGTTTCCTTTTCGGCAAATAAGAAATTCCTGAATGGAGGAGGTGCAACATGGGTTAATAATAAAACAGTTAATGGGTTTACAATAAATTTGGAAAACATTAATGGTACTAGTGTTTTACCAGTTGTTTTTTATTGGATGGCTATTAGCCATCAGTAATTTAAATATTATTGTTTAGTGAGTTTTCCTCCTAAAAATTGCTTGCCACAAACGTGACTTTTGTACAGTTGAATACCTTTAACTAATCCATTTTTTTTAACTTATTGGTTTAATAAAGAAAATTTTAATTCAGAGATAGAGATATAGTTAACCCTGAAAAGTCTTCAAGACCTTTCGGGGTTAACCTACTTACTCAAGATTTTGAAATGAGAGCAGCATAAATGGCATTCACTTTTTCATGGATGAGTTGAAAGTCCTCATCTTTTTTCATTTCAAAATTCATTTTATTGCGCAATTGCTCTTTATAGGTCTCTTCCAGTTGTTCTATGTGCGGAATTAAAGTACGCATATCAGTCATAAAATCAGAGACCTGAGGAGAGGTGACGCCCGCATCAAATTGTTCCAGCACCCGTTTCAGTGTTTTTAGATGGATCAGTACTTTGCTATCAGAAGTAAAGCTTTGGAAAATCAAGCGGCTGGTTTCCAGGTGAGCGCCTAAAGCAAAAAGGGTATCAACCGATTGTTCTCGATTCAGGGTACGCATGACAATTTTTCCGTACTCGGGAGAATCAAAAGCTTTTACACCTCCCCATGCTTCATTGTCGGCAGTGCGGAGCAAAGTGAGGAAATTGTTTGCATCATTGGTGCGTTCAATAAACAAGCTGTAATTCATATCCGCAAATAAAATACCTTGTAATACGCTGGCCATTCCCGAATTTCCTTTTGCTTTTTTTTCAGGGTAAGAGGTGGTTAAACTTAATCTTTTGTCTGTAGGACGTACATTTGAATAAGTATCAGCCGGAGAAGGAAAAGGGGGTTCATAATCTTCGGCAATATGAAAATCTCTCTTTTTAGACATGTCTTTTAACAACATACTATTCAAAAGAGGATCATAGATAATTTTGAATACCGGTTTTTCAATGACCTTAATTCTTTCAGTAGCTTTATCCATTTCCATAAAAACGGTTAATTTTTGCTTTTTCTTATAGGCTCTGGAGGGAATAAAAGCCGCATCAATCAAAATGTGTTTGACCACATAACCATCTTTCAAAAAATACAATTTTGTTTTGCGATTTGGCGAGACCCATAATTTGAATTTTGTTTTTTCAATGTGTAAAAGGGTCGAATCAAGGCCGTCTTCTACTTTTTTAATGGTATAATTGGATAAAGGTTCTTGAGTTTCTGCATCCAGTACCGCTCCTTTAATACGTAGAAATTTTTCAGCACCCAATAATTGAGGAGTTGAAAACAACAAGCCAAGAACTAATAATATGTGTATTTTTATTGCCAAATTCAACAGATGTCTGTGAGGATGAATAAACTTTGTATACCTGAATTACCCTAAAGTAAGAACAATAAGTGATAAAAAAAATGAAATATATCAAAAACTACATCAACGGACAATTAATCCCTCCGGTTTTAGACGAACATTTGGATAATATAGACCCATCCCGCGGGAAAGTCTATTCAAAAATTCCTAATTCAACCAAAGAAGATGTGGAACATGCGGTTTTGGCCGCTGAAAATGCCGTTAAGAAATGGGGTAATACGCCCAAAGAAGAAAGGGCAGCCATACTAATAAAAATCGCCGATATCATAGAGTCCCGTCTGGATGAATTTGCAGCCGCTGAATCACTGGATAATGGAAAACCATTCAAATTGGCACAGGCTGTTGATATTCCGCGAGCGGTGTCTAATTTGAAATTTTTCGCTACTGCTGTTCAGCATTTTTCAGCAGAATCACATTATATGGAAGGTCTAGGCATTAATTATACCCTGCGAAAGCCTATTGGTGTTGTGGGATGTATTTCTCCCTGGAACCTGCCGTTGTATCTTTTTACCTGGAAAATCGCTCCGGCATTGGCTGCCGGCAATTGTGTGATCGCTAAACCTTCAGAAGTAACCCCCATGACTGCTTATATGTTGGCAGAGGTCTGTCAAGAAGCCGGTTTACCGGATGGGGTTTTAAATATTGTTCACGGATTAGGACAGCAAGTGGGAGACGCCATTACCAGACATCCAAAAATTAAAGCCATTTCTTTCACCGGAGGAACCGGAACAGGAGCCATTATTGCCTCCATTGCCGCCCCTATGTTCAAAAAATTATCCCTGGAGTTAGGCGGAAAAAATCCGAATATCATTTTTTCTGATTGCGATTTTGACAAAGCGCTTTCTACCACTATGCGTTCCAGTTTTGCCAATCAGGGGCAGATTTGTTTATGTGGTTCCCGCATTTTTATTCAACGGGACATTTATGAGAAATTTAAAAATGCATTTGTAGAGAAGACAAAAAAAGCCAAAGTCTCTTATCCGGATGATCCCGAAGCGCATTTGGGAGCCATTGTTTCTGAACCACATTTGAAAAAAGTGCTATCCTATATTGAATTGGCAAAAGAAGAGGGCGGAACAATTTTGGCAGGAGGGAAGCAGGTAAAATTAACAGGAGAATACAAAGATGGATATTACCTTGAACCAACAATTATTGAAGGATTAAGTTATAACTGCCGCACCAATCAGGAAGAAATTTTTGGTCCTGTGGTAACGCTTACACCTTTTGATACGGAAGAGGAAGTGCTGAAAATGGCCAACTCTACCCAGTATGGTCTGGCGGCAATGGTTTGGACAGAGAATTTAACCAAAGCCCACCGTATGGCAGATGCTTTGGAATGTGGAATTATTTGGGTAAATTCATGGTTGGTACGGGATTTGCGCACACCCTTTGGAGGAATGAAAAATTCAGGAGTTGGACGGGAAGGCGGTTTTGAAGCCTTGCGGTTTTTTACCGAAGCTAAAAATGTGTTTATAAAAAGTTAAAATGAAAAAGTACATTACCGCTGTTTTATTGTGGAACACCCTTTTGGTCATTGCACAGACCTCACACATAGGCAAACAGTCCCATGCAATTGACCGTATTGTCAGTAAATACCACTATCAACCCAAACCCTTAGACGATTCCCTCTCGGCTTATTTGTTTGATCACTTTATCGCAACCATTGATGGGGGAGGCTACTACTTTCTTAAAGAGGACATGGATTATTTGAGCCGGTATCGTTATGAGTTGGATGATCAAATCGAGGCAAAAACGGCGAAATTTTTTGATGAAACCGCAGCGATTTTTGAAAAAAGATTGACTTCAGTAGATTCATTGATCAGGGTGATTGAAAGCACACCTTTTGATTTTAGAAAAAAGGAAGTGATTTCCTATCGGGATGAGGATTTTCCGGATTATGTCAATAGCCTGGAAGCGCTTCAGGAGCGGTGGAGAAAGTATTTGAAGTCAGCTGTATTAGAAGAGGTTTTTGAGGGATTTTATTTTGACGAACCCACTGAGCAATCGGTGGATGAGTTGTTGTCGGTAGTGGATGAAGCCAGGGAAAAAGTGCTGAAAGCCGAACGGTTTGAAATTAAGTCTTATTTATTACACCCCTCTGGTTATAAAACGTATTTGGCGACATTTTATCTGGATGATCTGGCTTCTTATTATGATCCACATACCACCTATTTTTCAGGTGTGGAAAAGCAACATTTTGAGGCAGACCTTTCGAAAGATAATCTGGCTTATGGTTTTTCACTCAGCGAAGACCCACAGGGTGTGATAAAAATTGAGTCGGTGATGCCGGGTAGTGCCGCCTGGTTATCAAATTCAATCAACAAGGGAGATGTTTTGATCGAGATCAGGTTTGCAGATGGAAAAATGGTGAATGTATCACAGTTGGAAATGGATGAACTCAGCTTAATTTTTGACAATGACAATTCCGACGAACTGACACTTAAATTGAAAAAGGCCAATGGAAAAATAGAAGAGGTTCACTTATCAAAAGCAGAGATATATGTGGATGAAGACGTCATCAAGAGTGTGATTTTGGATGGCGATAAAAAAGTGGGATACATTACTTTGCCTGATTTCTATACCGATTGGGAAGAGATTACCGGTTTGGGATGTGCCAATGACGTGGCTAAGAATATTGTAAAACTCAAACAAGAAAGAATTGACGGTCTGATCATTGATTTGAGAAACAATGGCGGAGGCTCTCTTAAAGAAGCAATTGACCTGGCGGGTATTTTTATCAATTACGGGCCCATAACCATTCAACAAGGGAAATCCCGGGAACCGAAATCCATTAAAGATCAGAATAAAGGAGCTATTTATACAGGACCCCTGGCAATTATGGTGAACGGATTAAGCGCTTCTGCTTCTGAAATTTTTTCAGCGGCTATGCAGGATTATAATCGTGCATTGATTGTGGGTTCACAAACCTATGGCAAGTCTACCGGACAAGTTGTCTTGCCACTTGACCCCAACGGAAATCCCTTTTTAAATGACAGTGAAGAGGTAGACGCCTCTTATGGTTTTTTGAAAATTACCCGATCCAAATTTTACCGGATTACCAAAACCACACATCAAAAAGAAGGGGTAGTTCCGGATGTTGCATTACGTGATTATTATGAACTGTATGATTATAAGGAAGCTTCTAACCCTACTGCTTTAGAGAAAGATGAAGTGGATAAAAAAGTGTATTACACCCCCGGAAATTCCTTTCCGCTGGCACAATTACAATCACAAAGCGGTAGCCGCTTAAAGGAGAATGCTTATTACCAAAAGATCTGTACGGTCATTGATACCTTACAAAAAATAGATGTAAAAAATGATCAGGTCCCGCTGGATATAGACAGCTATTTAGCGCACGAAATCACCTTGAAGGAACTGTTTGATCAACTTTTTTCTGAGGACGATTATTCTTCTGAACATTTTAAGGTAACCAACAATATATATGATCTTGAAATCATGAAAATCAATGCATATCGGTCAAAATTAAATGAAGAGTATTTAGAAAATATTAAAAAAGACGTGTATATTGGTGAAACATACAGCGTACTGATAGATTATATTAACTCAAATCAATAAAAATGAAAAAAATTGGAATTTTAGGAGCATTGTTTTTTTTAACCACCTCATTATTTGCTCAGTATGATAATGCGGGAGATTATATGGCTGCTATTTCAGAGCAGTACAAAAGCATTCAAAAAGATATGTGGGACTACACCAACGCAGCTTCTCACGGGAAAAATGCGCATAAAATTGATAAAAAACGAGCGGCTTTGGTGGAAACCACCTATCAAGCGAAAAATAATGTGAGACGATTAAAGGGCTTTGAAGATTATACGGATTACAGAGATTCAGTAGTTTCTTTTCTATCCATTTATTATTCGGTACTCAAACAAGATTATGCCGCCATTGTGAATATGGAAGAAATTGCAGAAAAGTCGTATGATAATATGGAGGCGTATATGATGGCAAAAGAAGAAGCCAACAACCGTTTGTCAGAGGCATCAGATATGTTATCTGCAGAGCAAAAAAAATTCGCTGAAAAATTCAACGTCACCTTAATGGAAGCAAGTGATGAGTTGAATGAGAAAATGAAAATAGCGGATGAGGTATACACTTACTACAATGAGATCTATCTGATTTTCTTTAAAAGTTACATTCAGGATATTTACCTGACAGAAGCATTGGCCAAAGGAGACGTGAGTGCAATAGAGCAAAATAAAAGTGCCTTGTCTGCCACGACTCAGGAAGGATTGGACAAGTTAAAAGGCATTGAATCGTATAAAGGAGATAACTCTGTAGTGGAAGCGTGTAAAGGTGTGTTGGAGTTCTATAAAGATGAAGCAGAGAATCAAGTGGTTCACCTGACAAATTATTTTATAAAAGCAGAGAATTTCAAAACGATCAAAACATCATTTGATCAGAAAAAAGAAAAAGACCGGACACAAGAAGATGTTGATCAATTCAATGCAGCAGTAAATGAATCCAATGCGGCGGGTCAAAAATACAATGAGGTGAATGAAATGCTCAACAAGCAAAAAGCTGAAAAAATCGACGGGTGGAACAAAACCGTACACAGTTTTATCGATAAACACGTTCCGAAAGGAAAGGCTTAGTTGAGTGAGAACAGGATTTTTTAGGTTAAAGTTGTGTATCATTCCCCATGAACGATAGTATTTCTTTTATTCCGCTAATCGAGCTGCCTTACTTGAAGAATGTTCCAAATGTTATAGAACCAAGTGGAAACTTCAATAACAACAAGGAAGAATGGGAGGAATATTTTAAAAAAATGATCTCATTTTCATATCCAAACGTTCCTGATCCAATAAATAAATCAGTAAAAATGTATCGATTATTTGATTTGGAGTGGGAAACAATTTCTAAAGCAATTCAATTACATAAAGGAGATATGCACCTGAATGATTCTTGTTCATTATTTGGGGGGTATGCAATCGAAATTAATGGCGATATAGTGCTTTATCCTCAATGCTGTGGCCTTTTAGAAGAAATAAACGATCTCTTGAAATTGAAAACACCGTCTTTTGAACCATTCTACTTAACAGAATGTCACCCTTCACCAAAGTTTAGCAAAGTTGAAGATGAAGTAATTATTGAATGTTCTGGCGAATTTGAATCATTCTTCCCAAAGACTGAATCGAAAATAATAATTCCTTATAACGGAATTGTAGAAGCTTTAGAGAAAGTCGTTGAGGAATTGCAGAATTACTCAACTAAATTGGATCAATATTCTTCAGAATATGATGTTCCAAGTCTTTCAGAAATATTAATCTGGGGCAGGGTGTGAAAATGTTACACAATATTTGTTAAAGGTCACCTAATTTTAATCTTTTTGCAAGACAAACTCTCCATGACGGTATAGGTATACGTTATAGCCTTGCTCGTTTAGATCTGTAATTTTATCAGGGGAGGGGATCAAATGGTAGGCCGCTTTGACATCTGTGTAATACATGAGTTCAATGTTTTCAGGGCATCCCACAACCACATCATGTTGATCAAATTTTCCTTCCCAGTTTTCTCTTTTTTGATAAAAAACACTGAGTTCGGCTTGTTTTTGAAAGAGTTTTAGTCTTTCTATAGAATACCTCAGGGGTAAAGCAATCAATCCGATCATAACGACAATTCCCGCCCATTTGTATTTCATGGATTTCAGTTTTGTGTGGAGAAAATCGAACAGATAAGCCGTGATAAGAAAAAATGCCGGTGCGGCGATTAAGATATAAGTATGTCTTTTAGTTCCGCCAAGTGTAAAGATAATTAACGGAATCAAAACCCAGGAAAGTAGGACAATCAACTGAAATCGATCGGTGTTTTTCCATACTTTCCAACCCATAAATAACAATGGAATGTAAATGAACTCCCCAAAAATGATCATGATTTGGTGCCAGTAATAGAAGAGAGGATGTTCGTGTTTCTGAATCGGTTCTGAAAAAGCGAAAAGCACCCTGTTTAAAATGTCATCTTCAAATGAATTGATTTGGATAATCCACGGAAGAACAACAATAGCTGTGGCTGTGACAAGGATTGCTCCATTTATCAAAAGGTCTTTCCAATTGAATCGATCTGAAAACACAAAAGCAATTAACCAAAGCGGAAATATCAAAAGTGCGGGGAACCATTTTGATAAAAAAGCCAAACCTGTGAAAACTCCGGCTAAAAAAATGAATTTCCTTGCCTTTTCACGGCGGATACTCAAAATCAAAAAGTAGGCGGCCAACTCAACCAATACAATGAAGCAGGTTTCTACGTGATCAGAAGACACACGACCGGCTGCGCATTCTATGATCAATCCGTTAATAGCGTGTAGAAAAGCGGCGATCAAACCAATATTCCGACTAAAGAGTTCTTTACCGATAAGAAAAGTGATAAAAACGGCCAGTAAAGACAGTATGATAGACGGAATTCGCAGTGCAAATTCAGAATTTCCAAAAGCGGCAATAGAGGCAGCCATATTCCAAAGCGGAACAGGTGGTTTGCTGAGCCATACATGACTTCCGATCCAATCTTCCTGATCATAAGGTAAAACCGGAGCTTCAAACAAGGTAGGGGTGAGCGGATGATCCACCATATTTTTAGCCACCAGCGCATGGTACCGTTCATCCCAATGGTGCAAATAAGGGTCAGATGAAAGGTATGTCCGCAATACCAAACCGGTCAACAAAGTGAGTACTAAAGCAAGCGCATATTTTTTCTTAAACAACAATCGAAAAGAGAAAATCGTTCCGGCTAACAGACAAAAAGCAATAATGAGATCGAGGTAAAATTTATCCATCCGATAGTTAAGAACGGAATTAGTTTTCCATTATTTTTCTGCGTTCCATTTCTTTTACAATCAATGAGAGTTCCCGACTCATTTGCCCGGCAACTGAAGTATTTTCTTTAGCTCTCCTCATCAGGTAAGGCATTACCTCTTTCACCGGACCATAGGGCACATATTTTACGACATTATATCCTTCCTCAGAAAGGTTAAAGGAAATATGATCACTCATCCCTAAAAGTTGCGCAAAATAGACGCGTTTATCTCCTCTTTTGAGGTTGTATTGCTCCAGTAAATCAGCCAGCAACATACAGCTGTATTCATTGTGTGTCCCGGCGCAAAAGTGAATTTGATCAATGTGCTGTATCATGTACAACATGGCAGAATTAAAATCGGTATGGGTAGCTTCCCGGTTGGGCTGAATAGGGTCTTCATATTCCATTTCTCTTGCGCGCTCCCGTTCTTTTTCCATATACGCCCCCCGCACTAACTTAATACCTAATATATAACCGTTTTCCTGTGCATGTTTGTGGCTTCTGTGTAAAAAATCCAGGCGGTCATGACGATACATCTGAAGCGTGTTGTACACAATTCCCCGCTCTTGATTGTATTTGAGCATCATCTCTTCTGCCAATTGGTCAATGGCATCCTGAAACCAACTGTCTTCTGCATCAATAAATACAGGAACACCGGCTTCATACGCCGCCTTGCAAATGGCTTCAAATCGATTTTTTACGGCTTCCCACTCTATTTTTTCTGCCGCATTGAGTTTTTCTTCACTGACATTTACTTTTTCAAGCAAGCCTGTACGACAAATTCCGGTTGGTTTAAAAACGGCAAAAGGGATGTTTTCAAAATCTCTTGCCTTATGAATTGTTGCGATAATCTCATCCCGAATCTCATCCAGATCGTCTTCTTTATATTTTCCCTCTACCGAGTAATCCAAGATAGCCCCCACATTGTATTGTTCCAGTTCTTTTATACGTGGCTCACATTCATCAATGGTTTCTCCCCCGCAAAATTGCTTAAAAATGGTTCTTTTAATAATCCCTTTAATGGGGAGTCTGAGGGCAAAAGCAATTTTTTGTCCAAAATCTCCCAGATTAACCAACCAATTTTTACCAAATGCTTTGAACATGCGGTAGGTCCAGCGAAGATCTTTGTCTGATTTACTGGCAAATGCAACTTCTGTATTGTCAAATGATTGTTTCATGGAGGTGTTTAGTGTATGGCCTCAGAGGAGCATTGTTTCATTATTTTTAACCCCTTTTCTTGAGAATACAAAGATGTTTAATTTTTATTCAATGTAATAAACACAAAGGTCAATTTTTTTGTGGATGTTCACTTTCAATTTCAAGGGTTCCTTAACTTTGATCATTATGTCTGATATCCTAAAATATAATCATTCGTCTATTCATTTCGGGAAATTGAGTGGCGGAAATTTCGAAAAAATCTTAACTGAGCAGTATGCAGACGCAAAAAAAGTGATTATTACAGATGAAAATGTCTTCAAATTGTGGGGAGAAGATTTGGTTACTTCCTTTTCTGAATTGTCCAAAGCAGAGATCATACAAATTCCTGCCGGAGAAGCTTATAAAACCATTGAAGTTTGTACGCAAATCTGGGAAGCACTTTCTGAATATGAAATAGGAAGAAATGATCTTGTCATAAATTTGGGCGGAGGAGTCGTCACCGATTTGGGAGGTCTTGTGGCTACTTTATTCAAAAGAGGGCTAAGGTTTATAAATATCCCTACTACTTTACTGGCTCAGGTGGATGCCTCAGTGGGCGGAAAAACAGCCGTTGATTTAGGGCCTTATAAAAATCAAATCGGACTTTTTTCGGATGCCAACCATGTTTTTATAGATGAAAAATTTCTGAGTACCCTGGATGATGAACAACTATTATCAGGCTATGCTGAAATGTTAAAGCACGCACTGATTAGTGATAGTGCTTACTGGGAAAAACTTAAAAAAGTAGATCCTTTGTCCACAAAAAACAGAGCAGAGAATATCCGGCATTCAGTGATGATAAAAAAACAAATAGTTGAACAAGATTACAAAGAGTCCGGAAAGCGAAAAGTATTGAATTTTGGACATACAATCGGTCATGGAATTGAAGGATATTTATTAAAGAAAGAAACGCCAACTTTGCATGGTTACGCAGTAGTCTGGGGGATGATAGCAGAAACTTACCTAGCTGTTGATAGAGGTTTGCTGGATCAACATTCAGCGGATGAAGTGATAATCGTACTTCGTTCCATTTATCCACCCTTTAGCCTTTCTCAAGAAGAATTTAAGGAAGTTTTAGCGCTCTTGTACAACGATAAAAAAAATAAAGAAGGACAACTTCAATTTTCACTCATCAATGCAATTGGCAGTTGTGTTTACGATCAGGAAGTGACAGATAAAGAAGTTTTGAATGCTCTGAAAAAATTATGCACCAACTTTTAATCGGGTTGTGTAATTTGTTCTACAAATTGATTCCTTTTATCTCCATTTTTATAAGTGATTCACAAAGCAAGTATACATCTAACGTTAGTGGTATTATGTTTTCATGTATTTACCAGAAGAAACCCGGGTTAAAAAGATCGATACACTTGGTAAGGTAACAGATTAGTGATTCAAATTTTCTAGGGTAAAAGTATAGCAAGTGCCTCGCTGATCAATGGATAGCTGAACACTTCCGTTGAGTTGTTCAGTGAGTGTGTCAATGAGTTCCATACCAAAAGAATTTTTCTTTTTTGGAGGTTTCCAGTCTCCATTATCACAATAACGCATTTCAAATTTATCTACTGATAGTTCACTGATTTTAACTTGAATATTCCCTTTGTTTTGCTTTTCAAATGCGTGTTTTAGCGAGTTTGAGATAAGTTCATTGCATAATAGTGCAAAGGGAACGAAATGCCTATTCGCTAAATCAATCGGTGGAGCCGTGACGGTGAGTTTAATATCTTTGGTTATGGCGTAGGAACTGATGAGGTCATTCGATAAAGAAGTGAGATAATCTTCAAAATTGAGTTCCCTTAGATCATCCGTTTGGTACATTTTTTCATGGATCAAGGACATAGCAGCTACTCGCCGGATGGCCTCATTGAACATATCTTCAGATCCTTGATTATTAGACTCCAAAGATTGAAGTCGTAGCAAACTAGTAATCACTTGAAGATTATTTTTTACCCGGTGGTGAATTTCTTTCAACATGACTGTTTTTTCTTCATTCCGTTGCTGAACCAATTGATTTGTCTCTTGTAGTTCAGCGTTTGCTACAATGAATTTATCAGTAACATAGCGGCTCAAATCCAGATATTTGAAAATAACATACGTGACTAGCGTGAAGCCGTAGACACTCATCACAATCGTTTTGGAAATTTCCAGAAGACTCAATGCCTGAAAATTCATCTGATCATTCTTTAACTGAAAGACAAGATATATAGTAAGGAAAGTGAGATTGCCTGCGGTAACCAAAACTCCAGCCCAGCGTCCTAAAGTGAAGAAAGCGTAAGTGATCACAAGAAACATGAAGATGATATCGGTGAGATGCATTAAGGTAGGCACCAATAACAGGGAAGCGCCGGTAGACAGCACCCCAATAATTACCCAAATTACTGCAATCACTTCGTATCGGCGCGTTTGGTACAGAACCAGTTGGTAAATGAAAGCAAGTACAGATGAAAATAAAAGTCCGAAGAATTCATTGATTGAAAGAAAAAAGAGAATCGGTAAGAGAATTAGATTGGTGGCGAAAATAAAAATGTTAATCTTCCAGGTCAGATTAAATTTCATTTGATCAGAATAACTATCGTATTCCGTTTTTGGAAGTTTGATCAAATTCATTTTACAGTTGTATTTTCAATTGGACTTTGATATCCAGTTTTCTTGATCCGTCAATTTCTTCAAGTCCTGAAGATATTGTTTCAACATTGCTATATGACCATAAGCCGCAACGTGCCCATATATGTAATCGCCTCCCTATTTTATAAGTCGCCATTAAATAGGTTCGGATGCCTTTATTGTAATAAGAGGGAATACTAAAAACATATAAGAGATCATTTTCATAGGCGTAGATACGCGAATCGTATGTGTCTGTGTCAAAAATCGCAAATCGGCTATATAGTTTGAGTGGAATTTTTTGGAATTTATATACAATATCCTGAAACATCATCAAACCGTTGCTCAGATCAGTTCCGTAAAGAAAGCGCGTCCATTCTATTCTCGATTTTAAAGATAAGCGGGAGTTGATATCCTGGTCATAGTTGAGTCGTACATTTAATTTATTGAGTTGTACCTGTTCATCAATCCCCCCTGTTTCATCTTTTGAATTTCGCTCAGTGATTTTATTTCTGAATCGCAGATAAACCTGTGATTTTCGGCTGATATTAAAGTCAAACTGGGCAAAAAATTCTCTTCCTTCTGACAGATCATCCGTCAGCCATTTAAAATGGGTATAGCGAAATTGATCATAAAAAAGTTTCGCTGAAATTCGTTTGGATAATCGGGTTTGTATCCCAAAATAAAGTCCTTCTTCGGCACTGTTGTTTGTGGATTCACCAAATGCTACTGAATAAGGGGATTGAAAAGCCTTGTGATAGTTGCGGTAAATGACCAATAGATCCAGTTTGGGATCAGCATGCCAGCTCATTCCGTTCACCGTTCCCCATTTCAGGTTGTCAGAAATAGAAGTCTCACCAAAAAAGGACATTTTTCTGAAAAAATAACGATAATTTAAACCGGAGGTCATTAAACCCTGTCCATTGAATTGGTACTGGTTATAGGGTTTTAAATTGGCACTTAAAGGCGGATCATATTGACTGTAAACAGTTGCCAAACCAATTCTGAAGTTATCGCCGCTGTAAGCAACTTCACCTCCGCTAATAAACTCTTTGACCGAATTTTTTCCCGCTATTTCATTGAAGGTTCTGTGATAGCCTGAAATTTGAAAAGAACTAAAACTATTATCGAATATGTCGGTAGAATCAACCTCATTGAGATTGGCGTCTATTTTTTTGTAGGAACCAAACAAGGTAAAATCAATCTTTTTCCAGGCCAATGTTGCTCCAACCCCTCTTAAAAATTGTGTTTCATTTACTGAAGTATATGGCCTGAGGCCATAGGCATATCTTCTGCCTGAAAAAACATCCGCAGACTTTCCCATTCCAAAACCAGACCACATGGTTAGCCCTTGTCCAATGTTCATCTGATAATCCCCTATAGCCAATTTTTTAAATTTCCAGAGATCCCGGAAAAACAGGTGGGCAGAATAATAATCAAAACCCTGTTTATTGGAACCTTGAAAGAATTCTTCACCGGCATCTTTTTCAGCAGTAATTCCCCAACTGAGGCGATCTTTATAAGTATTTCTGTAACGTAAATAGTATTTATCAGGTGATCCTAAATACTGTTTGTTTGGATTTTGCGCAAGCACAGAGTCGGGATACTCCTGGTAACCTGACTTTTCTGAAAGTATCCGTTCATACCGCAAAAAAATTTCTTGTTTCCCATACTTTAGTGCATTTTTCCAAACAAAAGGTTGCTGCTCCGTTTCACCGGCTTTAACAAAGGGCAACATCATTTCTATGGTTGATTCATCTACGTATTCTACTGCTTTTAATTCGTAGATCGTGATCATAGCACCATAACGATCCAAATAATTGAGCAGGGATTGGATTTGAATATCCGAGAGTAAATGTAATCGCTTTAATTCGTCAAAATTGGTATTGTTCAGATTGATCGGGTCATCATAAAAGTGATAGAGGTCATCAAAATAGGTGGTCAGGTCAATGTCTGAATCTTCGAGATTATCGCCAATAAATTCAATGCGTTGTTCTATAATTTTTTGTTTGTGTAGTTGCAGATCTTCAGACGTATCAATTTGTCCCTGAACCGTAGAGAGGAATACAATAAATATGAGAGCTAGTATGTGCTTCATTTAAAGGAATAATGGAGGCCGGCTGAAGGACTCATACCCAATTGGGCGTGCCAGCTACTTGCCATATCAAAATAGAAGTTAGCGAATTTCAATCCAAAGCCAAATGAAGCTTGAAAAGGATAGGACATCACTCCAATACGAAGCGCAAATATTTCATGAGCTTTGATCTCTATTCCGCTTCGGATGTTGATGGGATGAACCAGATCTTTCTCGGCGTCTATAGACCAAAAAGCCTTTTCACTAAAACGGTAAATCGCACCCAAACTGAAAGTGGTGGGTAAGCGTTCATCTTCATCATCTGCTAATGGCGCCCGGTTGATGTTCAGCACCCGCATAGAAAAGCTGATATCCTTATTCAAACTGTACAATAACCCCAAAGCGGCAGAAAAGGTGTTTTTAGTGCCATAATTTTCACCTAAGGCAATTCGGTGGTAATGCAGTGAAATCCCTCCTGAAAAGTTGTCAAAAAATTTCATCCCGTAAGACAATCCCCCTTGTGATTCACGATATAGACTAAATCCGTATTGTTGAAAATGAAGGCCAAAATTTCCGGCAGATTTTGTGTGATATCCAAAAGCAAGTGATTGGGTGGACATTTCTTTTAGTAAAAATCGATTTTCGTAGGCAACTCCAACTGCTGTTTGTTCCAAAGCTCCAAATGCTCCGGGGTTGTTGTAGACTGACCAAACATCTGTCAAAGCCAAAGAGGCGCCACCTAAAGCATTTGATCGGGCACCTATCTGAGGATAAACCTGAGCGAGAGAGAGCTGGCTGATCAAACAACCCGTAATAAGAATTAACCGATTCATAGGGCAATTTAATAATATTTCAATTATTCCCGAAGTTGACACCTATAATTTGTACCTTCATTTCCCTTTAAATGTTTAGATGAACAGTAAGTCCCTTAAAATATTTAACGCTTCTGCCGGAAGTGGAAAAACGTACACATTGGTGCGTGAGTACCTGCGGATTATATTACACGATCCGGATCCAAAAAAAATGGGTTTCCGAAAAATTTTAGCCATGACCTTTACCAATAAGGCGGCAAATGAAATGAAAGAGCGGATTTTGAGCAAACTTATTGAATTATCAAAACCTGCTCAGGAACGATCAGTTGCAGATATTAAGGAACTACAATTATTGGCCAAAGAACTGGATATTTCAGAAGACCAACTGGTCACAAGATCAGCGGCATGTTTGAATGCGATTTTACATCATTACGGGATGTTTTCGGTAATGACGATCGATAAATTTACGCACAAGGTGATTCGTACTTTTTCCAAAGATTTAGGGTTGTCAGTAGATTTTGATGTAGAACTTGATCTGGAAACCCTGCGTAAGCATGTAGCTGATTTGCTCTTTGACAGAATCGGGAGGGATGAAGAAATCACACAATTGATGCTCAGTTATGTCGATAATAATCTGAATCAAGATCGTTCATGGAATTTTAAAAAACAATTGGTAGAATTTTCAAAACAATTGTTTCAGGAGGATGCCCTGAAAGCGATCAAACAGTTGAGCGAATTATCGGCGAAAGATTTTGCAGCAGCCAAAGATAAGATCATTGCAGAAAGATCCAGCTTTGAAAATAAGCTACAGGGCATGGCAAAAGAAGCGGTGGATTTGATTAAATCGAAAGGATTGGAGCATGATGATTTTAAATCGAAATCTAGTGGTGTGTATGCTTACTTTATTCGTGTAGCTGAAGGCCGAACTGATTTAAGAGCAAGTGATACACTGCTGAAACTGGCAAAAGAAGATGATTGGGTACACCCTAAATCTACAAACCGAACAACAGCGGTTGAGATAGCGCCTTTGCTGACTCAATATTTTTACCAAATTGAAGAAATTTTTGAAAAAGAATTAGGTCGATACCACTTGAGTTTAGAGCTGTTGCGAATCATCAACAATCTTTCTCTGATGAATCATTTGTTACAGATTACGGAAGAACTCAAAGAAGAAGACAATATCGTATTGATCTCAGATTTTTATAAAAAGATCTCGGAGATCATTGCCAATGAACCCGTTCCTTTCATTTATGAGCGTTTGGGCGTGCGGTATGAACATTTTTTACTGGATGAGTTTCAGGATACTTCGCACATGCAATGGGTCAATTTAATTCCCTTACTGCACAATTCCCTGGCGCAAAAACACTCCAATTTGATTGTGGGAGACGGGAAACAAGCCATTTATCGTTGGAGAAACGGAGAGGTGGAGCAGTTCATTTCACTTCCAAACAGCATTCATAATCCGCAAAATATAGAGTCATTGAAAGAAGCGGCGGTAACTTTTAAAAATGAAGGAGACCTTATTCCCCTTACTTCCAATTACCGTTCAGCCGGAGAGATTGTTCAGTTCAACAATCGTTTTTTTGAAGCCCTGACAAAAGATATGGATGAGTACATTCAGCGTATTTATGCGTCCGGAAAGCAAGAAGTCAAGAAAAGTTTCAGTGGATATCTGGAGTTTAATTTTCCGGAAGATAAAGAAGATCTCAGTCAGCAAAAATATGTGTTGGAGGTGGTAAATCGTTGTCTGGAAAAGGGGTATCGGATGAGTGATATTTGTGTTTTAAGTCGTACAAATAAGATCGGTTCGCGAATCGCTACCTATTTAACTGCCTCCGGGGTGAAAGTAATCTCACAAGAAAGCTTGTTTGTCAGTAAAGATCTGACGGTGCGATTTTTATTTAACCTGATTGCTGCCCTGGCTCACCCACATGCCGGAAATTACAGCAAAAAAGCAGTGGAGTATTATGATCTCATATACAGAAAAACCCAGCCCCAGCAATTGATCGAATTTGGGGATGTTAAGAAAATTGACGTCAAAAAGTGGTTAGAAAAGATGGGGTACAACTTGCATTCTTCTGACCATTTTCACAGCTTTTATGAATATGTAGAACACCTGATAGAGGTGTTTGATATTGAACTTGGAGAAAATGCCTATTTGCAATCCTTTTTGGAGCAAATTCACTTGTTTGAGAAGCGACACAGTACAAATGTCCATGGTTTTATAGATTGGTTCAATGAAAAAGGTAAAAAAGAATCGATACAAAGTCCTGAAGGTGCGGAAGCAGTGAATGTTATGACCATTCATAAGGCAAAGGGTTTGCAATTTCCGGTAGTTATATGTGCCCACTTTGATTGGGATCAATCGAATAATCGATCAGAAAAATGGATTGTCGATTCTACAGAACATATTCCGGCTTTTTACCTGAAGTCAACAAAGGCTACAAAGCTAACTCAACATAAAACCCTTATGGAAGAGGAGGATATGAAAACCATCCTCGACAATTTGAACTTGGTGTACGTGGCATTTACACGAGCTGAACGGGCGCTTTTTGTCTGCGGACATGTGGATTCAAAATCAAAAAATCTAGCGGTGGAGTGGGTAAAACCCCATTTGGAACAACTGCTGTTAAACGAAGAAGCAATTCAGGAACATAACATTTTCAAAATTGGAAAATTTGAATCGTCTGTTGCCTCAACTGAAACCGGCAACAATAATTACCGACTGGAGTTTTTGAAACAAAAAATGGGAAAGCCTCAATTGAGTTTTAAAAATGCTGAGCAATGGGATATTCATGATATTGACCGCAAACGCTTGTATGGAACACAATTGCATTTTTTGTTGTCCATTATAAAATCCCAGGGAGATATCGATCAACAAATTGAAAAATTGCTACGTAAAGGTAAAATTGACCCGGTTTTTACGGATCGAATGCGATCAGATCTTTCTCGTTTATTTGAAAATGATCATTTCAGTGCTTTGTTTGACGAGCAGTTACACGTTTTAAACGAAAAAGAAATAATTGATCGGGAAGGGAGAAAACATATTCCCGATAAAATCATTTTTGAAGACGGAAAGGTAAGGGTAGTCGATTTTAAAACCGGCAGAGAACAACCCAAAAAATATCAAAAACAACTTAGGGAATACTTACTTCTTTTAAGAGATCAGGGGTATACAGATGTGTCGGGCGAACTTTTTTACACAGAAGACGGCACGGTTAGTAAGGTTCTAATCGAATAAAAACGGTAACTGTTCCATACCCTTTAGTCTCTATGCTTTCAAATTCAAATAGTTTGCGTTTGTCTGTGAGTATATTGTATTCTCCCGATAGATTATCACATTGGATATAGGCCTTGCTAGTTTCATCAGATGCTTCATGGGGATCAATTAAAAAGCTGAATGTTCCCTCATAATAATTAAATCGCCAGAGGAAAGGAGCGGTGCTTCCAGTGCTGTGTTTCCAGATCGCGGTTGCAAATTCCTTATCATCCGGGGCTTCTCCGATATCCCACCGGGGTAAAGCAGAGTGAACATTAGTGCCTACGGTTAATTCTGTCACTTGCCACTCTCCTTGTTTAGATAAACGATTGGTGTTAACCTCAGACTTTCGGCAAGCCACAGCCACCAGGCTAATCACAAGCCACAACGATAGTTGATATGTTCTCCTCTTGTCCATCTCATTCCTTTCTACTTAGGTTAAACGGGAAAAAGAAAGAAAGGGTTGTGATTTTCAGCGATTTATTACCCATAATTTTTGAGAAAGAAGAATGGGTTTAAATGAGAATGAGTAAAATTTATTCCTCCGATCCAGTAAAGGCAGTATGAAAATTAAGGAGATACAATTTTTCACTGGCTCGTGTAACAGCGGTATATAGCCAGCGCATATAATCTACGGTCCACATCTCAGGAGTGAAATACCCCTGATCAATAAATACAACCGGCCACTGCCCACCCTGAGATTTGTGACAGGTGACCGCATAACCAAACTTGACTTGTAATGCTTGAAAATAAGGGTTTTCCATAACTTTTTTATTGCGCACCCGCTTATTTCTCTCTAAGGGATATTCTTCTTCAGCAATTCGAAAAAAAAGCGCTTTTAATTGTTCTCTGGGTAGGTTTGCCGATTCACTGTAAATCGCCTGGGTCATCATTTTCACTTCAATTTCAGGGATATCCGGATAATCGATAAATTGTGCGGTAACATCTACAAAATCAAAACCATAAATTTCTTCCCGTTTCAGGATTTTTTTGATCTTCAACAGTTCTCCGTTTGCAATGAAACCGGCTTTGGAGCTAGCATCCAACCAGTAGTAATTATTACTTACTACCATAACCACATCTCCACTGTTAATTTCATCTTCTTGCCATAAAATGCGTTGCCTGATCTGTTGATTGAATAAATTTGCCCGCTTGTTAGAGCGATTTACCACCATGACGTTTTCTTGCCCATATTGATCAATAGCCGATTCCAGCGTCTCTTGTAAATTCTCACCTGACAAACGGATAGCATCTTTTTGGTTGAAACGTAACTGCGGAATTTCTTCACTGTAATTACGTAATTGAAGAGAAATATCCAATATCCCCGATTTTGCTTCTTGCCGAACCACTTGCTTTAACTCAGCACTGACGATATCAAAGGCATAATTTTTTGAAAGAAAATCCTGATCCAGTGCAGGGCTTTGATCCATCCCTACCGGCGGTAACTGCCCTTTGTCTCCAACAAATATCAGTTTACAGTTATCAGCAGCATACACGTATTCCAGTAAATCTGCTAATAAGTCTCGTTGGGAGAAAGAGTGGGCATCAGAAATTCCGGAAAAAGTAGATACCATTGAAGCCTCATCCACAATAAAAATCGTGTTTGTACGCTTGTTTTCCCCCAACCGAAAAGAGGAACGGCCTTCTGTGTCTGTATTGGGAAAATAGATGGATCGGTGAATGGTATAAGCCGGTTTTCCGCTATAGTTAGATAGAACTTTTGCCGCCCGCCCGGTTGGCGCCATTAAATAGGATTTGATCCGGTTTTCAGTGAGGGTTTTGACAAAAGTAGAGATAAGCGTAGTTTTTCCGGTTCCGGCAAACCCGCTCAACATGAATATTTCAAACTGTTTATCTGAAGTAATAAACTCGGTCAGTTTGTCAATGGCATTTTTTTGATCAACCGTAGGTAAGTGAGACAGGTTCTCGGTAAATCGCTGTTCAAATGTGGTTTTATTGATCTTGTTTTTCAAATGGTTGGTTGTTACTATCCGTTCGGTTGATTTAAATATGTAAAAAATATATTGACTGGCTCACGGGACTTTAAAAAAAATTGTAGTTTTGTTCGGTATACAAAGTACGAACAATAATCAGATGTATGAGTTCATTAGAAAAGGTTGATGATTTCTTTTTTATTATTAAAAAGTATCTCTTGCCGGCACTATTTTTAGTGATCGGAATTTTGTTATTTATTGAAGCTGCTGTGCCGAAGGTTGTTGAGTTGAATAACGGTGAAACAATTCAAGTACAACAAAGCAAATTATTTCTTTACGCCGCTATCATTTTTATTGTAGTGAGTGTGGTTTGGTTTTTATATTTATTTGATCTTATAAAATCCATTGTCGGTTATGGTATTATGGCCATCATGTTAGTGGGGTCGGTTGTGATTTTATACCTGGATTATAAAACGGTACAGGAAGAGGTTGTTTTTAAAAAACGATATGAGCGTATAGAGCGTGAAATTATGACACGGATGCAAGATGTAAAAGCAGCTGAAATTGCATATAAGCAATCAAAAGGAACGTATACAAATGATATTGGGGATTTGATTGAGTTTGTCAAAACAGGCAAAACTATGGATATAGTAAAAATTGGGGCGATACCTCCCAGAACGATTACTGCTGAAGAGCGGGACTTGATTTATGGTGATAACCGTGCCATTGATAATTTAATGAATGAATTTGAGGCAGCATATTTGGCACGTTCTGAAAATCCACCGGCCGACCTAAAAGGTTTTCAAAGAGATACTGTTTATCTTCCGGTGATGGATGCCATCTTCTATTCAGACCGATACCTCGATAACCGTGAGAAAATAGGAGGGGAGCTTGCTTTTCATCCGGATTCTCTGATGTATGTTCCTTTTACTCAAGATCAAGTTGTGTTGGACACAAGTTCTGTTCCCAAAGGTGAAATTAACGTTCCTACTTTACGGATTAGTATGACACACCCTATGGAAGATCCTATAGAAGGAAGAGTGGAGTATATAATTGGTGCGCTTAAGGATAATCACCTGAGAGATAACTGGTCGAACTAAGTAATATGGCCATCACAAAAGATGAAGCCTACCGCCATGTTTTGTGCATGGATCTTCAACCGGATAAGCTACGTTTTGCTGCTTTATCTAAAACAGACCGTTCCATCACCGATCTTCAGGAAATTGAGTTAACTGCTTTTGACCGGGAGTCGATTGCTGCATTGATGACGGATGAAAAATTATCCTTTGATTATGATGGATTTGTATTGACAGCAGGCGGTAAAAGAAATACATTGATTCCTGTTGATTTGTTCAACCACGCCAAACCTGCTGAGGTTTTTAGCTTGAATTACCCCGAACCCTTTGACAATTTAGATTATAATAGAATTCCGGAAGTGGGGATTGTAAATATCTATGAGTTACCCTTGTGGATCAAATCACTTTTTGTGATCAAATTTCCGAGAGTGAGAATAGTTCATCCGGTCACGGTTTTATTAAAAGGTATTTTTGACCAATCTATTTGGCCGAAAAAGATGCACTTGTATCTTGAAAAAGAAATTTTCTACCTGTTTATCACGGAAAAAAACAAGATGATTTACTTTAACCAGTTTGATTTCAACAATTTAGCAGACATGGTGTACCACCTGCTATTTGTGCTGGAGCAAAAAGAAATTCCTCAAGATGAGATAGCATTGCACCTATACGGAGTTGGGAAAAATTGGGAACCGCTGGATGAATTGCAAACTTTTTTTGCCAAACCCATTCAGTTGGACGTCAAGAAAGAAAAGGGTGAACACTTTATCTTAAGTCAGCAATTGTTATGCGTGTAGTAAGTGGTAAATATCGGGGAAAACGATTTTATCCACCAAAAAAGTTTCCTTCACGGCCCACAACTGATTTTGCTAAAGAAGGTTTATTCAACATCCTCAATAACCAATTGAATTGGGAAGAGGTGGTGGTGTTGGATTTATTTGCAGGGACAGGTGCTATTGGTCTTGAATGCTTATCGCGGGGAGCAAAATCTGTCTTAAGTATAGAAAAACATCCTGTTGCGATTCGCCATTTGAATAAGATAAGAGAAAATTTTCCGGATGAAGATTGGAGAATACTAAAAAAAGATGTCTTTGCTTTCATTGCAGAAAACAGCGGACCGTATGACCTTATTTTGGCTGATCCTCCGTTTGATATGGAAGGAGTGGAGAAGTTGCCCGATCTGATTTTTCAGTCTTCGTTGCTTTCAAAAAATGGAGTACTTGTATTGGAACATTCTAAAAAAGAGTCTTTTAAAACAAATGAGAGATGGATAGATGAGCGCAATTATGGCGGCGTTTCATTCAGTTTTTTTAGGCATGAAATGAAATAACAGCCTGATCATTTAAAATCTTGTACTTTTATACCGGTTTATCCACGAAAACGAAAAGTTATGAAACGCATTGGTGTTTTTCCGGGATCTTTTGATCCTTTCACAAAAGGACATGAAGATATTTTAAGACGATTTATTCCTTTATTTGATGAGGTGATTATTGCTATAGGTGTAAACACCTCCAAACAGTACATGTTTTCATTGGAAAGTCGTATGGCACAGATCAACTCTTTGTTTAAGGGAGATGATAAGGTAAAGATAGAGCCGTTCCATAAATTGACGGTAGAATTTTGCAAGGATAAAAAGGCGCAATATTTGCTAAGAGGTATTAGAAATGCAACAGATGCCGATTATGAGCGTTCTATTGCACAAATGAATTTTGACCTTTCGGGAATTGAAACCTTGTTTTTGATGTGTGATCCGGCTTTAGCCCCCATTAATTCATCAATCATCCGGGAGATCAAACGCAATGGAGGAGACATCTCTCTCTTTGTAACAAACGACGAACTGTTGATTATAAAATAAATGAGAATACACATAAGTATATTATTCCTGATCACTACTTTTTTATCAGATGCCCAAAAGCATGAGATAGTCGGTTTTGCTCCTGAATTGGTGGGCGAGAAAGTAACATTGTATACTTATCAGGATTATGTAACCATGACCCGAATCAATTTAGGGGAGGCTACGGTAAACCCGGAGGACAGTCTTTTTCATTTACCCTTGGAGACATCCGGTACTTTCAACGCCGTTCTTGAGGTGGGAAATGTAGAAGCGAGTTTGTATATCGCCCCTCAAACAAGCTATGAGATGTACTTTCCAAAACCCAAAGATCAACCCCTTACGTTTAAAAATCAATTAACCCAGGTTTTATTTTACGGATTGGATTCTACAGATATCAATTACAGAATTTTACAGTATAATCAGTGGTTTGACGCTTTTGTTGCTTATCATGAAGTCGAGATAGCAAGGGGGCAGTTTTCAACGTATCTGGATACTTTTATGGTCTACGTATCGGATGCTTACAAAGAAATAAAAGATGAGTATTTCATTACCTATGTGCGGTATAATATTGCAGAAATGCAGCAAACATTTGGAGGGAACAATCAAAGTAATAAGCGCCTGGAGACTTTCTTAAGCTATATCGAACCTTTTCCTGTTTATTACGAAAATGATCAGTACATGAAATTTTTCAAAGGATTTTATAACAGAAAATTTGAAGATTTTCCTCCAACGGTTGAAGCGTATATTAATGTTGCTATAGAGAAAGCAAGTCCAACTGCACTTATGGCGGCTTTAAAGCAAGATTTATTTCTGGCTAATCCTGAAATTCGAGAAATGGTGATGATTGATAAATTAGGAAAGCATTTTTATCAACGCCCCGATCAAAAGAGAAGTGTTTTGGTCATGCTGGATTCGATTCATAACCATGCTCGTTATGCCATCAATGCCACTATTGCAAAAAACGTGATGAATTACCTGACCACTATGGAGGTCGGTTTTCCGGCTCCTCCCATTGAGTTAACGGATCCGCAAGACAGTACAGAAGTGATCAGTTTGGGACAATACAGGGGAAAGTTTCTTTATTTAAACTTTTTTGAAACCTGGAATGATCAAGCCAATGCAGATATGCGGGTAATGATCGAGCTTCAAAAGAAATATGGTGAATATGTTAGCTTTCTTTCGATTTGTACTGATAAGGATAAGGAGACTTATCAGACGTACAGAAACACCAACCCTCAAGTGGATTGGGACGTGGTGTACATTGGTGCTGACCATCCCTTGAAGAAAGATTATCAGGTGAAAGCCATTCCCACTTATTTTTTAATAGATCCCTCCGGATTTCTTGCTTCTGTTCCGGCTGCTTCACCTTCACCTGACGGTGAATATGAGTCAATCGATAAGATATTCTTTTTCATTAAAAAAGCCATGGAGCCAAATGGAGCTGTTCGTGTTGGGGAACCCTAAGTTAATCCTGTTTTTTGAGCAAAAGACAGTTGATTTTTGTCTATTCACAGAATATTCTTTCATCCGTCGATTTTTCGGGGAAAACTTCCAAAATAATTTGTAATATTAATGTGCAAAAGTCATCAATGAAGACCTATCAATTTTATAAGAAATTAAAGAACGACCAATTTAGTCTTATTTATTTAGGAGAATTTGATGATGAGTTGACGAGTTTATTGATGGAAATTCAGGAGGCAGCCAGTAAGGAGGGCAGAGGGATAAAAAAAAGGGTTTCTTATTTAATTGCTGAATGCTTTCAAAACATCATCCGTCATTCTGATCTTGAATTTGATGAAGAGCAAGAGCTGCGAGATAAAATGTTTATGATGCGCAGTGTGGATGGCACGCATTACTTATCCTCTACTAATCCAATTGAAAAGGCAAATATCCCCACCTTGGTAGATACGCTGGAATCAATTAAAAAACTATCCTTAGAAGAGTTGAAAAGTATTTATTTGAATGCTTTGGGGAATAATAAGTTGAGTGATAAAGGCGGTGGTGGTTTGGGTTTAATTGAAATGGCCAGAAAGACAAAAAACCCTCCTGTATATCATTTTGAACCCATCAATGATACCTATTCTAATTTCTTTTTGCATTTAAAAATGAACCAGGTAGAAAACCCCGGATTTGAGATAAAGATTCAAGAAACAGTTGATTTGTATAAAGATATGTTAGATTCGAATATCGTTCTACTGCGCAAAGGTGATTTTTCGCAAGAATCGATTTTACCGCTTTTCAGACTGTTTGAATCCAATTTACAGTTGAAGAAAGAAGATCTTGTGTTTAAGAAAAAAAGTCTTTATATTCTGATAGAATTGCTGCAAAACATGAATCGTCATGCAGCAGAAATTGCGGGAGCGAGAGAAGGGATGTTTTTGATCACACTAAAAGACGGAGCGTATACCATGGAGACCGGAAATTATATTCAAAAAGATAAGGCCAAAAT
This sequence comes from Crocinitomicaceae bacterium, assembly GCA_040880585.1. Lineage (GTDB taxonomy): Bacteria > Bacteroidota > Bacteroidia > Flavobacteriales_D > Crocinitomicaceae > Paracrocinitomix. Next base: position 83,643 of record JBBDID010000021.1, on the reverse strand, counting down.
ATTTGAAACACATTTGAATTCTCTGGTGGGTCTGGATAATATTGAATTAGCAAAACGGTATAAAAAACAGTTGATGAAGGAGGTGACAGATGAAGATCAGGGAGCCGGAATTGGGGTCATTGAAATGTTTAGACAAAGTGGGGGTGAAATTAATTTTAATTTTATCGAAGAAAATGACGAAGTTTGTTTTTTCTCTTTAGAAGCCTCTTTATAAATTGAGTATGGATACATCTTTCATTTTAGAAGTTACAGAAGATACGCCGGAGATTCGTTTTGAACCGGAGAAAAATATATTTCGTTTAAAAGGGCGTTCATATCCTGAAAATGCACGGGAATTTTTTACTCCGATTAATCAGTGGTTAAAAGAATACGGTAAAAATACGCCTATAAAAATGCATGTTGAGATCGATTTAGAATATTTCAATTCAGGATCTGTTAAAGAGTTATTTGGACTTTTATATACGTTGGAAGATATTATGGAAGAAGGAAATGAGGTAAAGGTCACCTGGTATTATGAAGAAGGGGATGAGCTGATTTATCAAAAAGGATTAGAGTTTAAAAACTTCTTACAATTACCAATAGAATTAATAGCACGCTAAAATTTCACGCCAATAACAAGTATATCGTCAATCTGGCTACCTGACCCTTTCCATTCTAACATAGTTTGCTCAACAGATTTTTTCTGTTCTTCAGGAGAAGTGTTATAGATGGATGTGATAAGCGACTTAAAACGGGGAACATTAAATTTCTCGTCATTTTCTCCGCCAAACTGATCCATGTAGCCATCTGAAAACAAATAGATACTACTGTCCTTTTTAATGGGGTATTCATGTTGAGAAAACGTCACATTTTCAGGGTCACGAATTCCAATTAACCCTCCAATTCCTTTTAAATCTCCTGAAATAACTTCAACTTCTCCATTATGAACTATGTATACCGGATTCATAGCGCCGGCGATATACAGCTTGTTTGCTTTTTTATCAATACTGCAAACCGCAAGATCCATACCGTCCTGAGCGGAGGTGTCTCCCTGCCCTTGTTGAAGCGATTCAACAATGCCATAATGTAAGTGTTTTAGTATTTCTGAAGGTTGATCTATTTTTTTTTCATTGACAATCTGATTGAGCAATGTATTTCCGATTAAAGACATAAAGGCGCCCGGAACGCCATGACCGGTACAATCAACGGCTGCCAGAATTACTTTCCCGTTTACTTCAGAAAACCAATAGAAATCACCGCTTACTACATCCCTTGGTAGATGAAAAATAAAGGCATTAGGCAAAATAGATTTGACCTGTTCTTCACTGAAAAATACCGATTGTTGAATCCGCTCTGCATAATTGATGCTATCGGCAATCTTCTTATTTTTAGCTGCCAATACACGGTTGTGTTTCTTTTTTTCTTTATTGACCTTGAGTAAAAAGAAAACAAAAGCGATCAATAATATTCCGGCAATTCCAGAAACAATCAGGATGTTTCGTTGGGCATTGAGTTTCGCTTCTTGTTCCTGAATGTATTCTTTGGCTACTGCTAATTCATTCTCTGCGGCAATTAAAAGTTCTTCACGCGCCTTTAGCAACAAAAAATCTTCTTCACTTACGGCAAATGCTCTGTCTGACTCTAATTGTTTCCAGGCATTTTCAATTTCTTTTTCACGATCTTCAATTTCTGTCTCTGTGAGGTTTTCCCACATACCATCATCTACCAATTGGGTACGTTTGAGCAGACTGATCGTCTTTGATTTTGAGGCAACGGTTTTCGGTTGATCATCTTCCGGGTCAAGGATGTTATCTTCTGTCTTGTCATCCTCCGTTGAAGGAAGTATTGCCTTGGTATTGTTGTTTTTATTCTTTTCCAAAGCCGATTCAATCAGTTTCACAGCTGTATCATCCCTTTCTTTTTGAAATAGCCCTGTTTTTTTTTCAAATTCTGTTGCGTCAAAGAAAAAACGTCTCTTATTTTGATCGTAATAGATTCTTCCAAAAACCTCCCCTTTGTCAATGGGTTCATCCGTCTGTAGGCTGTTGAGTATAAGCTCTATGTTTCGAATTAAAAGTCCCGTTTTTCCCAAATCATCCGGGATATTTCTGAGATCAATCTCAAAAGCAGACTTGGCGTGTTCACTTTTGGTGTAGAAAAGTTCATATTTTTTACCAATTGGAACACTGATGGCAAATTTCCCCCCGTTATTTGTTCGAACCGATTTAATGGTTTTTCCATCTTCCTTCAGTTCAATTTTAACCCCCGAAAGATTGCCTTCAACCGCTGTTTTCTCCTTTTTAAAGATTCCTTTTGCCGGATCATGTTCATATCCTAAAACAGTTCCGCTCATATTTAGCTTACCTGTGGTTCTTTGTGCCTGAACAGCAACTACAGATAAGAAAACAAATAAGCTGACAGAAATAATTTTTCGCATAATTGGATTTAAGGACGAAGTCTACCAAAAATAGCGAATCCCAAGGACATTACCCCTATTTAAGGTAAGAGATTTTTTTGTAGAACTGATCTGTATCGGTTTGGACAGTGAGAATGTAAGCACCATTCTCTAACATGGCCGTCCGGAGATCAAGTTCAGTCTTTGCGTTAAGCTGCTCTTTTGAGAGGATTAATTTACCACTTAAATCGTACAACTGAAGTTGATAATACCCTGTGTATCCTGAAATGTAAATGGTGATAGTTGAATGGGTTGGATTCGGATAAACATGAAGATTGTTTTCTTTGGAAGTAAAGTTTTCAGGAATGCTTGAAGAGGTTTTACCCTGATAATAAAGACGGCTGTTGTATTTCCAGTCTTTCCAAAGAAAAGTCAAATCGTCCCCCATTTGATTTTTAAAAATCACGCTATCTAAACCGTTGTGATCCAAAACAAAAGATTGTTCTTGTGTCAGTAAATTATCATCAATTGTGACAGTAAGTACATTTCCATTGAGTTCGGTGGCAAACTGCAAAGAATCTCTTTTTCTCCAGTAATCGCCATACTTTTCAAACGGATAAATGAGCTGATTTTGGGGCGTTAGTGCCAGATAATCCTGTAAGGCGGTTAATTTATAGTTTCTGTTGGGATGTATGAGCAACACCACCGGCGAATGGTTTTCATCATATCGTTGAGTGGCATCTACCCATACTGCTACTTTTTGAGGATAATTAGCCGGAGTAATCGGATCGGATGAAAACACATCAGAAATGGTCATGGGGATTTCCAAAATAGAGGATTCTTCTGAATTAAATGATCGAATTTTCATAGCATAATGCGGAAAAGAAGAAAGCACATTATTGGCTGAATTGGTAGAATTGAATTCATACTTCATTTTCTCCAGTCCGAGAACAAGAGAATCATTAAATGCCAAATGTCCGGCACGGAAACTTCGGATGTGAACCCCATGATCATCTTCCAACAAAAATTTGGACACTTCCAATTCGCCCATTACGGATCCTCCAGAGCTGACTCCTGAATTATAGGCAGGGGTGTAAGATGTGGTTGTATTACCAGAGTCCCCTAAAGGAAATAAATTTTCATCATCAAAATCAGGGAAGTGGCCCACTGAGTGCGAAGAGAGTACATGTCCGTCATCCAACAAGGCGTGAACCTCAGACCAGGATCCCACATAAAAACTAGACATCCAGCTGTCACTGAAGTATCGCGTTGTCACATTGTAATGCGCTGAAATACCTTCTGAAAGTTCATAGTCAGAAAACGCCTGCATGGTATCCATTCCTGTTTCACTGTCTATATCATGTGTGATCATTAATGTAGAAGAGTAGTCGTAAGGAGCAGTGTATTTGTAAAGCGTGTGAGGGATATGGTTGCGGACAATATTTCTCAACACAAACATAATAACGTCAGAGGTGGGCTCAAAACCATTTGAGTAAGTACGGTGGGCATTTACATCAAAATTGGTTTGATTACGGTACAAAACATCTCTGAAATCCGGACCAAATGTGTAAACGCTACCATTTCCATACGGGTGGAGGGCAAGGGCGCATTCGCCATTTTCATAAGTGGCCAGCGAATTCGCTCCGTTAAGTCCATAATAGCGGGTGTAAAAGCTGAATCCACTGGCGGTATCACCAATAGAAACGGTAACTTCCAGACTGTCATTGACATAATCAAAAATAGGTGCAGCGGTTGTATCCCAGGTCATTTTGTACAAGGTGTTGGATGAAGTAGAGGAATTGATCCCGCAGAGGGGATAAAAGTCAGGGTCACGAACAGATGAGGTGATAAGTACTCCCCCGTCATTTACATAATTTTCCAAATCGGTTCTTTCCGTGAGGGTGAAAGCACCATCCAAAATTCGCGATCCCGTAATAATTACCGGATATTGTATCGCAACTGACAAGTTGGTGGTTACTTCATACGGAACCCCCATTAAACGCATCACCCGTATAGCAGAAAGTTTTCTGGAAGTGCCGGTCTCACCATTGTAATTTGTCATGTCAAGCACGGCAACTTTGCGTTCAGTTTGTGCGCTTACATAAAAACTGTTTACAAACAAAAAGAAGAAGCAAAGTGCGGTAAAGTACTTAAGCATAGTAGTGTCTTTATTCATAAATATACGCCAAAACATGGAAAAGGTTGGCATAGAAATGAGTTAAGAAACAAAATAAGGGATAAAAATGATCACTCCAACGATTATCGCAAAAACGGCAGCGAGCAGTACTGCAGCCGCAGCAAGGTCTTTTGAGCGCTTAGCCAACTCATGTGTGTTTGGAGATGTCAGGTCAACAACTTTTTCTATGGCGGTGTTCAGCAGTTCTGCTATGAATACCAAAAAGATAGCGCTGAGCACCCACAGCCAATCGGTAGCAGTGATGTTGAAATAGCAACCCGCGATAATTACAAGAGCTGTCGCAAGCAGATGGACCCAACTGTTGTGGACGGTTTTAAAAAAGTAAAAGATGCCACTGAAGGCAAATTTGAACGCTTTTATTCTTCGTCGTATGGAAAATTTTTCTTTTGTCAATTTTTTAACCATTTGATGCAAAAAGGAGTCAGAATCATCCCGATTAGTCCTCCCGAAATGAAGGTAGCAATAAAATCGCCAATACTATTTCCGTTTCTAATAATTAAAACGATTATCAGGATGAGACCAACAAATCCCCAGTACATCATTTTTGTTAAAAATAATTTTAGGTTAAATCTTTGATTGAAGGGGATGATGAGCACTGCAAGAATTCCTAAACCACCGATCAATGAAGAAGCCAATTGTGCCACATCATGGTGATATAAGGTAACGCCAAAGAAGTCAGACTGTTCTTGTAAAAATGGAATATGGTTGACAAAAAAACGATTGGCATGGGTGAAACTATCCCAGAATAAATGAGATGCGATTCCAAGCAGAGCAGAAATGAGGATAACCGGCCAGTGGGATCGAAACCGTTTTTTCCAGGAGTAGCCTACGAAATGCTTAAATTTTTGCTGAATGACCTGGGGTGCATGCAGGATCAGTGCGTCTCTAACAGCGAGATGGAATATGAAACAGATGATTAGCGTTAGTGGGAGGTCGAAATAAAAAATACCGGGGAGGGTATGTCCATGTACCTGCCGCATTTCCATTTGAATAAAATATTCAAAATCGGGAGCCATGCTCCCGGCAACCAAAGCGGTTGCAGAAATGCGCTTTTCTCCAAGTTTGATTAGGGGCAAAATAATGGCAGGATGTGAAAATGTAAATGGCATGATTCGGTTGTTTTAATAATGATTGGACAAATGTGTAAAGACCTTTAGCCTGTTGTTTGAGTGTTTTAGAAGTTGTTTGCGCAATACCAAAACTGAGGTGTTAAGCTCGGCCAGCAAGTTTAGTTTGAAAATGGAATGGTATCTTTTTCCTGTTTTATAGCAGCGAATAAAGTAGCTCAAATGTTCAGGTAATAGAAAAAAGCAAATACCTACCGTTGAGAACAGGTAAAGACTGCGTTTCCCATTTCCGAGTAATAAAAATTGCATACCTACTTCGTCTTTGACAGAGGTACTCATGCCCGTGATCACATGATAGACGTCATGTGACTCTAGTTTATCGATCAACTCAAAACCGTTTGTTTTCAAAAATTTTCCGGTTTCATACCCTAAACTACCGACTGGAAAGGTGAGCAAATCAGTGGAACTTAATTTCCAGGCTGCCCTTTTTTGTTTACATAGCTTGGCGTAAGGCAGTTTGGTCACTTCAAACAGCCAGGCGCATAGTTTCTCTCTTTTATTCATAATCTATATTTAAAAGTACTTTGAAAAACAAAGTATTTTTATAAAAAAAATATTAGATGCCTTTCAGCAATTTTTCAAGTGCATTGATGTGCTCCTGAAAAGCTTTTTTACCTGCTCTTGTTATGGTGTAACTGGTATTGGTTTTTTTTCCGATAAAGCCTTTTCGAATCTCCAAATACTTCATTTTTTCTAATCCGTTGATGTGTGAAGCCAAATTGCCATCTGTGAGGTCAAGTTTCTCTTTGATCTCTTTATAATCCACCCATTCATTGACCATTAAAATGGACATGATCCCCAGCCGAACACGGCTTTCAAAAGCTTTATTTAACTGATCAATTTGACTCAATTTTATGCGGTTTTATAATCGTATTTGAAGTACATGACAGTACCGTAAACAATGTGCAACACACCAAATCCCAGTGCCCAGAACCATAATCCATATCCCGGAAAAAAAGAAAGGACAGCACCTAAAAACATTTCACACAAAGCTAAATATTTTATTTCCGGATTGAGATACTTACTGGCATTTAACAAGGCCATTCCGTAAAAAATCAGCATGGCTGGTGCAATCACAAAAAAGGCGCCGTTTTGGTATAATCCGATAATAAAGATCCCACCAAAAATTAAAGGGGTCATCAGGCTTCTCAATAATCGATAGGCTATCGGAGAAAATAATTTCTGTCCTTGTTTTTTGGCTTTGATGGCTGTAAAAAGGATGCCAAAACCAAATGCCAGTACAAGTACCCCTACTGCAATCATCAGCAAACTAATATCCAGCTGCTGATAAGCTTCTTCCCATCTCCCTGAAGCGTAGTAGTGAAAGGATAAACGATTAAATGACTGAATTTTATAATAAGAGATTGCCGCGCCACCTAATGCCGTGAGTCCGGCAAAAATACCGGATAGGCCACTCAGAGATAAGAATTTGGAAGAACTCTCCATCATCCGGCGAATCTCTTGTAAGTCTTTTATGGGATCATGATGTTGTTTCATAATAAAAGTGCTTTGAAAAACAAAGTTATAAATAAAATTGTATCATGCAACAAAAAAAGCAGGGTTAACAAAATTTAGGAATCATTCATGTGGTGTAGGTATAATTTTTTATCTTTAGGTAATTCATGATCTTTTTTACACCGGAATAAAGAATTTCAGTAAAAAGCGTATTCATCTGAAATAACTGTTGAGGATGTTTGGGTAACTCTGATGAATGGAATGTAGGTAGGAGAAGGGTATTTTTTGTGTATCGGCAAGGTATATTTATGGAACGGATTCTATTTTTTTGGAATGAACTTAAGGCCACTTTTTGGTTTGTACCGGTTTTAATCATTTTTTTAGCAATTTTATTGGCTTTGGGATTTGTGTATCTCGATTATCAGTTGAATATTCCTCAAGAAGGAATAAGCCGTTATTTGTTTATTGGAAGTGTAGATTCGGCGCGTAGTATTCTGACCACAATTTCTGCCGCCATGATTGGTGTTGGAGGAACGGTATTCTCTATTACACTGGTAGCTTTGGCATTGGCATCTAATCAGTTTGGCCCGCGACTCATTAAAAACTTCATGTATGACCGCCTGAATCAGATCGTTTTGGGAGCTTATATCGCTACATTTATCTATTGTCTCATTGTTTTAAACATGATCAAAGAAACTGAGCAGCATGTCTTTTTACCGTCAGTTTCTATATCGCTGGCTATGATTATGGCCTTGTTAAATATTATTTTGCTGATTGTTTTTATACATCATATTGCTGTAAGTATACAGGCGGATAAAGTGGTTTCCAGAATTTCAGAAACACTACTCCAAAATATTAAAACCTTATTTCCGGATAAATTGGAGGATGAATCTGATGAGCAAAAAGAACATGATGAAGCATCCGCAAAATCTGATTATAAGTACAGCAAACCTTTGTTGGCAGAAAAGAATGGGTATTTACAATATATAGACACAAAAATGCTTAAAAAATTAACCGTTGAAATGGATGGGCTAATAGCCTTACACTTCCGCGCTGGAGGTTATTTGGTGGAGGGAATTCAACTTGGCACCATTTATTCACATGAAGAATTGACAGATGAACAAATCAAAAAAACACATGATGTATTTGTAGTAGGGCAATCCCGAACACAACAACAGGATGCTGAGTATGCCGTACATCAAATGGTAGAAATTGCGGTAAGGGCCTTGTCGCCGGGAGTGAATGATCCATATACTGCAATCGCCTGTATAGATAATCTTTCTGCTGTTATGTCCTATCTGGCAAAGGCTAATTTCCCATCTGCTTATACTTATGAAGAAGACCAATTGAGAATTATTGAAGAGAAGTTAACTTTTGAAGGCGTATTAGATGCCGCTTTTAATCAAATTCGACAATTTTCAAAAGAGAGTCCGGCTGTAGTTATTCGATTAATGGAAGCCTTGAATACAATCAATGGGTTTGCAGAAAAAAAGAACTACAGAGCAGCGGTTCGTAGTCATGCTCAAATGGTGCTGAATATGGCAAAACAATCATTCACCGAAGCTGCCGACTTGAAAGATTTGGAAAAGAGAAGTAAGGGTGTTTTGGGGGAGTAATACAGCAAATTTATATAGCATGTAGTGCTCTCATAGAAGATAGGGATATCATCACCACCGGATCAATTCAATTAGTTTAGTATTTCAAATTTCAGAAAGATTGTCAGGGGCATTTCCTTTAAATTTTTTCATCTCAACATTTCTTTTATCTTATCAGGCATTCAAAAAAGCTTAGAAAGAGATGGATATACACTGGATTGACCTGAGTATTTTTATAACCTACTTGTTAATTATGCTGGCGGTGGGTTTCTTTTTTATGCGACTCAATAAATCAGATGAGGACTATTATGTAGGTGGGCGAGGCATGCGGGCTAGCCATATCGGCCTTTCGGTTGTGGCCACAGATGTTGGAGGAGGTTTTTCAATCGGATTGGGCGGACTGGGCTTTGCCATGGGAATAAGTGGAAGCTGGATGTTGTTTACTGGTTTGTTAGGAGCATGGCTGAGTGCGGTGATACTTATTCCCAGGATTTACCCCATTGCGAAGAAATACAACTTCTTGAGTTTTCCTGAAGCCTTAAAATTTCATTATAACAAAAAAGTAGCTTTAGCAGCAGGCATTATTTCTCTGATCGGATATATCGGGTTTACCAGTTCACAAATTCTAGCAGGGGCAAAGTTGGCTGCTGCCACCTTTACGGCAATTGATGTTAGTCAGGCGGTATTGATCATGGGAGTTATTGCTGTCGTTTATACAGTGTTGGGCGGAATCAAAGCTGTGATTTACACAGACACCATTCAATGGATCATCTTAATGGTAGGCTTAATCTTTATTGGAATTCCACTAGGGTATAATGAAATTGGGGGCATAGAAGGAATTAGAGCGACATTGGGGCCTGAATTTTTATCATTGACCAACTTGAAGTGGTCAGATGGATTGAATTGGTTAGTTACTATTGTTCCGATTTGGTTTGTGGGGATGACCTTATACCAACGAATTTATGCCTGTAGGGATGTGAAGACAGCCAGACGAGCCTGGATGGTGGCAGGTATATTTGAGTGGCCGGTAATGGCTTTTATGGGTGTGTTGCTGGGCTTGTTCTCTAGAGTTGCCTTTGAGCAAGGAGCATTTGTTGATTTGGGATATGCACCGGCAAATGAAATGGATGCTGAACTGGGCTTGCCGCTTTTTTTAAGCCAGTTATTGCCGGTAGGATTAATGGGCTTGATGATGTCGGCTTATTTTTCTGCGATTATGTCAACGGCAGATAGTTGTTTGATGGCAGCATCCGGAAATTTAATGCAGGACATTTTACCGGCACGAAAAATAGGTGCGATTCGTCTTTCTCAATTGGCCACTTTTTTTATTGGCGCCCTTGCCATTTTGATAGCCACGTACATGACCAATGTGCTGGGCTTAATGCTTTATTCTTACGCCTTTATGGTTTCTGGTTTATTTGTCCCGGTATTGGGGATGTTGTTGCTTAAAAATCCGTCTCCTTTGGCTGCACTGGTTTCAATGATCTCCGGTGGATGTACTACCCTGATACTGATCCTAACCGAAACAAAACTTCCGTATGAGCTAGACGCAAATTTGGCGGGTATTTCTGTTTCTGCCTTACTTTTTATCATCTTGCAACAGTTAGATCATTCAAATACTCCCCGATTAAAAGCCGGAGAGGGTTGAATATGCCTTGAACATTTTTAATAAATTGATAACCAATTTTCTCAGAAATCTTCTTTAGTAGCAACGACTTTAGGCATAATTTTTGATCAATTCCTGATAACCAAAATCATAGAAATCACTCAGGCATGCAAAAGAATCAATTACCGCTAATTGTATTATTTATCACTTTGTTTTCAGCTATTCCACTTCGGTCATCCGCTCAACCGGATGAAAGTAAACTGGGAGCCTGGTACATGTATTTCTGGAATACCGAATTTAAAAAAAATAATTTTGGTTTTCAGGGAGATGTGCAATACAGAAACTGGAACATCATGGGAGATTTAGAGCAATTGATGCTCAGGGGAGGTGTCACTTACCAACCAAAAGAAACGCCCTTGAAATTCACATTGGGCTATGCCTATATTCCTTCGGGGGAGTATGCAAGTAATGAATTTTCTTCATTTGAACATAGGGTATATCAAGAAGCGCTGTGGACACATTTGATAGGGAAAAGAGTTCACCTGGCGCACCGTTTTCGTTATGAACAGCGCTTTATTCCTGATCAGCGTTTACGAACACGCTACCGTTACGGCCTTTTTGTTAACGTTCCTTTTAACAAAGAAACGCTGACAAAGGGAGCAGTTTATCTTGCCCTTTATAATGAGCTATTCATCAACGGACAAAGAAATATTGGAAATAATCAACAGGTAGAAATATTTGACAGAAATCGGCTTTACGGAGCTGTGGGATATGGTATTACAGACAATATCAGAATGCAAATGGGGTGGATGCTGCAAACTACTGACAGTTGGGAAAAACAACAGCTACAGTTGAGTTTGCATCACAAGATATAAACGCCCGTCGAAAACTCAAAAATATCCAATGTTTGGGATGAGTAACTGTAGGGGTTGCCTTCCTGTAGTTAATAATATTACTCCTCCGTCATGAGTTACGATCATTTCAGTTAATGAACCGAAACATTTGGCATTCCATCATTTAATATAGAACGTTATTCCTTGACGATTCGACTTGTATAAATACTTTGATTGTTTGATATTTTCAAAATGTATTGCCCCGGAACAATATCTGAGAGATCAATTTTATTAGATTCAATAATTCCGGTTTTGATAAGCTGACCTGTCATTGAATAGATTTGGATCTTTGAGGGGATTAAGTGGTCATTTGCTATATGAATATAATCTCTTGCCGGATTTGGATAAATCGAAGTCGATTTAACCGCTAGTTGACCGGCTATTGATGCTGATCCAGAAGTGATATCCACTATGATACTACACCCAAATTCATCATAAATTGTGACTGAATAAAAATCATTACATAAATCATTTTTTATGGTTTCGCCAACTCCACCTGGTCCCCCCGGATTCCAGAAATAGTTAATATTTGCGTAATTCCCCTGATAATCCAATACAGTATCCACCTCCGCAATGCCGTTGCACGTATCAAGATGTGTAGGATCTGTCAATGTGAGTTGAGCCTGCATTTGTAATGGATTGGACAAATAAATAGAATCCAAGGCATAACAAGAGCTGTCATCCTGAACTTCCACATAATACCATCCGGGACAAAGATCGTTTGGTGATGTACCCATAGCTCCAGCCAAAAATACTGTTCCGTTAGAATCTGTCACCTCACCATAAATCATTCCGTTGGCACCCGAAACTACGCTAGTTACAGAACCATCACAAAAACCGTAACAGCTAGGATCCATATTGGACAAGGTCAAACTAAAACTCTCGCATTGCCCCCATGAAGTAGCAAACAGCATAAAAAAAATCAAACTTAAAGCAAATTTCATTTGTTTAATTTTTTAACGTTTTGAAATATTCTGACACGCCATTATCAAGAGTTATCGCATAAACGTATATTCTTGCGTTTTTAACCTTTTGAATTTGACAATAGCTGAAAAAACAATAACCGATAGCGGCAACTACCGCTATCAGTTTATTGGATTTAAAAGTAATATTGAATTTGTTTTTTATCATCAATGCGAATTTCTTGTTCAGAACAATTCTAAGTTGGTTACGGATTTCATTACTGAAGCTCATTACCATATTCCGTTACCAGATTCACCTTACATTGCTTATCAACCTGAACCTTCCAATAATGGTGCGCAAAACATCCTGAAGGGCAATCACCCCAACCATAGTCAAAAATAAATTCGTCTACCTCACCTATTTTTTGATGAGTGATCACATTTCCGTCAATAAAATTATAACTGAGTTCTACTTGTTCTATTTCAGGTATTCCTTCAAGTAAATTTTTTGTTGCTTGCACGTTATAAAAGTTTGTACCCGACATTATAACTGTTTCATTGAACTGAGAAAAATAGAAGGAATTAAACCCGTATACAGTATAAACTTCATTCAATAAGTTGTTGGAGGTATAACCTAGTTGGTTCATTAATTCATTTCTTAGTGAACTGGAATCAGTAAACTTAACAGTGAGTGTATTCAGCACAGGCTTGCCGGATCCATGGTTGTGAACTTTGTATTTAAACAGCATATCGTGAAGTGATCCAATTGTATCCTTAGCGCTTTGGTATATGGCTGATAATCTGCCTAAATAATAATAAACAGTTTCAGGATCAAGAATTATTTCTTCATATCCCGGATGATTTGGATCGTTACTGATTTCCTGATACGCGAAATCATATTGTTCATTAAAAAAATACTGAGTTGATGAAGAATCAACGTAACATGAGCATGTAAGATAGTTTGGCGGTGCGGGGTCTTTTCGACAGCCCACAACCAAAATCAAGATACTCAATATGATTAATAACTTCTTCATCTGTCAAGACCTAGACGAAAAACCATGCGATATTGTTGCACAGCAGTGTACTTTGTGAATTTTTTAAATGGAATTAAATGGGGGTACGTGCTTTAGATAAAACAGAAATTGCTGAGTTGTTTTGTGAATACTGTAATACGCCTAAAATTTCAGCCGATTGATTAAGTTGAAATTTACGAATTTTAAATTCCCCAAATAGAGTAAACACCATGCTCGTTTGTCTTGAGTTATTATTCCTTCACAACAAAAGATGAATAGATACACTCTTCCAAAATAACCTTCAGAATATATTGTCCCGGTTTTAAATCACTGAAATCAATTTTGTTTTCCTTCACAGAACCTGATCCAATTAATTGTCCAGTTAAAGAGTATATTTTATATTTTTGTGGTATTGTACCTATCACGGTTACATATAGTTCGTTTTTAACTGGATTTGGGAAAACTTCAAAATTATCATGTGCACTAAGCTGTAAACCTACTACCGGATCAGAAACAGTTATACAATCCGTAGTATCAAGGCATCCATTGTCATCTTCAGCAATACAATAGTACTCCCCGGGACAAAAGTATGGGTTTGGCCATATATCCTGATTTGTAACGCAATTTTTCCAATGATAAGTGTAGCTTGGTGTACCTCCCTGAACCGTCAAATTAATCTCGCCATCACACCATCCTACACCGGAAGTGCCAGCGATATAAAAAACATCAACAATAAATGTTGTGTCTGGTGGTGGGTCAACAAGCGTTACAGAATCTGTATAAACACAACCCAAACTGTCAGTAATGGTTAAGGAATATGTGCCTGGACAAAGGTTGTCAATCCAAATGGTAGTATCGCCGGTTGACCAACTGAAGCTAAAGGGGGCTGTCCCGGAAACTGTGTTCATTGCCGCCGAACCATTACATATCCCTGCACAGGCTGGATCAGCAAAAAAGAGAGAGACACTGCACTGACTAGATCCTCTGTTTATTATGAAAAGCAGAATAGCTATTAATATCAACTTTTTCATTTTCCAGATTTTTAAATTCAACACTACTCTTTTGTCATTCGCATTGAATAAGTGCTTTGTTCGACTAAAACCCTCAGAATGTATTGCCCGGATGCAATATCAGATATATCAATTTGACTATTCTGAGTTGTTCCCGATTTGATTAGTTGTCCAGATACAGAATAGATTTGAAAAACAGCATTTTTAGCGTTGTGTATAACCAGATTTAATTTGTCAGTTACGGGATTAGGGTAATAAATGAAATCATTCGTATTGAGCACCTTAAGACCTGAAAACACGTCAATAGTTACACAATTAGATGAATCAATGCACCCATTTGAATCCGTGAAAATACAATAATAATCACCTGCACAAAACCCTGGAAATCCCCAGTAGTATTGCTGTGTATTACAGTCCTTCCAGTATATAGTATAGTCTGGTACACCGCCTTGAGTAGTCCAGCCAATTTGTCCATCACATTCACCAACATCAGAAGCGTTACTAATCAAATAGGCATCAACAATAAAAGTGTCCGGTTCCATAATAATGGTTGAATCCGTATGAATACAACTCAGGTCATCCGTAATGGTCAGTGTATAAGTTCCTGCACAAAGACTGTCAACAATAGCTGTGGTATCACCCGTTGACCAATTGTACGTAAATGGAGCAGTTCCTGAAGGGGTTGCATTAATTTGACCTGCGCAAATACCTGCACATAACGGGTTGAATTGAGCAAAGCTAATATCGCATTGGCACATACCTGAACCATAAGTGAAACACGCAATTATTAATATCAACTCTTTCATTTTTCAATATTTAAACGAAAATCCGCCCGGTAACGTTGCATTACAATAAATAGGTGCTAAAGCTTCACAAACTTTGAAATGGCGTAATTCTCATCAGATGAAATACGCAGCACGTAAACCCCTGCTACCCGTCCGAAGATGTCTAGTATTTGGCGGGGACAACTGCTATAGAATCAGTACCCTCAATGACATTAAAAATAATTGGTGGTTAACTACAAGGCTGTCTTTACGACACCCCACCATAGCTGAAATAACTAAGAAACCTAGAAAACTATTTCTTAATAAATTTTTCATTGTAATACTGGTTATTCACCCAATATTTTTTCCTCCTTACCCGGATCTGTTAAATCAATTAACCAGATTTCGTGTTGTTCATCTACGATCATGTTTTCGCCTAGTGTGAAAAACATTCGTTCCACGAGCATTTTGTTACCATCAGGTGAAAGACTCAGTACATAATCACTCTGTGTTTGACAGCCTTCTTTGAAAATGCTAGTTATTAAAGTATTCAGATCAATTTTATATATACTCCCCCAGTATTCAGAGTAATAAATGGCGTTGTTAGCACAAACTAGACTTCCTATATCTCCATCATAAATAAACGAATTTAACTCTTGAATCAAGCTGTCTTCCTGAATTTTACAAATACCTATTCTAGAGTTGCCTGGATAGTCATGATCAGAATAGAACTGAAAACAAGTATTGAATGAACTGTTTAATGAATAGTACGGATAACCTGTATAAATATTATTAAAGACATATTTCACAGAATCTACCAAGTTCCCAAACAAATCATAAATAGGTCTGAAATCATTTGACAACTGTACTTCGTGGCTCATAACTAAGAATCTTTCCCCTTCAAAATCAAAAATTGGTTTTTGTGCTTGTTCTAACGTTACCTGTTGTAATCCTGAGCCATCTTCAAAAATTTTCCAAACGTGAAAATCTGCTGTAGTAAAAATAATCCAACCCGTCCTACCCCAATCTGGCTTACTAATAATATTAATGCTATTACATAAAACAGTTTCTGTGTTTGACAAAAGGTCATACTTTACCAATTCAGCGACAGATGCCGTACCTGTTCGTAAATAAACAAATTCATTTGAATTGTTAGGATTAAAGCATGGAGCTAAATATTGAGGTCCGTTTTTTTCATACTGATAACCAATACCACTTTCAGGTGGTAAGTCCTGACAATTATTTACAACTGTAGTGCTATCTGTCTCATTTGCTTCTTCAACTACAGGGGTGTCTTTACGACACCCCACCATAGCTGAAATAACTAAGAAACCCAGAAAACTATTTCTTAATAAATTTTTCATTGTAATACTGGTTATTCACCTAATATCTTTTGCCCTTCACAACTATTAACGTCTAACAACCAAATTTCATGCTGTTCATCAATACCATATTCATCTATAATCGTAGAAATTACTTTCTGCGCCAGTATCTTTGTACCATCAGGTGAAATATCGATATGATTATAATATCTAGTATCGCAGCCGGATCGGAAGGTTTCTATATTTAAACTGCTTAGATCTATTTTAGTTAGTTTATCTCTATATTCTGAATAAAATAGATGGTTTGAATTGGCTGTTAAATCAAGAAAATTATTGTGACCAAAATACGAACTTAATTCTAGAATATCTGTACCAGTATACAAACAAACCCCTAACCTCAGTGGGTCACTAAATGCATGATCTGCATATGCAAAATATCCTTTATGAAAAAATGAGTCTAAAGGAAAATAAGGATAACCAATTATTCGGTCATTATACCCCATATAAACGGAATCAATTAAACTACCATTTAAATCTAAAACAGGTCTATAACCAATAGATATACTTGGATGACCACCCATACAAATAAAGTTACTACCGTCCGTATCAAAAGATGGTTTCAGGCTTTCAAAAAAAGTTATTTGTTCTAGTCCTGTTCCATTTTCATGAATTTTCCATATTCTGTTACCCAGTACTGTGAATATTATCCATCCCTGCTTACCCCATTGCGGTTGCGAAGTGATACTCATAGAGTTTGTTAACACAACTTCGGATTGAGTTGATATGTTGTACCTGACCAATTCCGTTCCAGAAACTCCAGTCCTTAAATAAACAAATTCATCTGAGTTATTTGGGTTAAAACAAGGAGCCTTGTATTGGGGCCCGGAACTTTGATAAAACCAACCCAGTTCAGGGGATTGTGGAAAATCTTCACATTCACCACCGCAAATTGAACTGTCAATAATTGCTGTGTCCTGAGGATTATTAATTGGATCATCAGAAACCGGACTGTCTTTACGACAAGACAACAGGAAAACACTAAAAAATATGAGAAAAATCTTATTCACCT
Organism: Crocinitomicaceae bacterium; assembly: GCA_040880585.1. Classification (GTDB taxonomy): domain Bacteria; phylum Bacteroidota; class Bacteroidia; order Flavobacteriales_D; family Crocinitomicaceae; genus Paracrocinitomix. The sequence goes on along the minus strand of JBBDID010000021.1, from coordinate 66,316 downwards.
AATATTTTTTCTTCATTACAAGTATGAGGATCAATTAACCATATTTCACGTTGCCTATCAATACTACCATATTGGTCTAGAACCGTTGAAATAACAACTTCCGCTAGAATATTGCTCCCATCTTCAGAAACTGTTAAAGAATGGAAATACTTTGTATCACATCCATTTCTTATTTTTACTTCTTCGCCAGTTTGTATGTCAGTTCTGTATAGTCCATTCCTGTATTTTGAGTAGTATAAAGCCCCTTGTGTTTGGTCAAAGCCATAAACAAAGCCACTATTTGGATATAGTGTTACAATGTACGGTTGTTCAATATAATATAAATCTGAGTTCATTTTATAAATTCCAGCAGAAGTTCCTGCTCCTCCAATAAAATAAACTTCCTCTAGGCCGTTAAAATCTGCATAAGTCCATTTCTGATAGTAATTGTCAGGAATTACATTAATAGCCATTACTGAATCAATTGTATTTCCATTTAAATCTATTACAATCATCTTGTATTCCTTGTACAGATCAGGATTTGCTGAAAGTTCAGCATTAGAATAGCTCCTATCACGATAATAAATAATACGATTACCTGAATAATCAAACATAGGGGACCTATCGTAAGAACCAAACGTTAGTTGCGTTAATTGCGTTCCATCCGGCTTTATTTTCCAAACCTCATTTTGTAAGGTTGCAAAAGTAATCCACCCTGACCTACCCCATTTAGGAGGGTAAGCTATTTGTAATGTATTACATAAAACCGTTTCGGTCTGATTAACAATATCATATTTAACAAGCTCGGCTACAGGAGCTGTTCCCGTTCGCAAAAAAAACAAACTCATTCGGGTTATTTGGGTTAAAACAAGGAGCCTTGTATTGGGGCCCGGAACTTTGATAAAACCAACCCAGTTCAGGGGATTGTGGAAAATCTTCACATTCACCACCGCAAATTGAACTGTCAATAATTGCTGTGTCCTGAGGATTATTAATTGGATCATCAGAAACCGGACTGTCTTTTCGACAGCCCACCATAGCTGAAATAACTAAGAAACCCAGAAAACTATTTCTTAATAAATTTTTCATTGTAATACTGGTTATTCACCCAATATTTTTTCCTCCTTACCCGGGTCTGTTAAATCAATTAACCAGATTTCTCTTTGCTCATCAACTTCATAGCCATTCTCAAGGGGTGTGCGATTTATTCTTTCAACAAGTAACTTAATACCATCATTCGAAATACTGATAGTCTGATAGTACTTACTTCCGCATCCCAATTTCATTTTTGTGTTTGTTGAATTTTGAAGATCATACTTGTAAATACCATCCCACTGGCGCGTATAGTACACAGTATTAGCCTTCTGATCTAAACCCAGTAAATGACTGCCGTCAATACCCGGATCACTCAATATAACAACGGGAGTTATGATACTGTCTTGAAAACTTAACTTATGAATACCATAAGTATTGGTCTCTACCATTCCTCCGAAGAAATAAACACCATCAATATCAAGGGCTGCTACCGTCCATGTTTGATAACCAAATATACCTGTGTAATCAGAGTTTTGATGCTCAATCATTATTGAGTCAAGAACATTTCCGTCAAGATCTACTATTATCATTTTATGTTCTTTATAGAGTTCTGGGTTTTGCTGTAATGTTGTGTATGTATAATTAATTCCTCTGTTGTAAAAAATTTTATTGCCATTATAATTAAAACAAGGGTAGCTATCAGAAATTCCTTGAGTTAATTGAGTTAGCTGTGAGCCATCTTCATACACTTTCCAAACTTTCTTTTGAGTAGTTGAAAACGTTATCCAACCTTGCCGTCCCCATTGAGGGGGTGTACTGATATTTACAGAATTACACAAAACCATTTCCGTATGTGACAAAAGATCGTACTTTATTAATTCAGCAACGGATGCTGTTCCTGTTCGCAAATAAACAAATTCATTTGAATTGTTAGGGTTAAAACACGGTGCTAAATATTGAGGTCCATCAACTAAATATTGATATCCAATTCCCGGCTCGGGTGGTAAGTCCTGACAATTATTTACAACTGTAGTGCTATCTGTCTCATTTGCTTCTTCAACTACAGGGGTGTCTTTACGACACCCCACCATAGCTGAAATAACTAAGAAACCCAGAAAACTATTTCTTAATAAATTTTTCATTGTAATATGTATTATTAATCCTTAACCTAACCGTGTAAACACCATTAGATAAAGACTTGACGTTTAAATTGATGTTTTGTTGCCCTGCCGGGTGATTTTTTAGCGCAATGGTTTGCACAAGCCTACCTTGTAAATCAAAGACTTCTACAGCTACTTTGCTTTGTTCAAGCAGTTCAAACTGCACGGTGAGCATAGATTCGGAAGGATTTGGAAAACAAGAGAATCCAAATTCTTTTTCTTGCTCATCTATACCGGCATAAGCCGTTTCAAGGTGTAGGGTATAGCCCATTTTCACCATATCATTTGGAGCTATAGGCCACCAAAACGGGTTAGCTAATGGATTGCCATTTGCATCTTTTTCAAACCTAAAAGTGTGCCCTACACAATTTGCAGATGTATTGGTCACATTGGTTAAATCCATAATGTACGTACATTGTGCCTGCCCAAATGTAGACCCAATGAATGCCGTATTGCAATAACTATTAAGCGGCCATGAGTTTAGGATAACATCTCCCGGGTTTAAGGTATGATTCACTCCATCTGTCATATAATATGCTCTTACTTTGTAGATATTACCGTCTTTGTACTTAACAGTAAACCCATCCTGACTTGCCCAATTTGAAGAATCAAATACAAATTCGGTGAAGTAATGCCTGATCAGGTACTGGGTCGTATCCAGGTATTCCATAGTGCTATCAGCATTTAATAAGCCATAACCTGTAAGGTCATCATAGCCAAAATCAGCGGGTAATTCGTCAATATCATTAGCATAATGTTTGATCAAATATTCCACATCATCCGGAAAAAGATTTGCGGCTGATGGCGTTTCATCATTAATATAACTCATCATTAGTGCTGCCACACCGGAGACATGAGCAGTTGCACTTGAAGTGCCGCTGAAACTACCATAATCATTATTTGCATCATTGTCTGTAGTGTAAGCCAATTGACTGGAATAAGGTGCTACCAGATCCATTTGATTTCCATAATTAGCACTTGAATGGTAATTACCAAGCGTATCGCTACCACCTACAGCTACGACCCAATATTCACGCCAGGCATAGGCAGGCGTTGCGTAGGAATTTTGTCCATTATTTCCCTTGGCAGCAACTAAAACGGCGCCATTTCTGAACACATACTCCTGAGCCTCTGACATGGCATTCCAAACAGAATCATCAAATGCATCAATATTCTTAACAAAACTACAGTTCAAAATATCAAGGCCGTATCCGTAACCTGTGGTAGAATTGGATGCGCCTTCTGTGAGTGCTTCTTCAACTACTGATCCGTCTATATATCCACTACTATAGCCTACCTTTAAAGCGTAAAGTGAAACGCCTCTGTTCTCAAGCGGGTCAGGATCACCCTGAATGACTTCACCCGGGGCATAAGGCCAGTAACCGCCTGCTATTCCGGCAATACCTGTTTCATTGTCTTTAAGCGCACCTATTACGCCTGCAACTTTTGTTCCGTGGCCATTTTCATCTCCGTTATTCGGAACAGAAGTGATTGGCATACCGGAACCTGCTGTGTAATCCCAGCCATCTTTGATCTTTCCGTTGGGGTCAATACTGCCACCCAGATCTTGATGTGAATACATGATTCCTGTATCAAATACGCCCACTTTGATGTGATCTTTACCTGTTTCGTAATTCCATGCACCGTCTGTACCTATATCAGCATCAGGATAGGTGGTGCTTTCATACATTGACCACTGGTTTGTAGTATATAAAGGGTCAGCTGCCAATGAAAAAAGATCATTTAATTCAACTCCATTCACAGATAAGTGGATGGAACTGTTGTCCAGGCTATCCAGTACCGCCAATTCATCTTCATTCGGAATTGAAATTAACAGGTGTGCCCAGAATTTTGGCATTTCCATTTCATAACCGGTCCTGGTGATGGTTGTGGTATCATTTGTTGTTAACCTCTTGTGAATTTTATATGTTCTGACCCTGTTCCAGTTAATTGACGGATAAACAGTTGACAGATCACTGATTACTCCGGCAGTAACAAACTCATCCAATTCTCCAAAGATCTTGTCTTTGTCATTGACGGTTGACGTGATCATAGAATCAGGATTAATTGATACAATCAGTTCATCCGCCACGTAAGAATCAACCCCACTTTCCTGAACAACTGTCATATCCCTTTCAGCCAGTTCATATTTAAGCACGGTCAGTGTACCTGTTGCCGTAGAATGTGACAAACCGGTAATATAAACGGCATTGCCGTAAAAATCTATATCATACGCCCTGTCACTGACACTTTGAGTTTCGTATTTGCGGTACAATTTGATATTTCCATCAGTATCATACATTACAAAAGACATCCCTGATTCACTGCCTTGTTCAACTGTTCCTGTCAAATAGATATTCGCCTGATTATCCAAATCCAGTTTTTCTGCTGTTGCATATTCTGTATTGGGAGTGGCGTTACCTAACTCTCTTACCCAGTCTTCATTTCCGTCACTCTCATATTTGATGGTCAGGTAATTGTAACCGCCACTATCACGCTCAGTATATCCTACAACGTAAATATTTCCCTGGCTGTCCACCTCAATATCATTCCCTTCATCATCATTGCCTCCGTCATAATCCACCACCCATTCTACAGTGAGTGTAGAGTCAAATTTTACGGTGTGTACGTCTTTATCTGAACCTTGTGTATATCCGGTCAGATAGAGATTATTATCAGCATCTGTTGTCATGGCTGTTACTTCTAAAAAAGCGACGGATGTAGAAGTGGATTGTACTTCACTAATGATGCTGCCGTCATCTCTATCAAGTTCAAGAACCGTTACGTTCCAGACACCGGCTTCATAATTTGAACCTCCGGTTACACCCAGTTCGTTATTTTCCATAAGGGTTAAGGCTGTTGCGCCGTCCCATAGTTGGTTATCGTCATAGGCCATACTCCAATCAAAATTGCCGCTATCATCTATGCGAATCACTCCAAAATCTGAATAACCGTAAGCATCTTCTATAGCTCCACAGACATACACAAGGTCGTTTTCATCAACAACAATATCTGATGGTATGTCAGTACCTCCCTGCGGCCCATCAAAAGTGTAACTCCACTCCAAATCACCGTTGGATGCGTCAATCTTGAGCACAGCATAGTCATAACCGCTGGAAGTGTTCTCAACCGCACCTGTAACATAGATATAATTACCGGCATAGGTGGTGAGTTCAATACCATAATCGTCACCATTAGCCGAGCCGTTAAAAGTACTGCTCCAGGTGGTGTCGCCACCTTCTCCATACTTAATCAGCAAAATATCCGTATGTCCGCCTTCATTCATCACATTGCTTGTTACATACAGTTGTCCGCCGGATACCATACTGCTGGTGTGAAAGTAGGTATCACCCACCACCGGCGTTTGGTCTACCCATTCTAAGTTGGTGTAATTCACCTGGGCAAAATTTGTCTTCCCCATCAACAAGCCGCCTGCCACAAAAATTAATTTTATAAAATTTTTCATTTTGTTCTATTTAGATTTAATCAGCCAGGCCTTTCCTGACTTTTTTTTACAGAGTTGCAGTTTTTATATTTCAGTAAGGGGTTGCTGCAACTAGGGTGGCACAAGGCGGTTGCCGGTTAGAATTTTTTTTATTTGGTAAAAAGTAGCCATTCAGATATTTTATCCGGCTCCACCAAATAAATAGGGGTGGAACCTGACATATCTGCCTTTAAGGTACTCGTATACCCGTGGAACAAAATAAGCAAGCCCACCCCATTCGGGGTGCTTTGCTTATAATTTTTTGCTCCACTAAGAATTTACGAGTTTCTAAAGGCACAAATTATAGCATCACACTAAAATCTATATGTCGTTTATTTTTTTATTCTGTTTTCATATTTAATGTCTTAAACGTACAAATAATTTTTAATTTTTGAAATTAAATTGTTGTGATTTAATAAAATACCGTATTTCTACGGTGTAGAATTTATGTATAAAACGCGGTTAATACCAACAAAAATATAAAGTCATGGGAAAAGGGCTTGAATCGGTTGCCAACTGCGATCCCACCTACTTTTTTTTGTCTTTTTTTTCATTAAAGTAATAGCGCAGGTCAATGGTCAGGTAACTGCCTAAAATATTGTCAATGGCTACTACATTTCCGGACTCGTATTCATAAGACATAGCAAATGTAATAATGGGAGAGAAGGGTTGATGATAAGATGCCCCAAAGTACCAATACCCTTTGCTTTTTGTTCTGTATTCAACGCCCAGATTAGCCAAGGCAGCACCTTGCACTTTGCTACGATAAGCGCCCTCTTGCTGAAATAAGGCACCTTTTGCGTTAATTTCCGTATATGTTCTGATGTCTGATGGAAAAATGGTTAGGGCGGCTCCTAATGCTGCATTCATGTACACTTGTTCTCCCAGGCGAATAAAAAACAGACCGGAAAGGGGCACTTCATAACTGATCAGCCGAACATCATTGTTTGCGGTATAGCCGGAGTCAGGAACAGAAAAATGGAGATCAAAATTTCTTTGTGTAAAACTGATCCCTGTCTCCAGTGAGATCCTATCGGAAAGTCCCACGCGAATAATCATTCCAAGATTGTTGCCATACTTTTGCCGTACGGTAGAGAAAAATTGATCTTTATTAAATTCTTGCTCAAAAGTTCCGATTATCCGATTGGGCACAATAGGTCGATATTGCAGACCAAAATGCGTGGATCCTTTTTGTGAAAACCCGTTTAAACCGCTTAGCACGACCAGTATAATCAGAGGAAGATGTTTCATAGATCAAAAATAAACTATTCGCTCTCAAGCTGTTCGGTTTTTTCTTGTAGAGTTTGCATTTTTTTTACATATCCGATAATGCCCAACGTTAACAAAGTGGCAGTTATTGTGATCAGAGAAATCCGCAAAAACTTATTTTTAATCATGGGATTCCTGTATTTGGCAGAAACCGCAAAATTGGCATCCATGGCATACTTAAAGTCTCCGCCGGCTACGCCAAATAAGTAAATCGTTCCTTCTTTAATTGCTTCTTCATCCCGCTCATACCAAACTGATCGTTTTTCCAGTTCTTTTGCAAACATATCAGCCTCCGGCAAGCTGTTAAAACTAAACACCTTGTATTGCTTGTTGGTGGGATGCGTTTTATAATTGACTAACCCTAATATGCCTATTCTTCTACCCATTCTGTGCAATATTCAATTGGTTTCCGGTGTCCTTTTGGCCATTCATAATCAGGCTTTGGATAACCGATATAAAATAATCCAAGACAAGTATCCGCTTCATTCAGCCCTAAAAAAGTTTTCATTTCATCTGTATAAATCAGTTTGGGGGATGACCAGAAACTACCTAATCCCCAGGCGGTACAGGTCAGGTACATATTTTGAATGGCACAGGCTACCGCTTCCCTTTCCTCCAATTCAAGTATGGTACTTTTGGAATCTCGTTTGTGAGAAACAGCAATCACAGCTCCTGCCATAAGCGGTCTGTTTTTTAATTTGTTAAATTTCATTTGTTTGAAATCATCTGCTTGAAAATTTTCGGTATATAATTGAGACAAAAAATCGCTGAGTTGCTGCCGACCGGTACCCAAAAAGACTTTAAACCGCCAGGGCTGTGTGGATCCGTGATTGGGTGCCCAAATCGCATTGTTTAAAATCGTTTCAACTTGTTCTCTATGTATTTTCCGATCCGAATAAAATTCAGGATAAATGGTTCGCCTGTCTTTTATAACGTCTGTTATTTCTGATAAATTGTACTTCATAGTAGTATTAATGTCACAAATTTAGCCATTTCTATGGGGATGTGATGCGTGGCTTAATATCTTTTAAGTGCGTGGTAGACTTTGTGTAAGGGAAGTCCCATAACGGTAAAATAGCTGCCCTCTAAACGATCCATTGCAATATAACCGATCCATTCTTGCACCCCATAAGCACCCGCTTTATCAAAGGGTTTATATTTTTGGATGTAATAAGTGATCTCCTCTTCACTCAGTTTGCAAAAAGTAACCTGACTGTGATCTGAAAACACCTCTTCCTGACCTGAATGTGTCATACAAACAGCGGTAATCACCGTATGTGTTTTCCCTGATAATTGTCGGATCATAGCTTTTGCCTCCTCTTCAGAACGGGGTTTTTCCAGGATTTTATCACCCAATATAACAACCGTGTCAGAGGTAATCAGTATATCATTTTCTTTTAGTTCTTCTTTAAAAGCATCTGCTTTCAGTTTAGAGAGGTATTCAGGAACTTTTGTGATGGCTAAATCCTGAGGATACACTTCTTCAATATCTTTGGTGCGAATCTCAAAATCAATGTCTAACCCCTTCAATAAGGCTTGTCTTCTGGGCGATTTAGAGGCAAGAATGATGTTTTTGTCAGATAAGTTATCAAGCATAGCACAAAAATAATGGACTTAACATCCCGAACAGCATGGCGAGTTTTAAAACTTTAGCAGAGCGAATGTAACTTTTTCGATTATTAGCAGTGAGTAAGATGATAAAAGAAATGATACAACTCACACCCGATAAAATGACAATACTGTTAAAAGCTGTGATGTTATTCAAATGAGCGGTATCCATCCCGGCTGAAATTTTTTTCACCGGAACAGCGTTAAGAATATTGGCGTAATAATAGATATCAAAGATATAGTAGGCCATTAATAAAAGTAAGGGAATGAGTATCACAAAAAGAATGGTTTTAGTGCGCCGGATGCCCAGGGCTATGGGAACTGTTTTTGCTGCTAAATGCACATCTCCCCTGATATCTGCCATATCTTTAATGAGTTCTCTCATCAGGTTGATGACAAAAGCAATGACGGATATGATGATCACTACTTCATAAATAAAAAAAGGCCCCATCTCTACATACGCTTTACCCACATCCATCTGAAAACCATAAATAGGTAAATTATAGATCATCACATAAATGGGAACGATCCCAACCATTAAAGCAACCAGTAAGTTCCCCACAAATAATTTTCGTTTGTAAACTGCTGAATAAAACCACAAAAAATTGATAGTCACAAAAGCGATTCCCGCAATCCACCAATTGGAATTGATATACGATAAATAAATGGCAAAGCCGAGTCCGATAATGTTGAAAATCCAGTTGAACATGATCGCCCACCGTCGTTTGATGTGCTTACCGATAATGAGTCTTTCCGGTTTATTAACCCGATCTGCCTTCACGTCAAAATAGTCGTTGATGATATTACCTGCCCCTGCGATCAACATCACTGACAATATCAACAATAAAAAATTGAAATTGAGTTGGAAAGAGGTCAGGTATTTTTGGCTAAAACTTTCTGTACTTGTGAGTATTTGAGAAATACTGTTGCCATTTTCATGACAGACAATAAAAATCTGTATCACCAGCATAGTTGCTCCAATCACCATCAGGTTGCCGAATCGAACAAGCCGAAAGAAGTGGAGCAGGTTTTTCATTTAAGATCAATTTTCAAGCACAACGTACACCGTTCTTCGATTTTGTTGATGCGCTTCTTTTTTTTCTTTTTCAGTAGGCAGCGATTGAATATATTCCTCATCCCGTTCAATCCATTCCTCATCCTTTTTAAATTTTGAAGGCCGGGTTTCTCCATACCCTTTATGGGTAATTTGTTCAGGATTAACACCTTGCTCCACTAAATAATCGTGTACGGTTTTTGCTCTGCGTTGGGACAAATCCAGGTTATGTGCATCATCTCCCTGCGCATCTGTGTGTCCTTGTAATTCGATTTTCATATCCGGATGATTTTTCAGAAATTCTGCAAAGCGATTCAACTCAACATAAGATTCCGGTCTCAAAGTAGCTTTATCTAAATCAAATAACACGTTCGCCAGGATATTTTCCTGATCACTTTTCAGCGGTTGAAGAGGAACATCTCTATGATAAGGCTCCTCACTGTTCTCAGGAACTTTCAAATCAAAATTGACACTGTATGGGTGGTAACCATCACGCTTCACAAACAAGGCATATCGTTTATTAATGGGAAGGGAAACTAAAAACTCTCCTGAAACAGGGTCAGATTCAGAACGCACGACTTCTTTTTCCGTTTCTAAATCCACCAATCGAAAATCAGCCCCCAGTCGTTTATCCGTTACTGCATCATAAACCGTCCCGGTCATATAAATGGTTTTGGTGGGTTGAATAGATGCAGGCATTTTAAACTGATACAAGTCTAAGCCCCCCATTCCTCCGGGGCGATCTGAACCAAAAATGGCCAGTTTACCATCTGCATAAACCAATAAGGAGTTTTCGTCATGATGTGTATTGATAGGGTATCCCAGATTTTGAGGATCACTCCAACTTCCATCTGCTTGCTGTATGCTCATGTATAAATCATAGCCTCCCATTCCCAAATGTCCGTTAGATGAAAAATAGAGTGTTTTACCATCCGGGTGGATGAGTACAGATGATTCAGAATAAGGCGTGTTGATGTTAGCCGGTAATTTTTCAGGCACTCCCCAACCTCCATTCTCTTGCAGACGGGAAACATAAATATCACCATTTCTCTTATTTCTTCCACCGGTGCCTCTGATTTGACCACGGATAAAATAAAGTGTTCTACCATCTGAAGATAAAGAAGGTTGTGTCTCCCAATGCTGAGAATTTACATTTCCCGGCAGGTTAATCGGATCTAACCAATCTTTCCCAATTTTTTTGGTAATGAATAAGTCACAACTTCCGTAACCTCTTCTCCCTTCTCCGTAACTTCCGCCTGCGGTACAACCTACAAAAATAAGTGTTCGACCATCCGGGGCAAAGGTAGGCGCACCTTCATTGTAGGGAGTATTAATATTGGCAGGCATAGGGATTCCCGTTCCCCAATACCCGTCTTGATCAGGTGAAATGAAGAAATCTTCTTGTTGATTTCCGGTTCTTGGGTCGGTTACTCTTCTCGTAAATAAAAGTTCTTGCTGGTCAACAGTGAGGGTAGGGAAGTACTCAAAATCTGCGGTATTTACACCTGCTCCTACATTGACGGGATCAAATGGAACCGGATTTTTCTTTGCCTCGATCGCAAATTGGCAGGTTTTGATCATCCATTGGTTTTCTTTCTCCATTTCTTCAGGGATATTCTTGAAAGTGGCGTATTGTTTTGCATGGGTCAGTGCATCTTCATATAACCCTTGAGACAATTCCAAAGCGGCCAGTTCAAAATAGATATATCCGGTATTGGTGTGAAATTTTTCAATAGTCAACATTTCTTTGTAAGATGCAATCGCACAATCGGCATTTCCCATGCTCATACAGTATTGTGCCTTGAGATCATAGGCCTCAAAAAATTCAGGATCTTTTGCAATGGCTTTATCCATGTAGTTCATAGCAGTTTTATAATCCGGATAACCTGTTTTCGGATCAAGTTGGCGGGTGGCCTCCATACCGGATTCAACATATTTAATCGCCTTTTTGCTCTTGGAACTCCATTGCCCCGGTTGAGCCATGCTGCATGAGGTGGTAAGTAAGGTGATAAGGAGTACAATCAGGTTTTTCATCTGGTTTAATTAAGGAATGTTCAAATATTTATGGGTTTGTAGGGATATGGCCCAGTGGGTATTTTTTTTCACGTAATCAATTATTAATGGCAACATTTCATCTTGTTTATCCCATTCAGGTTGTAAGTATAGTTTACATGAAGAATTAACTTTTTCTTTCAATTCTTCAGACCATTTGAAATCATGCTTGTTAAATATAATCATTTTTAATTCCTGTGCGATTGCATAATTTTCTTCCATGGGCATTTTAAATTTCTTGGGAGATAAACAAACCCAGTCAAAATGACCATGTAGTGGATATGCTCCAGAGGTTTCAATTGCAATTTCCACACCAACTTCTTTAAGCGCACCTGTTAGAGAGCTCAGATCATACATAGCGGGTTCTCCACCGGTGATTACGACAAAGTCCGTTTGTGATTGTTTTACACGGTTTAGGATTTCTTGTACAGATATTTCAGGATGCGCATCTTTATCCCAGGACTCTTTCACATCACACCAAACACAACCTACATCACAACCGGCGGTTCTGATAAAATAAGCTGCTCTGCCGCTGTGATAACCTTCACCTTGTATGGTGAAGAAATCTTCCATTAAAGGGATTGTCGTATTCATGATTGAAATTGTGACTGTAAAAGTAGTGAACATTTGAGGGATTCATTCATAAACTCAAAAATCAAACAGAATGAGCGATCTTGTATCAAGTAAGGAAATCAATCAAATTTATATCCCCCCGCTCCTTCACCTTCTACTTCTACTTGTAATCCGGCAACAATCCGGTTCACAAAATTAAAATAACCAATGATCATAGTAGTATCTAAGATCAGCCTGTCACTGCCACCCAACTCCTTAATGCGTTCGATAATAGCACTTTTATCACTTCCCGGGTTTGTGGTGTGTTCCCATGCAAATTCACAGAGGACATTTTCAATTTCCGTCAGTTCAACATCTCTGTAGTTCTTTCGAAATTTCTCCGCTTTTTCATTATCCTTCCAGTAATGGTTAACCGCTTCAATGTGATGGATCTGACAATATTCGCATTCATTTGCTTTTGAAACCACTACCGCTATCATTTCACGTAGCACACGTTTAAGTGGACTTTGACCGTACATGAGAGTCATATACAAATCCATGTGATTGACAATAGATTTGGGATTTAGGCTTTGAATTTTATGAACTTCGGCAATTTTTCCCCGCGATTGGATCAGTGCGTCATAAATTTCTTTTAATTCCCCTTCCGCTTCTTCGGGCTGAATAACTTCTATTAGTGGCATAAAATTAATGTGTGGTGGTCATGCTTTCCGGTACACAGATGATAAAATCTGCAAGTCCCTTGTGTTTTTCTTCAAGTTTGTCCGTATCTTCTTGGGTGATGGTTGTGATGGTCAGGATTTTTTCTACATCTACTTTTTGTTTCAGGTAGTGGACAATTCCTTGATAATTATCAGAGTGATACGCCCCATTGAAGTGGAGAAAAACACTGGTATTGGTGACATTCTTTAAAATAAAATGAGCCATTGTAGCATCCTTTAGGGCTTGTGCCAGTGCGATATTGTATCCGCCATGCTCACCAAATTCATGGATCATTTTATTGTAACAACTCAGGCTGCTGTCAAATTCAAAGGTGTTGAGCGGAACAATATAACTTTTTGCTAAATCACTCAGGGATTTTAAAGAGTCTAACCCCTGCTTATAAGCCATGCTGGCATATCTTCTGGGAATATTAGAAGCAATAAACGGAACGCCTTTCTGTTTGGCAAATTCCAATAAGGGTTTATAATCGGTATTGTAATTTGGCCAAAGACGAACCTCACTTTGGAAGCTCTTGGTTGTTATTTTATCCCTGAGATACTCGTCTATGATAAACTGATTGTCTGCTTCAAACATTTCTCCTCCCAAAACGAACCGTCTTTTATGCAAAGCATAAAGGCGCTTTGTCAGTTCAAATTGTAGCCAGTGAGAAATAGGGTTATTGTGTAATTCGCCAAAAAAAATGAAATGCTTGCTATCTGCTGCTTTCATTAATTTGTCGATATCTGCTTTTTTGCCTTCAGATTGATAAAGTACGTATGCAGGAAGATCTTTAGCTTCTGAAATCGTAGAAAAAAATAAGGTCAGGATAAGGAGTATGATTTGCTTCATGTATACAAAAATAAGCTTTTGTGGCAATTTCGGGAAGCATAATTAAAAAAACAGTCTCGCAATTTAAGTGGATTGCTTTGTAACTCATCAATTAAACATTAACTCAATCAGATGAAAAACACGATCATTTGAAAAGGTAAAAAAGAGAATGGTCGGAAAAATAATCCATAAAGATACTAATCTCCATATAGAAAAACGCAAGGTAGGGCGTCTGAAAACGGCTACAGTGAGAGGGGCTAAAAACATGATATGAATAAAAGGGAAGACCCCATATACAGAATTAGAGGAATAGGTGTGGTACATTTCTTTTCCTTTAAAAAGTATATAATCTCTCATTTTAGCAGAGGGAGCATCAGGATGAACAGTAGGTAAACCGGAAATGATAATACTGACTGATTTAAGGTCGTGAAATAAATAGCTGTAATTTCCCCTGACGGGAGGAGTTCCATTTCTCCAAAAATCTGAAGCCTCTATTATAAAGGTTTCATCATATATACGAATGGTTTTTGAATAGATATCCTGATGAATATCAAATCCGGAAATGCAGACTTTTTCGCCATCTAGAAAGTAATCACAACTAAGTAAGGTTCCAAAAACAGCTGTGTATACCGCAAATAACTGAAAAAATCGCCATTTCCATCCGGTGGCAACGCGTTTAAAATAACGGCGATCTTTAATTTCTTCTTCAGCTTGCATCCGTTGCCACCTGGCTTTTGCTCTTGCCACTTTTTCGGCTATAATTTCTTCTTTTGTTTTCGGAGGTCCAGCGGAGCTTATTTTCTTTCGGTAAATGCGTTGACCACTTAGAATTTCATACGCTTCTGTGATTCGGATAAACTGAATGTGGGCGTTGGGTGAGGGGTTCCGGTCAGGGTGATACTTTAGTGCTTGCTGCCGGTATGCTCTTTTAATGGCAGATGGATCAGTAGTGGGTTCAATCCCCAATAATTTAAAATATTTTTCTTTTTCTGCCATTCCAACTGCATAATAGCGTCTGATGATAAAAGTAATCATCCCAACGAAAACAAATTGAGAAAAATAAAAAAACCCACCCCGTTTTATTGGGATGGGTCATTACTAATAGAGTGTTTACTAATTTATTTTTTTACTTGTTCCACTACCGCTTTAAAAGCTTCAGGATGATTCATAGCCAGGTCTGCGAGTACCTTTCTATTCAACTTAAGTCCCTGCGCATTCACTTGTCCCATGAATTGAGAATAACTCATCCCATGTTCTCGTGTAGCGGCATTGATACGTTGAATCCACAATGCTCTGAAATTTCTTTTCTTTTGTTTTCTTCCTTCGTAAGCGTAAAGAAGACCTTTTTCAACAGCATTTTTAGATACTGTCCATACATTTTTTCGTCTTCCAAAGTAACCTTTGGCAAGTTTCATTACTTTTTTTCTTCTTGCTCTTGAAGCTACTGAATTTACTGATCTAGGCATAATTTTAAATTTTTTGGTATAAAGTGCTCTGATCAAGCAGAGTCTTTGGTACTCAATACCGGGTAAATAAATTGAACCATTCTGACACTTATTTGTCAGAATTATTTCATTCCTAATTGAATTTTAATGTTGCTTTCATCTGCCTTATGTACCAAAGTGGATTTCGTCAATCTGGCTTTTCTCTTTTTCGACTTTTTTGTCAAAATGTGGCTTTTAAAAGCATGCTTTCTTTTCAATTTTCCTGTTCCGGTTACTTTGAATCGCTTCTTAGCACTGGAAACCGTCTTCATCTTAGGCATCTTTCTTCTTTTTTTACTCTATTATTAATGGATGCGACACAATGTCGCAACTTTTTACTTTTTCTTAGGGTTGATCATCATGATCATTTTTTTCCCTTCTAACTTTGGAAGCTGTTCAACTGTTCCATAATCTTCCAATTCCTGAGCAAATTTCAACAGCAGGATTTCTCCTCTGTCTTTAAAAACAATACTTCTTCCTTTAAAGAATACGTATGCTTTCACTTTTGCTCCATCTTCAAGAAAAGATTTGGCGTGATTCAACTTAAAGTTAAAATCATGCTCTTCGGTGTTAGGACCCATCCGGATCTCTTTAATCATCACCTTAGATTGTTTTGACTTTAACTCTTTTTGTTTTTTCTTTTGTTCAAACAAGAACTTCTTATAGTCAATAATTTTACAGACCGGAGGTTTTGCATTGGGTGAGATTTCAACCAAATCAAGATCAGCTTCGTCGGCTTTTTTTAGCGCTTCTCTAACTGACATGACTTCTGCACCACCATCCCATACGACTCGTACTTCGGGGGCTGTAATTCTTTCATTAATTTTGTGAGGATCCTCTTTTCTTCTTGGACCTCGTCGATTATGTCTACTTTTTATGGCTATAGGTCGTTCCTCCTTTCTTTAGTTTAATTCTTTCTCTATTTCCCGGTTCATGTGCTTTTGGAAAGATTCCAGGGTCATTAGACCGAGATCTCCCTCTCCTTGTTTTCGCACACTCACTTGGTTTTCTTCTTCTTCTTTTTCTCCAACAATCAGCATGAAGGGAATTTTCTTTACTTCATTATCCCTTATTTTCTTGCCAACTTTTTCGTTTCTCTTATCAACGAATCCGCGAATATCGTAATTATTTAGATAATTTAAAACTTTTTCGGCGTATTCATTGTATTTATCTGAGACCGGTAAAACGGCAATTTGCTCTGTGGTTAGCCAAAGTGGAAATTTTCCAGCACAATGTTCAATCAGTACGGCAACAAATCGCTCCATAGAACCAAAGGGAGCACGGTGTATCATCACCGGCCGGTGTTTCTCATTATCCGCCCCTACATATTCCAGTTCAAACCGCTCCGGTAAATTGTAATCTACCTGAATGGTTCCCAGCTGCCACTCCCTATTTAAAGCATCTTTGACCATAAAGTCAAGTTTAGGACCGTAAAAAGCAGCTTCTCCATATTCTATAACAGTTTCTAATCCCTTTTCATCTGCTGCTTCAATAATTGCTTTTTCAGCTTTTATCCAATTTTCATCTGATCCGATATATTTTTCCGGATCATTGGGATCGCGTAAAGAAATTTGTGCCCTAAAGTTTTCAAACTTTAAGGTTTTAAAAATGTAAAGCACTAAATCAATGACGTTTTTAAACTCATCTTTAACTTGTTCAGGCGTACAAAAAAGGTGGGCATCATCTTGTGTAAACCCTCTGACTCTTGTCAAACCGTGTAATTCACCACTTTGCTCATATCGGTAAACGGTTCCGAATTCAGCAAACCTGATTGGTAAGTCTTTGTACGATCGGGGTTTTGTTTTGTAAATCTCACAGTGGTGCGGACAGTTCATGGGTTTGAGTAAAAACTCTTCGCCTTCATGAGGTGTGTTGATCGGTTGAAAAGAATCTTCTCCATACTTGGCATAATGCCCTGAGGTAATATATAAATCTTTATGACCAATATGTGGCGTAATTACCGGCTGATATCCCGCAGCTTTTTGTGCTTTCTTTAGAAAATTTTCTAATCGCTCTCTCAGTTCAGCACCTTTTGGAAGCCAAAGTGGAAGCCCTTGACCTACTCGTTGTGAGAAGGCAAAAAGTTCCATTTCTTTACCTAATTTCCGGTGATCCCTCAGTTTTGCTTCTTCAAGCATTTCTAAGTATTCTGTCAATTCTTTCTGCTTGGGAAAGGTGATGCCATAAATACGGGTCAATTGTTGACGATTTTCATCCCCTCTCCAGTAAGCGCCTGCAATGGATGTTAATTTTACCGCTTTAATATATCCCGTATGAGGAATATGAGGACCACGACAGAGATCTGTAAAATTTCCCTGGGTGTAAAAAGTAATCTCTCCATCTTCGAGACCGTCGATCAGCTCTAGCTTGTACTCGTCTCCTTTTTTTTGATAATATTCAATGGCATCTTTCTTAGAAATTTCTTTGCGGATGTATTCATTTCTCTCTTTGGCCAGTTCTTTCATTTTCTGCTCAATGGCAGGGAGGTTATCATCTGATATGTGATGATCTCCAAGATCAATATCATAATAGAAACCATTTTCAATGGGAGGACCAATGGCCAGTTTTGTGCCGGGGTAAAGTGCTTCAATTGCTTCAGCCATTAAGTGAGCAGAAGAATGCCACATAGTTGACTTCCCTTCTTTATCGTTCCATGTGAGTAACCGTAGAGATGCTTTTTCAGGCAAGGGTCGGGTAGCGTCCATCACTTCTCCGTTTACTTCGGCAGAAAGTACGTTGCGGGCAAGTCCTTCACTAATGCTGAGAGCTACATCCAAAGCGGTTGTGCCTTTTTCAAATTCTCTTTTTGATCCGTCTGGAAGAGTTACTTCTATCATGGTCTATTTGGTTAATCGTCGACAAAAATAATACTTTATTGTGGGTTGATGCAGGATTGTAGCCATAAAAAAACCCATCCGTAAAAGAGGGATGGGTTTTTAATGTCAATATTCAATTTTTTAATACTTATAGCCCATTACAAGAATGACTGCACCACGTTCTTTCATGGTTGGTTTTTTATTCTCGGTTCCAGGTATACCCGGAATATCATAATCAACAAACACTCTTTTTAGTCTTCTGTCTGAACCTTTTTCTTTTTGATAAACCTTATCCAATTCAGAAGATTCAATAGTGATATTGTTTCCCATAATGCCGTCTGCCTCTTTCAATAAAATTCGATCAGCGTTGGTTTTATCTTCATCATATATTTTGATGGTGATGTCATTGGGTAAAGATTTTCCGTTAAAAGAAAAGCGGTAATCTGTGTTATTAAATAAATAGATTTCAACTTCTTTAACTTGTTTATAGGTTTTGAAATTGAAGTAAGTCACTTTAGACCCATCATATCTGTAGGGTTTAAGCGCTTTCTTGGCTTCAACTTTTTGTCTAGAAATATTTTCTTTAAACTCAGTTAAGTTGGATGCTGTCTGTGCAATAACTAACCCAAGAGCAAATACGGCAATAAGTGTAATAAACTTTTTCATTGGTGATGTATTTAACCTTTAATAATTTTTTCTCTTAACTTCTTGATCATTACACCAAGTTCTTCATATTCTGACTCTGAAAGTGTTAGTTCATCAGCGGTCTCATCTTCGTAATAAGCTACTACAGAGTCAAAATTATCAAACGTTGATTGGATTTTTTCAAGGTCTGTTATTACCCATCCAAGTTCCATGCCAGCATTTTTCGGATCTTTTAATCCTTTGATGATATTTCCCAAAATAGCCATCTGCTCAGTAATCTGTGCGCCAAGTCCATCTTTGTTACCATTATTCTCATAATCGTACACTCCGAGGTACATTCCTTCTGTCCATGCTCCGGCAAAATGAACGGCAGAAGTATGTTGCATATCATTTTCCTCCATATACTCTTCAGTACGTTCATGAATATCAATCATTAAAATTTCAATTGAATCTTTGTTTTCAATGTTTGCATCAAAGCGATTCATGAGGTCTTCGTTTTCAAAAACAGCTTCCATACCTATTTCACCGGCTAAATCAGTGATTACACCTAAATACTTTCTGCCTTCATTGGACTGTTCGTTCAAGACGCAGTAAGCCATATCAGCAGAGTAAACCCCAAAATTCAACATCTGATAAAGCTCTTTATTGTATTTATCTACATTACTAATATCGTTAGTAACCCCAGAATTATATTCAAGACCGGATTTCTTAAAGATGCTTGCAACCTGCAAGGGAGAGGGGAGATGATAATCCACATCCGGAGACGCAAACATATCTACATTAATATTCTCATCTGTTGTGTCAATATCCACTACGTTTACATCATCAGGTTCTGAATTGCCACATGACCCCAATAAAAATATTGAAGACAGTGTGATGATCAATAATTGAAAAGCTGCTTTTGTCATTTTTGCATAGGTTTAATTAAGTGGCTAAAATAGTAAAATGATTTGAAAGGATTTGAAAATATCTAAATTTTTAAGGAGATAATAATTTAAAATACTACTTTAGTGATCAATTTTAAATCAATAACGCTCAATTTAATAAAGCTCTAAAACTATGAAAAAACTCTCACTTGCACTACTTATTTTCTCTCTTAATGTTGTAACGGTAAAGGCGCAGGTCTGGTTTGACCTGGGAATAAAAGGAGGGGTTGGATCCGGATTTTTACTCAATAAAACCTTTAATGATGACGGGCGATTTAATATTAGTCCGGGCTTTAATTATTTTGTAGGGGGTAAAGTCGGAATTAATTTCGGAGAATTAGTGGGTATTACCTGTGATGTGGATTATGGATCATACAGCTATGGTTTTCTGCAGTCAGAAGTTCCTAACAAATCAAATACGGAAACCTTCAAGTATAATATTGCATATAAAGCCATTAATGTGGCACCCATGTTCCGATATACAAAAGAAACTTCTTATCTTGAACTGGGACCTCAATTTTCATTTTTGAGAGGTCAGTCGATTGAGGATGCGGCAAACCCTTCTACAGCTCCTGATGGAGAAATCGCTATAACGAATAATTTAACTGGTATTATCTTTGGTTTTGGAGGACATATGGTAGGGAACGAAAAAATATCTCTGATGGCGGGCTTGCGTTTTAATTATGTTTTTTCTAACCTCACAGCAGATGATTACAGTGATACGAACTTTCCTTTCACTAATTATCCGTCCATTTCTTCGTCGACCAAAACGTCACCAATTAATATGCAGTTAGTGTTGGAGTTAAATTATTCACTGGGATATTTCGTAAGGGCCTCCTGTGGTAAACGCACAGCATTTTTGACATTTTAGTATAGCATTACTGACTATTCTTTTTTTAAAAGGAGGATAGGTTTTTTTATAGTGAGTGGCCGTAGGATATTAAAAGAGTAGTTGAGATGCGGTGTAGAAGGGAGGTAGTTCGGTGAGTTAATTATATTAAGCGAGCAAAAGCAGTTGAAATGAAATGGCCGGTCATACTCAGGATGCTACTCCCTTTGCTGATTGGAGTAATCATTCAGTTTTACAGTGGATTTAGTGTCGGTCTGACTTTTCTGCTCATTTTTATTTTTCCTTTACTGCTTCTGGCAACACCTTATGTTTCCAAATTTCTGAGAAGTAATTTTCTTTTTGTTGCGCTCATGACATTTTACTTCTTTTCGTTGGGTGGATATCTGGCAGAAGTGCACAGTAGCTCACGAAATAAAAATTATTTTGTCTCTGCTGAAGAAAAAAGGTGGAATAATTTTCTGGTTCGTGTGCAAGAACCACCCCAGGAAAAATCGAGATCGGTAAAGTGTGTAGTAGAGGTATTGGAGAAAAACGGGCAGCAAAAAATGGGAAAGGCATTGGTCTATCTGCAAAAAGATAGTAGTTCTCTGGCTTTGAAATATGGTGACCTCCTTTATCTGCGATCAAGATTTAATCCGGTACGATCTAACGGAAATCCAAAAGAATTTGACTATGGTCGCTATCTGCGAATTCATGATATTCACCATCAGGCATATTTAAGATCATCTGATTGGAGACAGGTAGGAGAGGATGCCAATCTGTTAATGAGTAATATTTTTTCCTTGCGGGAGTATTTTAGCAATGTTTTGAAACATTCCGGGATGTCTGAAAAGAACGCAATGGTGGCAAACGCATTATTGCTGGGGCAAAAAGAGTACCTGGATAAAGATGTGTTGCGCTCATACAGTAGTGCCGGAGCCATGCATGTACTGGCCGTTTCAGGTTTACATGTAGGTATTATTATGCTGCTTCTGACCCATTTGTTCAAACCCGTCAAACGTCTGCGGTTTGGGAAAAGCACCTTTTTGATTATTGTATTGGGGGGAATCTGGTTCTACGCACTCATTACAGGCTTGTCTCCCTCTGTTTTACGCGCTTCTGTAATGTTTACTTTTGTGGTGGTGGGGCAGGAGTTGCAAAGAGATACAACCGTTTATCAATCGATACTGACATCTGCCTTTATTCTCATTATTATTGAACCCTATATTATCTTTCAGGTAGGATTTCAATTGAGCTATTTAGCTGTTTTAGGGATTGTTTATTTACAACCTAAAATTGAGAATTTGATTTACGTTAAAAATAAGATTTTATTTAAAGCCTGGCAGATTTCGGCCGTTTCTATTGCTGCGCAAATCGCTACTTTTCCGCTAGGGTTATATTATTTTCACCAATTCCCTAATTTTTTCATGCTTTCTAACTTGTTGGTGATCCCACTTGCTTTTTTTATACTTATCGTCGGAATTTCTTACATCACCCTACATGCCGTTCCTTTCATCAGCGATTTGCTGTTTTGGTTGTTGGATGGTTTGATCAGCATTCTAAATAAAGGAGTTGAATGGGTAGAGCAATTGCCATATTCCATTCTTTGGGGCATATCGATCGAATGGTATGAAGTGTTTTTAATGTATCTCACTATATTATTAGCAACTGTGGCTTTTATCAATCGAAAAAAAAGTGTTTTGTGGTTGTCTCTTTCTGGTGTAATTCTGCTCTTAGGGATCAATTTGATAGAAAAGTATCGGCTGGAATCAGAAAATCGTTTGGTAATCTACAATATCTCAGATGAACTTGCAATAGATGTTTTTTATGGCAGGAAAAATGTTTTTTATTGTTCTCAGGATCTCATGCAAGACGAAGAAAAGTTATTGTTTCATGTTAAACACAATTGGTTTTACAGAACCGGACAGGAAAAACCGAATGAGATGGTGAATATCCATAATCAAAAGCTGTTTAGAGTGGGGGATAAGACATTTTGGTTGCTGGACAGTTTGGCGCACGATCAATGTGAGAATAGTATTCCACAAACCAATTATATTGTATTACATGATATTGGTTTTATAAAATCTGAAATGGTAGAGGCATTAAAAGATAGAAATACAAGCTGGATTCTTGCAAATGATGTTAACTACCGGCTTCGAAACTTTTTGACAGAAAAAATTGATTCTAATCAGTTTTTTGACTTGAGAGAAGATGGGGCATTTGAATACGGGTTTTAACGTAGGGGGAGTATACATTTTCTCCTTACTTTTGCTGTCGTTAGGCAACCGGCTGATACTCATGAACGTTTAGAATTAAGTAAAAGTGAAAGTTCAAGGACATATAAATAAGTTGGGCATAATGCTATTGATTGGTTTTTTGGTGCTTTATTCAAAAGTTTCTAAAGGACAGTGCGCTGACGTCAATGCTTCTTTCACTACTTCACAGACCGATATCTGTGGTCCGGGCGCACAAACCATCTCATTTACGAATACGAGTACGGGAGTTAATAATGGTGTAGCTACTTATGAATGGTTTTTGAACGGAACTTCCTTTGATAATACTACAGGATTAGTCGCACCAACTAATTCTACAATTTCAGCAGTTGGAATATATACATATATGTTGGTGGCTACAGATGCTTCAGTACCTTGTACAGATACCGCCACAATTGTTGTTCAGATTTATCCTGACCCAAATGCTTCTTTTACATTTGCGCCGGATAACCAATGTGCAGGAACCAATGTGGTTTTCAATAACAGCAGTACAGGAACACAGGGTTCCACTACTTTTAGTTGGAATTTTGGGGATGGAAATACATCCACAGATGAAAATCCTTCTCACCAGTATGCCGCAGGAGGGGTGTACACCACTACCCTGACCGTTTCAAACGGGCCAGCTTGTACAAGTAGTTCCAGTGAGACAGTTACCGTAATGGATATACCCAATGCATCCATTTCTGGTGATGATGGAGATGGGGACGCGATCAATTGTTTACTGCCCGGAGACCCCACCACTCAGGAAGATGTTATTTTTTCAAATGGCACAACGGGTGGGGTGAGTTATACCTGGGACTTTGGAGATGGATCTCCTTTATATACAACGGCTTCAACTGCTGATTTTACACATACCTATACGTCTTTTGGTACCTATACAGTGAGTATGACGGCAGAACACGCAAATGGCTGTACGGTGACCACTACTATGACTGTTGTCTTTGAAAAATATGTGTCAGCTTCTATGAGTTTGGATATTACCGAATATTCAGGTTGTGCCCCACATGAACTTTCAACCTTGCAAAATCTATCGGTGAATGCCAATTCATACATTTGGGATTTTGGTGACGGTACGGTTATTAATACAAACTCAGATACGCCGCCTAACCATTTTTACCTGACTGAAGGTTCTTATACGATCTCCCTAACTGCTATTAATAGTTGCAATATGGCAAATGCCACCATTAGTCCTATTATTATTATTGACGGACCACAAGCAGCATTTACTACAGACTTACCATTTGGTGGGGTTGCAGGTTGTGCTCCACAGGATATGAATGTAACCAATAATTCTGTTGATGCACAACCGGCCAATAATTATCAGTGGGATATGGGAAATGGGAATATTTACGCCAATACTGCCGTTCCACCTACACAAACTTACGATACTACAGGTGTTTATACTGTTCAGTTGGTGGCAGGAAATGCATGCGGTAACGATACGGTTACTTTAGATATATCAATTGATACGGTACCTGTTGTGGAAATTATTTCTGTACCGCTTGAAGGATGTTCTCCTTTAACTGTGAGTACTGATAATTTGTCTTATGAAGATCCGATAAACTTTCAATGGTATATTGACGGAGTTTTTATAACTGCTGCAGACAGCTTGCCGGATCAGACGTTTATAAATTCAAATAGTACGGCGACAGAGAACCACCTGATTCAGCTTAATGGTGCTAATCAGTGTGGAAATGACACTGATTCAGAAACGATTATTGTACATCCAGAAACAGAGGCCATCTTCACAATTAGTTCAGACACGATTTGTGTGGGTGAAAGCATTACCTATACAGATGGATCTTTTGGAGAGAATTTAACTTATGAGTGGGATTTAGGTACACTCACTGAGACAACAGTTGGGCCACACACCGTTTCTTATAACACTGCAGGAAATTATACGATAGAATTGATTGTAGATGGATATTGCGGGCCGGATACGGCAACCGTTGAAGTGGTTGTATTACCCATTCCTTTAGCTGACTTTACAGTAGATACAGACAATGGTTGTGAAGGTATGGATGTGCTCATTACTAATAATTCAACCCCTGGCGGGACGTACAATTGGATATTCAATGGTGGAACTCCGGCCGGCTCTACGCTCTATTCTCCGGGATCAGTGAATTACCAAAATTCCGGTACTTTTTTAATAACTCTGGATGTTGATGTGTTAGGCTGTGTTGCGGCTGATACAGTAAGTATTCAGGTCAATCCTTTGCCGTTGCCTGCTTTCACCGCTACTCCAAACACGGGATGTACTCCTCTGGAAGTTATGTTTACAAATACTTCCCCCAATAATCCCGGTGATATATTCGAATGGGATTTGGGGAATGGAAATACATTTACAGGACAAGATCCACCCAATGAAACCTATATAACTGATCAAGCTGACAGCACTTACTATGTACAATTAATTATGACTTCAGCTGAAGGGTGTATGGATTCGGCTGAAACCATAATAACAGTTCATCCATTACCGGTAGCAAATTACACCTCACTTCCGGATACGGCTTGTGCGGGAGAGACTATTGCGTTTTTGAATAATTCAAGTGGAGCAGTAAGTTATGAATGGGACTTTGGGGACGGGAACACCTCCACACTCAATAGCCCTTCTAATGTATATAATATTACGGGTGATATTACTACACAATTAGTAGCATTTACTACATTTGGTTGTACCGATACGCTTCAATTTCCAATCTACGTAGACTCTATTCCTGATGCAGATTTTGATTTTACCATTGTATGTGATGTTGATACCACTACTTTTACGGATTTATCAACAGGTTCACCGACAAATTGGGAATGGGATTTTGGAGATGCTTCTGCAATAAATACGAATCAACATCCCACTCATTTTTATGGAACTCCCGGAATGTATAATGTTATACTAACGGTTACTAATCCTGCAGGTTGTACAAGTACGGTTAATCAGTTGGTTGCTGTCAGTGAAGTACCGATAGCCAATTTTACAACAAATCCAACTTGTCTGGGCTCTGTTACGCAATTTTCAGATCTCAGTAGTGGAATACCTACTTCGTGGCAATGGGATTTTGATGACGGATCACCGATTAATAATGATCAAAATCCTGCTCATGTTTATGGTGCAATCGGTCTCTATGATGTGACACTCATTGCGCTGGCAGGAAACGGTTGTTCTGATACTACCACTTTACCGGTAACCGTTACAGCGGTGCCAACGGCTGACTTTACATTTGTCTCTGCCTGTACGGGAGATACCACCTATTTTACAGATGCTTCTTTAGGAGCTCCGGATACCTATTTCTGGGATTTCGGGGATGGTGCTACAGATAATACAGATAACCCAAATCCTCAACATGTTTTTGCTGTTTCCGGAACTTATGATGTGATGTTGGTAGCCGGTTATTCAGCGAGTGGTTGTACGGATACCGTAATTTATCAAGTAGATGCACATCCTAGAACAACACCTGCTTTTACTACCAACACGCCTTGTTTGGGAGGGATGACGGTATTTACCGATAATACAACCGGAGCAGCAGATCAATGGCAATGGGATTTTGGAGATGGGTCTCCGATCGAGCTGAATCAAAACCCTACTCACACCTATACATCTCCGGGTGTTTATGATGTACAGTTGGTTACTGAGAATGCTTTTTCCTGTTCTGATACATTATTGACTACAGTTGAAGTTTTTCCTTTGCCTTCGGCGGATTTTACATTTACTACTGTTTGCTTAAATGCAATCACAGAATTTACAGATAACTCAATAGATGCAGTTGCATGGGAATGGAATTTTGGAGATGCTTCAGCGCTAGACGTTAATCAACACCCCTCACATGTTTACAATGGTAGTGGAGATTTTGATGTGCAACTTGTCGTAACAAATACACAAGGCTGTACAGATACCCTCATACAAACTATTACCGTACATCCTAACCCCACAGCAGATTATTCGGCAACAACGGCTTGTCATACTTATCCTACATTTTTCACGGATAATTCAAACGGAGCGATAAACTATACCTGGAATTTCGGAGATGGATCTCCTGAAAATAACCAACCTTCACCCGAATACACTTATACAAATGCCGGAAGTTATGTGGTAGAAATGATTGTTGAGAACATTTTTGGCTGCACGGACACAACTACTCAAACGATAGATGTATTGATTCAACCACAAGCAGGATTTACCAATAATACGGTTTGTGCCGGACAATCTGTAGCATTTACAGACACTTCTGTTTTGGGACCTACTACCTGGCAGTGGAATTTTGGAGATGGCTCAACCATAAATAATGACCAGCATCCTGTACACACTTTTAGTCCCGGAGGTATTTATGATGTGACACTGATTGTTGGAAATATTGCCGGATGCATGGATACGATTGTCGTTCCTGTTGATGTATACACAGTTCCGGTTCCTGATTTTATGGCTGATACGGTGTGTTTGTTTAGTGTTACCTCTTTTACTGATTTGACAACAGATGCTGTTCCGCTTTCATCCTGGGATTGGGATTTTGATGATGGAAATACTTCTTTTCAGCAAAACCCCACATACATTTATCAGGCGCCGGGGCAATATGATGTTGAATTAACGGTAACCAATGTAAATGGTTGTGATAGCTCGGTAATCCTTCCGGTATTTGTGTCAGAAATACCGGTAGCCGATTTGATCGCAGATACAGTTTGTCTGGGAAATCCAACCACTTTTCAAGATGCTTCTACAGGTGCTCCTAATTCATGGATTTGGGATTTCGGTGACGGCAATGTTTCCAATTCCGGACCCACAGTACAACATACTTATGCTAGTCCCGGTTCTTATATCGTTTCACTGTTGGTAAGTGCGGGAGGGGTTTGTACAGATCAGGTTTTTGAAGTGGTGGAGGTGAGCAATAATGTGTTGGCCGGAATCACAGCTCCGGATAGTGTTTGTGATGGAACAATTGTGAATTTTATAGATAATTCTACGATTACTTCAGGAACGATAGATACTTATTTTTGGGATTTTGGTAATGGAAGTACAGCAAACACACAGGATGCGGATGTTACCTATACCGGCCCCGGAACATATACCATTACACATACTGTTTCAACAACAGGTGGTTGTTCTAGTACAGATGTGTGGGATGTAACGGTAATGGATGTGCCGGATATTACCCCTTTCGATATGGCGGCTTGTCAATATGAGGCAGTTGATTTTTCAGATGTATCAAGTATTGCAAATGGAAGTATAAACAGTTGGACCTGGGATTTTGATGATGGATCACCGTTTGTGACGGCACAAAATCCATCCCATATTTTTCAAACAGCAGGAAGTTTCAATGTTTCTTTTACTGCGACGTCAAATTTCGGCTGTTCTTCTTCGGGAATCATTCCAACTGTGGTTTACCCGGCTCCAAATGCCGATTTTATAGCGGCTATGGCATGTCCGGATGATACGATTCAGTACACGGATTTAAGTACGGTTCCTTCGGGAAGTATTTTGCAATGGGAGTGGAATTTTGGAGATGGAGAGCAGTCTTTCGATCAACATCCGCTACACCAGTTCAATGTAATGAATGACAGTTTTAATGTCACATTAATAGCCACTTCTAATTTTGGCTGTAAGGATACAGCGATTAAATGGGTGGAAACATATCCTATCCCCACTTTTCAGTATGGGCCGGAGTGGGCATCAGGTTGTCAGCCTTTAACAGTTCAATTCAATGACTCATCTTTGGTAAGTGATGCTGTTATCACAAATTGGGAGTGGAGTTTTGATGATGGTTCAGCCTCTTATTCTGAAGATCCGATTCATATTTTTATGGAAGAAGGAACATATTATGTTGGTTTACAATTAACCACCTCAGATGGTTGTACTTATTCAGATGAACTACAGTATCCGGTAATTGTTTACCCAAAACCTGAGGCTGGTTTTGATCCTCCTTTTTCAGAAATTTCTATTTTCGAAGCAGAAGTTGAGTTTACTGATTTATCTTCCGGAGCAATCGATTATGAATGGTATTTTGGGGATGGAAATTATAGCAATGACCAATTTCCGGTTCATGAATATTTAGATACCGGATTTTTTGAGGTGATGCAAATTGTAACTTCAAATTTTGCTTGTTCAGATACAGCTTATGGTTCAGTTCATGTGTTGGGAGATTTTACCGTATATGTACCCAACGCCTTTACACCTAATGGAGACAGCAAAAATCAGCATTTTAGAGCCCATGGAATGGGTATTGATAAGTTTGATTTTTGGGTGTTCAACCGTTGGGGAGAAATCGTTTGGCACACCACGGATATCAATGAAGGTTGGGATGGGACTTACGAAGGAGTTGTTGTTCAGGATGATGTGTATGTATGGAAAATTATATGTTATGACACAAATGGAGATGAGCACGAGTATTATGGACATGTGACCGTCATAAAATAAATATACGGCTTTGTGTCAACTACTTTTTCCGATTCTTTTTCGCTGCTTTTTTTCTTCTCTTTTCTTCCTTTTTACGCCTTTTACGCTCTTTTTTTGTCTCAGATACGGAAGGATTTTTATCTGAAGTTGCGGCTGTGTCTGGGTTTGTTTTTATGATGACGGTTCCGTCAGTTGAATCAGTGGGAGAGGTAGTTTTGGTGCCTGAATCAGAGGGATTTTCTTCAGAATCTGATTTAGCTACTTTTTTTTTAAAGGTTCAACCCCTTTTTTGTAGACAATTTGGGTATTGCTGTCTTTTTTTCCGATAGCGCTGTTGATAACCGCATTTGTTACTGCGTAGTCGTTATTGAGTTTTACGATAAATTCATAATAAACGGTAATGCCATCATCCGTCTGCACGTTAGACCAAAAATGGATTTGATAATGACTTACCCGAAATTTGAAATTTTCAACGTCTTTTGTCACATTTTCATAAGCATCTTTTAGCTCCTTGTGTTCCTTTTCATATTCTTCGTCTGACTTCTTGTAATTGCCGGATGATTTTAGCGTTTCAAGATCATCTAACCGCTCTTTATACATGCGGACACGCATGATCTGGATAAAATATTCATCCGTATAAAAGGCTTTAAAGTGCTCAAACTTGTAGTTTTCGTGTTGATAGAAAGTAGAATCGGCCCAACCTATAGTCGCCTTTTTAACTTTTTTTTCATCCTCAGAAGAATCGATCTTTTGATCCTGAGAAAATCCGTTAAGGGAGAAAGAAAGGACAATAATAAAAAACC
This sequence comes from Crocinitomicaceae bacterium, assembly GCA_040880585.1. Lineage (GTDB taxonomy): Bacteria > Bacteroidota > Bacteroidia > Flavobacteriales_D > Crocinitomicaceae > Paracrocinitomix. Next base: position 36,420 of record JBBDID010000021.1, on the reverse strand, counting down.
AAAATAATTTCATTTGTTATCGATTAAAATACTGATCAAACGGACGATCCATTTGATAAATTTGTTCCATTTCGTAGTAGGGGTTAAACTCTATCAGTACAACGTTGGTATCACGCACTTCCTGATAAGTACCCATAAATTTATGAAAAAAATAGTAGCCTTTCACATTTTCGTTCTCTTCCTGCATTTTTTGATACAAATCCGAAAAGGAAAGGGGTTCATAGCTCTTCACATCTCCCCGTTCTTTACTCATATATTGTTTCACCTGCCTCTGAAGTATTTTTTCTTGTTCAAATGCACCTTCTTTGGCAACCTGCTCAGTTAGTTTGAGGGTGTGTAGTAAAAAGTCAGACTTTTCTTGAATACCCTCACGGCGTTCCAGTTCTGACTTAAAAAAAGCATAAAAATTACTGGACAGGTTGAGTGACTCATAATAGGAAGGCGTCAAGAAGATGTTGTATTCATAGAAATAATTCTCAAGAGCGGGGAGTAGCTTACGGCCTAAAGGCAAAATGATTTCAGCCGAGACATCTTTTACTCCCAGAGTGTCATTCAGGATGAAGTTGGTTTCATATACGGTAATCTTTCCAAGAGAATCGGTTAAGGTAAAGAAGTGATCCAGACTGATGCTGCGTTCAATACGATTCTCTTCAATGAATGCTTTTTTTTGAAGGATAAGGGTGTCATATTCAGCTGACGGTTTTTGGTCTGCTTTTTCTTGCAATTCTTCCAGTTCTACAATTTCAAGTGGTTTACGGATAGTGATTACCCCAAAACCAAAGGGGCGATAATCTTTTTGAGTTTGATCTTCTAAATAAGAAGAAACGGCCTTTTGACTTAATTCTTGTAAAGAGGTTTCTTTTGAAGCGGGGGGTTCAAAAATAGTATCCGCAAAAAAGCAAGAGCTCATAAGAACGACCAAAATTCCCAATGTAAAAACTTTCTTCATGTGCGGATTTGGAAGGTAAAACAACAAGAATCGTACCGCAGACGCAGCCATTGTAATTGTGCTGTAACTGCCCTTATTTATCGGATCATTACAGGCATAACCAGCATGAGAATATCTTCATTTTCGTTTTCATTGCTGCTAGGTAATAAGATACCTGCTTTATTGGGCTCACTCATTTCAAGAATGACTTCCTGCGTGCTAATGTGATTGAGCATTTCCATTAAAAATTTGGAGTTAAATCCAATCTCCATATCGTCTCCACTGTAGTTGCAAGTGAGCCTTTCTTTTGCTTCATTTGAAAAATCCAAATCTTCAGCTGAGATAGAAAGTTCGCTGCCGGCAACTTTTAGTTTTACCTGATGAGTAGTTTTATTGGAGAAAATCGAAACCCTTTTGATGGAGTTTAGAAAAGACATGCGGTCTACGGTAAGTACATTTGGGTTTTCGTTAGGAATAACCGCTTCGTAATTGGGATACTTCCCGTCAATAAGGCGGCTGGTTAATTCAATATTGCCAAATGTAAACCGCACGGTAGATTCATTATAACTCAGCTCTACTTGTTCATCTCCCTCTAGATTTTGTTTCAATAAATTCAAAGGCTTTTTGGGTAAAATAAAATCTGAATGGGTAGTTGCTGTGGCATCTGTTCTTCCATATCGAACCAATTTGTGAGCATCTGTGGCTACAAAGATCAATTTCTCAGGTGAAAACTGACAAAATACACCACTCATTACCGGCCGTAATTCATCAGTGCCGGTCGCAAACAAAGTCTTATCAATGGCAGTAGCAATAATATCTCCTGAAATCGTAATCGAATTTGATTTTTCAATTTCCGGAGATTTTGGAAAATCATCTGCATTTTGTCCAACCAATTTATACTTCCCATAATCGGAAGAAATCTCTATTCCAAAATTTTCATGATCGATTTGAAATGCTAAAGGTTGATCAGAAAAATTTTTCAAGGTGTCCAACAGCAATTTTGCGGGAATAGCAATCTGGCCATCTTCTTTGGATTCATCAGGACTAACTGTGGTTTTCATGGTGTTTTCAAGATCTGAAGCAGAAATCGTCAATTGACCACTTGACAACTCAAACAAGAAGTTATCCAAAATAGGCAAAGAATTACTGCTATTCAGAACGCCACCTATGTTCTGTAAATGCTTTAATAAAGTTGAACTTGAAATAATGAAGTCCATAAGTACAAGAGTTGTTTGATTAGAATAAACCACAAATATAATTCGAATAACCGCCTGAATCTTTTTCAATCCCTTTTTTTATTAACATTCCCTTTTTGAGCTTAAAAATTCTTGGAAACTGTGATAAAAAGGATGTTTTCGATTCAAATTTACTTTTCCTTTGGTAGGTCTTTTTCACATTTTGTGAATTAGTCGGAAGGTGAAAAAAAATATCCGATCAACTGCCGGGTAAATATTTAGCGAAGAACAATGATCCGGTTTCCTGTCAGTTTTTATGTCGATCTGTCAGATAAAAGCTAAAATTTGGATAAAAACTGACAGAATTAAGGGATGTTTATACAAAATTACTGAATGGCATAATGCTTGACCTTTAAGAATCGAAATTAATTATTGAATAATAACTTAAAAACAGATATGAGTAAAATAATAGGAATCGACTTAGGGACAACCAACTCATGCGTCGCTGTAATGGAGGGAAATGAGCCGCAAGTGATCACCAACTCAGAAGGAAAAAGAACCACTCCATCTATCGTTGCTTTTATAGAAGGCGGCGAACGTAAAGTAGGTGACCCTGCCAAAAGACAGGCCATTACGAATCCGACTAAAACGATCTATTCGATCAAACGTTTTATGGGGACTTCTTTTGACAAAGTGAAAAAAGAGATTGAGCGCGTACCTTATGATGTCGTAAAAGGAGACAACAATACTCCACGGGTGAAGATTGACGATAAAATGTACACGCCACAAGAAATTTCAGCTATGATTCTTCAAAAAATGAAGAAAACAGCAGAAGATTATCTGGGACAAAAAGTAACGGAAGCGGTGATTACTGTTCCGGCTTACTTTAACGACTCTCAACGACAAGCAACCAAAGAGGCGGGTGAAATTGCCGGATTGACGGTGAAGCGGATCATTAATGAACCTACTGCAGCAGCATTGGCCTATGGTTTAGATAAAAAGTCAATCGATCAAAAGGTTTGTGTCTTTGATTTTGGGGGAGGGACGCATGATGTTTCTGTCCTTGAATTAGGAGACGGCGTTTTTGAAGTATTATCTACAGACGGAGATACCCACTTAGGAGGAGATGATGTAGATGACAAAATCATTAACTGGTTGGCAGAAGAGTTCAAGAGTGATGAAGGTCTGGATTTGAAAAAAGATCCCATGGCACTTCAGCGATTGAAAGAAGCTGCTGAAAAAGCTAAAATCGAATTGTCATCAACCACTTCAACAGAAATTAACTTACCCTATATTATGCCGGTAGACGGGGTGCCAAAACACTTGGTGAGAACGCTTTCACGATCTAAGTTTGAGCAATTGATTGCCGATCTTGTAGAAAGAACAATTGAGCCTTGTAAAACAGCATTGAAAAGTGCCGGATTATCCACTTCAGATATTGATGAAGTGATTTTGGTAGGTGGTTCAACAAGAATCCCCGCTATACAAGAAGCGGTTAAGAAGTTCTTTGGAAAAGATCCTTCAAAAGGAGTGAATCCGGATGAAGTAGTAGCCATTGGTGCTGCCATTCAGGGAGGTGTTTTGACCGGAGAAGTAAAAGATGTACTATTGTTGGATGTTACACCACTTTCGTTAGGAATTGAAACAATGGGAGGTGTCATGACCAAGTTGATTGAAGCTAATACAACGATCCCAACAAAGAAATCAGAAACTTTCTCCACAGCATCTGATAACCAACCGGCGGTAGATATTCATGTATTGCAAGGTGAACGTCCAATGGCTGCAGATAATAAAACGCTTGGAAGGTTCCAGTTAACCGATATTCCGCCTGCAAGAAGAGGGGAACCACAAATTGAAGTAACCTTTGACATTGATGCCAATGGTATCATGAGTATCTCAGCTAAAGATAAAGCAACCGGTAAAGAACAATCGATCAAGATTGAAGCCTCTTCTGGATTATCAGAAGATGAGATTGCAAAAATGAAAGCAGAAGCAGAAGCAAATGCTGAATCAGATAAAAAGAAAAAAGAAGAAGTCGATAAATTGAATGCTGCTGATGCTTTGATCTTCCAAACTGAGAAACAATTGAGTGAATACGGTGACAAAATTCCGGCTGATAAAAAAGAACCGATCGAATCGGCATTGGCTGAACTCAAAAAAGCACACGAATCAAAAGATATATCGTCAATTGATAGTGCTATGGAAAAACTAAATACCGTATTCCAGGCAGCTTCTCAAGAGATGTATGCGCAACAAGGAGCAGAAGGTGGAAACGGCCAGCAAGGCGAACCGTCCGCTGAAGGCGCAGAAGGATCTCAGGATACACAAGACGCAGAAGATGTAGACTTTGAAGAAGTAGACGAAGAAGATAAATAGAAAATAAGTAAGTAAATTGAAAAACACCCGGATCAATTGTTGATTCGGGTATTTTTTTTCTAAATTTCAAAAAAAAACGAAATGTTAGGAATACTTATATTGGTTGGAATTGTAGTCGGATTCTACAAATCGGCAGTAAAACGCCAACTCAATGGCTACTTGTATGGAATATTATCCATTGTGATTTGGTTTGCTGCACAGTTTTTAGTTGCATTGCTCGTGGTTCTAATGAATCCATATTCGAGTGAAGGCGAATTAATTGGTTATGGCCTTGCAGGTTCAGTAGCAGGAATTATAGGATTATACTTTATAATGGATAGAGCCGGGAAGAAAAAGACGTTGGTAACCAATAAATATAGTGAAGAAGTAATGGATGACGAGAGTACTTTCCGTTAATTTTTGTTGTTCCAAAAAACATCTTAAAACTCAAATTTAAGTTGAGTCGGTCGTGGTTTTTGAGGAACGGGATCGTCCGCTTGAAAATTGGTGAGTGAGATCCCCAGCAATCGAACAGACTTTTTAAATTCTTCAGCTTTCCAAAGTTCTATGACGGTTTTGAGAATAAGGTCGGGATCACTGATTGGATCATCATAAGTTTGACTTCTGGTAATCTGAGTGAAATCAGAAAATTTAACTTTTAAGGTAATCGTCCGCCCTTTTTTGCCGGATTTTTCAATTCTTTCATTAAGGATTTCAGCGATTCTTGCAAGTTCGGTTTCGATTTCCTGATCCAATATTTTATTGGAAAAAAAAGTACGTTCTGCACCAATCGACTTTCTTTCTCGTTTGGGTCGAACCGGAGCATGTTGGATTCCTCTGACTATATGATAATAATGACGACCGGTTTTGCCAAAATTGTGTATGAGAAATTCTTCTGAATGTTGTTTGAGTTGATGACCGTTAAAAATCCCCCAGGCATGCATGCGTTCAGCCGTTTTTTTTCCGATTCCAAAAAATTTTGAAATGGGCAACTGTTCCAGAAATTTCTCAACTTCATGTGGTTTGATGGTTTTTTGTCCGTTAGGTTTGTTGATATCACTGGCGATCTTAGCAGTGAACTTATTAATGGATATTCCGGCAGATGCCGTGAGTCCGGTTTCATCAAATATCCGTTGCCTGATTTCCTTAGCAATGGCTGTTGCTGAAGGGTGGCCGTGCAGGTTCTCACTTACATCCAGAAACGCTTCATCCAAAGAAAGGGGTTCAACTAAATCACTGTATTCAAAAAAAATGGATCGTATTTGCTCCGAGATTTCTTTGTAGCGATCAAATCGCGGTTTGACAAAAATGAGTTCAGGGCATTTTTTGCGCGCCAACACTCCCGACATGGCAGAACGCACACCAAATTTACGCGCCTCATAACTTGCTGCTGCTACAACACCACGCTCACTTCCGCCACCAACGGCAAGTGCTTTTCCTTTTAATTCGGGATTGTCCAGCTGCTCGACAGAGGCATAAAAGGCATCCATGTCAATGTGTATGATTTTGCGGTACTGTGTTTGATCTTCCACTTTACAAAGTTAGGGAAGATTGAGGAGAGAACGATTAGGGAGATTTTGCAAGGTGTCTTGTTACGAGCGTGGACGCTCACACTTTGCCGCAGGATTGCAAATCCTGCGGAACGGGTATATCTCCCGCCGCAATTTTTGGAACTGAATCACTGTTCACAGTGACACAAGATTAAAATCAACCGTATATCACCACACTAGGTTTTGTCTTTCGATTTACCCGGAGATGGTAATATCATGAATATCCCAATACTGAATAAATTACTCCTGATTTCTGTGAACCCATCTGATTGTTTAGTTAAACCATAGGTAAAACTTGCACGGCCTCCGAAACCTAAGTTGTCTGTATTGTGGTTAAACCCCAAACTCATTTGAGGACCGAATGATCTTAAACCCGTCTTCTCTCCACTTAACCAACTAACCCAAAAATAGTCTGCTCCTGCACCTACAAAAAATGATGTATTATCAATTCCACCAAAATACAATTTCAAATCTAACGGAATATCAACTGAACCAAAAATAGACGTGCCATTTATCGTATTAAAAGGAAAAGCAAATATACATGGATCAATACTTAAGACGAAGTCAAGTTTATCATTAATGGGCCATTTCAATGCAGCCATATATCTAAATCCCGGTGTTCCACTGAGAGAAAAAACAGAAATATTTCCGGAACTTTGTGCTTGAAATGCGCCTAAATAACCAATGCCTACATTATGACGATACGATTGACTGTATGACGCAAATGATGTGACAATTAATAATATGGAAAAAAGCCGTTTCATAAGGTTGTTTTTAGGTGGTAATGGTATCATTTAGGCCGTCAACTCTGCCGCAGAATTGCACAGACTGCGGAACGGGTATTTAGACAAGAATCAATTGTTTATTTGTAACATAATAAAGGTAAATAAAGTAATTATCTGTAACATAATAAGGGTAAATTGAGTGGTTTTTTGTAATAAAATAAGGGTAATTTTTAAATGGTGATGGTATCATTTAGGCCGTCAACTCTGCCGCAGGATTGCAAATACGGAACGGGCGCAGGTCTAAAAGTGGGTGTTTTTCCACCCCGGAGGAAATGGATAGCTTGCTTTTTGGATTATTATACACAGCAGTTGCAACTGAATGGCGACAAAAGAAGCCCATGAAGTTGCTTAGTGCATGTAATAAGACAAATAGCAACTAGCAATTGGATACGGGAAAGGGGGCCTGAAAAAACTAAATCGTCATAGAAAAAACACGGGTAGTTGGCTTGTTTCTCAGAAGCCTCAAATCAAAAGCCATGCAAATATTTCTAACAAACGGCCTGGCGTGTTCCGGTAGTCGTAATCCTTCATCTGAAATTTCAACCAAACCGTCTTCCTGCATTTCAGATAATCGCTCCAAACATGCAGCCAATTCAGGAAATTTTAAGCTGTCATCTTTCCAACTGGTTTCAAAATGGCACATAATGTTCAGGATGTGCTTGCGGATGATCAGATCTTCATCCGTCAATAAATGCCCTCTCAATAGCGGAATTTCACCTTCACCAACTATCTTTTGATATTCTTCAACCGATTTTACATTTTGGGCAAAGCTGTACCACGAATCTGAAATAGAACTCATGCCTAAGCCAATCATCAGTTGCGTTTTGTCGGCGGTGTAGCCCATAAAGTTACGGTGAAGTGTTTTGTTCACCAGGGCTTTATACAAATTGTCAGATTTTAATGCAAAATGATCCATTCCAATTTCAACGTACCCTAAATCGCCAAGCATTTTTTTACCGGTTTCATAAAGCACTCGTTTTTCTTCAGCAGACGGTAAATCGTTCTCGTCATATCCTCTTTGTCCAACACCTTTAATCCAGGGTACGTGGGCGTAAGAGTAAAATGCAATGCGATCGGGTTTTAGCAACTTTGTTTTTTCAATCGTATCAACAATGCTGTTTTTAGTTTGATGAGGAAGCCCAAATACTAAATCGTGGCTTACTGAGGTATAGCCAATTTCTCGTGACAATTCGGTCACTTTTTCAACTTTTTCGAAGGGTTGAATGCGATTGATGGTTTTTTGAACAACCGGATCATAATCCTGAACACCAAAACTGTTTCTTTTAAACCCTAACTCATACAACACACGCAAATGATCTTCAGTTGTGTTGTTGGGATGTCCTTCAAAAGAGAATTCGTATTCTTCACATTTATCGGCTCGTTTAAAAATTCCGCTAATTAATACAGCCAAAGTAACAGGGCTGAAAAAAGTGGGTGTTCCTCCTCCCAGGTGAATTTCTTTTATTCTCGGACGATCCGGAAGTAAGTCACAATATAAATCCCATTCTTTCAGGACGGTTTTTATATAAGGTTCTTCTACTTCATGGCGTTTTGTAATGCGCTTATGGCATCCGCAAAAAGTGCACAATTGCTCGCAAAACGGCAAGTGAATATACAAGCTGATGCCCTCTGTTTCATTGCTTTCTTCAAATGCCCGGATCATGGTGCTTTTCCAATCCTCAAGAGAAATTCCTTCCTTGTCCCAATACGGAACTGTGGGGTAAGAGGTGTATCTTGGCCCCGGGATATTATATTTTTGAATGAGATCTTTTGACATTAAGTATTTTCATCAGCAAACCATTCGGCAAAACTATTTTTGGTTTCCTGTAGTTTAACATATTTCAGTGTAATATGCTTGGGCAGATGCTCAGTAATTCGTTTGACCATATCTATCAACATATTTTCACAAGTAGGTTGAAAGGGGGTTAACCAAATTTTTTTAAAAGCCGTTTCTACGTCTGCGTATCCCTCATGTGGGGTGTTTTTTCTGACGAGTAAACAGTGGTCATACACATCTACAATTTCACGTTTAATAATGGTTTTGAGTTCTCCAAAATCCATAATCATACCGTATTTGGGATGATCTTGATCTTCAATAATATCTCCGGTAATGGATACCGTCAAGACGTATGAATGTCCATGGATATTGGCACATTTTCCGTCGTATCCCCACAATGCATGGGCGGTTTCAAAATCAAAGATCTTGGATACACGCAATTTCATGGATTATAATTTTTGTTGATTGACAGCAGGAGGTGTGTCGCTATAATCTACAATCTCTATGTCAAAAACCAATATAGAGTTGGCAGGTATATCACCTGCTTCCCGGCTGCCGTATCCTATGTAAGGCGGAATAATCAGTTTTCCTTTTCCTCCCTTACCAAAATAGGGAATTCCTTCTTGCCATCCCATGATTGTTTGTTTTAAAGGGAAATCAAAAGTGGTGGGATTGCCACCTGTTCCGTCAAATGTGGTTCCATCCATAAGATATCCTTCATAGTTGAGTGTCAAAAAATCGTTTACTGAAGGTTTTTCAGCAGACCCTTCTTTATCGATAAAGATATACAAACCTGTTTCGGTTTTTATTGGATTTTTCAAGCCTTTTTCAGCGATATAAGCGTCAATTTGATCGGAATAATCAACAGACATGTCAATTTGTGGAGCCGGTTCTTCGGCACTAAAATCGACCAATTCAATGTCAAAAACGAGTACTGAATTAGGAGGAATACCACCTGTCGCTTTCTCGCCGTAGGCCAAATCCGGTGGAATAATGAGTTTTCCTTTTCCTCCTTTACCAAAATGTGGCAGCCCTTCTTGCCATCCTTTAATTAATCCACTGACCGGAAAAGGAAATGAAACGGCTTGACCATCTGTTCCGTCAAATACAGTCCCATCCAATAAACGTCCTTCATAAATAATCGTCAGAAAATCTTGAAGCGTTGGCTTTTCAGCAGATCCCTCTTTTTCCAGATACACATATAACCCACTTTCTTGCCGTTCAGGCTCCCACGCTTTATCTTCAAGGTATTTACTTACTTCTATATCATACTTTGTTTCGACATAGTCTTTTTCTTCTTCGGTTTCGCCTGAGCAGGCAGATAAAATAAATAGTGGGGTGAACAACAATATTTTTTTCATTGATTTTAATTCTTAATGATTTGGGCACAAAGATAAGTGGATTTGAGTATTTGACGAGATATGAGCTGTTAAAAATGACAAAACTCAGTAATCAAAAAGTCAAGGGTCATTTATTTGAGTAAGATTTATGCAAATATTTGTGCTGAATTATTTAGATTTGAAATGGATACTAGACAAAATACAATTATGACGAAGGAAAAAGCACCCGCTACAAGTACAATTTCATCAGTTTTGTTACTGACTGATTTCTCTGAACCGGCAAGAAATGCCTTGCGATATGCCGTGGATGCTTTTGGAAACGGAGTTCAGTATTATTTGGTTAACGCCTATTATGCGAGAACTTCTTCTGCTACTTTGATTGACCTCAATGAAATGTTGCAGAAAGAATCAGCGCATGGATTAGAGGAAGAACGAAAATGGCTGATTGAAACATACAAAGATTTAAAAGTACAGGTGCATTCTATTTATGGAAGTCCGGTGGATGCTGTACGAAAAATTGCGGGAGAGCATGATCCTGACTTTGCAGTGATGGGGACAAAAGGTGCCTCTGGTTTAGATGCTGTACTTTACGGAAGTGTAGCTTCTTCAGTAATTCGCGCTGCTTTGTTACCGGTTATTTCAATTCCGCCTGATTTTTCATTCAAAGGATTCAAGGAGATTGTTTTTGCCATGGACGGTGAGATGATCTACGATCAGGAAGTCATTTCACCTATCCGTAAACTACAACAGAAATTCAATGCTGAAGTGAATGTGTTTTCTGTTGAAAGCGGAGGAAAGCATGTTGAGTTGGGAGATGTTGATCTGGACATTGAGAATGCACATTATTCAAAAGTAGAAGATAAGAATGTAGCTGATGCCATTACAAAATTTTGCAATGAAAAGAAAGCAGATTTGTTGGTTGTGTTGCCCAAACACACTGGCTTTTTTGAGCGATTATTTCACAGCAGCATTTCTAAAGAATTGGTAGAACAGGCTAAAATGCCTATTCTGGCCTTGGAAAATGTTTAGAATCGAAAATTCTTGAGTTGATCTTCTTGTAAAATGGTAATGGTTGAGCCTTTAATGGCAATGTACCCATCTGCTTTGAATTCGGATAGGGTACGGATTACTGATTCTGTTGCTGTACCTACAATTGCTGCCAAATCATCACGGGATATGGCCATACTAAAACTCTCGCTATCTTCGTTTTTATATTTTTCAGACAATTTCAATAAGGCATCTGCTACCCGTTTTCTTACGGTATCATAAGCCAGATTGAGCAGTTCATTGTGGTTTTCGGTAACTGATGCTGCCAGAATTTGGATGAATTTTTGAGAAACCTCCTGAGATGAATGTAGCAATTGCAAAAAGTCTTCCCGGGGAACTAAGGTTAGTTCACTATCTTCTAGCGCAATGGCTGATTCTTCATAGGGTTCATCTTTGATGAGTGCCATGTGCCCCATGAAATCTCCTTCTTTGAATAATCCGGTAACCAAATCTTTACCATCAACATTCATTTTACTACTCTTTACTTTTCCGTAATTGATGAAATATAAAAAATTGGCATAATCTCCTTCAAAGTAGATGGTGTCTTTTTTCTTAAATTTTTTGATACGCTTGTCTTCTTTTAGGTTTTCAAGGCTCTTAAAATCAGATACTGCATCAATAAAATCATTAAACCCCCCTGAAGAACGCTCAAATTCAGCGGATAATTTTTCAATTCTGTTCATCCTTCTTTCAACAGCATCCAGCAGCTGAACATCATCAAAGGGTTTTGTCAGGTAATCATCTGCCCCCATATTCATGCCGGTTCGGAAATCTTCTTTTTCCGATTTTGCTGTAAGAAAAATAAAGGGAATACCTGCAGTTTCAGGGTTTCGGCTAATCATGTGCAATACACCGTACCCATCTAATTCAGGCATCATAATATCACATAAAATAAGATGAGGTTGAACCAATTTAATAAGGTCAACTCCTACTTTTCCGTTTTCAGCGGCATGCACTTCATAGTCTGCCAATTCAAGAATTTCCTGAATGTTTTCACGCATCTCATTATTATCTTCAATCAATACAATTTTCTTTTCCATATCAAACTATAAATTAGTCAGGGGTAAATTTAAAAAGAAAGTGGTTCCTTCATTCAATTCACTTTCAAAGTGTATTTCTCCTTCTAACATCTCCACGTATTTTTTTACAATATTCAGTCCCAAGCCTGTTCCTTTGATATTTGTTACATTTTTGGCTCTAAAAAAGCGTTCAAATAAATCTCCTTGTTCTTCTTTTGGGATACCAATACCATTATCTTTAATGGTAATCTTCAATTGCGTATCAGTAATTTCTGAATGATAAATGATTTCTTGATTTTCTTTTGAATATTTAATGGCATTGGAGAGTAAGTTGTACAATACATTTTTCAGGATCTTCTGATCAGTTCTGATTGAGGTATGTGTTGCTTCAAGAGAAGAATTGATCTTTTGTCCGGGCAAGCAAATGGTACGCATTTCTTCTACCATGTCTTCAGAAAACTGACGGTAATCAAATTCTTGAAGATTCACAACGCTTTTGTTACTTTCCAGTTTTTCAACGGATAAAAAGTCATTTAAGATTTCAGTTAATCCGGCAACTGCACTTTTAACGCGTTTAATGTGTTTTTCGGTTTTGTCAATTTCTTCTTTTTCGATATATTTTTCAATCAAAGAGACGGATGATAGGACAGTACTGAGCGGTGTTCTAAATTCATGTGAGGCCATGGAGACGAATCTGGACTTCATTTCATTGAGCTGTCGCTCTTTTTGCAGCGCCGCTTCCTGTTGTTGCTCTATGAGTTTTTGTTCGGTGATGTTCTCTTCTACCACTAATATTTTGTCAATTCGATCTTTATCATCACTGAGAGGCACTGCATTGATCCTGTAAATTTGATCCAGGTGTTTCAGTTCAAAATCTTTTGATTCCCCTTTGAAGACTTTATTTAATTCCCGCTCGATAGTCGGGCGAACATCTTTCGCAATTTTATCTAAATAGCTGGTGCCAATTAATCTTTCTTTATTTACTCCCAGCTCCTGCAATTCCAAACCTTCTAAAAAGATATATTTTAAATCCCGGTCAAATACATTAATAGTTCCATTTGGAAAATTCTTAGCTATGGTTGAATAGAGTTTTTGACTTTCCAATACTTGTTGTGTACGTTCCTCAACTTTTCGTTCAAGGTTGGCATTGAGTTCTTGAATTTGGGTTTGTTGAATTACCCTTTCTGTGACATCTGTGATTACCGCTACTACATAAGCATCACCATTTGCTTGAAAATGATTTAAACTGATCTCAACATCAAACTCATTTCCATCTTTTTTGAGGGCTTTCAGATTCATATTTCTCCCCATTCTTCTCTTTCGGGGATGCTCATGGTACTCTTCTCTATGGTGAACGTGTTTTTCTCTGAGCGATTGGGGAATGAGATCCTCTACCTTTAAAGTGGCCATTTCCTCTTTTGTATAACCAAATAGATTACAGCTACGGGGATTGGCCATCACAATTGCTCCCTTGCTGTTGACGATTATTAATCCTTCTCCAACAGAGTCAAATAAAACGTGATAAATACCCTCTAGATTAAGGATGTCCATAGCTGTTAAAATATAGTCTTTCTACTGACAAAGATCACTAAAATTTAATCAATAATCTGCGAATTTTGTAGGAATATTAAAGGATGGAAAGGTGTTATCATTGTTCAGAGGCATGTGAGGTGAGTATTCCCTTTGATGGAAAGCCTTTTTGCTGTGAAGGCTGCAGAACGGTTTATGATATTCTTCATTCTAATAATATGGAGGAATATTACGCCATGAATGAGCGTCCCGGACTAAAGACAAATGTGGCGCAGTCAAAATATGACTTTTTGGACCTGGATGAAGTGCAGGAAAAATTGCTGTTGTTTTCAGAAGGATCGATCTCCCGGGTAAAACTCTATTTACCACAAATTCACTGTAGCTCTTGCCTTTGGTTGTTAGAACATTTACATAAGATCAATCCGGCGATTATTGCTTCTGTTGTACATTTTTCCAAAAAAGAGGCAGAAATCACTTTCAATCACCATGAGTTATCCTTAAAACAATTGGCACATCTATTGTGGTCAATAGGTTATCCTCCGGATATTTCTTTAGCATCAGTTACCCAACCAACCGGCAGAAAACGAAAGAATGAGAACCTGATATTACAGATCGGAATAACCGGTTTTTGTTTTGGCAATATTATGTTGATGAGTTTTCCGGAGTACCTGGGAATTGACCAACAGTTTAAAAACTTTCAGGACACCTTTGGATACTTGAATTTAATATTGTCCATACCGGTGTTGATATACGGAGCAAAGGATTATATTATTTCTTCTTTTCGATCATTACAGCACCGTACCATCAATATAAATGTCCCCATTACTTTAGGAATTTTCGCCTTGTATTCCCGATCAGTTTATGAGGTCGTATCCGGAGAAGGGGCTGGTTATTTTGATTCTTTCGCCGGTTTTATTTTCTTTTTATTGATCGGAAAATGGTTTCAGCAAAAGACCTATTCGGCCATTAATTTTGAACGGGATTACAAATCTTATTTTCCTGTGGCCGCTACTAAAATAGTAGAAGGGGAAGAGCAGCTACTCACACTAAAAGACGTAAAAGTCAGTGATCGATTATTGATCAGAAATAATGAATTAATACCGGCAGATGCTAAACTGCTGAAAGGAGAGGCACGAATCGATTATAGTTTTGTCAGTGGAGAGTCGGGTCTTATCAGAAAGCAGCAAGGGGATCATTTATATGCCGGAGGAAAGCAGATGGGAGCAGCCATTGAGGTGGAAGTTAAAAAACCGGTGGACAACAGTTATTTGACCAGTCTGTGGAACAGCCCGATCTTTCATCAGGAAAAGAACACATCCAAATTATCGGACAGGGTGAGTAAGTATTTCACGGTGGTTGTGCTTTTAATTGCTTTAATCGGTGCAATTTACTGGTACCTTCATGATCCATCCAAAACTGCTTTTATCATTACATCCATCTTGATTGTAGCATGTCCTTGTGCTGTGGCTTTGTCTGTTCCCTTTACTTATGGAAACATCATTCGTCAATTGGGAAAAAAATCATTTTACCTGCGGTCTGCAGATGTTGTTGAACCGCTGAATGAGATGACGGATATTGTATTCGATAAAACCGGAACAATGACCTTGTCAGAGAAAATGGAGATCAGCTGGCAGGGAGATGAATTATCTGAAGAAGAGAAAGACAAGGTAAGATTAATATGTAGTCAGTCTACACACCCTTTAAGTCGTGGAATAGTTAATTATCTTGGCAAAAGAAGCTCGGGAATACAACTTAACGCTTTTCAAGAGATCGCAGGAAAAGGTATAGAAGCAGAGGTTCAGGGAGAACATTGGAGGATGGGAAGTGGTCATTGGATAAAAACAACTGATACTGCAACAGAAACAAAAGTGCACCTTGAAAAAGGGGGGGATTACAAAGGGTGTTTTGTCTTTCAAAATAGTTACAGAGAAGGTGTTTTTGAGTTGATGAAAAATTTAAGCCGTAATTATCGCATCCATCTTTTATCGGGAGATAATTCATCAGAAAGAAACAAGCTTCAAACCGAATTGGGTGATAAAATGGCGCTTCATTTTAATTGTTCCCCCCAACAAAAGTTAGCTTACATTTCAGAATTACAAAAAGCAGGTAGAAAGGTGATGATGCTGGGGGATGGTTTGAATGATGCAGGGGCACTTAAACAGGCAGATGTAGGGGTGGCGGTAGTAGATGATGTGTATGCTTTCTCTCCTTCTTCAGATGCAATTTTAGATGGAAAAAAACTCGCTTTTCTCCAACAATACATTCAGCTTGCAAAATACGGAAGAAAAGTGGTGTGGATGAGTTATGCTTTTTCGCTTTTATACAATTCAGTGGGCTTGTATTTTGCACTCACCGGTCAACTCACCCCTTTGATTGCTGCTATACTCATGCCGTTGAGTTCTATTTCTGTAGTATTACTGGTAACCACCTTAACTACTTTGAATTCACATAAAATAAGATGAAGAAAATCATTATTGTCCGGTGAAAATTTAAAAAGCTAGTGTGGTGATCCTTTTCCCCACTCCGTCTAAGACGGATGTAGGATCGCTTGACAACACTAGGGTCAAGCCATTTCACTTCCGCCAGCTGGCGGATGGGGAAATGAAATGGCGAAAATAGGGGTCATTATTTCCAAAATTTGTCAATTCTGAAAACGCCCCTCATTGAAAAACAAATTCATGAAGCACTTGTCAGTATTGACTTATTGGAAGTCTAACTTTATTTCCCCGGACAGCAATGGAGCGAAATGATTATCTTTATCTTTGGAACAGATGTTCTAAGAGATGAAATTTCTGATAATTTGTATGATACCCTTGATGTTTTGGAGTTGTAATTTAGCCAAATGGAACCAGAAGCGACTGGATAAAAAATTGAGTCGAAATGGTTTGCAGCAGAATGTTTTTCAAAACGAGGCACATAAGATTCACTATTTTTCAGGAGGTGAGGGCGAGACGGTCTTATTGATTCACGGATTTGGAGGGGATGCTCAAATTACCTGGTATAAAACCATGTTAGATCTTGTAAAAGATTATCACATAATTGCACCGGATTTACTTTGGTTTGGAAAAAGTGAAAGCACAAAAACTCCTGAACTAGCCACACAAGTGGATGCCATCTATGACTTACTGGATCATCTTGGTGTAGAGAAATGTAAGATAGTGGGCATCTCTTACGGTGGATTTGTCAGTATGGGAATGTTGTATGAGCATCCCGATCGGGTAGAAAAGTTGGCCATGGTAGATAGTCCGGGGGTAACGTATGATGTTTCTCTTTTAAATGATTTGTGTGAGATTGCCGGGGTAGATGAAATACAAGATATATTTGTGGTGAAGAGTCAGGAAGATGTCAAACGACTGTTTGAATTTACTTTCTACAACGATAAAATGATCCCTAAAAAGGTTTACAGAGATGCTTATGAATTGTATTTTTCAAACCATCATGACAAGTTACATCAATTGTTGGAAACCATACTTTTTGAAAAAGATCGTTTGAAAACCAAAGAACCCGCGAATTTCCCACCTACAGTTGTGATATGGGGTGAACACGATCAGGTATTTCCCTTATCAGAAGGGAAAAAACTGGCTGATTTTATAGGGGCTGAATTAAAAATTATCCCAAAATCCGGTCATGCTCCAAATCTTGAAAATTTTAAAGTTTTTGAAAAGCAGTTGAGGACGTTTTTGGATAAAGAATAGCGCACACTTTAAAGTCTTCGCCTTCTTTGGGTTGTTCCATTTGAGTTTTATAAGACGACACACCTTTCCAGATCATAAACAGACTCACCAAAAGAAAGCCGGCCGTTCTCATTCTTCTCCCAAATAATCGGAATCGATTTTTTAAGGAACCGGCTACCCACTGAAAAGCACTCATCAAGGGTAAAGTTCCGATACCAAATAAAACCATATAAAGGATGCTTTCAATGAAGCTATCTTGTACCATGGCACCTATTGCAGCAATATAAACAAGTCCGCAAGGGATAAATCCATTGAGAAATCCAATATAAAGCCCATACTCTAATCGATTACTGGAAATGGATTTGCCAATTTCGCTTTTAAGGTGTACAACCCCACGAAACAACTTAAACCCACGTTTTTCAATCCAATTTAATAGAAAGGGAAGAAAAGCCATTACTCCAATCAAAACACCTGCAGACAAGGTAATGATGGCTTGTATTTTGAGGGAGTTTAGAAAGACGGTAAATAAACCAAAAAAAGAACCAATGAGCACATAGCTTAAAATTTTCCCTAAATGATACAAACCGATCGCTACAGCTTGATTTTTCCCTCTAGATCCGGGAATCATCAAAGCTATGGGACCACACATACCAATGCAGTGCCAGCTTCCTAAAAAACCCAATATCATTCCCGACCAAATCATGCTAAAATTCTATCTTGTCTTCAAAAATGTAGTGCTTCTGATGATCGCTCCAACGAACAGTGATGTCATAATACCCCTCTTTAAAGCTTGAGTAGGCTAAAGTTTGTCGATTTTGCACATCTAACTTTAAATCAAAAACACGGTCATATATTTTCTTATCCGGACGATAAAACTCAATTTTCCCCTCCTTAACGGTGGTAATAGAAGTGGGGAATTGAAGGCAAACGCCTGTTTCCATTTTCACGATCTTCAGACTATCTTTGAGATTATTGTAATTCTGTTTAGCGTCTTTGTTGCTGTCAAACTGAAGTTCATGTTCGTAATAATCTTCCCTTACCAGATCAGCACTTCGCTGAAAAGCACGGTAGACAAAAGATGCGATAAAAAGCATAAATAAAATAATAGCGATTGTAATTCCTTTTCCCCAATTCATAGTTTTATTTTTTTAAAATCCCGGGCCAAAAAAATCGACCCTTTCTTCTTCAATTAATTTACCCTCTGAGTAAATACCTAATGTAAACGGTGTTTTACTTCCCTCTAGTTGGTCTTCATCCATTTTAACCAATAATTCACGTTTAACAATTTCACCCTTTTTTAAAATCAAAGGACCGCCGATTATGACAACTTCTGCATTACCACTGTTTACTTTTAGCTTTACTTCTTGATCTTTATTGGTTTTATTCATAAAAGTGCCTTTGAAAACATTAGAGTAGGTGTTTTCATCATATTTCATATAGGTAGATCCTTTAACTCTTAAGATAGTGGCATCAATTTCTTTTCTACTGAGGATGAGAGTGGCTAAAAGTCCTACAATAGCAAACATGACTACTACATAGGCCTTTGCTCTTTTACTCAATTTCCACGGTTTGTTTTTCCGAATTCCCTCTTCAGAATCATAGCGGATAAGGCCTTTTTCCAGTCCTACATTTTCCATCATGTAGTCGCAGGCATCTATACAAAGGGTACAGTTGACACACTCTAATTGTGTCCCATTTCGGATGTCAATACCTGTTGGACACACATTGACGCATTGGTGGCAATCAATACAGTCACCTTTTCCGGAGGCAATTCGATTTTCATTTTTTCTAAACCGGGCTCTTTTTTCTCCACGTACATAATCATAGGCAACAACAATAGACTGTTTATCGAGTAGCACTCCCTGCAATCGTCCGTAAGGGCAAACCGTGGTACATACTTGCTCGCGAAACCAGGCGAAAACTGCAAAAAATATGGTTGTAAACAGAATAATAGCGATCAGAGAGCCGGTGTGATTGGCAGGGGAGTCTGTAATGATTTTACTGATTTCTTCAATACCAATGATATAGGCTAAAAAAGTATTGGCAATGAGAAATGAAATGATCCAGAAAATACCCCACTTGAGTAGCCGTTTATATATTTTGTAGCCTTTCCAGGGCATTTTATCCAACTTCTGTTGTTGTTTCCAGTCTCCATCAATCAGGTATTCAATTCTTCTAAAAACCATTTCCATAAAAATGGTTTGTGGGCAAACCCATCCGCAAAATAATCTCCCAAAAACAACTGTAAACACAATGACGAGAACCACAAAAGCGATCATGCCAATCGCAAAAATGAAAATATCCTGCGGCCAGAAAATTTGTCCAAAAATCACAAACTTGCGCTCAATGATATTAATCATGAGCAAAGGCTCACCGTTGATTTTAATAAAAGGACCTGAAAATAGAAGGGCAAGAAGTAAATAAGCAACTACAGCCCTACGGCTAAAATATTTACCAAACTGTTTTTTAGGGTAGACCCAAATTCGTTTGCCTTCTTCGTCAACGGTGGCGATCTTATCTCGAAACTCGTCTTGTTCAAATCGATTATTGTCCTCCATCTCCTGCGTCCTACTTTTGCTTTATTGTTGTTTAATTATTCTCGGAAATCTATTTTCTCCTTTAGGCGCTTGCCCCTGAGGAGGAAGAATCGGATCCAGCTGAAGAATATAAGAAGCTACTGCCTGTATTTCTGCTCCATTGAGTTGGTTCTTCCAGGCTTTCATTCCGTTGTCTGCTCCTTCTGCTATCGTTTCAAAAACACCTTTAATATCTCCTTTATAAATCCAAAATTCATCTGTAAGGTTTGGCCCTGAACCTCCTGCGCCCCCCTCCATATGGCAAGTGACACAAAACTCATTGAAAATGCTGCGCCCTTTATTTAAAGTTGAAGCATCTAGCACTAATTCTACATTATCAATGGTAATTAATTCAGGATGATCTGCTATGTATTGCGCTTCTAACCGTTCTCCTTCTGCCATTTCAATCAGGTATTCTTCTTCCTGAAGGGTTCCACCCAACAGGTGATAATAAGCCAGATATCCTACAGACCAAATGATTGTAATGTAGAATCCATACTTCCACCAGGGAGGTAAGTTATTGTCCAGCTCACGGATTCCGTCGTATTCATGATCCATTAAAATAGAGCCTTCTTCTTCTAGTGGCTTTGCATCTGTCAATGAACGTTTCCACTTTTTCCAGATTTTCCATTTTTTTGGGGGGACAAACTCGTGCAGCACACCGTTCATGAGCCCAACTAAATATAGAATAATCATCACCAAAAGGATGTCAAGTCCCAATAATATCCAAAAACTTTCATCCGGAAAAGGGATGTGAGATGTGCTTTGAGGTGTGGTAGGTGAAGCAGCAAAACTATCAAATCCAAGGAATGTACCTATCAACAGTAAACCTACCTTTACGGATTCCCCTTTTTCTTTAAACTTCTTTAATTTATAGTCTAAGACATGCTTTAAGTTAAGTGCAATGCCAATAAGGATGATCAACAAAACAAGGGTAAGACCCATCATGAGAAGAAATAATTCGGTAGAAGTCATGCCGAATTTTTCATAGAGGTTTCTTGTTTGCGTGGCTGAAACAGTGATTGCTTCCTCTGTCTCCTGAGAATAACTCAAAGAAGTACTAAAAAGGGTAAGGTATGCTATTGACCAAAATAATATACGTTGAATAGATTTCATAATGATTTGTTTTGCTCATTTGGAAGTTGATCTTCTCCTTCATCTTGATCCTCTTCCGATTCTTGTTCTTCTCCGTTTTCTAAAGGGATATTTTTCATCTCCTCCACTTTCTTTTTTTTCATGGTAATGACGTAAAAAATCAGACCGATAAAAAAGCTAAAGAAGATGATAAATGAGATAATTGGAAACCATTCAATCCCATCTATACTCGCCATATGACCTTTGATATATTTTAGCATTTATTGATTGAGTTTTACAGTGTCAATTAAAAGGGTATCGGCTGCCAGGGTATCAATAATGATCAGTTCATTATTCACTCCAAGGTCGATTTCAGTTTCTTCATCCGGCACCTTGTTTTTATGGATATCTGAACCTAATCTTTCCAGATAAGCAATGAGTGCTATGATTTCCATATTTGGATCTGCAAGCTTGATGTCCGGATCACCTTCTATTATTGATGTGTAGACTTCTTGCGCTTGTTTTTTCAATTCCGATACGGCGATTTCTTCGTATCCTTCAGGATAGGGAACTCCCAATTTTCGCATGACTCTTATTTTGTCTGCAGTTTGAGAGACGTCCAGTTCATCTGTTAGCCAGGTATAAGCAGGCATAATAGATCCTTCGGTAACAAGTTGCGGGTCTAGCATGTGCTTGTAGTGCCAGGCAGCAGGTTGAGCATAGGGATTTCCTTTTCCGGCGCGGTGAAGGTCGGGGCCGGTTCTTTTTGATCCCCACTGAAAGGGATGGTCATATACATATTCTCCACCTTTGGAATACTCTCCATAACGTTTTACCTCGTCTCTGAATGGTCGCACCCATTGAGAATGGCAATTGTAACAGCCCTCACGAATGTAGATGTCTCTTCCCTCCAACTCTAAAGGGGTATAGGGCTCAACAGATTCAATTTTAGTAACGTTAGAGCCAACCATCATGGTAGGAATAATTTCAATGATTCCTCCAATGAGAATGGCAACGATAGCAAGCACTAAAAATTTAACCGGTCTTCTTTCAATCCATGAATGCCAGTGCTCACCTTTACTTCCTTTTGTGGAATTGATTAGAGGCGGAGCTTCGGCGGCTTCATCAGCAAGGAAATCACCTTGTTTAGCCGTTTTTATGAGATTATAAACCATTACCAAAACACCAACTATGAATAAGAGTCCACCCAACGCCCGCACCATGAAGAAGGGTTTCATATAGGTAACTGTTTCCACAAAATTAGGGTTTGCCAAAGTGCCGTCAGGATTAAAGTCTTTCCACATTAAACCTTGCATAAACCCGGCCCAGTACATGGGGATTACCCAAAGAACTATCCCTAAAGTTGCAATCCAGAAATGGGCATTGGCTAAAGTTTTTGAATAGAGTTTTGTACGCCACATTTTCGGCACTAAATAATACGCCATACCAAAGGTAAGCATGCCGTTCCAGCCTAATCCTCCAACATGCACGTGTGCAACTGTCCAATCTGTAAAATGAGAGATCCAGTTTACATTTTTTAGAGAAAGCATAGGGCCTTCAAAAGTGACCATACCATAACAGGTGATGGCAACCACCATGAATTTCAAAACGGCATCATCCCTCACCTTATCCCATGCCCCTCTCAATGTTAAAAGGCCGTTTAGCATACCTCCCCATGATGGGAATAAAAGCATGATAGAAAACACTACGCCTAATGATTGCGCCCAATCTGGAAGGGAAGAGTAGAGGAGATGATGAGGTCCTGCCCAGATATAGATAAAGATCAATGACCAAAAATGGATGATGGAAAGTCGATAGGAATATACCGGACGATTTGCAGCTTTTGGAACGAAGTAGTACATTAATCCCAAATAAGGAGTGGTCAAAAAGAAAGCGACGGCATTGTGTCCGTACCACCATTGTACAAGAGCATCTTGTACACCTGCATACCAACTGTAGCTTTTTAGAAATGAAACCGGTAACTCAAATGAATTGACTATATGAAGTACTGCCACCGTTACAAATGTTGCAATGTAAAACCAGATTGCCACATACATGTGTTTGACTCTTCTTTTTAGAATGGTGGCAAACATATTCCACCCAAATACAACCCACATAATAGTGATGGCAATATCGATTGGCCACTCAAGTTCTGCGTATTCCTTTCCCGTAGTATATCCAAACGGTAAAGTCACTACAGCAGATAAGATGATCAATTGCCAGCCCCAAAAGTTAATTTTGCTTAGTTTGTCAGAATACATGCGGGCTTTTAGTAATCGCTGGAGCGAATAATAAACACCGGCAAAAATTCCGTTACCTACAAAGGCAAAAATGACAGCATTTGTATGCAGTGGTCTGATCCGACCAAAGGATAACCAACTGACTAGATTGAGTTCAGGCCAGACTAACTCCAATGCGGCTAACAGCCCAACAGTCATACCAATGACTCCCCATGTTATCGTGGCAATCAGAAACAGCTTGACAATCTTATTGTCATAATTAAATTTCTCTACTTGCATTTCTTTGTGGTTTTAGCTTTGTCAGTTGAATCTTCCACCTTGTCGTTCTCAAACAAAACACGCATAGCCGGGCCGGTTGTATCGTCAAATTGTCCATTTTTACTGGCCCATATAAATGAGATCAAGAAAAACAGTGCTATGCAGATGCTAATGGCAAGAAGTACAAAAATGATTTCCATGTACTGAAATGGTTTTAATTCTTTGAAGACAAAATTATCACCACAAATGCGGAAGATTTTTGATGAAAGGCAATGTAGAATATGATTTATATCAGGTTCCTTTGAAAGACGCTCAATTCACTCAATTTAAAACGCTGAGTCTGATATTTTTTACTTATTTTAACGGTTCGGATAATCAGTTGGAAAAAATTGTTTATTTGCTGAAAAAATTGTAAATTATACGTAAAGTCAGTTTTTTTACTGAGATCGATCAAGTCGTTCTTTTCAGCTAAGCGTAGATTTGAAATAAAAAATATTATTATGGAAAATAAGATTAAAAGAATATTGATCCCTATTGATTATTCACCCAATGCCACTCAGGCAGCAATCTTTGGATTTGGTTTGGCTGAGCAATTGGGAGCCGAGGTGTTATTGTTTCACGCCTATCATTTTCCTTTGACTACTTCAGAGGATATGGTGTACGTAGCTGAGATGAAAGACGGTGAAGATGAAAAATTGGAAAAGGAACGTGAAAAATTTCAACAACGCTTCAAAAAGGTGAAGATGTCTTCATTGGTAGAATATGGTTCAGCGGTTGATTTGATTGCTTCATTGAGTGAACGCAAAGATATTGACTTGATTGTTATGGGAACAAAAGGGGAAACAAGTGCTCTGGATGCTGTTTTGGGAAGTGTAGCTTCAAATACCATCAACAGTGTGAATTGTCCCTTGTTGATTATTCCTGAAGAAACTAAAGAGTTTAAATTGGAGGAGATTTTATTTGCAACCGATTACCACAGTACTCCTAGTCGTGAAGTCTATGCACCTTTATTTCAATTGTTGGATAAAAGCGGGGCAAGTATTGACATTGTTAATGTTAAACCAGAAATTGAATTGGAGGATATGCCTTCAAGAGAAGAAATCAGGACAAAAAATATGTTTAAGGATTACAAGTTCAGTCACCACTTTATTGAAGCAGAGAATGTAGAAGAGGCATTGTTTGATTTTGCAGTAACCAATCATTGTGACTTGATGGTCATCTTAACCAAACATTATAGCCTTTGGCAACGCATTTGGCACACAAGTTTAGCTAAAAAACTAAGTTTACATTCTACCATTCCCTTATTGATCCTTCACGAAAAATCTTAATCTAATCTTCTGTTGAAACTGCAGTTAAGGTGTAGCCTTCTTTTTCAAGCAGGTCGATAATACCTCCTTCTCCAAATAAGTGTGCCGCACCTACTGCAACAAAACACCTTTTATCAGACATCTCTTTTTTTAGTATAGGGATCCAGGCTTTGTTTCGGTCGTATAGAAAAATATCACTGAACTCCATAAATTCAGGAGATTGCTTTTTCATCATGGGGATGAGTTTATTTACTTTTTGTTTGGCATACGCCTTCATCATTTTTTGCGTACTTTTCTTTTCCTGATCAAAATCTTCTATGCTTTCAATCACTAATCGCCGCATGGCAGACGGTGGAATCTGATCAAAAAACCCCAATTGTTGTTCTACTGTTTCCAATCCAATCAATGGAATTTCTTCTTGCCCGGCAATTCCCATAATATCCAGATCATAACTCATAGTATTATCTGAAAAATAATGCTGTGTAATGGCTTGCATAATAAAGAAAGGCTTCATTTTACCATAGATTTGAAAAAAAGTGTTTGGCTTTGTATCCAATTCGTTGTCAAAAAAAGCAACAATGGTCTTCATTTCTTCGTCTGTGAAAATTGAACGGATGTCACCCGAATCCAATTTCATGAGATCTAATGTTTCTAATGGATTTGGCATCCCCCCAACTTCCATAATCACGGCATCACTTGCCTCAATTTTTTTTGTCATTTTATCGGTGAAATGATAATATTCTTCATCAATCAGGTGCATGGTTCCATATAGGTAGGATGTTTTGATGTCTTTTCCCTCCACACGCCACAGCAATGAATTTCCATCCTCCACCACCACATCATCATAATTGGATGTTATAACAACTTCTTCTGTCGGGTTATTAGTAGAACACGAAATGAAAGACAAAAAGATTGAACTCAGTAAAACAAATAAGTTTTCCATATTACTTTTTTTTCAGTAGCGCAAGATAATGATTGTTCTTCCCTTCAGAAAGTATTTTAATTTCAAACCCGGATAAATTGCAAATTTCAGCTAATCTGACAGGATCAATATACAGCCAGGGAAACCAGCCCGATTCTACCCCTTTGTATACCATATTGAACTGCATTTCTCCATAATATGGAGCATTGAGGTCAATCCAAATAGACCCGTCCTCAACTTCATACATGTATTGAATGTCTGTAGAATCCAACAGAATGATTCCTCCCGGATTCAAAAGTGTAGAAAGATGCTTCAACACAGCAGGTAAGTGATTTACCGATCCCGCCAATCCAATTCCGTTCATCAGCATTAAAATGGTATCATAAGTGGAGGCAGAATAATTCATAAAGTCAGTGTGAATTACCGGTATTTTTGAATGGCTTAAAAAGTCAGCTGCTCCTTTAGATGCCTCTAATGCGGTGACTTCAAATCCCTTTTTAAGAAGGTGAATACTGTGACAGCCGGCTCCGGCTCCAATATCTAAAACCTTACCCTGACAATGATGCAGTGCCATTTTTTCAATTGCAGGCATTTGATGGTGAGATCGAAATAAATAAGGAACCGGTAAGATGTCATCCTCACAAAGGTCAGATTGGACAATGATCTGTGCATCCAGATTGGCAAATCTGTTGAAATCATCTATCGCAAAACCAATGGGATCGTTCTTGAATTTCATTAAATATCCATGTCGTCGATATTTTCAAAATCGTCAAACTCATCAAAATCATCATCTTCACCGCTATCTGAGAAAATATCATCAATATCATTGCCCAAATCCATTGACCCCATATTCATATCTCCACTGAAATCAATATCTTTTGAAAGCTCATCAGGAGCTATGCCCACTGAAAGTTCCAGCTGCGGATTTTCATAGGTTTCATCCAGCTCTTCAACCAACTCAATCAAAAAACACCACATCCTCAAAAAATCATACACCAAAATAAAACGTTGGTTGGATGAGGTGACCAAATCTGACAAAATGGTCTCTTTCATGATGGAGGGCGCACTTAAACTATCATTCAAACCCATATCCATCAAAGCCACTTCATGACCTTTATCCCACTCTTTATTACTGACATAAAAAGAGGCAAGCTCTTGCCCGCTAAACTCAAATGCAGTCAAAATGGCACGGTAAAAAATCTCAAAATTTTCATGAGACCCAACACTGATATCTCTGAAAATTTCTTCAGAACTATCCGTGTCTATAAGTACCCTAAACTTGTATGAAGGCATGATATTGTTTAATATAATTGGCGCAAATATAATCACTCTCCTGTGGAATACCTTATCTAATCAATACAATTCATCAACAATTGAATATGGCTAAATTGCCACTCTGAATTGTATATTACGTAATAAATTGTCTGAAAACAATCTGAATTTAGTACTTTTAGGACGTACAGACTTAATTAAAAAGATGTCAAAATTATACTATTCCATAGGAGAAGTAGCAGAGATGTTTGAAGTAAACACCTCTCTGATTCGATTTTGGGAGAAAGAATTTTCAATCATTAAACCCAAAAAGAACAAGAAGGGAAACCGGATGTTTACAGATAAAGATATTGAAAACCTTAAAAGGATTCACCGTCTTGTAAAAGAAGAGGGGTATACATTGGACGGTGCTAAGGTAAAACTAAAAGAATCAGACGATATCCCTCCTTCAAAGCTTGAAATTATTTCAAATCTGCAACGAATCAAAAAAGAATTGGAAATTTTGAAGACACAGTTGTAAATTGGTATAGAATTTGCTAAATTGCTTATTGTTATGAAAAAGAGTATTACTGCAATTGCTATTGTGATCGGTTTGTTTTATATCACTACATTTTCGGTGAGTGAGCAGAAGAGTAATGCATTGGCTGATGTCAGTAAGTTTAATGTGATTAATGTACAGGGCACCATTCTTTTTACCAAATCCGGTGAACGGATGGAGCGGGGAGATATATACATTGAAGGAATGCCACTGGATTTTACAGATGAAGTGGCGAGAGCAGCTATCATTAATAAACTAAGAGGAAGATATGTACTCACCGGCAATAAAAGAGGTAAAGTGAAGGTGCTTCCCGCCGCAAATAATATCTCATCTAGAAGCGGTGCTATTTTAAATGTAGTTGACCTTAAGAATCACTTTTCTGAACGATTATTGATAATTAATCAAACCAAAATTGAAATTGGAGCGGATGCTTTTCCTATGAATCAAAAGCAGTTCTTTTACCTTACTTATAACCATGAGGGAGAAGAAATACCTAAAAAATTGCCCTTTGAAGAAAATCAACTGATTTTGGATAAAGAAGAGATTTTTAAAATCGACGGGGAACCCATACCGGTAGCAGAAAAAGAAATGACCTTATATTATCACCAGGATGGCAGTGGAACTAAAATAAATACTTTTATTCCGGTTTTTCCGGAGGAAGAAATACTGAAAGAAGAAGTTTTATTAATTTTGAACACGCTGAAAGGGGAGGAGACAGATAAAAAAATAGAAGAGGTAACTGCTTATTTAAATGAGTTTTATGGGCGGCCTAATAAAAGTAATCTTTCAGCCTGGTTGAAAAAAGAATTTGATTTGGAAAAATAAATAATAGAATGATGAAAAGAAAAATTACAATTAGTTTATTGATAGTACTTGTAGTATCAACAACCTTGTCGCTTATAAGTTTAAAAGAAACAAAAAAGATGGCAGGAACAGACAAGTATAAAGTCATCAAAGTGGATGGTAAGATTTTGTTTGAAAAATCACGCGAAAACATGAAGAAAGGCGATATTTTCCTTTCTGGTATGGCTCTGAGTTTTGAAACACCTCAGTCTCGTGCAGCAGTGATTTCAAGTTTGAAAGGGAGATGTGTATTGTCGGCTTCTGACAAAGGACAAGCGAAGATTCTTCCTGCGGCTAACAATATTTCCTCAAGAGCAGGGGCATTGATTAATGTGATCGACCTTAAAAATCATTTTTCCGGAAAATACCTGGTGATTGGAGATATGAAGTTAGAATTGGGAGAAGAAGCATTTCCAATGAATGAAGAAAACTTCTTTTACCTGGCCTATTACTACAATGATGAAAAGATCAGAAAGAAACTTCCGTATGAAGGAAATCATCTGGTACTGAATAAAGAGGAGATTTTTAAAATTGACGGAGAAGCAATTCCGGTAGAAGAAATAGAAATGACACTCTATTATCTGAGAGATGGAACACCACAAGAGATCAATACTTTTATCCCGGTCTTTCCAAATGAAGGAGAGTTAAAAGAAGAGGTAGCAATTATTTTACAGGAGTTTGAAGGAAAAGACAACAAAACAAAAGTAAAAGAAGTGACAGCCTACTTGAATGAGTTTTATGGCAGTCCTCAAAAAGATAACTTGGGCGTGTGGTTAAAAGATGAATTTGATCTAGAATAAACCAAATTCACTTACGCTTTATTACAACTTATTCACGAAAAATAATTTCAGTTAACAAATTGCGGTTTGTAGCAAGGGGAGTTATTATATTTGCGCCATGCAAGAAACGATTTTAATCCTTGACTTCGGATCGCAGTACACACAGTTGATCGCCAGAAGACTTAGAGAACTGAATGTGTATTGTGAAATATACCCCTGGAATAAAGCGCCTGATATAGATAGTTCTTTAAAAGGAGTGATTTTGTCAGGAAGTCCGTTTTCAGTGAAGGATGATCAATCACCAAAACCCAACTTGGATAAGTACAAAGGAAAAGCACCCCTACTTGCTGTTTGTTTTGGAGCACAATATTTGGCTGAAAATTTTGGAGGATCAGTAACGCCATCAAAAACACGCGAATATGGACGAGCTCATCTTTCTTTTGTAGAAAAGACATCCGCCTTAACACAAAATATTCCTTTTCAAAGTCAGGTATGGATGAGCCATGGTGACACCATCAAAACACTTCCGGAAAATTCAAGAGTGATCTTTTCAACAGATGATGTAGAAGTGGCAGGATTTGAAATAGAGGGCGAACAAACCTATGGCGTACAGTTCCACCCGGAAGTGTATCATTCAACAGATGGAAAAATCCTACTGGAAAATTTTATTGTGAATATTTGTGGATGCAAACAAGATTGGACGGCAGCTGCTTTTGTTGAAACAACGGTAGACGAGCTAAAAGAGAAACTGGGAGATGATCGCGTTATATTAGGGCTCTCAGGTGGAGTAGATTCTTCTGTTGCTGCTACATTATTGCACAAGGCAATAGGCAAAAATCTATTCTGCATATTTGTAGATAACGGACTTTTGCGTAAAAATGAATTTGAACAGGTGATGGAGTCATATAAAGGATTGGGCTTAAATGTGAAAGGAGTAGATGCTAAAGACCGGTTTTACAAAGCCTTGGAAGGGGAGGCAGATCCTGAAAAGAAAAGAAAAATAATTGGGAATGTATTTATAGAAGTTTTTGATGAAGAATCGCATCAGGTTGAAAACGCAAAATGGCTGGGGCAGGGTACAATTTATCCGGATGTGATTGAATCGGTTTCTGCAACAGGTGGTCCCTCAGCAACAATTAAATCACACCATAATGTGGGAGGATTGCCGGACTTTATGAAACTTAAAGTAGTAGAACCGTTAAATTTGCTTTTTAAAGATGAAGTGAGGCGTGTGGGAAGAGAATTGGGCATCCCTGAAAAAATAATCGGAAGGCACCCTTTTCCCGGCCCGGGTCTTGGAATTCGGATTCTTGGCGATATTACAGCTGAAAAGGTACGGATATTGCAAGAGGTAGACCATATCTTTATTGAGGGATTGAAAAACTGGGGATTATATGATGATGTTTGGCAGGCAGGATCGATTTTGCTGCCCGTACAGTCTGTGGGCGTGATGGGCGACGAAAGAACTTATGAAAATGCTGTTGCCTTGAGAGCAGTTACATCCACTGACGGAATGACGGCGGATTGGTGTCACCTGCCTTATGACTTTTTAGCGAAAGTCTCTAATATGATTATTAATCAGGTGAAAGGAATTAATCGGGTAACTTATGATATCAGTTCTAAGCCGCCTGCAACTATTGAATGGGAATGATGAAAAATATATTAAGTGTTTTTTTACTTTTTTTCTCTTTATTGGCATTCAGCCAGCCTGAGGATGCTGTGGTGAAAACCATTGAAGGGGAGAAATTTTACGTGCATACCGTGGTAGAGGGAAATACACTTTATGGTATCCATAAACTATACAACACCGAACTGGAAAAAATCCTTGCAGCAAACCCCGGTTTAAATGACAACCTAATTGTCGGACAACAGGTGTTGATCCCTATAGATAAATCTAACGCTTCGTTTTATGGTTCTCATACGGTCGAACAAGGTGAAACGCTCTATGGGATTTCAAAAAAATACAATTGTACGGTAAGCGACTTAAAAAAATTAAATCCGGGAGTTGAAAACGGTCTACATATAGGGCAGATTTTGAAAATCCCTAAAGAGCAAAAAGGAGAAGTTATTCAAACAGATCCCGTAATCGAAAAAAAGATTCCCGATTTTAATATTTCATTTTCAGATTCAATAGTAATTCATGAAGTGTTGGCACATGAAACACTCTATTCAATAGCAAAGCGCTATATGGTGTCTCAGGACACCATTATGAAGTTAAATGAGATGCGGAACACCAAAGTAAAAAAAGGCGATTTGCTTCATGTACCAGTGAAACAGGTCAATTACAAAGTGCTTCACAAAGAGGTGGAACCCATACAAAAGGATAGCTCTACTCTACTAGGCTACAGCGAGCGAAAAGAGGTTTATAAAGTGGCACTTTTACTACCTTTTATGTTAGATAGAAATGACAGTGAGATGAGCAAACCGATAAAGTTCGGACAGACGAGAGAATTATTTCCTACTACTGAAATCGCTTTGGGTTTTTATCAAGGATTTATGTTAGCGGCAGATTCATTAAAAAAAGCAGGGATGAGCCTGGAGATTTTTATCTATGATACAAAAAAGGATACGGCTGTAATTGCAAGCATTTTTGAAAAAGAAGAATTTCAGGAGATAGATTTGCTCATTGGACCCTTTTTTCAAAATTGTATATCCTATACCGCTGCCAAATGTGCAGAGAGAAAGATCAGAATGGTTTCTCCCTTCAAAACAGATCCGAAGACGCTCCATAATAACCCCTTTGCTTTTAAACCGGTAACTTCTAACATGAGTTTAATGGAGGGAACTATAGATTATATAGTGAAACATCACGCACATCACAATATTGTCATCCTAAAACCTTTTTCTGAAGGCGATAAAGCATTATTTGAAAGCGCTGTGCAACGATTTAATGCAGCAATAGATACGCTGGACGAGGTATACAATACTGAAATTGTGCAGCTGAGTTTAGGGAGTTCGTCAGGAAGAGACTTGAATGCACAGCTCAAAAAAGACACGGTGAATATTGTGATTGTCCCTTCCAATGATGTGAAGTTTGTGTCAGGAGCAATGAATCGATTGAATCAGGTGATGAATTTCAATCCGTATGCAAAAAAAATGAGGGTAATTGCCTTTGGATTTGAAGACTGGAACAAACATGATGATATTGATGTGCTGCATAGAAACCGTTTGAATCAACACTATTCTACCTATCGCTTTGTTGATTATAATACAGATAACGGTTTAAAGCTGGTACGCGCTTTCAGAAAGCAGAATGGAGTAGATCCTACAGTATACTCCACCCAGGGTTTTGATATTGGATTTTATTTCCTAAGTGCACTGCATAAGTATGGAACAAATTTTGAAACTTTTCTGAAACACCATCAGCTTGAATTGGTTCAAAATGATTTTTATTTTCAACAAATCGCCCCGGGCTCCGGTTTTGAAAATAAAAGTGTCTCTATTGTCAGGTATGAAAATTTTGAATTGATCGCCTGTCCTCAAGAATAGGTTTCTGCAAACTTCAAAAAGCCGAAAAACAGTTCGTAAATCGTTTGATTTTTAACATTTTTAAGTGTGTTACTGTTTGAGGATGTTAATTTATTATTGTTAATAAAATAACATCTAGGCAACCTTCACATTTTTTCCTCGTCATCTCTCTAATATAGGTAAATAGACTCAAATTTTCGTTATTCTCAAACGCTTGTTTTATTAACAATTGTTTGTAGAGCGATTTTTTTTCGTTTACTTTGGTTGGATTTGCTTGAGTATGATGGGTTGTTTTTGAAAAGGAAAAAGCAAGTTTTAAAATGTTTAAAAAATAACTATTTCTATGAAAGAACTACTTGTAACATTAGCTATGTTTACGTTGATTACAGGATATTCTCAAACTTATCAGACAGACCTCATCCAAATTGGAGAAACCAATCCAATCAACTGGACGACTTACCTTTCCAACTCCGATTTTAAAATTGAATACAAATTAACTGAATGTGATCCGGCTTACGGATATGATGCGGAATATGTGGTAATAAGAATTACCAATCTTACATCTTCTAAAATGGCACTTAGTTGGAATATGGATATCTATTATCAGGGGAAATGTAAGACCTGTAACTATCCTGAAGAATATGGATATCAATTGGGGGTTGCTCCCAATCAAACCCTTTCTGGAGATTGTGAAATGGATGCCAACTACAGATTGAAAATATTTTCAAAATTCACCGATCCTAAAGCAAAAAATACAAGCATCCTTTCAGCTTTTCAGCTGAACAACCTCAAAGTAAAATTTTAGTTAGTTTAAACCTTAGATTTTCTAATCCATGAAGACGTTTTTAAATTGTAGTGCATTTTTTCTTATAATACTATTTAGCACAGTTGCTAACGCTCAGACTTATTCAATGAGCGGAGGAACCATTAACACCTGTTCGGGTACTTTTTATGATTCTGGCGGAAGTGGTGGAAATTATGCAAATAGCGAAAACACTACAATGACATTTTGTTCGGATACTCCCGGAGAGGAAATTATATTTGATTTTACTTCTTTTACGGTTGAAACGGGTTGGGATGAATTGACTGTTTATGATGGTTCAACAACAGGAGCACCACAGCTGGCAGGGAGTCCTTTCAATTCCGGAAATCCTCCGGGGACGATAAGTTCTACTAATGGATGTCTAACTTTTGTGTTTACTTCTGATGGATCAGTTGCGCAAGCTGGATGGGAAGCTACAATTTCATGCTCGGTACCTTCTTGTGTAGATGGCATTCAAAATCAAACAGAAACAGGAATAGATTGTGGAGGTCCTTGTGGTCCCTGTAATGACCTGACAATAAATATGGGTGGAACTGTAAATGCTTGCTCCGGTACTTTTTCTGATTCAGGAGGTTCGGCAGGAAATTATGCAGCCAGTGAAAATTATACCATGACCATTTGTTCAGACAATGGCGGTGAAATATCTCTGGATTTCAGTAGTTTTCCCTTTGAGGTTGAAACGAGTTTTGATTTTTTGGACATTTATGATGGAACAACAACTACCGGTACGCCAATGTATCAATCAGTGGTCACCGGTGGAACTACCAACCCGGGAACCATTACCTCAACTACGGGTTGTTTGACAATTCAATTTCAATCAGATGGTATTGTACAGTATCAGGGCTGGACGGCGGTGATCGAATGTCCAACCTGTTCTGATGGAGTGCAAAATGGAAATGAAACAGGAGTCGACTGTGGAGGTCCTGACTGTGTAGCCTGTCCGAATTGTTTTGATAGTGTTCAAAATCAGGATGAAACAGGAATTGATTGTGGAGGCGTATGTCCTGAGGCATGTCATTGTAGTAATGGTGTAATGGATGGTGATGAGACGGATGTGGACTGTGGAGGTTCATGTTATCCCTGTCCGGTTCCATGTGCAATAGATGCAACTTATGAAGTGTTGACCGGTACTATGGTAGCTGGAGGCTGTTGTGATTACACACTTCAAATGAATGACTCATGGGGAGATGGATGGAATGGAGCTTCAGTGAGTGTAAATGTAAATGGAGTTGATCAGGGGCCTTTCACATTGGGAAGTGGTACTTCAGGAACAGCAACCATCAGTATTTGTGATGGAGATGCAATTGATATTGATTATACCAATTCAGGATCATTTCCAAGTGAGGTTTCTTTTCAGTTTATTGATCCTGACGGTGTCGTACTTTATAATTCAGGTTCCGGACCCGCAGTTGCAAATAATGTGTATACGGGAACCGGTTCATGTATGACTTTGGCACTAGATTGCAATGGAGGGGATATTTTGTTAACCGCAGATGGACAAGGAGCATATACATATGTGTTAAATAATGATTTTGACGGAGGTACTGCAGGAGACGGTTGGAATACGAATATTAATGCAGATTTTTCTAATCCTTGTGATCCCTCTATAGATGGAGGAACATACATGTGGATGGGTAATTCTGCTCCACATCCTAGAATTATTGAAACAACGCCTCTTGACCTTTCATGTGGCGGATCAATTTGTTTTTTCCTTGACTTTGCTACTCAGGGTAATGCCTCTCCCTGTGAAGGAATTGACCTGGCAGATGAAGGAGTGTATTTGGAGTATAGCATTGATGGTGGTGCCACCTGGATAACAATGGAGTATTATGGACCAAATGGTGTCG
Source organism: Crocinitomicaceae bacterium (assembly GCA_040880585.1). GTDB lineage: Bacteria > Bacteroidota > Bacteroidia > Flavobacteriales_D > Crocinitomicaceae > Paracrocinitomix. Next base: position 1,293 of record JBBDID010000021.1, on the reverse strand, counting down.
GTGATAATGTCAATGGAGGTGGTTCAGATCCTCAGATGACAGCTTGGAACCAGTATTGCTTAGATATTCCCGCAGGTGCTGAAACAAATAACACCATGTTTCACTGGGCGCAAACCGGATCTTCGGGATTAAATAACGATCACTGGGGATTAGATAACGTGACGATTTCTTCTTTAGTGAATTGTGATCCGTATTATTATGATTGGGCTCAGGTACCGGGCTTTCCGGATGACTCTGCTCAAACGGAAACCTTAACGACAACGACTACTTATACGGTAACTTATACTAACGGAACAGATGCTTGTACAACTTCTGTAACTGTTCCTGTTCCTCCTGGAACCACTGCAGATGCAGGGCCGGATATTACCATGTGTCAAGGTGCAGGTCCGGTAATTATTGGTAATGATCCTGTAACAACAGATGATGGAGCTATTTATACCTGGGATAATGGCGCAGGATCCGGAACAATTGATTTGGTCGGAGGTGTCAATGGACAAGTTTCAGTAAACCCCGCCACTACTACTGATTATATTGTACAAGTTGATTTTAACGGTTGTACAGAATATGATACCATGACGGTTACTGTGGATTTACCACCTACTGCTTCCGATCCTGCACCAATAAATGTGGAGTGTCTGGCAGATGTTCCTGTACCGGATGTAGCTGTTGTTACAGATGAAGCAGATGACTTTACCATCCCACCAACAGTAACGCACCTTTCTGATGTCTCCGATAACAACACTTGTCCGGAAACAATCACCAGAACCTATAGAGTTACAGATGCCTGTGGTAATTTTGTTGATGTCTTTCAGACCATCACGGTGGATGATATTACACCACCAACCGGAACAGCTCCTGCAAATGTAGCTGTGCAATGTATTGGAGATGTGCCGGCTGTAGATGTTAACGCAATTACAAATGAAGCAGACAACTGTTCTGTTCCTACTGTAACTCATATATCAGATGTATCAGATAATAATACATGTCCGGAAGTGATTACAAGAACCTATAGAATCGAAGATGACTGTAATAACTTTATAGATGTTACGCAAACCATCACAGTTGATGATACGCAAAATCCAACCGGAACCGCCCCGGCAAACGTAGCTGTTCAGTGCATAGCAGATGTGCCTGCTGCAGATCCTCTTCTAATCACAAATGAAGCAGATAACTGTACGGTAAATCCTACAGTAACACATATCAGTGATGTATCAGATAACAATACCTGCCCTGAGACTATTACAAGAACCTATAGAATCGAAGATGATTGTAACAACTTCATTGATGTTACGC
>JBBDID010000020.1:0-35531 GCA_040880585.1 Crocinitomicaceae bacterium | reverse complement strand
CCCCCCCCCCCCCCCCCCCCCCCCCCCCCCCCCCCCCCCCCCCCCCCCCCCCAGATTATGCCTCGAGTGTAGATACTACAATAGATGGTGGTTATATTATGGGAGGCTATACGACAAGCTATGGTGCCGGTGGTAGTGATATTTATATTGTCAAAACAGATGCTGATGGCAATTTCCAATGGCACAAGTGGTTTGGTCAGTCCAGTTATGATTCAGGTTTTGTAAAAAGTCTACCAAATGGACATTTTATTGTATATGGAGCCTTTAAATATGAGAATCCCGAAAATCTTTCAGAAAATGCACCACATGCTGTTGTAATGGAATTGGATGAAAATGGGAATCAGGTTTGGTTCAAGGAATACTCAGAGTATGCTACAACGAGTCCTTTGTATTATACACATGATGAAGGTTTCAACTCTATGGTAGTGCTGTCTGATGGATATCTGTTTTCGGGTGGTACTGATGATAGTTTAGACAATACACGTTTAGGCTGGGCAGTCAAAACAGATTTTAACGGAAATCAACTCTGGAGCAGAAGGTACAGAAAAAGAAATTCAGCGAATTATTTTCAGGATGTGCTGGCACTGCCCAACGGAGATTTAGTTTTTACCGGTTTTGTATGGCCTGAGGGTAGTTTTTCGCAAGACGGCTGGATCGTGCGTACCAACTGTTTGGGGTTTGATGGGCCGCCTGAGGCTAATGGCGCTTGGCACAATGCTGCAGCAAACACCGTTATTTTTGAAAATGATTCAGAAAGGTTTGGTGATGGCATTGTTTATTGGGGAGATGGTAACAGCACCACCTTTACAGAGTTTGATGATACATTGATAAATCATATTTACGCAACTTCAGGGAATTATGATATTACGCTTATTGTCAATGCCTGCAGTGAATCTGATACCATAAGCATCAATGCAGATGCAACGGTTACCGGTATTTCAGAGCCGGAGCAAGTTAAATTTGAACTTTATCCCAACCCGGCTAAAGACATAGTGATCATTGACTTTAACACGCTTCAAAAGGCTACCGGACACCTTACTCTGTACAGCTTAACCGGAGAAGTAGTTGCAGATTACCAGTTGCTGTCTGTAAACCAATATCAACTAGATGTGAGTGATTACCCAAAGGGTACTTATATTTTGAGATTTGTTAGTGCTCAGGGCGTAATGAGTAAGAAATTAGTTGTTCAGTAAAAATGAATCAAGTTTTAAAGTAGTCTCAGCCTGTTTGAGTGTCCTCTTGGCCGCTCTGCACTGCTGCCATTTTATTACGAAGATTCCGCATATCCTCACTCACTTTTTTCTCGATTACTTTAGCGTAAATTTGAGTAGTACGAATACTACTATGTCCAAGCATGGAACTGACGCTTTCAATTGGGACACCATTGGCCAGTGTTACAGTGGTTGCAAAGGTATGCCTGGCGATATGCATGGTTAGCTTCTTTTTAATGCCACAGAGATCACCTATTTCTTTCAGGTAGGCGTTCATTTTTTGATTGCTCTTGACTGGTAACAACACTTCTTTAACCCGGCAATAATCATGATCCTCATATTTATCGATAATAGCAGCAGCCTGGGGTAATAAAGGAACGTTTGATTTATTACGTGTTTTTTGACGTTTGGTAAAAATCCATTTTTCACCATCTATACCGATCATAATGTTATGAGGGGTAAGGGTCTTAACATCTATAAAGGCATAACCTGTATAACAACAAAACAGGAATATATCCCGAACTTCTTCCAGACGTGCTATACTGAATTTTTTTGTTGCAAGTTGTTCAATCTCTTTTTCAGTGAGTGCCTCACGTTCAACAGGCTTAAAACTGGCCTTGAAGTTGGCAAAAGGGTTATGGTGGATCCATTCATTGCGTATGGCCATGTTTATTACCGTTCTGACTGTTTGGATGTATTTGAGGGTAGTATTGTGGCTGATGTGTTCCTTTGTTTTGAGATAATATTCGAATCCTTCAATAAACTGGTGATTGAGCCTTTCCAGTGGAACATCCCCACAACGGTATTGATCTTTTACATAACTCTCCAGTTTTTTCCGGACGGTTTCAAACTTGACCCAGGTTGGTCGTGTAAGGTCAATACCTATTCTTGTTTCAGCAAGTTCATTATGATAAGTGAACGTTTCGAAAAGGGTTTTACCCTGGTTTGAAATACCAAGGTAGCTGTTCTTGATAGCATCTGAAGAGATGTGCCCACCTGCTGCCAGAAGTTTGTTGTAATGACGGTGCAATTCACCTTTTACAAGATCTAAATAAGCGTTTAAGGTTCGGGAGATTTCCGAATTTCCTTTGACAACTCCGGCTTTGCTATTCCACTTGTCAATTTCTATTGAACGTTTTAAGGAAAACTGTGAACGACGGCTGTTAACTGTGATTCTACAGTAGATTGGAGCTTTTCCATTCCGTGCTTTTGATTTGTATATCCAAAATAGGATTGAAAAGGATTGATCTGTTTTCATATCATTTGTTCTTTTTAGGTTACCGATTCCAGATGCTCGTGGCATCAATTCGCTCTAAAAAGACACAAAAGGCAATTAATGTAACTCAATAACGACAAGCATTATGAGAGCATTCGGTAACCTCTGCAAGTATAAAACAGAGGTTACCGAATAGGAGACCAACTTCGGTGTTATTTTTTGATTTTATTTGGTGGTGTAAAAACAAAAAACCGCTCAAATTCAACGATTTAAGCAGTTTTTGCATTCGATTGGTTTCTTGGATGCGGAGAGAGGGGGATTCGAACCCCCGTTACGGTTTCCCGTAAACACGCTTTCCAAGCGTGCGCGTTCAACCACTCTGCCACCTCTCCGTTTTGAAGGGACAAAGCTAATAATTTAACAGGAACTTAATCGATCATGCAAGTAGTAATTATTTCAGACTTGACACTAGTGTTATATTCTTATTTACCAAATAGCTATTTTCGCCCTCACCATCCAAAGAAAACGTTAAAATAGCCACCTTATTTTTTAATTACCTTAGCTCGGATCACTTTTTCTTCCAGTTGAATATTTAAAATATAAATTCCATCAGGAAGATCTGATAAATTAATGGTGGTTGTGTTCCCATTCACTTGTTTTAGCTGTTCACCGGTAATAGCGAATACTTGAATCTCGCTAATTTTATCATTCGCTAAAAGGTAGAAAATACCGTTGGATGGATTAGGATAAACCGTAACGTCTTGCTGTATATTCTTTAATTCTTCAACATCAGCCGTATAAGGCCCGTCAAATGGTTCATAAAAACCGTAATCCTGCCCACAAGGAGTTTGATTGTTTAAATAATAGCTGCGAGCTGAATCCGTGTTGAACTCCAGTGCCTCATGGCTGGTATATCCTCCAGAAGCACTACCGACACCAGTGACATACATAATATCATAAAAGATAGTATCGCCAGGTGCAAATGTGAATGGGCCTGAACTTGCAATTCCTCTTCTGTCACCTTCCGGGTTGCCTTCCCCTGATTCAGACCATTCATAACCAGGATCAATTCCATAAGTAGAATAAAAATAAGTTGAGTCACTATCCTCAGTAAAAAAGTACCGTGCAGGAATAGTAGGTGTAGAGTAACCGTTGCCACCAAAATACAAAGGTGTACCATCTCTCCAAATTGAATTCATGTAATTGTAAAAGTCAGCTGATGTGGTGGGATCTCCCGTGTTACCAGCACCAATATTATGATACATAAAGTTAGTCATTCCATACCTTTCGTTATCAACTACTCCATCATCAAACCCAATCCCGTTTATAGATTCTCCGTTCCCTATTCCAAAGGTATTGTCCAGATTGTCATTATCCATTTTACTTCCAAGAATAACAAAGCCCTGTTCAGGTCCTGTTCCCAATCCTTCTTTGCCGAAGCAAAGGCCTCTTTCTGTGTCAGATCCAACGTAGTCGTCAAAAACAGCCAAAATGTCAAAATCCACAAAGTTTCCAACTTTTGTACTGTCGTATGTCAAATTAGAGGCATTCTGTACTTCATAATATAGGTAAAGCGTGTTTTGCAGGCTGGAGTCTTGTGAACAATCAAATCCATACACATATTCCGACACCTGAAGACCCATTCTATCATCATAAAGCACACAGTTTTCGGCAGTATCGATATTTTGATCGTTGTATATTGATAAGGCACAATAATCACCTTTAATTAATGGGTATTCTCCTTCTAAAGGTTCGTAGGTTCCGTTACTGTTGATGTCTTTGAATCGAGCCAAGTTATTAACTTGTCCCTTTAATGGGTCACCATGTGCCGGCCAGTTGAGGATAACTTCCGGTGTATTATAAGAACTATCTCCTAATTGAAAAGCATTGATGTGTTGATCTATCAGTTCTTTGGTAATAATCCAAACACGATTCCACTTATCACGCTCTACCAGCGTGTAGTCGTCAAAATTGGTAATAGGTCCGGGAGCGAAGGTGTTGGTATATGTATGTGCCGGGGCAACGATATTTCCCATATCATCTTTTGCAGAAATTAAAAACTCTGAGTTATATATGGTGTGCCCTCCAATGCCTTCGATTTCATACCCGGCGGAATTACCGACCTTCTGGAAATTATTACCTCCTGAAGCAATGATGGTATTTATTTTGTTTACATGTAAGCTCATTCGTGGAGATACAACATCCGTCAATGGTGCAGAAGTCTTCTCATAGCGAATAAAGTTATATCCAAATTCGTGTTCTGTCTGACATTCTTTGAATTCGTCTAATTCCAAACCGCAAGCAATAACAGAATTGCCTTCCAACAGAACTTCTCCAAAATTTGAATTATTAAAGAAATTTTCTGATTCGATTGAGCCCGAGCTAATTTTTATAAGTGCCCCTCCTTTATAAGTTATATAATAGGGACATCTGCTGGAGATATAGATTTCACCACTATTGTCATCTATAAAAAGGCCGGTATAAACCAGATTATGTTGTACCATGTAACTGTTGTCGTTGGTAATTGAACCTGATGTAATTTCCAAAACTCTAATGGGGTTATCCGAAGGTGATGTTGCATTAAAATTAGTATTTAGTACGGCATAAACGGAGCCTGAACTGATCTCCAGTCCACCAATATAACTACCAGAAGCATAAACTTGATAACTGTTTACTATGGCGCCACTAGAATTTACTTCTACAAACTTAATAGAATCTGTAATACTAAAAGCATGTAAAACATTTGCGCCCAATGGTTCGTTGAAAAGACTGCGATAATCTTTGCTATGATTATATGGGGAATCACCAATGAGCGTAGTATAATTTAAATTCATTGTTGAAGGATCTACAACGCAAGCATACAGCGCATCATTCCAGTCGAGATAACTAAAATGCAAGTTTCCATTTCCGTCAAGACTCATTTGAGTTTTAACACGGTCAATACCGTTGATGTCATTAATAATAAGTGAATCAACTATGAGCCCGTTAAAATCCGTTTTGAAGAGGAATAAGGTCTGATTTGGAGAGCCAGTGAATGCATAAGATAAGGTGTAAATATATGAATCAGTGACTTTAATATCACATAATCCTGACACACTCCCAAAGAATCCAGGATGTGAAATATCTTGATGCCATATAGAATTTCCGTTCTCATCAATTTTTGATATTACCGTATATGGCTCAGAATTTTGATCTATTCGAACTCCTGCAGTGAAATAGGCGCTCTCTGTCGGGTGTTTTTCGATATAAGAAGTTGTGAATGGAGAAGATGTGTTGTCAAAATAATAAGATTTTGAAATTTGGCAAAACACTACTTGAAAACTAATTGATAAAATAAACAAAAGAGATAATGCTGATTTCATAAGGGTTATTTTTTTTGCAAATGTAAGAATTTGATATATAATGGACTAATAAATTTAGTTGAAAAATTGAACGCTATATTGATTAGAATGGATAGCTATTTTAGAGTTGAAGACATTTTACGAACAGGTAATAGTATCCTTTGAGAAAAAGTTAGCAGCACCTCCTTAAAAAATAAAAAACCACGGCTAATAAAGCGTGGTTAATTTCATTCGCATGAGTATTTTATTTAACTCTTCTTCAACCCCAACTCAACCAATCTTTCAGTCAAAAATTCGCCGGCCGTGATATCCTCATAATGTTTAGGGTTCTCTTCTGATACACAGGTTTCTAAACAAGTTAAATCCATATCTGATCGGGGATGAAGAAAGAACGGAGCTGAATATCTTGGTTTTGTCCAGGACGCTTCGTTTGGTGTGATCACCCGGTGTTGGGTAGACCTGAATACATCATTGGTTAAACGGGCCAGCATATCCCCGATATTGATCACAATTTCATCTTCCTTTGGACTCACCGGAATCCATTCACCATCCAGTGTTTGAGCTTGTAAGCCATCAGCAGATCCTCCCATGAGTAAAGTGATCAGGTTAATATCTCCGTGTGCCGCAGCCCGAACTGCCCCTTCAGGAATTTGTGATTTATCTTGAACCGGATAATAATGCAGCAACCTTAAAATACTATTTCCGTTATGAATTTTATCGTCAAAATAATTTTCAGGTAAATCCAAATAAAGGGCTGTTGCACGTAGTAAGTTGCGGCCTGTTTGTTCAAATGTATTGTACACTTCTAATCCCACATCCTTAAAATCTTTCACAACATCTGTCGGCCAAATATTATCAGGATACTCTGCTTTGATGGAATCACCGTCTGTAACAGTTTGTCCGACATGATAAAATTCTTTTAAATCCGGAACGCTTTTTCCTTTGGCGCTTTCCTTATTCTTAGAGATGTATCCCCTTTGTCCATGATTGGCTTCATCCTCATACTTTTTTTTGACGTCATCCGGCAATTCAAAAAATGCTTTGGAAACTTCAAAAAGTCTTTTCTTAAGCGCTTCAGTTACTCCGTGATTTCGAACTATCGCAAAACCCATATTAGAGAAGGAATCTCCAAAATTTTGAATGAATTTTTTCCTTTTTTCGGGATCTCCGGAGGTGTAATCGTGATAATCAACAACAGCAATTTTATTTTTATCCATCTTATGCAATTTTCAGCTTGGCCATTTTTGAACGGGCAAATTTTGACTCAGCATATTCTAATGTGATTCTCAGTTGGGTGACATCCTTTTTTGAGGGCAATTCAAACATAGCATCATTCAGGATGGCTTCACAGATTGATCTCAATCCACGGGCGCCTAACTGATACTCCATGGCTTTTTCTACAACAAAGTCAAATACATCTGCGTCAAACTTCAAATCAATATCGTCCAGATTAAACAATTGAACGTATTGTTTGATAAGGGCATTTTTAGGTTCAGTTAAAATTCGTTTGAGTGCTTTTTCATCCAGGGGATTTAAATAACTCAACACCGGCATTCTCCCAATCAATTCAGGGATGAGTCCAAAGTCTTTAATATCTGTGGGAATGACGTACTGCAAGAGGTTTTCTGAATCCAATTTATCTTCTTTGGATGAAAACCCAATTACATTACTGTTCAATCGCCGGCCTATTATTTTTTCAATTCCGTCAAAGGCACCACCGGCAATAAAAAGAATGTTTCGGGTATTGACCTTGATCATTTTTTGTTCCGGATGTTTTCTTCCACCCTGAGGGGGGACATTTACTTCAGTACCTTCCAATAATTTCAACATGGCCTGTTGCACTCCTTCACCGGATACATCTCGTGTAATGGAGGGATTATCTGATTTTCGGGCGATTTTGTCAATTTCATCAATGAAAACAATTCCTTTTTCGGCGGCCTCAACATTATAATCTGCAGCCTGCAATAATCGTGAAAGAATCGCTTCCACATCTTCTCCGACATATCCCGCTTCTGTTAAAACAGTTGCATCAGCAATACAAAAAGGGACGTTTAGCGATTTGGCGATTGTTTTGGCCAACAAGGTTTTACCGGTACCTGTTCTCCCTACAAGAATTACATTAGACTTGTCGATTTCAAAATCATCCAAGTCTTCATTTTGTGCCAGAGAAAGCCTTTTGTAATGGTTGTATACCGCAACAGATAAAATCTTTTTTGCATCCGTTTGATCAATCACATATTCATCTAAAGACGCTTTAATCTGTTGAGGAGTCAATAGCCTGAAATCATGATTGGTGCTATGAACCTGGTCATGTTTTTTTTGCTCTTCAATAATTCCGTGAGCCTGTTGAATACAGTTAGCACATATATGCCCGGTTAAACCGGCAATTAAAATCCCTGTATCCACTTTTGACCGTCCGCAAAACGAACAATTAATATTCTCTTCTGTACCCATGTAATTTTATTTTCCCAACACTTCATCAACCATACCATAAGCTTTAGCTTCTTCGGCGGTCATCCAAAAATCCCGATCGCTGTCATCATACACTTTATCATATTTTTGCTTGGAGTGTTTGGCAATGATTTCGTAAAGTTCTTTTTTCAATTTTAAAATCTCCCGGGTTGTAATTTCAATATCAGAAGCCTGACCTTGCGCACCACCTAGCGGTTGGTGGATCATGACTCTTGAATGAGGTAATGCAGATCTTTTTCCTTCGGCTCCGGCACACAATAATACGGCTCCCATTGATGCAGCCATTCCTGTGCAAATGGTGGCTACATCCGGGGCAATATATTGCATGGTATCGTAAATACCAAGCCCTGCGTGAACGCCTCCTCCGGGTGAATTCATATAAATTTGAATGTCTTTTTTAGGGTCAACGGACTCCAGAAAAAGGAGCTGTGCCGTAATAATATTTGCTACATGATCATCAATTCCGGTTCCTAAAAAGATGATACGATCCATCATCAACCTTGAAAAGACATCCATTTGAGCAACATTCAATTGCCGCTCTTCAATAATATATGGAGTCATGGATGAAGTGATGTAGCTATCAAAAGCAGTACTATTTATACCGTGGTGCTTTGTAGCGTATTTTTTAAATTCGTCTTTGTTGTACATGTATGTCTAAAGTTTTATGCAAAAAAAATAATACCTATAAAGATAGGTATTATTTTATATCAGTGATCATGTAAATGGCTACTTCTTCCCGTAAGCTTGTTCAATGAACTTTTCATAGGGGAGTGCTTTTTCATTCAATTTTACGTTTTCTTTTAAATAGGCCATGATCTTATCTCCGTATAGATTGTCGTAAATTCGATTGGCTTCTTCTTTATTGGAAAGTACGTTTTTGGCCTGTCCTTCTAACTCGGCTTCTTCAGGTGCAGGCATCCCATACTGTGCAAATTGGTTGATCAAAAGATTTTTTGTGTAATCAATCGCCTCTTGAGGATCCACCTTGATGTCATTTTCTTTAATGATTTTATTCTGGATCAATTGCCATTTCAGACTTTTCTTATAGTTTTCAAAATCAGCATCTAGTTTTTCAGCAGTGAGTTCCTCATCTTCAGAGGAAACCAGGATCCATTTTTTCAAAAAACTCTCCGGAAGGTCAAATTTTGTCTTTTCAACCAGGGTGTCCACCACTTTTTGATTGAATATACGATCTGCATCATTGGCAAACATTCCGGTTAAATCCTCTTTGATACGGGTTCTTAACTCTTCTTCAGATTTAATTGTGCCCTCACCAAATAATTTATCAAAAAGCTCCTGATCAATAGCCGCCGGAATCATGCGTTTAATTTCAGTGATTTTAAAATTGAATTTTTTACCTATCGAACCAACTTCATTTTCTTCAATTCCAAGCATACTTGCCAGGTCTGAATCGCCTTTTGAAACCTTTCTGGGATCCAACTCAATTTCCTCACCTACTTTTGCTCCGCTCAGTTTCTTTTTGGTCGATTTATCTTCAACATACTCCATGGAAATGGTAGAGTTATTGGTAATGTCTCCATCCTTTTCGGTAAATTCACCCATTACCATATCGCGTTCTTCTACGGTTTCAGCCGGAATCAATTTACCATATCTTCGGGCAAGATTTTCAACCTCTTTGTCCAACATCTTTTTATCAATGTCAACCGTCAGATAGTCGAATTTATGTTTTTTAGAAACATTGAGCTCAAAGTTCGGTGAAATACCAACTTCATAAGCAAATTCAAAATCAGCAGGATTTTCAAAATCACCTTTTACTTCTTCATCCTCTTTTGGTAAGGGGCTACCCAGAACATTGAGATTATTAGTGGTAATGAAATCTTGCAATGATTGACTAACCGCTTTATTCAGTTCTTCTGCAAGTACTGCTTTACCGTATTTTTTTTTGATCAAACTCATAGGGGTTTTCCCTGGTCTGAACCCTGGTAAATTAGCTTGTTTACGATAATCCTTTAGCGTTTTTTCAACTTTATCAGCATAATCTTCAGAAGTAATCTGTACCCGAAGAATAGCATTAAGTTGGTCAATTTTTTCCTCTACTACATTCATTTAGTATCGTTTTTAATTAAAAAAAATGGTCTCATCCCGACAATAATCGGGACGAGACCATTTTGTGCGGGTGGAGGGACTCGAACCCACACACCTCACGGCACTAGATCCTAAGTCTAGCGTGTCTACCAATTTCACCACACCCGCATTATTCAAAGATCATAATTGATCTGCCCTTTTCAAGATAATAAACCCTGAGAGTAAGGATGCCGACTCATTAGTCGGGCGGCGCAAAGTTAGTTAGTTTTTTTATATCTAACACTATTTATTTTAAGGATTTCTTTCCAAAAAGACAAAAGTGTAAGAGACATTAAAAAGGGGTAATGGAACAGGAAAAGTACTGAAGAATAAAAATGAACCGCCTAACTGAAATTGATGCCGAGGACTGGGGCCGAATCGACTAGCGGCACCAGCCATAGCACCTATTTCTCCTCCATCTAGAAGAACAATACCGCCGTCAAACACAAAAGTGTTTTTTTCGTTGAGTTTGACCATGCCTCCAACGGCAGCCATTCCAAATTGAATATATTCCATGTGGGAAGAAATGATCTCCGAGTCAACACCCGGATTGTTCCATCCCCATTGATCAATGATCAAGTTATGGGCGAAACCGTATCCTACTTTGATGGAAAAATTTTTGAGCCGATCTCCGGCGGTAAATGTTGAAGTGAGTAAACCGGCACCATCTCGTATTCCATTAGTTGTCCAGGTGGCAAAGGCAAATGTGCCGTAAGCTGCATCCAGCGACAAGCAAGCTTTTTCTGAAAAAGGAAAACTGTATTTGGTTTTGACGATTATAGGAGCGCCAATGTAGGAGCCCATTACTCCGGCTGACCAATTATCCGTTAAACGCAATTGCCCCTCATAAGTGAAGGGGCTAAACTTTATAAAAGACTCCCCTTTTCTCAAGGGCAGCGCATTATCGGTTTGAATGTATTTGGTGGAAATATAGTTGTCATACTTGAATACTTTCGGTTGTTCTACATTAACGGAACTAGTATCGGGAATATCTTCTTCTTTTTGCTCATCTTTTTCAGTGGATTTTTCAGTTTCCGATTCTGTTTCAAGAGAACGAATGACTTTTAACTCGTGTTTAGGGATGTAAATTTTCCCCACAGATTTGGAATTGATTAAAACCTCACGGCCGTCATCTGATAAGAGAGTCCCCACATATTCTGTTCCATCATGCTTGATGAGTCTTACTTCTTTGTTGATTAAGGAGGTTGTCGTATCACTTTGTGCATAGATAGAAGCTCCTTGTAACAAGAAAACAATCAGTGAGATATGTAGTACAAATCTTGGCATAAAGGGTTTACTTTTACATCTAACGCAAAAAAGATACAATTGGTGTGGCAAAAAGGTAGAAATCTACAAAAATTTTAAACACGTCATCCATCCCGATAAGTATTTTCTACAGTCGTTGCGTTTCCTTGAAAATATCAATCGGGATGTATTCCGTCATGCGTTATAGTTTCCCGAATAAGTTTCACAACGCTTCGCTGTTCAACTAAATCGGGACAGGCTGTCCTCCTAAAGTCGGACTCCTATAACGCAGACGTCATCCAACTGTTCGAAATCTTTTTTCCAATCTTTAAAGTACTTGCTGAGTTGCTGTTTTTGATCTTGTCCTTGCAAATGAGAGTAGGTAAGAATTAAGTGTTTAAAATTTTTGTATTTCAGTTTTTTGCCTTTATCTCCACCAAATTGATCGGGGTAGCCGTCAGAAGTAAGGTAAATTTGGTCACCGGATGTCAACTGAATGGTGTGTTGCTCAAAATCTTTTTTAAAACTGTATTTGCCCACGGGTTGCTTTGTGCCTTTTATTTCATGCAAATAAATTTTTTCATCTATTGTGTATGGAGAAGTAGTGCCGCTCACAGTTGATCTATCTGTAACGATCCAAAGGGGATTATAAGCTCCTGAGAACTGAAGTTCAAGGGTTTTGGTGTTCAGGGCACAAAGCGCAATATCCATTCCGTCTTTAATTTGGTGATCACTTTTTTCAAAAGCCTGAATCACTGATTGTGTGACCTGTTCTAAAATTTGAGCGGGTGAGGGCTTATTTAGTTCTAGCATAGCATGATCCATGGCATTTGCACAAATGATACTTACGAATGCTCCGGGAACACCATGCCCTGTACAATCAGCTACAGCAAAGTAAACTGTATCCTCTATTTTATCCATCCAATAAAAATCCCCTGCAACAATGTCCTTGGGTAAATACAAAACAAAGCTATTGGGAAGTAATTGTTTTCTCGTTTCTTCAGCCGGCAGCATCCCTTCTTGCAGGCGCTTGGCATAATTGATTGAATCTAGAATTTCTTCATTCTTTGCGGCCAATTTCTCGCGTTGTTGCTCTGTAAGGTGGTGCTGTTTTTCTACTTCTACTTTTTGATCGGCAATGATTTCTTTTGCTTTTCGGATATTTTTCAGCGCAATAAATATAATAATGGAAATAACAAGTAGTAAGAGGAATCCTATTATCAGGGAATAGGTAAGGATTTGATTTTTTTCAATCCGTGCCTCTTGTTCTGCGATCATAGCAATATTCACTCGATTTTCTTCGACATATTTCAAACTGTCAGCCAGGGCTTTCTTTTCATATTCATAGGTGATTTGCTGATTTTCCAAATCATTTTTGATTTGCGTGCTCATAACACTATCTTTCATGGAGATGTACTGATCATACATTTCCAAAGCTTTTTTATATTCGCCTTTTTCCCTGTAAACTTTCAACAAAACTTCTGAAGCGTCTCCAATTTCAGCCGGGAAACCCAATTCTTTGACAAGAGCCAAAGCCCTTTTTGCATAGATTTCAGCCTGAATAAGCTCTCCCTTTTCTACCTCCATCTTTGCGAGTAGTAAATAGGAGCCGGCTACCATGTTATAATCGTTTAATGCTTCACTGAGTCGAATACTTTTTAGAAAAAATAAGTGTGCCAATTCTGTGTCTCCTCTTTTCGAGTGAAGACTTCCTAAGTTATGGTAAGAAAGAGCCAGACTTTCTTTGTTTTTGTCTTTTTGACTAATAGCCAGGCTTTCATTAAAGTAGTGTTCTGCGCTATCCAATTCGTCAAGGATGTTGTAAATGCTTCCAATGTTACTCAGTGTTGTGGCAATTACCTTCGGTTCTGCAACAGATTTTTTAATGTGAAGGCTCTTTTTAAAGTAGGTGATACTTTTTTCATAATTACCGGTACTGTAAAATACTCCACCAATATTGTTTAAGGCCTGGGCAATTCCTACAGAATCTTTGATTTGCTCTTTTATTTTTAAGCTTTGTTGATATTTTTCTAGAGCATTTTGGATATTCCCGCGATAATAATCGAGATACCCTTGATTATTTATAGCTAAAGCATACATAGAGACAATTTTATTGCTCCAAATCGCATTGCTCATCCTAGTATCTCCCAAAAGTCGTTCTGATTCTTTTTTTAAAATTTCATTGTAAGCCGGCCAAATCCAATCGTTATAACTGTTTTCTACAATGTGATTCAGTAAATTTAAACGAAGGGTGTCATTATTTGTAACATGGTACTTTTCTAAGGTAGAGTCAATAAGTATTGCATCATCTCCTTCCATGAAACTAAAGGCTGTTGAGTCAATCAGATAAAATGAATGATCGTAAGGTTTTTGTGCAAACGCATAATCAGCAAAACCTATTGGCTTAGTAATGCTGAAGAGTAAAACGATTAAGATGCGTTTCATGAAGGGTAAAGATACAAATTATAGAGCGCTTGTCGTTCGCAAAATTCATACCATCAAAAGTGAAAGATCAGTACGCATGTCTTACATTTGTGATATGGATAAGAAAAAAATTGCAATAATGGGGTCTACCGGTTCTATTGGAAGGCAGACACTGGAAGTTATTGCTATGTATCCTGATAAATTTGAAGTCTCTGTACTGACGGCAAAAAGCAATGCCGATTTATTAGTGGAACAAGCGTTAAAGTTTCGTCCAAATGTTGTGGTGATTTGTGATGAGTCAAAATACAAAGAAGTAGAAGAAGCACTTTGGAAGGAAGATATTAAAACCTATACCGGAAATGCTGCCCTGGAAGAGGTGGTTCAAATGGAAGAAATAGATCTGGTTGTATCAGCAATTGTGGGTTTTGCGGGATTAAAATCAACAATAAAAGCAATAGAAGCAGGTAAAGACATTGCTTTGGCCAATAAAGAAACCCTGGTAGTAGCAGGTGAATTAGTGACCAAGCTGGCAAAAGAGAAAGGCGTGAATATTTATCCGGTGGATTCTGAACATTCGGCAATTTTTCAGTGTATGGTTGGCGAATTTCAAAATCCTATAGAGAAAATTTATCTCACTGCTTCAGGAGGGCCGTTCAGAGGATATTCAAAAGAACAATTGCGGTCGGTTACTAAAACTCAAGCATTAAATCATCCCAATTGGGAGATGGGAAGTAAAGTCACCATTGATTCAGCTTCTATGATGAATAAAGGATTAGAGATTATTGAAGCAAAATGGCTTTTTGGTTTAAAAGCAGAACAAATTGAAGTGATTGTGCATCCTGAATCTATTATTCATTCACTGGTTCAGTTTCAGGACGGTGCGATCAAAGCGCAAATGGGCTTGCCGGACATGAAGTTGCCTATATTGTTTGCACTTTCCTACCCTTATCGCTTCAAAACTGATTTCCAACGGTTTGATTTCGCTTCTTTTTCTACCTTGAATTTTGAAAAACCGGATATTGAAACGTTTAAAAATATACAGTTAGCCTACAAGGTGTTAGAAATAGGAGGAAATGCGGGGGCGGCTTTGAATGCTGCGAATGAGATTGCTGTTGAAGCTTTCTTAGCTGAAAAAATTGATTTTTTGACAATTTTTGAGATAAATGAACGGGTTTGTAAGGATGTACCGTATATCAAAAAACCAAGCCTGGAGGATTTGTGTGAAACAGATAAACTCGCAAGGAAAAGGGCAAGTAAGGAAATATAATTTGATAAGTTGTTGGCATTAAGTTATCTTTGGGTAAAATTTTTCCAAATGAAAAGAGGATTACTGTTTACTGGCTTATTTTTATATGGTTTTGTTGCAAATGCACAGGTTACCTGGTCTGAACAAGCAGCAGAGGTGTTTTATAATAATTGTACTGCCTGCCACAATTCCAATGGTATTGCCCCCATGTCTCTTATGACCTATGATCAGGCAGTGACTTATGCTCCGCTCATTCAGACGTATGTGAATGGTGGAATTATGCCGCCCTGGACAGCAGATACGGCGTATCAGCATTATGCAGGGGAGAGGGTGTTAACTCAAGCAGAGAAAGATATTATTCTTGATTGGATCAATGATGGAACTCCGGAAGGGGACACGACACTTGCTCCGCCACCACCGGTGTATAACGGGGATCAAGTTTTGCCCGGAACCCCTGACTTAGTGATTACCGCACCAAACTATATGAGCAAAGCGGTGAGTGGAAATGATGATTACGTTTGCTTTGCTATTCCTTCAGGATTAACTTCAAACCGAAAAGTAAAAGCTTTTGAAGTAATTCCGGGAAATAGACAAACGGTACATCATTGTTTGGTTTATTTTGACAATGCAGGCTGGGCGGTAACGGACACCAGTGGAAATTGTGCAGGGCCTGTCACTGCTACTTTAATGGGCGGATATACGCCCGGATCTACCCCTATTATTTTCCCTTCTACTGCTGATTTTTCAACCGGAATGGAAATTGGAGCAGGGGCTGAAATTGTATTAGCTATGCATTATCCGGCGGGCAGTTATGGAACCTGGGATCAAACAAAAGTGAACTTTTATTTTTATGATGAACCCGTGAACAATTTTCGGACGGTTTCCTGTGAGCCGATTATTGAAGACTGGTCGTTTACCATTGCGGCAAATACTTTTGACTCTGTACATGTAGCCAATGCCCCCACACCGGATGATTATACCATGCTCAGCGTTTTTCCTCATATGCACCTGATCGGAGATTACATTGAGTCCTGGGGAATTACACCCTCAACAGATACTTTGAAGTTTGCCAGAATTCCACTGTGGGATTTTGACTGGCAGGATTTTTATTGGTTTAATTACATGAAGCACATCCCTTCCGGAACAGTAATACATGGAAAGGGAAAGTGGAACAATACAGTGTCTAACCCGCATAACCCCAACAACCCACCACAGGACATCAGTGCCGGCTTGAACACAACCGACGAAATGTTTTTGATCTATTACCACTACATGCTCTACCAAACCGGTGATGAACTGCTTAATGTGGATAGTCTCAATGGGGAATTTTTAGCATTGGATGAAATGATTGATGAGGAGCATGGAATCAGTGCTTACCCTAATCCTTTTGACAATTATACAAGCATTCATTATCAACTTGACTTACCATCCTATGTCAGCATTTTTATTTATGATGTTCAGGGTAGATTGGTCAAGAAACTTGTTCAAGTACAACAAATGGCCGGTAATCACAACATTCTTTGGGATGGAAAAGCGGCTAGTGGTAAAGAAGTACAGAATGGTATATACGTTTACTCCGTGATGATCAACGGAAAACAATATTCGGGAAAGTTAATTAAGCGATAAAATTGACTGTTTTTGCGATTTAACAAAGCTTTTCATTTTTTTGGAATTGTTGAGGTTCTGCCCTGCTGGACTTTTTTGGTGCTTTGCCTGCTAAGTGTTTTGGTGATCTCTTGCATCTAAGATAGAGTGGGTTTGTAGAATGAGAGTGAGGAGCCCGTAGCATTTACCCTAATCACTCTCTCAAACTTTATTTTCAATTTGATGTTTTACTTTTCAATCTGAAAATTTTCTTCTCCTTTTTTACTTTTCTGTCTTAGTAATTATGCCTTTTCATTTATTTGATATATAACTTGTTATCATTAAAAAAACATTCCTGCATTTTTCTGGCACATCTATGGCTTTATTTACTGAGAGTTCAAACACTATGATTATGAAAAGCATCAGACTATTAACCATATTCACTCTATTGTTTATCTGTTTTTTAGGATATCTTGTTGCGCTGGCGATTTATTTGTCGTTCTAACATCAAAAAAGATCAACCTAAAAAGATACACAGAAAAGCATTAGCATTTTTATTGAAAATTGTGTAAATTACAGATGCGTATTTTTTACATTTTACATACCTATTTAGTCTGCTCACTTATAAAACACGCCCTATGAACACCTCACCTCAAAAAGTATATATCGTTGACGACAGTGTAACGATTTCTAACATTTTAAAAAAGGTTATTTCTAATATCGACGGAGTAGAAGCAACAGATTTCCAAATGGGTGAAGATATGCTCAACAGCCTGGAGACAGAAGCGCCTTTTCTGATTTTTTTGGATTATTTTTTAGATACCCAAAAAAAGGGATATATGAACGGAGAAGAAGTTTTTCAGCAACTCAAAAAAAATCACCCGGACGTTCCTGTTGTGATGATCACCGGCATGACAGATGATAAAAAGCTGGAGAAACTGAAGTCTGTAGGCTTTGACCATATCATACACAAAGATCAGGACGAAGTTTTTGAAGAAGTTTTAAAGTGCGTTGAAAATTACCGGTAAAATGGTAATGTTGAACATACACCTGAGGTGAAAAACACCTTGGTAAATAGTGGGGATTCACTAAAATAATCCTTAAATTACTTGTGACAAACAGTGGTATTATGAACAATAGCAAAATCATACAGGAAATTATGCGGCTAACTACCAATATTGGAACCAACTATCCCGAATTATATCATTTTTTAGATGAAAATCCTGAAACAATACCCAATGAAAAGCACCCTTCGGTTAGTTATGAGGTTCTATCGGATTACCTAAAGAGCCTTAAACAACAATTAAAAAATCATATTCTTTCTCAAGAAAAGAAAGCCTGATGTTTTATGCGACAAAGCAAAATATAGTTCCCCTTGATATTCATTTTTGATTTTAGTACATTAAACTTATGAGACAGATAGAAAAGATAATTTTATTCCTTGCTTGTTTATATCCTCCCTTTCTCTATGGGCAAAGACCAAGGGAGATACAAGTTGATAACGAGCCCCCTCTTTGGGAAAGCCCGGCCACTGTGCTTGTTTTAATCGTAATTCCTTTGATTATGATCATTTTTGGGATCATTTGGTATCAAAAAAGAAAAAAGAAGATTCATTCCGTCAAAGAAGAAATTAAAGCGCAAGAGAAAAGAGGTAGTTCGTAACTCAATCTTTTCAGAATGAAAAAAAACACTTCATTCTGAAAGAAAAAGCTTATTTATTTACCGTATGAACGAGTAATCTTGTTTATAAACAGATTGATAATCAGTGTTTAATTGCTTTTAATCTTTATTTCCCAATTCATGGCATAAGTTTAGAGACCAAAGAAAAGAAGAAGGATTATTATAAATCAATCTCTGTGGGTACATAAAACAGCAAACCTATTACAGTTACTTACAGGCGATTTATTAAATGTGATCGAAAAAAACCAAAGGATTCAATTTAAATGATGAAAACAACGCTACAAGAGGATCAAAGCAAAAAAAGAGCTTTCAAATGCCCGATTCTATCTGACGTTTCTTTTTTAACTTGTTTTTATGTGTATTCACCTGATAATATGATAACAAATGAGTGTTTTACAAAGTGCCTCAACCAATTATTCAGAAGAAATTAAAAAAATGGGAAGTAGAAAATCTTTTATTGTTAAAGTCACATTGATTCTGCTGCTTTTGTTAATTATGGTTGTCATTACGGGAACGTATGCCTACCGTCAGTTCACAGGAATTTTAGAAGGAGTGTCTGAAACCACCAGGCCAGATGCCCGTTTGCTTACCGCAGAAGCGCTACAAAATGACCTCAACGACGCAGAAATTTCTGTGAAATCCTTTAGTTTAATCCCAGACAGTTTATTTATTGATCAATTTGAAAAAGCAAAAAATCGCACTTTTTATCGATTAACCGCCCTCCATGAAATTACCCATGAAATGACTCACTCTTCAGTTCAGCTAGATTCATTGGATACCCTGGTGCGCACAAAAATAAAAATACTCGAAGACCTTCTTTTGTTGCGCGACAAATACCGCATTGGTAAAGTTTTGAGAAAGGTTATGTTTCAAGTAGGGGAAGATGTCAAAAAAAATAATTCTGATACTTCTGAAGAAAGGAATATCCTTCTCAGATGGTTATTTAAAAAAGATCTCGACCTCCAAAAAGAAAAATTGGGAGATGAAATATCATTAAATGCATTAGAAAATCAAGTACTTCAAATTAAAGAAGAAGAGGAAATCATTGAAGCGGCAATTAAAGCAAAAGAGATGGAACTGATCATAAAGGATCAGCAAATTAGTGACAGAATTTACCGTATGCTTGATGACTTGAGGAAAAGTGAGTTGAAAAATATTGCAAGGGAAAACCGTGCAGCAATTGAAATCATTGACAGAACGAAACGGCAAATCGCCATCTTTTCTATAGCAATTGGTTTATTGGTGCTTTTTATGGCATACATTTTTATGAACTATGTGCGAGGAAGCCGGAGATATCGAAAAGCCATGAACAAGGTCAAATCTGAAGCTGAGGATCTTGCTTATACGAAAGAGCGGTTTCTGGCCAATATGAGTCATGAAATGCGTACACCCATGAATGCCATCTCGGGATTCACTGAGCAAATTGCACAAGGCCCCCTAAACAAACAACAGAGAGAACAGATTGAAATGGTGCAAAAATCAGCCGACCATTTGCTGTACCTCATTAATGAAATTCTAGACTTCAGTAAGCTTCAGGCCAACCACTTGGAACTGGAGTTGATTGGCTTCAACCCTCGGGAGCTCATTACTGACCTCAAAGAACTCATGAGAAACTCAGTAGAAAAAAAGAAACTGCACGTTTCTGTAGAGTTAGATGATTCTATTCCGGAAATATTATTGGGGGATCCTTATCGCTTGCGGCAAATATTGCTCAACCTGATTAGTAATGCCATCAAGTTTACAGATGAAGGAGGCATTCAAATCCGGGCAGAAGCCGAATGCTCAGACCAATCATCCTGCATTCTGAAAATAGAAGTGATTGACACTGGTATAGGGATGAATCAAAAACAGTTAAAAAAAGTATTCAAAGAGTTTGTGCAGGCTGAAAGCAGCACAAGCAGAACTTATGGAGGAACAGGTTTGGGGCTTGCCATTGTAAAAATGTTGGTGGATCTGCACAGAGGAAATATTAAATTGACCAGTGAACCACGTGTGGGCACTTGTGTTGAATTGGAGATTCCTTATGTAGTAGGTGCCGAGAAAGATCTTAAATTAAAAGATCCCACCGAACAAATTGAGTTGAACATTTCATTAGAAGGTCTTCACATTTTGATTGTGGATGACGAGGTATTCAACCGTCGACTGTTGAGCAACATCCTCACCAAATACGCCTGTACATTTAAGGAGGCCACTAACGGTAAAGAGGCGATAAAACTGGCGGGAGAAGAAAAATTTGATATCATATTAATGGATGCCAGAATGCCGGAAATCAATGGAATTAAAGCCACAAAAATCATAAGAAAAGAGAATCTCAAATCCAGTCAATCCCCAATAATTGCCTTAACAGCTGCGGTGACCGAAGAAGACCGTGATACTTATAAAGAGGCCGGTATGGATGGTTTTTTGGCTAAACCTTATCAAGAGAATGATCTATTGAAAGCTATTGAGCAGGTCTTGAGCGTCTCTAAGGATAATAATACTTCCCCTGAAAATAAAAGAGGGAAGTCAAAAAAAATAGATCCAACTAAAAACCACCATCTTGATTTTAGCCAATTAAAAGAGATTGCTCAAGGGGATGAACCTTTTTACCTGAATATGCTCGCCACTTTCATAGAAGAAACAGAAAATGGGATTCAACGTATGCAAAAAAGCTTAAAAGAAAAAGAATGGGTACAGCTAGCCGATCACGCCCATAAAATAGCCTCTCCCGCAGGTCATCTGGGGGCAAAAGAACTACACACACTGCTCAAATCTATTGAAAATACCTGCCGCGAAGAGAAGGTGCCAAAAAACATGAAAAAGCAAGTGGAGGCTGCCATTCAAGCAGCAAATAATGCTATTGAAGAAGCAAAACATGAAATAGAACAAACTAAAGCGAATTAATTGTGGGGTCTTATACTTTTGCTTATCTTAAGAATTAATTTTTTATCCAATGGCAGACAAACCTTTTACCTTATTTGTAGTGGAAGACAATGAGTGGTACAACAAATTATTATGTCACAACCTCTCTTTGATTCCAAATTATGAAGTGCAAAGCTTTACTACCGGTAAAGATGCCTTAAAGGCACTGGATGCTTTTCCGGATGTTGTCACCGTTGATTATCGTTTACCGGATATGTTGGGATCCGAATTACTGAAATCCATCAAATCATATAATCCGGCAATAGAAGTAATTATCATTTCAGAGCAAGATGAAATTGAAGTGGCAGTTGAACTCCTCAAAGAAGGTGCCTCCGATTATCTGGTAAAATCCAAGAGCATCAAAAATCGCTTATTACATACCGTGCGACAACTGGAAGAAAAAACCGGCCTAAAAAATGAAGTGAACCAACTGAAGCATGAACTTCAAGGTAAATATGCTTTCGAAAAATCGATCATAGGCGCTAGCCCTTCGATTAAAAAAGTATTTGATTTGATGAGCAAAGCAGTAACGAACAATATCACGGTATCAATCAGTGGTGAAACCGGAACCGGAAAAGAAGTAGTTGCCAAGGCGATCCATTACAATTCTTTTTGTAAAGACGGACCTTTTGTAGCTGTTAACATGGCGGCAATTCCATCAGAACTCATAGAAAGTGAACTTTTTGGACATGAAAAGGGTGCTTTTACCGGTGCGATTAGCAAGCGAATCGGAAAATTTTTTGAAGCGCAAAATGGCACCTTATTTCTTGATGAAATTGCTGAGATGGACATCCATTTTCAAGCCAAGTTATTGCGGGCGATACAAGAAAAAGAAGTAACATTGATCGGTAGTAACAAACCTATCAAAATCAATTGCCGGATTATAGTAGCCACCAATAAAAACCTACAACAAGAGGTGAAAGCGGGTAATTTTCGAGAAGATCTTTATTATCGTTTATTGGGATTGCCCATACATCTGCCTCCTTTATCTGAAAGGGGAAATGATATCCTCCTACTCGCTAAATATTTTATAGATGAATTTACCCGACAAAATGAAATGCCTGCGAAAAATCTGGACAAAGATGCCCGCTCTAAGCTACAATCCTATCGTTGGCCGGGAAATGTTCGTGAACTAAAATCTGTGATGGAGCTAGCAGTTGTTATGAGTGACTCAGACAGTATTAAAGCTGATGATATTTCTTTGGGGACGGATGATATATTGCCCGATATTTTATCTAAAGAATTGTCTATGCGTGAATATGAGCGTAAAATCGTTAAACTGTTTATGGAACGATATGATCAGAGCACAAAAAAAGTGGCTGAAAAGCTAGATATTGGTCAAACTACCGTGTATCGCTTGTTGAAAGAGGACGAATAAAACACCATTATATCTTTTCATTCTGAAATACAGTTTTTCATTTTGGGAATTTTTATTGGGGTGGATTTTTCCATACCCCCCATAAACACTGGGGTTTTCACAAAACAAAGTGGATGGCATAGCTTTCGTATACTTATATACTGAACAAAAAAGCTACAGCTATGTTACACAAAAAGAAAATAAAGATTGTTATTGTAGAAGATGATAAATACTACAACCAAATGTTGAGCAGATATGTTAAAAATATTTGCAATAACTCGGTTCAAAAGAATTTTGATTGTGAGATACAGTCTTATTACAATGCACATGAATGCATTGAAGAATTAGATGACGACACCGATTTTATGATTCTCGATTACTTTCTTGAAAATAAAGAAGAGGATGATGTGCTTTCAGCAGAGGATGTGATCAAAGAAGCTAAAATTCACTGTCCGGATTGTAAAATTATTGTTGTCAGTGCCATGAGAAATGCACACAAAGCGGCTGAATTGATGAAGTCTGGTATCTATGAATACGTAGATAAAAACGTAAATACCACCAACCGTATTGGTTCGCTCTTACAGAAAGCACTGTATCAAGAAGTAGCTTAATTGTGAATCAAATGAAGTTATAAAAACCATTTGAATGTCAAGATTCCGGATTGAGTTTAAAGTTAACCTTTAAATTGGTCGTTCCCAAGCTTGGAAAGTTCCCGGGTAATCTTTATTTTATATAAATCAAAACATCCCCCTATGAAACGTATAGTTCAAATTGCATTTCTTTTTCTGGTCTTTATCTTTTCAACTTGTCAAAAAGATGAGCCACTTATACAAATAGACGAGAAACCGTCAGACTTTTTATCCGCTGAAAAATATGATAAATTGATCATAGAAGTAAAATACATTGACGGTTACAAGCCCAATGAGGCTGCCATAGACAATGCTTTGGCTTTCTTGAATGCCCGTTTAAATAAGCCGGAGGGTATTTCATTCATTTATGGAAGTCTTCCGGTCAACGCAAATAATACCTATTCTGCAGATGACATACGCAGCATTGAAGACGAACACAGAACACAGTTCACAAAAGATAACACCGTGACTATGTTTATTTTCTATGCCGATAAAGAATTTAATCAGAATACGGACAATAATAAAACCCTGGGGATTGCTTATGGCCCCAGTTCAATGGCAATATTTAAAAGTACTGTTGACGATTATTCAGGCGGATTGGGACAACCCTCTACTGAAAAATTAGAAACCGTTATTCTTAAACATGAATTTGGTCACTTGTTAGGGTTGGTAAACAATGGCACTCCTATGACACAAGATCATGAAGACCCTAATCATGCAGGGCATTGTGATAATGAGGATTGTCTGATGTACTATACCGCTGAAACCAATAATGTGCTGAATAATATAGGAGGGGGCGGAACTATTGAATTAGACAATCAATGTATAGATGACCTCAAGGCAAATGGCGGGAAGTAAGTCGGAATCACTCAGGAGGAAAATCATTAGTATGCTGTGCCTAATCAAGGGTGCAGCATTTTTTTATTTCTCTTACGTTTCTTAAATATTAACTTTGTATTATGAGGATGTGCATTATTTTAGTGGCTTTTGTTTGCCTTACGGCCTGTGCCCCTAGTCGTTTTGTTGAGCCTTTAGAAAAAAAATCACTTGCTGTTGGTGCTTCGATAGGCGGGCCCGTAATTGAATTTGCAGGCGCTCCCATCCCCCTTCCAATGAGTAGTATTGAAGTGGGGTATGGATTGGACTCAAACCTAACCGTTCACGGCGCCTGGCATACAACTGCCGCCTTATTCGGCAACGCACAAATTGATGCAGGAGTAACATATCGATTGCTCCACCAACAGAAATTCAGACCCAACCTGTCCGTATCTCCATCCTTCAATTTTATTTACAATTTTGAAGCTAAATCTGCTCGATTATGGCCAATACTTGACTTAAATGCCTATTGGAATTACGGTCAAAGAAAGAATTATTTTTATGTGGGGGTGAACAACTATTTTGAACTAAAAAAAACAATGGCACATGAACAAGAGCAAGCACATCACTGGATATTTAGTCCGCAAATAGGGCATGTCTTTAAAGGGAAAAAACGTCCCTGGCAGCTTTTTACGGAGTTCAAGTTTATTGCACCAAACGTTGACAACTCATTTGCCTTTGTTCCTTACCAAAGTATTTTAGGCAAGTGGGGGGCAACCGGATTCTATTTAGGTTACCGTTATACATTTTCAAAAAAATGAAAAAAGTACTTATTCTTCATCTGCTTATTTTTATTTGTTTGCCTGCTTGCAAAAAAGTGAGTCTGGATCAATTGGCTTTCCCTTCTGAAAAATTGACGAAATACGATTTTGAAAAATATGATGATCCGGAGATCATTATCCCTCCTAACTATCTTCCCAACCCGCTTGAACAATACCTGATAAAAATACCTTCAATTGATAATGAAAGCGGAGAAGTCTACAATATTTATGGTTTATATATGGGTGATACGACGAACATTTCAACTGACACGATTATTTATTTTTGTCACGGACAGGCTCGCCACATGGATTATTACTGGACACGTCAAGCTTTGTTGGCACATACGGGAGGTTTGTATAACTATGGGGTATTCATGATTGATTACCGGGGATACGGTATGTCTGAAGGCTCCTCAACTGAACAAGGGCTGATTGAAGATGCAGACGCAGGAATAGACTGGTTAATTTCAAAAGGAGCAAGCGGAGAAAAAACGGTGTACTATGGTTTTAGTTTAGGAGCAATACCCTTAATTCACAGAGCGGCATATCGCTCTGATTTTATTCCTTCTAAATTAATTATTGAGTCCCCTCTGGCTTCGGTTGATAACATTACCCAGTCTTCTACCTTATTGAACACAGATAGCGATTTTATCACTTCCCTTGATTTTAATAATGTTGAAAACATAAAAGAGGTTGAAGTTCCCCTCATGTGGCTGCATGGAAAAGAAGATAGTTATGTAGCTATTTCTAACGGTGAGCTTATCTATGATAATTACTCGGGGCAATATCAAGAAGCCTGGCGCATTGATTCGGCCGATCATGCAGACGTTCCTCTAAAAATGGGACTGAATAATTATATCTCTGCCTTTTTAACATTTATTCGGAAATAATTTTCTGTGTTGCTGTAACTTTTTCGTTAAAATTGTGTCATACAACTAACATCATTAATTTGATGTAGGATTGAAGAGAGATCAATCTGGACTATTATTATTTAGTAAGCATAATTAATAGTAGATTTTTTCATGGAAATCCAGCCTCGTCTAACGGGGCTGGATTATTTTCATCCCAAAATATATTCAAATAACCCAGCCCCTAATACTACATAACAATAAACCAACACCATTTCACCGATAAATACTCCTGCAATCAGGTATAAAAAACGCATCCTGACAATTCCCGCCACATAGCAAATCAAATCAGTAGGCACCAAAGGAAAAAATGACCAGGCGATTACAATTAAACTTGCCCGTGGAGAATTTAATCGATCGTGCCATTTTTTAAGTTGCTTAGGATACTTTGTTTCTAGTTTTTTACTAAACCCCAAGCTATCTGAAAAATAATAAATTGCTGTTGCTCCGAAAAGTATCCCTATCATGGAAATGGTAATCACCAGAGCAGGGTGTTCCGGAAACAATATTGCCCCTGCCAAAACAAAAGGAGTGCTGGGAATAAGAAAAAGCCCTCGAAGTAGAGAGGCGAGAAAGTAAATCCCCAACAAACCAGAAGAATAATCCGCTAAAAATCCCGCAATAAAACCCGGTGTGAAATAAGATGGTTTTATAATAAACAACAGCAATACAGCGATCACCAGAGATAGCCAGCAATAATAAATGATCTTTTTTAGCTTTAACACAATCCTGCTAAAATACAGAAAGTGGTTCATCTATTCTATTTTTGATAAGTTTTGGCATGAATAATGCGACCAAATATTTGTATATTTCGGACTTTAAATAATTGATACCCTGTAATCGCTTTAATGAATAACGTGCAAAAGATTATTTTTGTCATAGCGCTTCTATTTGTATTTTCGGCTGGTTATGCCCAACAATCAACTATTCTTGACCATAAGGATAAAATTCAGGTGGAGAAGATTTCCGTCTTGAACTCTTTCGCCAGAGAAACTAATCTTTCTATTTCCCCGGATGGTAAATACATTTACTTCATGAGTGATCGCGGAGGGCAGATTTGGTCTACTTATAGTGGCACTTATAAAGGTAGAGAACGTTATGATGGTGATATTTGGTTCAGTAAAAAAAATAGTGGTGAATGGCAAAAGCCAACATGTTTAGGGATGGCCGTAAACACTTCGTCGGGAGAAGATGAACCTATGGTTTCTCAAGACGGACAGTACGTTGTTTTTCAAAGTTGGAAATACAATTGGAAAGTAACAGGAGGTCCTTATTATCAAGCAGAATTGAGAGGTACACAGTTTACCAATTCACGTGGTCTGGGTGGGGGAATCAATAAATTCATTCTTACTGAATACATAAAAGCCGGTAATACGTATGCCACGGATGGCGCAGCTATGTCTCCTGACGGCAAAACATTTTTACTGTGTTGTGGTAGAGATTACGACGGCAACATGGATATTTACATCAGCAAAAAAGTGAACGGTCAATGGAGCTACATGAAGAAGCTTCCTATTAGTACTTCTGGTGATGAACGCTCTGTTTTTATTGCCGGTGATGGAAAAACCATTTATTTCGCATCAGACGGTTATAGTGGATTTGGCGGTCTGGATGTATACAAAACGGTAATGAATGATGATGGTACCTTTGGTGAAGTCATTAATATTGGTAAGCCTTTCAATACCCCTTCAGATGACTATGGATTTATTATTACCGCAGATGGAGAGGAAAGTTATTTCGTAAGAGAAGGTGATATTTACTATGCTTATACCAAAGAGGCAGACCCAAGGATGAAACCGGGTATAACCGTCCTTATTTCCGGAACCGTAAAAGATCAAAATGGAAATCCCTTAGAATATCATTTGACGTTGGATAACTCAGCAGGATCAAAAGAAATTTCCACCTCTAAAACATCAGGTAGCAGTGGTGAGTTTCTTTTTTCCACCTCTGAACTCTTATCCGATTACCGAATCAGGGACGATAAAAAAGAGGATATTGACACCTTATTTTCTGTAAAAGTAAAAGACGGCGTGGCTAAAATTCACCTGGATATTGTGATCAACATCCCTGAAGTGGTCACTTCTGAAAGTCATGAAAAACATCTCATAATTAATTTTGAAAGGGATGAGTCTGTATTAGACCAGACAGACCGGGATCAGTTGGATGAAATCATCCGCTTAGCATCAGAAAGTAAAGATTACACCATTACCATTGAGGGGCATACAGATATTCACGGAAATAGTGAGTATAATAAACAACTGGGATTACGGCGCTCAAAATCCAT
This sequence comes from Crocinitomicaceae bacterium, assembly GCA_040880585.1. Lineage (GTDB taxonomy): Bacteria > Bacteroidota > Bacteroidia > Flavobacteriales_D > Crocinitomicaceae > Paracrocinitomix. The sequence continues at coordinate 7,311 of JBBDID010000020.1, read as the reverse complement.
GAAAGAATATTTAGTAAAAAAAGGGCTTACTGTCGAAAAAATAAACATCTCTTCTAAAGGTGAAAGTGAGTTGCTTTCAGATGAATTATCCAAACCCGCTGCCGAACGAAACAGAAGAGCTGAACTGATTATTAATTACTCTAAATAACATGAAAACACTCAGCATAACTACCATTTTATTCATCATAGCCGTTTTAATTTCTTGCGCTTCAGCCAAAGAATCTACTCATTTAGAATCGCTTTTACACCCCAAAGAGAACACTTACGCAATTGGAGATACTGCTCATGGGGGAATCGTTTTCTTGGTCAATCAGGAAGGAACACATGGTCTGGTTTGTGCCTTGGAAGATCAAATGATTAACTCTAGCTACCACCAATGTTTTGAAATGATCAACGATCCACGTTACCATGATGAATATGGTAAAAAGTATTTTGATTGGCGCTTACCCAAATTATGGGAAGCCTATAAAATGTACATGAATTTACACATGATTAATCTGGGAAATTTTGAAGAAACCGGTTACTGGACTTCCCAATCCACCAGAAGTTTTGAAAAAATGCATGTTCTCAATTTTTCAAAAGGGATCGATTTTACCGTATTCAAAACAGATACTTACAAAGCCCGTGCTGTAAGGACATTCTAATCTCTGTGTTACTAAATTGTGAATAGTAACATTTTTTTGTGAACAATTCTATCGTTATTTTTTTGGTGCAGAATGCTTTAGCCTGTAAATTGCTGCTGTAATCAAAAATTGTACATTATGTCTGTTTGGAAAGAAATTCGCGTATCTGATATCATGAGAAATAAAAACGATTTGGATATGGTGAAAATGTACAAGGCCGGAGCCGTACAGCACAACAAATCTTACCGCGCTTTAGAAGTCGAATCTTACGACCAATTTGTTAAAGTGCTGGCACAATTGGAGCCCGGTTTTGAAGAGTATTTTGTGTTTGAAAAAGATCATTACCAAACCATGCCAGAATTTGTTCATGTATAGTGAACTCATCAGTTGGGTAATACAAAAAATTTAAAATGAACGACGGGGAAATAATCGGTTGAAGTTATCAGATATGGTGCTTCCCCGATCCAAGGGTACGCTTCCTGAAGTTTGCTCCACTTCACCTGCCTCAGAGGGACCGGAATTCCAAAGTCCATATCCTGTATCAGATACATAATCCATAGGAATTACCTCATCACTATGCGCCATTTCTGTTTCACTATTGTGAGCGATCAAAGTGGAAGGACTTAACGAAATTTCTGATTCTTGTTTGGTAGAAATGGAAAGCACCTCCCTTTGTTTGCTTTGTTGTACTTCAGGTAAATCAAGGCGAGCAGCCACTTCCCTCAAAAAAGCAGAAGGCTTGGTTTCAAAATCGTATGATTGAATTTGGTGATGATGAAGGTGTACAGTTAAGTTCGAACTTTCCCTGACAAATAAAGGCATTTCTTCTCCTCCCTCATTTATTAAGAATGCCCGGCTAAAAACCATAATTCCCAATAATATCATGCCAATAAGCGACTTCTTCATCTTTGTTTTGATTCTTAAAAAGAGACCTGAGTAAGTCTTTTTTTTCGTTAATCGTGACTTTTTAGACGATAAACATTAGTCTAGGGTAGCCTAAAGGGGAGTCAAAGATACAAAAAAATTTTTCCTATTTTCATTCTTCTGAAAACCAACCATCTGATTTAGATTTTGTATCTTGTGTGCCATTAAGAGACCTTTCATGAAAAATATATTAAAATTAGTAATTACCACCGTCCTTCTTTTATCGTCAAATGCGCTCTTTTCTCAACAAGAAGATTTACCGAAGTGGATGACCGAACATGAAAAACTAATCATGGAAGATTATCTGCAAACTTTTAACGATAGAGGAATAACCACCCCTCCACCTTATTCTTCTATTCGTGCCGCAGCTGAATGGGAAGAAGTGCAAGCTTTGGTTATTACCTGGACCGGTAGTTACAATACAATTCATTCTCAAATTGTAGATGCCGCACAAGAAGAGTGTCTGGTCATTATTCATTGCTCAGATTCTAATACGGTTAAGTCTGTACTCAGTGGAAATGGTGTGCCGGATGTAAACATTGACTATATTGAAATCGATTTTAATTCGGTTTGGATAAGGGATTACGGTGCCAATACCTGTTATAGTAATTATGTTGACAGTATTTTTCTGGTTGATTGGATTTACAATCGACCAAGACCTTATGATGATGTCATCCCTGACGCTTATGCTGCACTTTTGGGGATCGACATTTATTCTATGACCAATTCACCCAATAATATTATGGCTACCGGAGGTAACTGGATGTCAGATGGTGATCAAATTGGTTTTTCATCTCATTTGATTACAGATGAAAATGACGGAACCGGCGATTACGGGCTGTCTTATCCCAATCATACAGAAGCAGAAATTGATCAGTTATACAGTGACTGGGTGGGTATTAACACCTATATTAAAATGACCGTTCTTCCCTATGACGATATTCATCACATTGATATGCACATGAAATTGCTGGATGAAGAAACGCTCTTAATCGGAGAATACCCGGATGGTGTTTCAGACGGCCCTCAAATTGAAGCCAACTTACAATATGTATTAGATAATTTTACCACAAAATTCGGTACTCCATTTAAGGTTTATCGGATTCCTCAACCCTCTAGTGCTACCGGTAATTTTCCGCCAAATGCGTATTACCGAACGTATGCCAATCAAACTTTTGTCAATAAAACCGTGCTTTTACCTACTTATCGACCTGAATACGATACCATTGCATTGGGGATTTTAGACAGCATTTTACCGGGATACAATATTGTATCTATTGATGTGGATAATAGCGGACAAAACCTGATTGCTTCCGGTGGGGCGATTCACTGTATTACTCATACTGTTGGAGTGAGTGACCCCATCTACATTTCACACAAACAGCTTGAAAACACAAGTGATACCATTAACCCCTATCAGGCAGCTGCTTTTGTCAAACACAAAGACGGAATTACCGCTGTATCCTTATTTTATAAAACGGATTTAGCAGCCGCTTACACTGAGGTGAGCATGACCAATACATCCGGTGATGATTGGTCGGGATTAATTCCGGCACAAGCGCCCGGCACAATGGTCTATTATTACATTCAGGGAACGGCAGTTGGCGGAAAAGAAGTCACGCACCCTATGAGTGCACCTGACGGTTACCACAAGTTCAAGGTAGCAGACACTGGTTCAGGAAGTGGTGCATCTATTGGTGAAGAAAACCCACTTCAAATGAAAGAAATTTACCCCAACCCTGCTTCGGGAATAACCGTGATCCCCATCCATTCTAAACAAGCTGTGAACGGACGTATTATTGTCACCAACTTATTGGGAGATGTGGTTGAAGTTGTCCATGACGGCCCAATTCCACAAGGGGACAAAAACTACTTTGTGGATGCCACTGAATATGCTGCCGGAATGTATCAGGTCATTATCCTATCAGACGATTATAAAGTGGTGAAGAAACTCATGGTTTTGTAAGAACTTCTGTCTCTCTACTTTAATAAGTATGGGCGATATGTAATGAACCTTATTCTCTTGTTTTTAAATTGACTAATTTCTTTTCTCATCCCATTAACTCAATTAAATTTACGAAAAAATAAACGGGGAAAATGAAATGGAGCATTGCCTTTGTCTTTTTACTATTGCTTTTTCAGCTTAGGGCGCAGGATCTTACTCAAACGGTTCGTGGCACCTTAAAGGATAAACAAACTTTTGAACCGATAATCGGAGCAAAAATAGTTGTTACTGATACAGACCCTGTCATTGGCGCTATCTCAGATCTCAACGGGGTATTTAGGATTGAACAGGTTCCCGTTGGGCGGCATCAGATCGTTATTTCATCTGTCGGCTATGAACCTGTGGTGCTAAACAATATTGATGTAGGCTCCAAAGAGATCATCCTGAATTTAGAATTGACAGAATCTGTCAAGATGATGAATAAAGTAGAAGTGAAAGCTAATGGTAAAAAAGGAGAAACCATTAATAAGATGGCCACAGTTTCAGTACGTCAATTTTCTGTAGAAGAATCAAACCGTTTTGCCGGAAGTTTTAATGATGTGGCGCGTATGGCACAAAACTTTGCAGGTGTTCAAGGGGCAGATGATTCAAGAAATGATATTGTTATCAGGGGGAATTCTCCTACCGGCGTGCTTTTTAGAATGGAAGGTGTAGACATCCCTAATCCCAATCATTTTGCCCGATTTGGCACCACCGGCGGACCGGTTTCTATCTTAAACAATAACGTACTGGCCAATTCAGATTTCATGACCGGTGCTTTTCCGGCTGAGTATGGAAATGCAATTTCCGGTGTTTTTGACCTGAATATGCGCACCGGCAACAACGAAAAGCATGAATTTCTATTCCAAATAGGGCTTAATGGTGCAGAAATAATGGCAGAAGGACCTATCAGTAAAAAAACAGGTGCATCTTACCTGGTCAATTATCGTTATTCTACCTTAAAACTTTTTCAATTAATGGGGATTAACTTTGGCTCAACCGCTTTGCCCAATTATCAGGATGCTTCATTCAATCTTAATTTCCCCTCAAAAAGAGGTCTGACTAAAGTCTTCGGAATTGGAGGATTAAGTAGTATACAGATTTTGATTGAAGATGTAGATAGTACAGATTTATTTGCACAAGACAACAGCAATACGTATTTCAATTCACAAGTTGGAATGATTGGTGTAACCCACCGGCAGCGGATTGGCAATAAGTCTTACATAAACGGCTCTGTGGGCTTACAGGGAAACCTTAACAAAATCGACAATGACACCGTAGATGCAAATTTACAAAACCCCTACCTCACCTATCACAGTAATTCTTTAATCAGTAAAGTCGTCACGCATTTGTATTACAATTACAAGATCAATGCGAAAAACATGTTTAAGGTGGGAGCTCGGGGAGATATTTATATGCTGCAATTACATGACTCTACCTGGTCATCTTCAATGAATCAATATCGGGTACTTAGAAATTTTGACGGAAACACTTTTCTGTTTCAGCCTTACGCTCAATATCGCTACCGCGCCAATGAGAACTGGACTTTTAATTTTGGGGTTCACGCACAAAGTTTGACCTTAAATCAAGAAACTTTTATTGAGCCTCGATTGGGGATAGCCTGGAACCTCAGTGAAAATGACCGATTGAGTGCCGGATATGGTCTCCACAGTCAAATGCAACCCCTTGAGATTTACTTTAAGCAGGTCGAAGAAAACGGTCAAACAATTAAACCGGCTGAAAACCTGAGATTCACTAAAAGTCATCATGCAATACTTGGATATCAGCACCGATTTAAGTATGGTATTCAGGCAAAATTAGAGGCGTATTACCAATACTTATATGACGTCCCCGTTACCCTAGACTCCTCTACTTTTTCTATCGTTAATTTTGGGGCAGATTTTAATACGTTTATTCCTGACTATTTAGACAATGATGGAACAGCCACTAATTACGGGATTGAACTGACCCTTGAAAAATTTCTGGACAAAGGTTTTTATTTCCTCCTGACCACTTCTCTTTTTGAATCAAAATACACCGCTTCTGATGGAAAACAATACGATTCTGCCTTCAACGGAAATTTCACCTTTAACGCATTGGCCGGATATGAGTTTCGCTTTCAACAAAAGGAAGATGCCAAATTTAAAAACTCTTTAACGGTAGATGCTAAATTTACCTGGAACGGGGGACGGAGGTACACCCCCGTTTTAGAAGATTTGAGTGTTCAGTATGGCATGGTGATTCAAGACTTTGCAAACACAAATGCTGCGCAATACAGCGATTTTATGAAAGGAAACCTAAGGATTGCCTTTAAAATGGTAGGTAAAAACATCACGCAAGAGTGGGCAGCAGATTTGGCAAACATTACCAATCGAAAAAATATCTTTGTCAAAGAATTCAACCCTGAGACCGGTACCTATCAAAATACTTATCAAACCGGATTTTTGCCAATTGTTCAATACAGAATTTATTTTTAAGTGGTCACCTTTTCCTGCTCATCCTTTTTCAGAGCTACCCATGCAATCAGGGGTGAAGAGTCTACCTTGCATTTACAATTTTACAAGGCGCTCAATTCTAAACGAATCAGTGGATTTTACATAAAGAAAATAAGTGCCGGATTTAAGATGAGAAACATCCATTTTGTAGAAATAATTTCCATTTGAATAATGCGTTTCCATTAATTGTCCTTGCATGCTTACAATCTCAATTATGGTTGAATCCCACGGCTCAATTTCAATGTTAACAAAATCATTTGTTGGGTTAGGATAGATCCGTTTTGCATCTTCTTCAGTTGTAATTCTGTAATCGATTAAATCACCTAAACAAAAGGTGTTTGTAGTGTCTAAACAAATTAAGTCGTAATCGATACTTCCATTACTCATTACATTAACAACAATAAAATTATCGCCTTCCCCACTTCCCATACCACTTGCTATAAATGAAATATTTCCAAATTGATCATACGCAACATCAGAACTCCAATCTCCGGCTCCCAGATCTCCCGCAAACATAAAAACGGGCTTAGGTAAGTATTGAAATAAGGGCATTATCGTGTCCCAAAAATTAACGGGTTCAATTTTTCCGGCAGCTGAGTTAATTCCAATGTATGCATATTTAGAGCTTTCTGTAGTCCATAATACCTGATGAAAAAACACAAAAATATGATCTACTGAATCTGCCTTCTCTTTTAAAGTGGTTTTTAGAAATTCTAATTGATCCCCTTTTATGCTCCAGCCATCAATGTTAGCATCAAGAACCATAAATAGGGCTTTTTCTTTTATGAATTGATAATATGTGGAGCCATATCTGCTTTCATATAAGGGGCGGTCTTCAATGTCATGATTTCCGGCTACAAAATAAACAGGAATCCCAAGACTATCAACATCATCATCCACTTCATCCCAATCTTGAGCGGTGGGGTTGGCAGAAACTATATCTCCCGTAAAAAATCCAAATTGAATCTCCTCACGGTTTTGAATGTATCCGAACCTATCTTTAAAAGGCGGATGAAGGCCGGGATTATCTACACCGGCTTCCCCATAAGTATGACCCGCAACGAGAAATGAATAAACAATACTATCTTGTTGGGCATTTAAAAGGTAGCCCCACAACATGATAAGTGAAAAAAGTAGTATTCTGATCATTGCTGTTTTCGTTGAAAAAAATCACCCATAATTACACAGCTGAATACACGGTAGTTGGTTTCATATAAAAGTAGTAAAAAAAGAAGAGAGAAGAGAGAAGAGAGAAGAGAGAAGAGAGAAGAGAGAAGAGAGAAGA
>JBBDID010000019.1:109272-150009 GCA_040880585.1 Crocinitomicaceae bacterium | reverse complement strand
CATATTTAACTGAATAATAACTTGTTAAATGGTTTTTAAGGATCGACTATATAATGCGGTGTTCTAATCCATGTGTGAACAGTAAGATCTACAGTAACAAGTATTAACAAAACCCATCCAATTTTCTTACTATTATTGAATGCGATTAATATTAGCAGAAGAACAGTCATAAAAATTGCATCAACAAGAAATAGGGCATTTTGATCGAGTAAATCCACCGCTTTATCCCAGCCTAAGAAGATTTTCCTGAACTGTAAGTTAGATTTCAAAAACGGAATCGCAATTAACCAAAGCGCTATAATACATGTCGACAAAAACAAAAGGCGTTTTTTCACTGAGACTGTTGTGATTATATACTGAATCGCTCTAAGACCGGCCAGTAGCAGTAAAAACAGACCAAATATTCGATACAGTGATGGGAACCTGAAATAATCGAGCAAAGGAAGAGAATGGTAAAGCCATTTATGAAGGGGTAATAAGGTGCTCAATGCAATTGCAAAAAAGAATAAACTACCAACAGTCAAATAAATTATTTGCCGATAATAAGGGTCTGAACGTCCAATGAAAAAATAGTAGATCAAAAATATCACGGGAAAAATTCCAATATAAACATCATTGATCATTGGAGCATCCCCCCAAAAGTCATTTTCAGTCTGCATATTGGCCAAAGGGGAGAAAAAAGTGATAAATCCTTCTTTTACCCAGGTTCCTACTTGTGCTCCCCAGCCGGTATTTGAATATTCTAATGCTTGTCGCGTGATGTGATTCTTAATATCCAACATGCTATAAAAAACCACGGCATATACGGCAAAAAAAACAGGAATTAATAGAGCGGTGTACTTTAGTAAAGTCAATAATTGTGCTCGGTCTTTTCTCCTCAGATACAGTTGGTAAACAAATATTCCTATCAGGATATACGTAATCACAATAAAGTTACCTACATATCCGCCCGTCACCAGTAAAAAATAGAAAAAGACCAGAGCAAGGCCATTTTCTAATTTGGTATTACGACAAAACCGAATTAAAAAATAAAAAACAAAAGGCATCCATGTTCCTGACACAACATATCCGTAATGTGATGCTTGCGCGATAAATACCCCACATAGCATATATGCTATAGCTCCGACCATTCGAACTTTCCAGTTCAAATCTTTCAACAAACCGCTAAACAAATAAAAACCCAGGCCGGCTAGGTATATGTGAAAGAGATATTCAAATTGCAGTACCGATAAATTATATCCAAAAAGTCCGCCAACAAACCAACTGACGGGATACCAGGTTTCGTAGTGCCCCATTTGAGGAAAGCCGTAATTCATCCATGGAAGCCATAAAGGCAGTTCACCATTGCTGATGCTCTCGCCGATATGATATCGCCAGGGCAAATTGTGCAGCGTTATATCCCAAAACATTGACCGTTGCATGGTCACCAATCCCGGAAAGGCAACTATCAGAACTAATAGAAGAATAAGGGGAACCTTAAACTTCCAGACATATTTCTTTAGGGTTTGCAAAGCATTCGCTTATTTCTTTTTAAATGCGTTTATCGCATTTTTAGTAAAATCAGATAATACCAACTCTCCACTGATTGCCGCTCGTACTTTTAACAGATTATCCCAGTTTTCAGTTCCTTCCCAAAATATTTTTTTCAACTTTTCCATAGATTCGGGGTTTGATGCTGCTAATTTATTTGCCAAAACATCAATTGCATCATCCATTTTTTCTGCTGTTTCATAAATGTCTGCATAAAGCCCTTTTTCTCTAGCCCATTCTGCGGTTTGAAATTCTGTAGCATTGATTGTTAACTGTGACATGGCGGACAGGCCTATTTTTCTCTCTACTGCCGGTCCCACTACAAAAGGGCCGATACCTACGGCAAGCTCTGAAAGTTTAACTGCCGAAAATTTGGTTGCGAAACAATAATCTACAGCAGATGCAATTCCAACACCTCCGCCAACTGCTTTCCCCTGCACTCTTCCAATTATCAGTTTCGGGCATTTACGAATAGCGTTGATCACATTGGCAAAGCCTGAGAAAAACTGTAAGCCGGTCTTCTCATTATTAATTGCAATTAACTCATCAAAGCTCGCCCCACCACAAAAAGCTCTATCACCCTGGGATTTTAAAATGATCACTTTAACTTCTTTCTGTGCTCCCACATCTGTAATTGTCTTTCTGAGATTCTCAAGAATTGCAGCCGGAAGCGAATTACTCTGCGGATGTCCAAATTCAATGGTTGCAATTCCGTTAGCTGCAATTTCGTGTTTTACGTGTCCTTGATTTACTGCGCTCATTCTGTTAGATTTTTAGATTTTAGAATCAAGAGCCAAGATGGTCTTGCTTCTATTTTAAGTTTCGTTTAAATTAATTCATTTCGTTTTATATTGTTGGTTGAGTAATTAATTAGTTGGTCGGCTCTCGATCCACCGCACTTTTTGTCTTTATAATTTAAAAGTGCGCTGGCCTTAGCGACGGCCAACTAAGTTCTAATTAACCAATCAACTAACCTTCCTGATCTAATTTCTTCACCATTGTCAGTATCGTTGCCACACCTATTGTTTCTCCTGTTTCATCATACATATCTACCAAAAATTTCACGATCCCTTTAGCGACATCTGCATCATTTTTTTTCTCCTGGTTGATTTTTTCTTTTACGGTAAATCTCACTCCCATTGTCGTCCCAACGTATACCGGTTTTGTAAACCGACATGAATCGATTCCATAATTTAGTAATACCGGTCCTTTTTTGGGATCTACAAATAAACCTGCAGCTTTAGATAACACAAAATATCCGTGGGCTACTCTTTGCTCAAACATAGTTCCTTCCAGTGATGTTGCATCAACGTGGGCATAGAAATTATCTCCGCTCACATTCGCAAAATTGACGATATCGGCTTCTGTTACCGTATATTTATGTGTAAAAACGGTGTCTCCTACTTTGAGTTCTTCAAAATGTTGTCGAAAAAGATGTGGATTTGCTTCGGGTTGATCTGCTCCAACTTGAAACTGTTGAGTAATTGTTGTGATGGTTTGCGGATGTCCTTGAATTGAGGTTCTTTGCAAATAATGCTTAACGCCTCTAACGCCTCCCATTTCTTCACCACCTCCGGCACGACCGGGACCGCCGTGAGTTAGCATTGGCATTGGTGATCCGTGACCGGTGGATTCAGCCGCACATTTTTCATTTAACACCAATATACGTCCGTGCATATTTGCCGCATTGACCACATATTCTCTGGCAATATCATCATCTGAAGTAACGATAGAAGAAACCAATGAGCCTTTACCCAACTTGGCAATTTCAACAGCATCTTCTATATCTTTATACGGCATGATTGTAGAGACCGGTCCAAAACACTCAATGTTATGAGCGCCGGTTTTATTGTGTGGATCATCATTGATAAAAATAATCGGAGACATAAAAGCGCCTTTATTTTTATCGGCACCCACTACATCAAACTCATCAAGATCACCGTAGACAACACTTTGTTCTTTCATTAGCAGTTCCACATTTTCCCGAACACGCTCTACCTGAAGCCTGGTTGCTAAAGACCCCATTCTCACTGATTGATCTGAAGGATCCCCTATAATATTTTTGTCAAGTCGGGCTGCTAATGCTTTTAGAACATCTTCTGTAAATTCTTCCGGAACGATAATTCTTCTAACAGCTGTACATTTTTGACCGGCTTTCACCGTAATTTCTCTTTGCACTTCTTTAATAAAGATGTCAAAATCCCGGCTTCCCGGTTTTGCATCTTTTCCTAAAACAGCAGCATTTAAAGAATCTGCTTCTAAATTAAAGGATACGGAATTTTCAATAATATGCGGTAAAGATTGCAACTTTTTTCCGGTTGCTGCCGACCCCGTAAAGGTGACTGTATCGGAGCTTCCTGCATGATCAATTATTCCTCTTCCCAGACCTGTCACCAATTGCAGGGATCCTTCCGGTAATATTTTTGAATCCACGATATCCCGCACCATTACTTCGGTCAGATATCCCGTATATTCAGATGGTTTTACAATTGCCGGAACACCGGCCAGGAGATTCACGGCAACCTTTTCAAGCATTCCCCAAATTGGGAAATTGAATGCATTGATATGGATAGCCACACCGTCTTTCGGAACCATGATGTGATGCCCCATAAATGAGCCTCCTTTTGACATGGGTATACCTTCTCCGTCAACATGATAAGGAAGGTCAGGAAACTGCCTTCTTAAAGAAGCATTCGCAAAGAGGTTCCCTATTCCCCCTTCAATGTCTATCCAGGAATCAAGCCGGGTGGCACCTGTCCATGCACTGACTTCGTAATATTTTTTCTTGTTTTTTAACAGGAAGAGTGCAAGTTCTTTCAACATCAAACCCCGTTCTGTAAAGGTCATTTTACGAAGGATTTTTCCGCCTTTTTCCCGGGCGTAAGCCATCATGCCTGCATAATCCAGTCCTTTTGATGAACATTCTCCGATTTTTTCTCCGGTGATTGCATTATACAGTTCGGTTTCTACGCCTTCGCCACTTACCCATTCACCTTTTACGTAATTTTGATATGTCGTCATTCTATTTTGAATTTAAATCCTTTTCAAATTTCAGGAGCCTAAAATTAACAAGAAAATTGGGAATAGTTTCTCTGTTGTAAATGCTACTCCTCAAGTTTAACTGGTCTGGGGATTATGGCGCGATTACTTAGAAGCTATCGTCTGTGAAATCACAGCGGTCAACACTTCAGTTAGGGATTTGCCGTAAGCTTCAATTTGCTGCGGAACAAGGCTTTCATCTGTCATTCCGGGGTTTGTATTCACTTCAATAAGAAAAGGCTGCTCATTTTTATCTACGATAAAGTCGGTACGGGCAATCCCTTTGAGTCCCAATCTTCGGAAGATATTTTTCGAAATTTCCTGGATTCTTTTATTGAGTTCAGCAGATATTTCTGCGGGAGTAATTTCTTGTGATTTTCCTTCGTACTTTGCTGCGTAATCAAAATACTCTCCTTCAGAAATGATCTCTGTAACGGGCAAGACATGAATTCCATTTTCATCTGCATACATTCCACAAGTCATTTCTCTTCCACTTAAAAAAGATTCAACAACCACTTCATCTCCTTCAGAAAAAGCCTTTGCTATTGCATCCGGCATTTCCATCAAGGTTTTTACCTTAGTAACTCCATAACTTGACCCGCCGTCATTGGGTTTTACAAAACAGGGAAACCCTAATTCGTCTGCAATTTCAATTGGGTTTGGCGTCTCACCTCTTCGAATCAAAATAGCTTTTGCGGTTTTAATTCCAAATGATCTTAAGAAGCTATTACATGCCCATTTATTGAATGACAAACTTGCTGCAAATACATTTGAATTTGTGTAAGGTAACCCAACCATATCAAAATACGCCTGTAATTTACCGTCTTCTCCCGGGGTTCCGTGAATGGTAATAAAAGTGAGGTCAAAAGACCGTTCTTCCTCTTCCATCAAGAAAGTAAATTTATTTTTATCGATCGGATACACACCACCACCGTGATGCACATGCCAACTTTTATCAGTAATTTCAACAAGAAATGGTCGAAACAACTCTTTATCCAGATTGGCAAAAATGGTGCCTGCACTTTTTTGAGAAATTTTAACTTCTGAGGAATACCCACCGTAGACTACAGCCACTTTTCTTTTCATATAAGTAAATATAGGATTATTCCCTCTTAAAAGAAGGACATGAATTCTTCGTTGGTCATTTTATAGGTATAATCCATCTTCCATTTCTTTTTGAACAAAAATATTCCGGCATTTAGCTTGCCTTTAATATTAAAATCAATCCCATTACCTGTGAGCAATCCCCAAACGGATGAAAATGCACTTTTTACAAAATTTTCTGTGTTTCCTACCATCATAAAGCGGTATTCTCCCTCACTTTTTCTTTTAATTCTTATTTTCTCTTCGATTCTTACCCAACCACATCCCTGATCGGCAATTGTAAGAAACAAAGAAGAAGGTTTAATAACTACTGCCATTTTATTTGGATTCTTGATCACATAATTGAAGCCGATATGCATCTTTCCGTTCTTCTTTTCCACAGAAAAATCTTTCATGGCTTTAAGTTCTATCTCTTCAAAAGAAGTTGAAAGCGGATTTTTTTCCTTTTCTACGGCCAGAGTGTTAGTTGTTACAAATGTCAAACAACTTATTAGTATAATCAATAAATGGTTAAGAGATGAGTGTTTCATTGTTTACTTTTTCATTTAATTGTGCGTAATTTCTAAAAAAATATGGGATTGTTTCTATTCCTTTATAAAAATTAAACAAACCATAATGTTCATTTGGTGAGTGAATTGCATCAGAATCCAGGCCAAATCCCAACAAAACCGTTTTCACTTTAAGTAAGCGTTCAAACATAGCCACAATAGGAATTGAACCACCAGATCGTAAAGGTATTGGTTTTTTTCCAAAAGTTTCTTCCATAGCTCTACTGGCTGCCTGATATTCAATAGAATCAACCGGTGTAAGGGCGGGTTCTCCTCCGTGATGTGGTTGTACTTTTACGGTTACACTTTCAGGAGCAATCGATTCAAAATAGGTTTTAAATAGTTGGGTGATTCTGTGGTGATCCTGATTCGGCACTAAACGCATAGATATTTTAGCATACGCCTTTGAAGGAATCACGGTTTTTGCTCCTTCACCGGTATAGCCCCCCCAAATCCCATTTACATCTAAAGTTGGTCGGATAGAAGCCCTTTCAAGTGTAGTATACCCTTTTTCTCCATGTGTTTTTTTAATTCCAACTGCCTTGCAATAGGCTTCTTCTGAAAAAGGTGCGTTGGCCATTAATTCTTTTTCTTCTTTTGAAATGGATGCTACCTGATCATAAAAACCCGGAACAGCTATCTTTCCCTCATCATCTATCAATGCGGCGATCATTTTTGAAAGAATATTAATCGGATTAGCCACAGCGCCTCCGTAAAGCCCTGAATGGAGATCTCGATTTGGACCCGTCACTTCAACTTCAACATAACTCAAACCTCTAAGACCCGTAGTGATAGTAGGTGTCTCTTTAGACATGATTCCTGTATCAGAAACGAGTATAACATTGGCGCTAAGTTTATCCGTATGTTCTTTAATAAATCCTTCCAGGTGTTCAGAACCTACTTCTTCTTCACCTTCAATCATGAATTTCACATTACATGCTAATGAATCTGTTTTGCACATGGCTTCAAATGCTTTAACGTGCATATACATCTGTCCTTTGTCATCACATGCTCCCCTGGCAAATATGGCACCTTCAGGATGGGTTTCGGTTTTTTTGATCACCGGTTCAAAGGGTGGAGAATCCCATAACTCAAGTGGATCTGGTGGCTGCACATCATAATGACCATACACAAGTACTGTCGGTAAATCGGAATCCACTATTTTCTCTCCATATACAATTGGGTGTCCTGCTGTGGGATAAATTTCAACGGTATCAGCACCTGCTTCTTTTAGTTTTTCAGCGAGTGCTTCAGCCATTTTTTTAACATCACCGGCATATTTTGAATCTGCACTTATACTGGGGATCTTAAGTAGATCAATTAATTCATTTAAAAATCTGTCTTTATGTTTTGCTATGTAAGTTTCTACCATCCATCTTTTTTTAATCAAACCGTAAATTTACGAATTGTTTAATTGTTGACCTGATCAGTATCTTCAAAAATTTTTTAACTTGTGCAACCTTTTGAGATTTAAACGGGTCTTAGAAACAATGAGACCAATATTCAAAATAATGAAGAATACCATGAATACTACGAAAACACTACTTTTAACCGGATTTTTTTTCCTTTTCAGTTTTACCTCCAACTCACAAATAGTTGTAGATAACACCACCCAAACACCAGAGCAGTTAGTGCAAAATGTACTAACAGGGACTGGAGTTATTGTGAGTAATGTGGAATTTAACAACTCCGTTCCTTTAGCCCAATCGATCCAAACACAGGTGGGTTATTTTGATGCGACAACTACTACTTTTCCCATTACAGAGGGTTTGATTTTAGGAACCGGAAATGTAACATTGGCTATTGGTCCAAATGATATAGGTTCTGCTACTGACAATAATGGTGTAGCAACAGATCCAAATGATCCGGATTTGGCTCAGATTGGCTCTCCTTATACTATGAATAATGAGGCGATTCTTGAATTTGATTTTGTTCCGGACGGTGACTCAATTGTTTTCAACTATATTTTCGCTTCTGAAGAATATCACGAATATTCTACTTCTTCATATAATGATGGATTTGGCTTTATTATTTCAGGTCCAGGGTTTGCCGGACCATTTCAAAATGGAGGAGAAAACATTGCCATAGTCCCCGGAACTACTTTACCGGTTACCATGAACAACTTAAATAATGGATCTTCCAATACGGGACCTTGTACTAACTGTGCTTATTTAGTAGACAACCCTCCGGGCTCTCCCGACTTACAATATGATGCCCACACAACCACACTTCAAGCAGCAGCCTCTGTACAATGTGGTCAAACTTACCACATAAAATTAGTGATTGGTGATGCCGGTGATCAATCATTTGATTCTGCGGTTTTTTTAGAAGCCAATTCTTTCAGTTCTAATGGGGTTCAGGTTGAAATTGCTTCTGCAACAGGTTCGGCTGCGATAACAGAAGCTTGTGATTCAGCAATTGTTTCTTTTATCAGGCCTACAACTACTGACACACTTGACATCACCTATCTAATTGGAGGAACAGCAACGAATGGCACAGATTATCCGTTTTTGAATGGAAATGTGACTTTTTTACCGGGTGAAGATACCGTTCAGTTTTATATTGTGCCAATTGGTGACGCTATGGCTGAAGGAATAGAAACCGTAACAATTACTGTTGAAATTGTCAATGCATGCGGAGATACGGTGACCTCTTTTGCAACGGTTGAGATTACTGACCCCATGCCATATAATGTTGTCACGAGTGATGTTCTCCTTGACTGTGCGACACCTACCGTTGATATCACTGCCACCACTGATGGGGGCGTGCCTCAATTTACCTATGACTGGGGGACATCCGGCACCGGACAAACCATTCAGGTAGCTGGAGATATTGTTGGAACAACTACCTATACGGTAGATGTAGTAGACGCTTGTGGAGAACCCTCAACAGGTACAGTTGATGTCACACTCACCCCTGCACCTGAGCCTACCATTTTATTTGATCAAAACACCTACGTAATCTGTCCAAATGAGGTGCAATTGATTGATGCCACGGTAAACAATCCATACGATCCAACCCTTTTGACGTATGACTGGCAACCTACGGGTGAAACAACAGAAGACATTTCAGTAAGTCCTAATACGTTGACCTGGTACTACCTTACCATCAATGACGGTTGTTATGATGTTACTGACTCTGTAAAAGTTGAAATGGGAACCATTACCTTAACTGATATTCAAATAACAGATGCCACAAACTGTCCGGGTCAACCGGGAACTTTAGGATCAATTGATGTCTTACCGGATGACCCTACCTGGTCATATACCTTAATTGGTGGAGGAAATACTATTGGCCCACAAAATAATGGTTCATTTGCCAACTTAGATGGAGGAATTACCTATTTCCTGAACGTCGAAAATACTGATGGATGTACCGTTGATACGGCTGTAACAGTTGGTTTGGGAAGTAATGCTGTCACTGCAAACTGGATTGTAGATAGTTTAAGAGACGTCACTTGTTTTGGAGATAATTCAGGCGGCGCTTATGTAAACAATATTAACGGTGGAATTACCGCCCCTTATGATGTTACCTGGACTCACACCACAGGACTTTACGATTCTGAAACTGTCTCAGCAGGTGGTTTTAGCGAACAAGATAATTTATTTGGCGGTCAATGGGTTGTAACTGTAACAGATCAGGAAGGATGTGCATGGTCTCAACTATTTGATATTTACGAACCGGATGAATTGGTGATCGACTGGTTGTCGAATGCCCCTACCTGTTATCAGTTTTCTGACGGTTCAGTAACTGTAAATATCAGTGGAGGTAATGGTGGAAACACTATCAATATCTGGGATTCAACCTTGACGAATTTAAATGGTGGCGGTACTACCAATACTGCAAATACTTTACCCGAAGGATGGTATTATGCCTCAGTAGAAGACAATATGGGATGTTATGAAGAAGATTCTATTTTCATTGACGATCCGGGAGAGCTGGATATTGACCTTATTATAGAACAACCGCTTTGTTATGGATACCCAACCGGATATGCTGAAGTAGATACCGTTTACAACTACACCGGAGGGTATGATCAGATTTCTTATTTCTGGAACCCTAATCCATCAGCAATTCCAAACGGATTAGGAGCTGAATGGATTAATCACCTAGGGACTGGACAGTATTCACTTACCATCAATGATGAGAATGGCTGCGATAAAACATTTAGTTTCGACATTGTTTATCCAGACGAATTAATTACTACTCAATTAGGTTCTGAAGAGGCTTATTGCAGACAATTCAGTTATCAATCCGGAAATGGAGTTGTTTTTGTAGCAGGTGGTGGAGGAACACCGGGTTATTCTTACCTATGGACAAATCTGGGAACCGGGGCAACTTCAACTAACTCAACCTGGGGAGGTTTGAATCCCGGAGATTACAAAATTGTGATCACTGATGCTAATGGTTGTCAATTTATTGACACCTTACTTTTAGATTCATTGAACCCTGAGGCTTCATTTGATGTAGATTCTCCACAATTTTTAACAGATGGATTGTACGAAGGAACCGCTGAAGTATGCATTACCTTTACCAATACCTCAACCGGTTTTGCTAATCCTTTCAACCCAAATGCTGATACAACTTTCTTTTGGAATTTAAGTCATGACCCAAGTAATCCAAGTGTTGGATGGCAAATATCTGATGACTATTATGAAGTATTTGACACCTGTTTTACCAGTGCAGGAGAACATGATGTTTGTTTGGTTGCCATCAATAAAAATGGATGTGTGGACACCAGTTGTCAAAAGATGATCATCTATGATCCGCTCATCTTTAAACCGGTAAATGTCTTTACTCCAAACAATGATGGTGATAATGACTTTTTCACTTTTAACCACTGGGCTCAGGGAGTCGCTACTTTTGAGTGTGTTATTGTAAATAGATGGGGTGTCACGGTACATATCATGAATGACATTGCAGATGAATGGGACGGAACCGATATGAGTGGATCCCCACTTCCTGATGGTATTTACTACTACCACTACCAAGGAGTTGCTACAGATGGCACCGCGTTTAGCGGGCAAGGGTTTACCCATATTGTAGATTCGGGATTATAAAATAAATTTCAACCAACCAAAAAGCCGTCTCAAAATCAGGAGACGGCTTTTTTTGTGTTTACATTTTTTGTTTATCTGGTGTGGTGATTTTTTTGGAACGCAGAGACATCTCAAAAGACACACTGGATTACCCGTAGGTTTAAGCTTGACTTGACACTAATCGTTTTGTTGAAAATGACTCCACCCTTGTGCAGTGAGAGGAATGCTTTGTCCGCCTCTGTCAATAATATTACATCCGCTTCCTTTATCGGTATAGTGTCCAATAATCGTCATGTGTTCACTGCCATTTACTTTATCAAAATCTGACTGGCTTACCGAGAAAAGTAATTCATAATCTTCTCCTCCATTCAAGGCACAGGTACTGGCATCCAGATTAAAATCCCGTGCATTGTTATGAGTTTCCTGATCAATGGGCAGCTTTTCATCATATAGCGTACACCCCAGCCCACTTTTATCACATAAATGAAGTGCTTCAGAAGCCAGTCCGTCAGAAATATCAATCATACTGCTAGGTTTTACCCCTAATTCCTTTAAATAATGAATCACATCTTTACGTGCTTCGGGTTTTAATTGTCGTTCAAGGATATAATCTACACCTTCCAGTTCAGGTTGCATATCGGGGTTATCTTTATATACCTCTTTTTCTCTTTCCAGGATTTGTAATCCCATAAATGCGCCGCCAAGATCACCACTAACCACTAGCAATTCATTTTCTTTTCCACCAGATCGTAAAACCAATTCTTTTTTCTCTACCTCGCCAATTGCAGTAATGGAAATGATTAAACCCGAGGTAGAAGAAGTAGTATCTCCTCCTACCAAATCTACTTTATACAATTCACAAGCTTTATGAATTCCTTTGTATATCTCTTCCACTGCTTCTACAGAAAACCGATTAGATAAAGCAATAGAAACAGTAATTTGATTGACATCTCCATTCATGGCGTAGATATCCGAAAAATTCACAATTGCTGCTTTATATCCCAAATGCATTAAAGGCGTATACATCAGATTAAAATGTATTCCTTCTACCAACATATCAGTTGTGATCAACATATACTTATCTCCCACATCAATTACTGCTGCATCATCTCCCACCCCTACTACGGTAGATTTATGATGCATTTTTGTATCGCCGGTCAGCCTGTCAATGAGGCCAAATTCACCTATTTCTTTTAACTCTGTTCGTTTATCCATAATGAAAAAATCCGTCAAATCCTTATTGGGAAAGCAAACGGAAAAATGTTATTTGTACTGTTCTTACTTAAGTGAGCCCGTCATCTTCTTAGGATCAACCCACTCATCATATTTATCCGCAGGGACATAACCCAACCGAATGGCTTCTTCCCTTAAGGTGGTTCCGTTTTCGTGAGCTGTATTTGCAATTTCTGCCGCCTTATAGTAACCTATTTTTGTATTCAAAGCCGTCACCAGCATGAGTGAATTGTTCAATAATTCTTTAATGCGCTCATGGTTGGGTTCAATTCCTTCTGCGCAATTCTCATTGAAAGAACGGCATGCATCTCCCAACAATTCTGCTGACTGTAACAGATTATACGCCATCATGGGCTTAAAAACATTCAATTCATAATGCCCCTGTGTTCCACCTACTGTAATGGCCACATCATTTCCAATTACCTGTGCGCACACCATAGTAATTGCTTCAGCCTGTGTCGGATTAACTTTACCGGGCATAATTGAAGATCCGGGTTCATTTGCCGGAATAATAATTTCACCAATGCCTGAACGCGGGCCGGAAGCCATCATTCTAATATCGTTTGCTATTTTATTCAAAGCTACTGCTAACTGTTTGAGAGCGCCATGTGTCTCAACAAATGCATCATGCGCAGCCAGTGCCTCAAACTTATTTTTTGCGGTAACAAATGGCAAGCCGGTGAACTCAGCAATATATTTAGCCACCAACACATCATAACCATCAGGGGTGTTCAAACCTGTTCCTACTGCCGTTCCGCCCAATGCCAATTCTGACAAATGATCCAGGGTATTTCTAAGTGCTTTTAAGCCGTGTTCAAGCTGAGACACATAGCCTGAAAACTCTTGTCCTAATGTTAAAGGGGTAGCATCCATTAAATGCGTTCGTCCAATCTTTACAACATTTTTAAATGACTGTGATTTCTGTTTTAGAGTATTCATTAATGCCTCCACGCCGGGAATAGTATTTTCAACCAATAATTTGTAGGCTGCAATGTGCATACCTGTTGGAAATGTGTCGTTAGAAGACTGCGATTTATTCACATCATCATTGGCTTGCAGCGTTTTTTCACCTTCTCCGATTTTATTCCCTACCATTTCATGTGCACGATTTGCGATCACCTCATTCACATTCATATTAGATTGTGTCCCCGAACCGGTCTGCCAAATCACTAAAGGAAATTGATCATCCAGCTTACCTTCCAGTATTTCATCACATACCTCTGCGATTAAATCTCTTTTTTTCTGCTCCAAAACACCTAACTCGCAGTTGGCATAAGCAGCTGCTTTTTTCAAATAAGCAAACCCTCTGATAATTTCAATAGGCATTGATCCCGAAGGTCCAATTTTAAAATTGTTACGGGATCTTTCTGTTTGAGCTCCCCAATATTTATCTGCAGGCACCTTTACTTCACCTAAAGTATCTTTTTCAATTCTGTATTCCATTTATATCGATTTTTGAGAATAAATATTAACTTTACCGCAAGAGTTACAGACAAAATTAACAATATATAAATCATGATAGCTTTAGGATTTGCTTTATTTCTTTGTATCGGCTTAATGGCCATGTGGGTACTTGTGTTTCTTTTAGGAGTTGCTGTTCCAATGTGGATTACATTAGGAACTGTAGAGATGTTACGTCCAAAAAGACTTAAAGAAGCTGTTGATAGCGAAGAGTAATTTCGCTGTATTAATAACATGTTTGATCAGGTGTCCTTTTACGGCACCTTTTTTTGTTTAGAGTAATTCCAATACTTTCTCAGGCGGTCTTCCAATCACTGCTTTATCCCCTTTAATTACAATTGGTCGTTCAATTAATTTGGGGTATTCCAGCATAGCGTGTATCCACATATCTTCTGACATTTCTTTTCCTTTAAAGTGCTCTTTGTACTCCTTTTCCCCTTTTCTTATAATCGACTCAGCCGATACAGATAACTTTTCCAATACCTCTCTGATCTCTTTCTCAGAAGGAGTCTCCGTAAGATATTCCACCACCTCAACCTCCTTTGTCTTGTCCTTTAAGATCGCCAATGTTTGCCTACTCTTGCTACAACGATTGTTATGCCAAATTTTAATCATAATTTAGTGCCTTGAAAATTAGAACCAAAACTAGACAACTTTTTTTAGAAAAAAAACGTATTACAAACGATACCACGTAGAAATACGTTGATAATAGTATATGTTAAGACTTTTACTCCTATTTGTAATATCGCTTACAGGAATACCACCCTTATTTGCTCAGTATGCTACAACAGGGGATGCTTCGGTTATGGCAAGCTGTAATGGTTTTGAAATCACACCTGGTTCTTCCAATCAACTAGGTTCTATGCATGCTACCAGTACAGTAGATTTGACTACCAACTTTTCTCTTTTGTTTAAAGTAAAATTTGGTTGTGATGATTTTGGTGGTGAAGGAATGGCTTTTGTTATGCAAGCTGGCCCCTGGGCTTTAGGAAGTGGTGGTTATGGATTGGGATATCAGGGACTTTCAAATGCACTGGCCGTTGAATTTGACACAAGAGATAATCAAGGCTCGGGACAAATCAATAATTGGGACATTGGAGGAGATCATATTTCTTTAATGGCTGATGGAGTAATCGATCACAGTTCTGCTTCCTGTCTCACCGGCTTACCTTTGGGTCCTATTTCCACTTTTACCGGAGATGTTGAAGATTGCAAGACTTATTTGGTAGAAATCGAATGGACTGCAGGAGCCACTCAAACGATCACCGTAAATGTAGACGGCGGACAATCCCTGACCTACACCGGAGATATGATTAATAACAACCTTGGAGGAACCTCAATGGTAACCTGGGGTTGGACAGGCGCAACTTCAGCATTTTCCAATCAACAAACTGTTGAAATTGCCTTGTGTCCGGATTTTACGTTTTCAGCCACCAACTGCCCCGGACAACTGATTAATTTCACGGATAACACAATTAGCCAATTTCCCATCACTCAGTACGATTGGGATTTTGATGGAACAATAGTTACCAATGGAGGTCCTACCCCGTCTCACACTTTTGCCACAGCGGGAAATCATCCGGTAACACTAACAGTTACAGATAGTCAAGGATGTACAACTGATACGACTATTAATATAGGCGTTGGTTTTTTAGTAGACGTAAATGCGGACGATTTGACCATTTGCCCAAATGGTTCAACAACTTTGCACGTATCCGGCCTTCCATTTGTTGGGAATAACTGTTGTTTTGAATTGCATTGTTATGACATTTGGGATGATGGTTGGGGAGGTACTGAAGTTGAAGTTTTTGTTGATGGCACTTCACAGGGAACTTACGCATCTCCTAATCTCAATACAGGTAATGTCCATACAGAAATTTACCCCTTTTGTTGGAATCACGGAAGTTCAATTGAATTAGTCGTAAACGGAACAACAGGCATTCAACCACAAGAAAGTTCTGTTTTTCTTGTAAATGCATCAACCGGCGACACGGTTACCCAAATATTGAGCGACTTCCTTTCTGGAACTACCAGCTGGTATGATGGCGCCTCTACCTCTTATACGGTTGACTGTGGTATTACTCCACCGGCATACACTTATCAGTGGGACAATGCCGGATTTCTTTCTGATGATACCAGTTCTGATCCTGTTGCTACTATTCCTTCTACCACCACTTTTAATGTTGATGTTACAGACCCCAATACCTCTTGTGTTATTTCGGAAAGTATCACCATTAACACCTACCCTCCCGGAGATGCTGTTATCAGTGGTAACCAAACCGTCTGTCAGGGAGATGACGGGGATTTATCTATTAGCTTTACGGGTCCCACACCTTATGATTTTACGATAAGCGGGCCGGGAGGTCCATATAACATTACCGGAGTAAATTCAACCCCATATATCTTCAGTAGTTCTTTGGATGGTACCTATACGATCACTTCTTTCACCAGCTCAGGATGTACAGGAACCTTTTCAGGTTCAGGAGATATCAATGTAATTATTCCTCCTATAGTTGACATTGAAGCAAATGCAACTTATTGTGACGGAGACGCCATTTCAGCATTGACAGTCGTTTCTTCTAATGGAGGAACTGTCAACTGGTACGATAATGCTGCGTTAACTCCTCCGGTAATTGCTACGGGTAATTCATTTACTCCTTCTCCGCCTATTGGCACAACCACTTACTACGCTACTGAAACAGAGTCTATTTTAGGCTGTACCGGTCCTTCTGATCAGGTAACCATTATTGTAAATCCGATACCCCCGGCTCCAAGCTGGACAGGAAATACTATATATTGCGAAGGCGACCTCCCTACACCCGCTACAGCCACCGCATCTCTTGGCGGTTCAATTACGTGGTATGATGCCCCTCCACCTGCAACCGTATTGTCCACCAACAACTCATATTCCCCTACACTTATAGTAGGTACTTTCGATATTTATGTGACCGAGACAGCAAATGGATGTGAAAGTCCGACTTCCGTTATTTCTTATACGGTGAAACCAACACCTACAGCACCTTCTGTTTCAGGACAATTGGTCTATTGTGAAGGAGATACACCATCACCACTCACTGCTACCCCTTCTTTAGGAGGTCAAATCGATTGGTATAATTCACTGGGAATTGGATTAGCAACTGGCACCACTTATACCCCTGCCCTGACTGTGGGATCAAATGATTTATGGGTGTATGAATCCCTCAACGGCTGTACCTCTGATTCTACTGTGGTAACGATCGACGTTTCGGCGGCACCTTCAGTAAGTGTTACTCCTGAAATATCCATTTGTAGAGGAGATTCCGTACAGGTTACAGCTGTTCACAACGGGTATGATATTACCTGGAGCAATGGTATGTCAGGGGAAACCGTATACCTTGGCCCGGACTCCACTACACAATATATCGTTACTGCTACCAATCCTTCATGTGGTTTCGCCGAAGATTCCATTTATTTAATCGTTAATCCACTACCCGATATTGTTGCCGGCAATGACACATTGATTGGAATAGGTGGTGAAGTAGAATTGTGGGCAAGCTCTGATAATAACATTAGTTATGAATGGGTTCCGGAAGTAGATGAATGTATAACGGATAATTGCAGTGAGGTTTATTCAGTCCCTGATCAAGCTACTGTTTATGTTGTTTTTGCAACAGATAAAAACGGCTGTGTCAATACCGACAGTGTTTTTGTAGATATTAGTGGTTTTATGGATGTATTTGTGCCCAATATTTTTTCGCCAAACGGAGATGGACATAACGATTTTCTTGAAGTTAAAGGGCCAAGATTGTTTAATTATTCGATAGAAGTTTACGATCGTTGGGGTAAAAAAGTATTTGTTTCAACTGAGCAAAAAGAATACTGGGATGGAACATTAAACGGAAAAGAACTCACACCACAAACTTTTGTCTATGTAATTAAAGGTGAAACTGTTTTGGGTGAACGCATAGCACTGCAAGGCAATGTATCAATTATTAAATAATATATTTAAAGCCAACGTTTTTTTACATATTTCGTTATATTTACAAAACTTAAACTAATTTACATAAAATGAAAAAACTTTTACTCCTCTCCATAACCCTTTGCTTGGGTTCAATGGGATTCAGTCAAATTACTGCACCCAAAAACTATTCCACAGGCAATGCTCCTGATTTATCCACACCTTTCAAAGCTCCGGGAGACTCTTGTGGCACATATTGGAACAATTACATTGCGCTTGGTAAGACGACACAGATTTACTACGAAGATATGAGAGCCGGCACACCTAGTGTGTCAGGAACATATGGCGGGAGATCACAACGATTTCACGCCAATCAGCCGATTGAAATAAGTGGAATTCAGTTTTATGCCTTTGAAACCAACCCCTCAGTAGATTCTTTGATGGCAATTACTGTCCTTCATGATTACACTGCTTCCAATGATTCAGTAGGGGTTGAATTGGCCAGAGACACCGTTTACGTAACCCGACAGTCCTATACGATTTCCTTACCTTTAATGGAAGTAAATAGTGTTTTTGACAATCCGGTAACCGTTACTAGTGACTATATGTTAACTGTTTATACTCCTGAAGACGATTCTATTAAAATTATTAGTAGTTCAGCACCTGGCAATGATGGAAACGCAGAAGGGGTCTCTTACTTTTATTAC
Source organism: Crocinitomicaceae bacterium (assembly GCA_040880585.1). GTDB lineage: Bacteria > Bacteroidota > Bacteroidia > Flavobacteriales_D > Crocinitomicaceae > Paracrocinitomix. The sequence goes on along the minus strand of JBBDID010000019.1, from coordinate 131,411 downwards.
AACAATCCAAACTACTTAAGTTTTGAAGGGTACTACAATGTTTACGCAAATTTAGGCGCTTCTTATGACCTTGATTATTTGATCAGTCCACGAGTTAAATTTGACCTTCATGATGAATTTACTATTCTTGATGATGAAATTTGTCCGGATGTAATTGGAGCAGGATGTGTAGAGTATACGCAAAAACCAAATTTTAATGACCCCCATTATAACTGGGATGCTACTACCGCTACCGATAATATCAAATGGCTTTGGGGAGATGGTTTTCAAAACACGGATATCACTTCTGCCTGTCATACCTATGATACTTCAGGGGTATACGACATTACCTTATATGACACATTAAGACGTTATGTCTTCAGTAGTACAAATTGCCCGTTAGAATTGGTAGATCAAATCACTGTTATCGATTCAGTTTCTATTGATTTCTCATATATTAATAATGATACCTGGGTTACTTTTACAAACAATTCTTCAAATGCAGATTCTGTTTATTGGGATTTAGGAGATTCTACCTTTACCTCTGACTGGGATCCTTTTCATATGTACGATAGTGTAGGTACCTATTCTGTCACACTTTATGCATACAATGAGTGTTTTATGGACTCGGCGACTATGGATGTAACGGTCGATAATCTTTCAGTAGGAGAAAACAACTTAAATTTTGAAGTTTATCCGAACCCTGCAAATGATTTAGTTGTTATTAAGGGGCTTAAAAATTCAGGCCAAATTGAGATCATTAATATTTTAGGTGAAACAGTAAGAAGATTCTCTGCTAATTCAACTTCAGAGCAAATTCAAGTTTCAGATTTAAGTTCAGGCACCTACTTTGTAAGGGTGACTACGGATCATAATCAACTAACAAAAAAATTAGTGATCAAACATTAATTTGATTTTCTATTCCTATTTTAAAAGACCGATCCACATAAGTAGATCGGTCTTTTTATATTCTTGAAATTATCCCGAAATTTGTAACATGCAAAAACGAAGGTTAAAAAACCCCATATTCCTCTTCTCAATTTTAGTGGGCTATGTAATCATTCAGTTTTCATGGTGGTTGTATTTAATCTTTAACCTATACAAACAAACCTATCAGGGCTCTGAACGACTGGTACATAAAACATGGATGCTGGTTGGGGAGGGATCTGTATTTCTCATCATTCTTTTAGGTGGAGTTTACATGATTCGTCGGGCGTTTAAACGAGAACGTGAAATCAATGAATTGCAGCAAAATTTCCTGCAATCGGTCAGCCATGAACTTAAAACACCCATTGCATCCGTTGCTCTCTTTTTAGAGACTTTACAGAAACATGAGTTGGACAAAGAGAAACGACAAGATATTTACAATCGCTCACTGACAGAAATCAACCGATTGAATCATTTGGTAAGTGATATCTTAACTGCCCGAAATATTGAAAGTGAAAATTACTTTATCCATAAAGAATCCATTGCTCTTGATCAATTTTTAAATCATAAAATTGACGCATTGAAAGATACACTCATGAAAGATTTTAAGGTGGAATTAAAAACTGAACCAATCTCTCTGGAACTGGATAAAGAGGCCTTAAATAGCATGCTTCACAACCTATTAGAAAATGCGTGTAAATACTCTCCCGTGGGCAGTAACATCTCTATTGATTTATTTCAAAAAAAGGGAACCACTATTCTCAGAATTTCAGATGAAGGCAGAGGAATTGATGAAGCAAGCAAAGAAAAAGTTTTTGATAAATTCTACCGTGCAGAAAATGAAATGACACGCAAGTCAAAGGGAACCGGCTTGGGTTTATACATTACAAAATTTTTGGTTGAAAAGCAGGGAGGAACCATACAATTAAAAAATAATCAACCACAAGGGCTCATTGCTGAAATACGATTTTAGATGAATAAAAAGAAGGTAGCATTATTGATTTTAGATGGGTGGGGACATGGAGACGAATCCAAGTCAGATGGTATATTTAATGCCGATACGCCTTTTATCGATCAGTTAGAAAATACGCAGCCCAATGCTGAATTATTGACGCATGGAGAACATGTCGGTTTACCCGCCGGGCAAATGGGAAATTCTGAAGTGGGCCACTTAAACATAGGAGCCGGACGAATTGTTTATCAGGAGCTAACGCGTATTAATAAATCGATCCGTGATGGTGAATTTCAAAAGAACCCCATCCTTCTCTGGGCATTTGAAAAAGCAAAAAAAGAAAATAAACGGATTCATTTCATGGGATTAGTATCTACCGGAGGGGTACATTCTTCTATGGATCATTTACTCACTCTGTGTGACATGGCAGCATCCCACGGAATTAAATCTGCATTCATTCATGCCTTTACAGACGGCAGAGATTGTAACCCAAAAAGTGGTTTGGCACATTTACAGCAAGTGGAAGATCATATAAAAGACCAACCGGTTCGGCTGGCATCTGTCATTGGGCGATATTATGCCATGGATAGAGATAACCGTTGGGAGCGGATTAAAAAAGCGTATGACCTCTTGATAAAAGGGATCGGAGAAAAGCACCTCTCTGCTACTGAAGCCATTCAAAATGCTTATGATGCAGACATTACAGATGAATTTATCCTGCCAAAAGTAATCGTAGAAAATGGTCAACCAATTGGTAACATTACTGAAGGAGACATTGTGATTTGCTTTAACTTCAGAACTGACCGTTGTCGTGAAATCACAATTGCACTCACCCAGCGAAAGTTTGATGAATATCAGATGCAGCCATTGAATTTGCATTATCTGACCATGACCAATTACGACAAATCCTTTCGGGAAATTTACGTTATATTTGAAAAAGAGAACTTAAAGAATACCCTCGGTGAAGTCATTTCCGAAGCCGGATTAAGTCAACTGCGTATTGCAGAAACAGAGAAATATCCACATGTCAGTTTTTTCTTTTCGGGCGGTAGGGAAAAAAAATTTAAAGGAGAGCACCGAAAGATGATCCCCTCACCAAAAGTAGCTACTTACGACCTGAAACCTGAAATGAGTGCAAAGGAAGTCAAAGCGTCCGTCATTCTTTCTATGCAGCAAGAACAACCTGATTTTATTTGTTTAAACTTCGCCAATCCGGATATGGTGGGACACACCGGTGTGTATGACGCCATTATTGAAGCTGCTGAGTGTATTGATAGCTGTGTAAGAGAAGTGGTTGAAGCTGGTAAAGAGCAGGGTTATTCGTTTATTATCATTGCTGATCACGGCAATTCTGATTTTGTCATTAATGCAGATGGAACCCCCAATACCGCTCATTCAAAAAATCCGGTACCCATTATTGTCATAGATGAAGAAGTTAAAGCTGTTCAGGATGGAATTCTTGCAGATGTTGCTCCGACTATTCTCCAACTAATGAAAATTAAGCAACCGGAAGAAATGAACGGAAAATCTCTCATTTAACTCAAAGTAATTTTTTTGGTTTCCCGGCGATAAAATCTTTCAGGTAAGCCGGTTCAAAATACGCCATATCTTCCACTTCGTTTTGGTTAAATTTTTGTTCGCTCAGCGTAGCCATGCCAGCAGCGGAAACCTGTGTATCAAAATCAAAATAAGCATGAGGCGAATGAATTATCCCTTCACACTTCACCGCACCGGGACCACAAAAAATGATATGATTTTTTTTGAGTAGGTCATGAAAACTATCTGTATCAATGACTTTTGCTTCTGTGGGTTTTATCTGCTGTAATTGTGAGTCATAAACGGCAGTGTACACCTCCATTCTCCTTGCGTCAAACATGGGGCAAATCAATGATTTTTCTTCAGTTTTAACCAATGCTGCCAGTGCTTTTAACGAGTTGATACTAATCAGAGGAATATCCAGTGCATAACAGATACCTTTTGCTGTACTTGTTCCGATTCTTAAACCAGTATAAGAACCCGGACCGGCACTCACGGCTACGGCATCCAACTCATGAAAACTGAGCTGTGATAAAGCCAACACCTCCTGAATCAACAAATTTAGTTTCTCAGCATGTGAAAAATGCTCTTCTTTTTCTTCTCGTGTTGCAATGACCTTTCCATTTGAAGCCAGAGAAACCGAACAAGTCTTCGTTGCCGTTTCAAGATTGAGAATAATCGCCATTAATCGATAATCAGAATTTCAACCCTTCGGTTTGCCTCTTCCTCTTCAGGTTTTTTTGGTTTTTCGTACAGCATTTGTGTATTCCCATAACCTACTGCGGTTAATCGTTTACTGTCAATACCATTGTTTTTAAGAAATTTCAAAACTGCTTTGGCTCTTTGCTCTGACAACCGTTGAATTTTGTTTGAATTTTCCATGTCGGGAGCGTTTACATGTCCTTGAATTTCAACATTCACCCCCTCATTCACAGCCAAAAAATCCAGTAATCGCTTTAAAGCCGGCATTGCAATTGGCAACAGTTCATCCGAATCCTGATAAAACTTAATGTCTTCTAATTTTAACCTTTTTCCCGGAGATAATTTCTCTAATTCAATTAAAATTTCTCCGTTCTCTTTTGGTTTTCGATCCAGGGTCACGTCTTTTACAAACATAAAATAACCGGCTGTATTGGATTCTAAGTGAAGTTCTCTGGCCCGGCCGGCTGAAAATATAAAATCCGTGCCCATAAACAAGGCATTATCTTTACCAATACCCTCAATGATCAGATTTGCCTCTACAGGTTCCATGGTTTCTTTATCTCTAATCCTGACCCTTATAAACGGGTCATCTTCTCTCTCTCTGAAATCTTGCACGACTGATTTAGTGACGGCAATTTCACCTTTGCGGTTATACTTGACTGTTACTTTTCCTTTGTAGGTAGAATTAGTGTGAATCAACAGGTAATACACATCATTAAAATTAGTTTCTACAGATGGTTTGAAATTTTCATCTCTCGGATTGGATTCAATCCCTTTTGCATAAAAAGAAGGAGCCATTTCATATAAAACCGGCTTGACTTTATTATTCTCCAACTTTTCACAAAAGGCATTATCATCTGCCTTAAATAATAAGTAACTGAAATCAACATTGTGCTCAGTAGATATTTCAAATTCAAAAGTCCCCTTTAAATTTGGCTCTAACCTTAGCCAAACAGAGTTCACTTCATGAAAATCCGGAAACATATTAATAAAATCATCCCGATTACCATAATCTCCCGGAAACTGGACATTTGATGGTTGGGTGTAATCCAGCACTTCAACCGCACCATAACAATCCGCAAAAGAATTTGAAAAATGCATGTTAAATCCCTGAGATTTAGCACTCAGAAGTGAGATGATGAATACTATAGTAAATAGTCGCTTCAGATTCATTCTTAATTGTAACAAATATAAGGTATTTTTGCAGGGGAGTTCATATTTCATGCCAATTCACTATAAAATTGAAAAAATGAAAACTATTTATGAGAAGTTAGGAGATGAACGATTAAAACAGTTGGTAGATGCTTTTTATGAGCGCGTTTTTCAAAGTGAAGTGATTGGTCCCTTATTTAATCAAACTGATAAAGACGTCATTAAAGACAAACAATTTTGTTTTCTGACTCAATTTCTTGGAGGCCCTCAACGTTATTTTGAAAAATATGGAAATCCCAAAATGCGAATGCGCCATCTTCCTCATCCTATAGATGAAACTGCAAAAAATGAGTGGTTACGACTGATGAAAGAAGCCATCAACACACTGGATTGGGATGAAGACAATAAAGAAATTCTCTATAACTGTTTCCCCACACTTGCTAGTCATATGCAAAATCAATAACATTATTGATCCCCATGAAAAACTATTTAGTATTATTGATGTCCGGGGAAATAAAGTTAGACTTCCAATAAGTCAATACTGACAGTTGCCTTAGTGTTATCAAGCGATCCTACATCCGTCTTAGACGGAAAGGGGAAAAGGATCGCCAGGGACGGTTATCATTTCTAGCTTTTTAAATTTTCACCGGACAATAATGGTTTAACATTATTTTTCGTATATTTAGGTACGATATTTGTTTATTAATCAAAGTAATGAACCGACTTTTTACCTATTTCAGTTTTGTGTTGTTTTCTTTCATTGTCTCCTCGTTTGCTCTTTTCGAGGGAGATAAAAAGACTACAGGTGATGATGGTTACCTACGTTGGGGTGAACGAAAACTAGAATGGGCAGATTTTCAAGGCGAAGTTCCGGATAATTCAAAATTTCATGCACTCACCCATTCTGCTATTCACTTGAATTTTGAAACAAAGGATTCCACCTTACACTTTCACATAGAAACCTTATTTGACCCTAACTCTTCATGGAAAACAGAAGGCGTAAACGAGCATATTTTAGAGCATGAGCAAATTCACTTTGACATTACCGAATATCATACCCGTTTGTTGCGAAAAGAGATTTCAAATAAAAAATTTCATAGTCTGGCTACGGTTGACAGAGAGGTTAGGGAAGCCTACGAAAAAATTAGTGAAGAAACTAAGGTCATGCAAGAACACTATGATCATCAGACAAAACATTCTCTTGATCCGAAAAAACAATCAGTGTGGGCAAAAAAAATGAATCGGCTATTACAGAAAACTGCTGATTACCAATCCTCAGAAATACAGATTAGTATTCATGATCTGCTGAAACATTAAAACACTTATGAAAAAACTGCTTTTGGTGGCCATTTGTCTTATGGCAATCACTTCTTTTTCCAAAAATAAAACATGGATGTGTCTTCAGGAAGATGGCTCAGTTGCATTTCAACTGGAAGCTAAGTATGTCTATGACTTTAATGAGGGGTTTGCGCCTGTTAAGGTTTCTTCTATTGTTAATAATCAATGGGTATATAACATTGGATTTGTCAATAAAAAAGGAGAATTTTCCGTTCCGCCTCGTTATAAAAAAACCAAAGGTAGCGGATTCACCAATGGAGTTGCCTGGGTACAGAAACACGATAGTGATTACTGGACGTTAATCGATACAACAGGTAGGGAAATTCCAACAAAAAATTACGAAAAAGTAGGGTATATCTTCAAAAATAACTTTGATTTAATTGCCGTTTACCGGAATGACCAATTAGGGTTCATTAATCTTAAAGGTGAGGAAGTAATTCCCTGTAAATATTTAGGGGGCACTTTCTTTGCACATGGTCTTGCTTGTGTTACTCCTTATGAATCGAAAGAAGAGAAATATGGATTTATTAACCCTAAGGGAGAGATAGCTATTCCATTTCAATTTAAGCAAGCCGGAATGGCAACTTTTGAAGACAATGGTATGTGTAGGGCCAATGTGGCTGGAAAAACGGTGCTCATTGATAAAAGTGGTAAAATCGTTTTTAAGACGGATAAAGGAAATATTCAAGGTGTGAGTAACAACTGGGTGCGTGTCTTTACCAAAAAAGATAGAAGCGGATGGGGCTTTCTCAGTTTTGATGATCAGTGGATGATACAGCCGAAATATGATGATTTGGATGAATTCAACACCTTAGGATACTCTGCTGCACGTAAAAATGGATTAGTGGGTTTGATAGATACTGCTGATCAAACACTTATTTCATTTAAATATGAAACCATCTACGCAGATCCTGAAAGTTTTTTGATTACTGCTTTGTACCCCACTGCTGAGCCGGAATCAATGATCAACACTCCAAAAGACTATTATAATCAAAACTTTGAACGCATTGAAATTCCTGAAAAGTTACATTACGTTTACGGCACAGACAAAGGCAAGCTAATCCGCTATCAAACTGACAATAAAATGATTGGGTATCTGAATAAGCAACTAACTATCGTGATTCCGGCAGTTTATAAACGTGCCAACGCCTTTAATGATGGCCTGGCCTGGGTTAGCAAGCTATAAGGTATACAAATAAAAATCCCGTTTTTCCCTTATTTTCAGGAAACTGAGATATTCGGGTTTAATAGTCAATTGTTGCTACATCAGGCAACCCTAACATTATATAAACGTCTTACAATCAACAGAAGATATTGTTTTTATTAAAAATTAAACAAAAACATCCTCTGAATTGGATAAAAAGTACGATTGTCAATCGGTTTACTGTATTGAACGTGCTTACAGGTTCATTTGACGAAATTAATTGAACTTTAACTAAATGTTACCTAATTTTGCATTACACTCTAAACTCATTTACATTTTGAAAAGGCTCATACTATTATTTATATTATTCTTATCACCACTTTTATCTACGGCTTGTCACCTGGTATCAATTACTGAAACCAATGCGGTTGACAATGGTGATGGCACGTATACCTATACTTTTGATGTCTGCGTAGGTCTTGAAGATTCTTACGGTTTTTTTCTAGACTTTGGCGGCACACAAAACATTCTGAGTTACACCAATAGTGTAACCAGTGCTTCTACCGGAAATACAGCAACTGCCAGCGTTCCACCTATTTCAGGAAGTGGACAAATTGAATACGGTGATTGGGACAATAATACTGCTCCACTTTTTTCTGATGCAGCAAGCAATGACTGTTTTACAGTGACCATTACCTTTGATGATGTGATTACAGATGCAACCATAGGCGGTACTCAAATTGATTATACAGGAGGCCCTTGTTCAGCAACAACTACTGATGTAACCTCATGTTTTCCTGCTCTTTCTTCCTATACCATAGAACTCACGGTCACTAATTCTAATAATCAATCTTACTCATGGGGTTTTGATGGTGCTACTTTAGTTTCAGGTGTCGCTACCAACGGTCAAACAGATACCTACTATTACTGCGGTGGGTGTGTATCCACATTTACAGCTCAGGCCTCCGGTAGCGCAAGTATTTCTTCCTGGACAGTAACTCAAGCTGATGGAACTGTTGCAGGTTCCGGTACCGGCGAAGTGTCAGACGCTGCTCTTGCTCCTTGTACCTTACCGATTGAACTCATTAGTTTTCAGGTAGAAGAAGTGGATGAGGGTGTTGAAATCAACTGGGTCACAGCAGCTGAAATTTCTAATGATTACTTTTCTATAGAGCGATCTGCTGACGGTAAAAACTGGAAAACTATTATGACCGTAAAAGGAGCGGGGGATTCTGATGAGAAATTGTATTATTCTAAGTTAGACCGCAACCCTTTACCGGGAATGAACTACTACCGCATCAAGCAAACAGATTATAACGGAGCATTTAAATACGAAGGTTTGGCTTCTTTAAATTATCAGATAATTGACCACTTCTCTGTGCAGCCCAACCCGGCAGAAAGCAGTTTTGAATTGGTTTTTGATTCACGATTTAGTGGTGAGGTTGAAATAAGCCTGTATGACCTAAGTGGTAGAATATGGAAAAAAGAACGCATCAGTGCAAATGAAGGGATGAATACAAGTCGTTTATCCATTCAAGACCTGCCAAAAGGCATCTATTTATTAAAAGTACAGACCGCTGGTCAGGTGTATGAAGAAAAGCTCGTTAAACAGTAACTTATAATTATACCCTCCTTCAAAAAGATTAATAAAAGCCATTCCTCTCTATGTTGAATGGCTTTTATCATTACTGTTCTCTTCTATTTTCGTTATATTCGTGAAAAGTAAAACAAGAAACAAAGAATTATGAAGTACAAACAATTATTTAGCCTTCTTCCGGCAGCTGCATTATTAGCTTGTGGAGGAGGAGAGGATTCCACATCAGAGAGTAACGAAAGCTCAACCGAGAGCATAGAAACAACCAAAACAGAGTATGCCTCCACCTATGAGAGCTGCGACGTTACAGAAAGTAGTTTAAGCATGACTTCTGCACTTATTGATGAGAGTTTTTCTTCTGCTTTAGCACACGTCAATAACTCTGATTTATCTAGTTACCAACATGTTTCTGCAGAAATACGTGAAGATCATGGTTCTATCGATATTAAATTTTCCAATAATCCTGAAATAACAGATCAGGCCATCAAAAATTATGCGGAGGGAGACACTTCCTTTACCATCACCATCAGAACTGAAAAAGGTGAACTGCAGGCAGGTGCTTACACTGAGGATGATCTTGACATTAACTTCAGAAAAGCATATAAAAAGGACGGAACAACTATGTACAGTGCCGGAGTCGGATCTAACAAAACCCCACGATCTGTCATTATTAATGAAATATCAGAAGATCGTGTTTGTGGTGTCTTTATGATGGCTACTGTAGAAAAAGAAGGAGTAGAAGAAATAGCTGATGCAGTTACCGCTTCATTTAATGTCCCTGTGACGGTTAAGAAACCACTTTTTTAATTACAAATTAGAAGAAAAGACTACTTAATCCCAAGCATGGGATTTTTTATACCGTACGATCACAAAAAAGCCATTCGATATAAAACGAATGGCTTTTTTCTTTCCGTACCCTATTATTTATTATACTTTTTGTGAGATGTTGTTTAAAATCTCATTGAGCGTAGTACTCGGACACATTTCCCGGGAAACTTTAGCATCCGAAGGCTCATAATACCCTCCAATATCTACCGGCTTTCCCTGAACTGCGTTCAACTCTTCAACAATTTTATTTTCATTGGTTTTCAACTCATCATACACCGCTTTGAACCTATTTTTTAACGCTTCATCTTGCGATTGATTAGCCAGAGCTTCCGCCCAATACAGGGATAAATAAAAGCTGCTTCCGCGATTATCCAGTTCATTCACCTTTCTGGAAGGTGATTTTCCATTTTCCAGGTATTTTTCTGTCGCCTCATCCAGTGCTTCTCCCAATATGCGTACTTTAGGGTTGTTGGTTTTCTCCCCGTAATGATCTAATGAAACCGCTAAAGCCAGGTATTCTCCCAACGAATCCCATCTCAGGTGACCTTCTTTGTTGAACTGCTGAACGTGTTTGGGTGCAGATCCACCGGCACCGGTTTCAAACAGTCCTCCTCCATTCATCAAAGGAACAATAGACAACATTTTAGCAGAGGTTCCCAATTCTAAAATAGGAAACAAATCGGTAAGGTAATCTCTAAGTACATTTCCCGTCACAGAGATCGTATTTTCACCTCGTTTTACCCGCTCCATAGTATAATTACAAGCCTCTACCTGAGACATAATTTTGATCTCTAATCCATTCAGGTCATGATTCAGTAAATACGCTTTCACTTTCTTAATTAACTCAGCGTCATGTTCACGATCTTGATCCAACCAAAACACCGCAGGCCATCCTGTAGCTTTTGCGCGGGATACTGCCAGTTTTACCCAATCTCTGATCGGATCATCTTTTACCTGACACATTCTCCAGATGTCTCCTGCTGCTACATCATGCTCCATCACCACATGGCCAGCATCATCCACTACTTTTATCTTGCCCTCACTCTTGACTTCAAACGTCTTATCGTGTGAACCATACTCTTCTGCTTTTTGAGCCATCAGCCCCACATTGGGCACAGTTCCCATAGTTGTAGGATCAAACGCTCCGTTTTCTTTACAAAAATTAATGACCGCCTGATACAAATGCGCATAACTTGAATCCGGAATAACGGCTTTGGTATCGCGTGTTTTTCCATCTTTATCCCACATCTGACCTGAGCTTCTGATCATAGCCGGAATAGAGGCATCAATAATTACATCAGAGGGCACGTGTAAATTTGTAATTCCCTGATCAGAATTCACCATAGCAAGGTCAGGTCCATTTTCATAAGCTGCTTGAATATCGCTTTCAACTGCCGATTTTTTATCGCCGGCTAATGAATGGATTTTATTGATCAAATCTCCAAAACCGTTTCGTTCATCAAAACCGATTTGGTCAAACAAATCTTCATATTTATCAAAGAGATTTTTGAAATAAACCTTTACCACATGTCCAAATATAATTGGGTCAGACACTTTCATCATGGTTGCTTTCATGTGTACTGAAAACAACACTCCGGATCGTTTGGCATCTGCCAGCTGTTCTTCCAAAAAGGCAAGCAAAGCTTTTTTGCTCATGAAAGTGCCATCAATAATCTCTCCTTTTTTAACCGGCACCCTTTTCAATGACTCTAAACTTCCGTCTTTTCCGTGAAATTCAATGTTTAATGTGCCTTCGCGATCTATGGTGACAGATTTTTCATTGCTTCTGAAGTCTCCTGATTGCATAGTTGCTACATGCGATTTGGAATCCTTTGACCACTCTCCCATAGGATGGGGGTTTTTTCGGGCATAATTTTTAACTGCTTTAGGCGCCCTTCTGTCGGAATTTCCTTCTCTTAAAACGGGATTCACAGCTGATCCTTTTACTTTATCATACCGCGCCCTTACTTCTTTTTCTTTTTCCCCGGCAGGTTCATCCGGGTAATTCGGTATCGCATAGCCCTTATCTTGCAATTCTTTAATGGCTGTTTTAAGCTGGGGTACAGAGGCCGATATATTGGGTAATTTAATGATGTTCGCTTCCGGTTTTTTTACCAGTTTCCCCAATTCTTCCAATGTATTGGGAACTCTTTGTTCTTCTGTTAGATAATCAGGAAAAAGTGCCAGGATTCTTGCCGCTAAAGAAATATCTGCGGTTTCAAGTTTTACTCCTGCAGGTTCAGTAAATGCTTTTACTATGGGAAGTAATGAATAGGTGGCTAAAGCAGGTGCTTCGTCTGTCTTGGTGTAAATAATTTTATAATCTTCAGTCATTTAAATCTATTTTTTGGCGGTAATGCCGGAATGAAAAATTCTGTTTGTTACGCAACAGTGATTCGTCCCGACTGCTTAAAAAAAGGGCTTCAGTCAGGGCTACCAAATTTAGACATTTGTGATGGAAAATCGACTATCTCTATGCCTCTTTTTTGAGGTGAAAAATCAATTCTGCCCATTGCAAATCCAAAGGCGTTGTGATTTTGATGTTTTCTTCATCTCCCTCGATTAACTTTAACTTTTGTCCGGAAGCCTCTACTACGCTCGCTTCATCTGTAAATAATGGAGAGAAGGGTTGCTCATACGCCCTTTTTATGATTTCCGATTGAAAAACCTGTGGAGTCTGTACGGTTCTGTACAACTTTCTATTCAGCGCTTCAGAATCGGTATCCGTTATTTTTCTTAAACTGTCTTTCAGTTGCGTAACCGGAATCACAGCTCCGCTAATTTCTGCCTGCTCAAAAGCTTCTTTTAATAAGCGATCAGAGGGGAAAGGCCGCACAGCATCATGTACCGCAATGATTTCGCCGGACGCTTGTGTCAGGGCATTTTTAACAGAATGATACCGTTGTTCTCCACCTGAAACCAAATGAATCTGCTGATCAAAGCCGTATTTTTTACAGATTTCATCCCATGTATTGAAATGAGAGGAAGGAAGTGCCAAAACTATTTCTATCTCAGGATCAAAAGATAAAAATCGCTCAATTGTATGTAAAATCATGGGGCGATCAGCAAGGTGCAAAAACTGTTTCGGAATAGTTGCATTCATCCTGCTTCCTATTCCTCCTGCAGCTATGATCACTGATCGTTGGATCATAATTTCTATCGGTTTTTCAGATGGTTCAAATCTACTGCTGATTAAATGATCAGCATGGCATCACCGTAGGAGTAAAACTTGTATTTTTCTTTGATCGCTTCCTGATAGGCTTCCATTACAAAATCATGCCCTGCAAAAGCAGAAACCATCATCAATAAAGTAGATCCCGGTGTATGGAAGTTTGTGATCATAGAATTGGCGATTGAAAAATCATAGGGAGGAAAAATAAAGCGATTGGTCCATCCCTGGAATGGCTTCAGGTATCCATCTGTAGAAACACTTGTTTCAATGGCACGCATGGTTGTTGTTCCTACTGCACAAACTCGCTTTCTACTTCGCTTACCTTTGTTCACAATCTCAGCTGCTTTCTCAGAGATGATCGCTTCTTCCGAATCCATTTTATGTTTGGTCAAATCTTCTACTTCTACATTTCTGAATGTCCCCAAACCAATGTGAAGCGTCAATTTAGCAAAATTCACTCCTTTTATTTCTAATCTTTTGAGCAATTGTTTACTAAAGTGTAAACCGGCGGTTGGCGCAGCCACTGCACCTTCTCTTTCTGCATAAATGGTTTGGTAGCGGTCTTCATCTTCGGGAACAACATCTCTCAATGCTTTGATATAAGGGGGGATGGGGGTTTCTCCCAGTTCGGTGATCTTATCCTTGAATTCTTCATACGAACCGTCAAATAAGAAACGGATGGTTCTTCCTCTGGAAGTAGTATTGTCAATCACCTCAGCCACTAAAGAATCATCTTCCGTAAAATACAGCTTGTTTCCAATTCTGATTTTTCTGGCGGGATCAACCAGTACATCCCACAACAAACTATCTCTGTTTAATTCTCTAAGTAAAAAAACTTCAATTCTTGCACCCGTTTTTTCTTTGTTCCCGTAAAGACGAGCAGGAAAAACTTTGGTATCATTCATGATCATTACGTCATCTTCTTCAAAATATTCCAGCACATCTTTGAACATTTTATGTTCAATTGTCTTTTTTTCTCTGTTTAGCACCATCATTCTTGCCTCATCACGAATATCATTGGGATGTTGTGCTATCAATTCTTCCGGTAAATCAAAGTTGAATGCCGATAATTTCATTTGTCGTTTTTGTTTAAATTATTTCAGGATACGAGTAAGAGAGCCAGAGCCTCATTCTCTACAACCATTCCCGGTTGTAATTTCATACCTGCTCAAAAGACGGCAAAGTTAACATTTATTGGTGGCATTTTGATACCTAAAATTAAAAATCTGCTTTTCTCTTAGTCTTAGTAGTGGCATAACCCTGTCAGGTCTTGAATACCTGACAGGGTTGGGGGTTGGGTTGAAGACCTGACAGGGTTATGCTCTCTCAATCATTTTGAAAATAATTTCAAAGTCATATATTTACACCATGGAATATCTCGTCATCTTTTTATTGGTAGGCAGCTTTGTTGCATTAATTGTTTGGGCGATTAGGCATCAAAAAAAAACCAATCAACGCAAAGAAAAACTATTCACTGACTTTGCTCAACAAAATGGACTCACCCGTACAACTTCAAAATACGCACTTGCTCAACTCAATGAGTTAAGAGGAGAGTTATATGGTTATCCTTTTCAAATGATTGAGAAGATGGAGGGATCTTCAAAAAACAAAAGTATTACCACCTACATCATTTTTTCTAACACCCCTTTTGGATTTGATTTTAAAATTGGAAAAGAACATGTTTTTAGTAAATTGGGGAAACACATAGGCATGAAAGATATTGAATTCAATGAAACTGAATTTGACAAGCGTTTTTTAATCAAAAGCAAAGAAGAAGATAAGATGCGTAGACTTCTCTCTTTGTCTCTGCAAAATGAATTAAAGGCTCTTGATAAAGACCTGGGGAATGCTATCCGAAATCAGAATCAAGTACTCTCCTATACCATTTATGGAATCCCACTGACAAAAGAAAAACAATTTGAGCCGGTTAAACGTGTAATGGGCTTCATGCAGAAATTATTAAAAGAAGGGGAGCGGATATAATTTGAGCGTGAGTATAAAACCCTTCATTTTTAATACGTCAAAATATCATCCAAACAGGCTTTAATCTGATCAATTTCTGTCGGTGATATACTTCCTGTTTTTTTCACTAAGAGGTGTTTTGATACCGAACAAATATGAAAAGTAAGTATTTCTGATTTTTTTTTGAGTTGATTCATTTTATTGGGATGCAGAACTACATTGCCTTTATATCTCTTTACTTTGCTTGTCAGTGGGCAACATATTACAATATCGAGGTATTGATTCAGTAGATCACCGCTGATGATCACAACAGGCCTGAATCCTGCCTGTTCATTTCCTTTAACCGGATTAAGGTTGGCATACCAAATCTCTCCCTGTTTCATCCTTCATCCAATTGAGACAGGTAATCTTCCATACCCTCTTCTGCCATGGAAAGAACGTCAGTATCTGCTGCCAATTTTTTATAGGACTTGACATACTCTGCGCGGTTCAATTGATCCAGATATATACGCAAAGCCCTTTCTATCAACTTGTTTTTGGGCATAGACAATTCCTTTGCTTTTTGGTTAAGCAATTCAAGTAATTGATCGGGCAATGTACTGGTAAATGTTCCCATAAATATATTTTATACATATAATTTATAAATATAATAAATACTTGCCTGATAAAAAAGGGTTGTTAATTTTAAATCCGACCGGCAGTAGTGATTTTGCATGGAGAATCCCTCTCTCTACCCTGTTCAAAAAATTTTTATTCCCCTTTTAACATAATTTATTTCAATTTCTTGCAGCTTGCTGTAACTTTGTGCCCTCAAAAAGTGTCTAATCAACAACCGTGAAACTGCTAAGGATTTTTCTCATATCATGTTTCTTATTTTTTGCCGACTTGTCTTTTGGGCAAAGCATACAGGGATTTGTCTATGATGAGAGCAACAATCCGATACCCTATGTGAAGATCTACGTTAAAAACTTTACCAATTTAGGAGCGATTTCAGATGAGGAGGGGAAGTATTATTTTGGTTGTGACATGGGAACTTATGAAGTGATTTATCGCTGTATTGGTTTTGAAGAGCAAACGATAAAGGTGACCATCAATGATCTTGAACCTACCATTCAACACGTTTGGCTAAAGCAAGCAAACCGGGAATTAAACACGGTAGAAGTAGAAACCAAAAAGAAGAATATAGGCTGGGAAATTGTACAAAATGTGATTTCTCACAAAGAAGAATTAATCCGCCAATATGATTCATACAGCGTGGATGTATATATAAAAGGCACAGAAACTTTTGATCTCAAGAAAAAGAATAAGAAAGAAGAGACGGATGAAGAACCCGGTGATCTCTTTCAAAAACAAAAGGAGGAGATCGAGAAACAGATCAATGGAGAAGAGAGGATGAACTTTGTAGAAATCAACCTTGAAAAACATTATCAGTATCCCAACGGAATAAAAGAGTTCAGAACGGGTTATGACAAAGTAGGCAAACCGGATCAAATCTATTTTCAAACCACCACCAGCGGAGATTTCAATTTTTATGAAAGTTTGATCAAAAAATATGACCTGCACCGCACGCCTATTGTCTCTCCCTTACACCCTGCCGGTATTCTCAACTACAAATATCGACTTAAAGAAATTCTTTTTGAGAATCAAGACACCATTTACAAGATAGAAATATCTCCCCGAAGTGTTGGAACTTCTACCATGGAAGGATTTTTATGGGTCTCACGTAAAGAGTGGGTATTGACCAAAGTAGATGTCTCTATGCGCAAGGGAAACCTCAAAAAATACGACAACTTTCACATTGTACAGAATTATCAAAAAATTGATTCGTTTTGGGTAATTCGCGATCAAACCTTTGAATACGATACAAAATATGGCAAAGAGACGGTAAAAGGAACCACTACTGTTGCGTATTCCAATTGGAACTTTAACCGCTCTTATCCCCCTAAATTTTTTGGGAACGAAATTGGCGTAACTACTGAAGAAGCATATAAACGGGACTCTACCTATTGGGGTAAAATTCGTCCTGTTCCTTTAACCAAAGAAGAGCAGCGCAAAAAATTTGTACAGGACAGCTTAACCGCTTTGTACACTTCTGAAAAATACCTGGATTCTATGGATGCGGTATTTAATAAAATCACTTTTTTGAAGGTGCTGTGGTTTGGAATAGAGCATAGAAACCGGGATAAAAAAGAACAGTGGTATTTTTCATCTGTAGCAGATTTTTACCAACCTATCGGTGCCGGTGGGATGCGCATGGGGCCCGGATTTCAATATTTTAAAAAATGGGAAGATGAACAATGGATTGATGTAGGTGGGGATTACACAATTGGCTTTAACAATTGGGATTCGCGTGGCAGATTGCGTGTTTATCACCGCTATGCGCCAAAGCGATTTGGAACCTGGTCTGCCTGGGCATCTAAAGAAGTTGATTTAATCAACAATTGGAACTCCTGGCTAGGTACTTTTAGTCGTTCAAACTGGTACCTTAACAATAAAGCCGGAGCCTGGCATAGAATAGAGGTAGCCAACGGATTATATGTGAGCACCGGCGCCACGCTGGAACACCGTTATCCTTTTGATAGTTCCTACACTTTCAACACCTCTTTGGATAAATTCCTGCAACAAGAAAATCCCGAGCCTCTTTACTTTAACTCATACAATGCTTTCAGAACCAATGTAAGCATCTCTTACACCCCTTTTCAAAAATACATGAGTGAACCCCACCGAAAAGTTGTTTTGGGTAGCAGATGGCCAACCTTCTCCGTTTATTGGGAGAAAGGATACAGTGGAATATTTAACTCAGTCGTTGATTTTGACTACCTATCTGCATCTTTAGAACAAGAATTTCAAATCGGAACATTCGGAAAATCATTTTATGTATTCAGAACCGGTAAGTTTGTCAATCAGGACAGCGTTTTGTATATCGACAAAAAATTCTTCCGGGAATCAGACAGTGACCCCGTATTTCGTTACCTCTTAAGTCAACCGCTTTACTCTTTCCAAAATTTAGATTCCTCTTATCAAACCCAGGATTTTTATATGGAGTTTCACTATATCCACCACTTTAACGGTGCCATTATCAATAAAATTCCGTTTATGAAAAACACCGGTATTCAAGCATTAGTTGGCGGTGGAATGCTCTTTTTACCGGAGCATAACAATTATTTTTATACCGAAGCTTTTGCCGGCATAGAACGTACCTTTAAGTTCTTAAGACGCCGATTGAGAATCGGTACCTATGTGATTTTCAGCTGGGCCAATAACTCTTTACAATTGCCCACCGATCAAAAACAAAAAAATGTACAGTTCAAGGTTTCTTTTGATATCATGGATGAAAGAGATTTGAAATTTAATTTTTAGCCCGGGATTAAAGAAAAAGAATGACGACATTATGGGAAGAGTTGGACAAGATCCAATTATTGTTGTGGTTTGATTAAAGAAAAAGAATGACGACATTTTCAAATGAGTATTTTGAGATGGTAGAGTGTTGTGGTTTGATTAAAGAAAAAGAATGACGACATTTAAAGACCTGATGGTATAAGTTTGGGTATTGTTGTGGTTTGATTAAAGAAAAAGAATGACGACATTGAACAAGTAACCAATGATAACAACAGCAACGTTGTGGTTTGATTAAAGAAAAAGAATGACGACATTCCACAAGTAGTTTGAATGCTTCTTCTTCACGTTGTGGTTTGATTAAAGAAAAAGAATGACGACATTTATATTGTTGTCTAAAATATTTAAGGAAATGTTGTGGTTTGATTAAAGAAAAAGAATGACGACATTGCGGGGCAATTGATCCAACAGATTGCTATGGTTGTGGTTTGATTAAAGAAAAAGAATGACGACATTCTTCAATAATTGTGGCTGCCGTTGTTTCTGTTGTGGTTTGATTAAAGAAAAAGAATGACGACATTTATTTTTTATAATTAGTTCAACAAATATAGGTTGTGGTTTGATTAAAGAAAAAGAATGACGACATTTTCAAAATCTGAACTATCTGCTATGGAACTGTTGTGGTTTGATTAAAGAAAAAGAATGACGACATTGAGATGCAAAGCATAGGCGCTATCCGTCCAGTTGTGGTTTGATTAAAGAAAAAGAATGACGACATTAGAACAAATATAGCCCTTTATTTTTATTATGTTGTGGTTTGATTAAAGAAAAAGAATGACGACATTAGAAAATAGCCGGGCTTTTAGCTGGAAGGAGTTGTGGTTTGATTAAAGAAAAAGAATGACGACATTTTTTATGTTAATTACTAATGCAACTATTGAGTTGTGGTTTGATTAAAGAAAAAGAATGACGACATTTGTTTTTTTTCTATGGTATAAATACCCTATGTTGTGGTTTGATTAAAGAAAAAGAATGACGACATTTAATCTGCTCTGCCGATCCTTTAAGAATACGTTGTGGTTTGATTAAAGAAAAAGAATGACGACATTTAAAGTGTTAAAACGGTAAGAAGGAAAGTAGTTGTGGTTTGATTAAAGAAAAAGAATGACGACATTCTGCCTTTTTTTCAGGAGTTGAATTAGTTCGTTGTGGTTTGATTAAAGAAAAAGAATGACGACATTTGTGAAATAGATGAATTGTCTGAGGTTTCAGTTGTGGTTTGATTAAAGAAAAAGAATGACGACATTAAAAATCATTAAGGCTTTGATATGCGGTTTGTTGTGGTTTGATTAAAGAAAAAGAATGACGACATTTTACAATTAGCAGACAATGGGCGCGCTCCCGTTGTGGTTTGATTAAAGAAAAAGAATGACGACATTCTGCCTTTTTTTCAGGAGTTGAATTAGTGCGTTGTGGTTTGATTAAAGAAAAAGAATGACGACATTTGAAAAAGCATGTGAGACTACTTATATTAGGTTGTGGTTTGATTAAAGAAAAAGAATGACGACATTTTATCCCTTGTGTATAGTAAGATGTATGGCGTTGTGGTTTGATTAAAGAAAAAGAATGACGACATTAAATTTAAAGGAAATGCACCCGGACATTTAGTTGTGGTTTGATTAAAGAAAAAGAATGACGACATTATTGTAGCCAAGAAGTAACTGCCTAAGACGGTTGTGGTTTGATTAAAGAAAAAGAATGACGACATTAATTAAACAAACGTTTGAAAGACTTTTGACGTTGTGGTTTGATTAAAGAAAAAGAATGACGACATTTAGTATCATAACCAATTAAAATCATTTGCAGTTGTGGTTTGATTAAAGAAAAAGAATGACGACATTTTTAAATCAAATGATTAATATTATAGATCAGTTGTGGTTTGATTAAAGAAAAAGAATGACGACATTGCGATAAAAAAGCTAAAGCCGAAACAAAAGGTTGTGGTTTGATTAAAGAAAAAGAATGACGACATTACCGCGCAGAATAGCAGATTGGTAATTAGTCTATTACAAAAAAATGTCGTATTGAAAAAAGCGGTTTTAAGGAAGCAAATGGCCTTGATTCCGCTTTTTTTTTGATTTTAAATCCTGACAGGGTTTTAAACCCTGTCACAGGGTTTAATTTAAAATAATTCCAGTTGCTGAGGACTGCTCTCCATGGGCTTGGTAGCAGCACCCCAAAAATTAAGGATATTTCCATATTGTTTATCGGTTATTTGTAATATACTGACTTGCCCGGCCTTTGGGATCATAGCGTTTATGCGCTTCAAATGAACCTGAGCACTTTCAAAACTGGCACAATGACGGGTGTAAACAGAATACTGCATCATGGTAAAGCCATCCTTTTTCAATTTTTTTCGAAACTGTTGAGCCGTGCGTCTTTCCTTTTTGGTATTGGTAGGCAGATCAAAAAAAACAAATAACCACATGATGCGATAGGCGTTTAATCGTTGGTGTCTCATATCCTGAAGGTTGGATAAACAATTTTTCTGGCTGAACCCTCAAAACATTTCGCCAGTGAACTGCATGTTCTACTCAATGCCACCATTAACGGACTCACCTGTTCATTCATGATCACATCTCTGGTCAGCAGGGAAAGTAGTTCTGCCTTTTCTGCTTTTCCCAGGTCAAGACAATCCAATCCTCCGTGATGCATACTATAAACCGTTTCATCTACAAATGGTCGGTAAGGCTCCATGACATCATCTGCCAGACAAAAGGAATTGTATTTATTGCGGTGGTGAATACCGAGCGTGCACAATAAGCCCGTCCCCGCAAGCGCTCTTGCCGTTGCTGCCCGTAAAATGGCATAGCCATAGTTCAATGCCGGGTTGGGGGCTTCACCGAATCGTTCCCTTCTAAAGCTTTCTCCGAATAACCGGGTCCAATACTGCCTTGCAGCTTTTGCTTCTTCATTGGTACTATCTCCGCTTTTTACCTGTTTTGCTTTATAGTATAAAGCTTCCGCATCCTTTTGTTGCATAGTAAGCACATCTGCCTGATTAACGATCTTTTGTTTTACCGTTTGCTGCCAAAGTTGTTTTTTCAAAGGCTCTGAAGCATTGATCTGATGTTTGAACTTTTCAGTTTGGATATAATGGGTATCCAGATGAAATAACATAGAAGAAGGGTGGAATTTCTGATCGCAAAAAATTACTGCGGTATTATTCTCGGCCAGTAACTGCATCACACTTTGAGTAAATGTAATGTGCGGATGTTCAAAAACAATAAAACCGATATCCTCAACAGGAACGGTTTTTATTTCACCCGTATCTTTCTCAACTACATGTAGCTGCAAGTCGCGGGTGCTGATATGGTAAGGGTTGCCAAAGAAAAGTGTTCGTTTAAGCATAACCAATAAATAATAGTATGCTTTTATTAAACGGGTCTGTTTTTCAAAAGGTTATCTCGTTCCTTAATTCTGCCTTAACCCCGAAAGGGTTTGAAACCCTTTCGGG